>CANESI010000020.1 GCA_947441065.1 Caulobacteraceae bacterium
AGCCCGGCTGCCTCAAGGGTAAGGCGCTGCAGACGATCGGGCTCGGCGGCGAACAGGTCTAAAATCGGCTGACCATCAGCCTTTTGTGCTTCAGCGTCAAAATTGTCCCAAGCAGAGGTCATAGCGGTCATGTCAGGGTCTCTCGTGCCTATAGGCTCTGGTAACCCGTCCGACGCTGAAACCCAACTTAAGATCACGCATGGGCATGCAACCCCCTACCCCCGCTTCGCGGGTACTTCCCCCAGAGGGGGAAGATTTGCTCATCTTAGATCTTCCCCTCTGGGGGAAGTGGCGCCTAGCGACGAAGGGGGCCTTGTTTCTTTGATGCGTCATTGCGAGCGCAGCGAAGCAACCCGGGGAGCTGACACGGGCCTTGGTTGATATTCCCCTGGGTTGCTTCGGCGCTATGCGCCTCGCAATGACGCGGATTTTACTCATCTTGCCTGCGCACAAAGCCCCCTACCCCGGCTTCGCCGGTACTTCCCCCAGAGGGGGAAGATTTCGCTGTGGAGGATATTCCCCCCTTGGGGGAAGTGGCGCGCAGCGCCGAAGGGGGTCTTGTTTTCTAACCCGGCTTCGCCGCAGCCTCCAAGGCCTCGATCACGGCCCCTTCAGTGAGCAGTTGCGGCAAGATCACCGGCGTGCGGCCACCGACGCCATAGACCAGGTAGAGCGGCACACCGGCGCGGCCCTGTTCGGCGAGGGCCTTGGCGATGACGCCGTCGCGGTTGGTCCAGTCCCCGACCATATAGACGGCGTTAGTGGACTTGATCAGTTCGGCGACGGCGGGACGCGACAGGGCGGCGGTGTCATTGACCTGACAGGTGATGCACCAGGCCGCTGTGAAATTGATCAGGACGGGCCGACCCTCGGCGCGCAGGGCGGCCAAACGGTCGGGTGAAAAGGGCTCTGACGGCAGTTCCGCCGCCTCTTGCGAAACAGACGGGGCCGCTGACGAGGTGGGACTGGGCAGTTTGGCAGCCGCAAAGATCAAGGCACCCGCCGCCGCGACAGAGATCAGGGCCAGCACCAGCGACAGGCGCGGCTTTCCGCCTGCGAGGCTCGCGCGCTGCGCCAAGCCATAGAGCCAACCGGCAAAGGCGACCGCCACGGCTGCGGCAAAGAGGAAGGCCAGAGCGTTGGTTCCGGCCTGAAGGGCAAAGACCCAGGCCAGCCACGCCGCTGTGCCATAGAGCGGGAAGGCCAGCGCCTGTTTCAAGCGCTCCATCCATGGCCCCGGACGCGGCAGGCGACGGGTCAGGCTGGGCGAGAAGGCCAAGGCTGTGAAGGGGGCGGCGAGGCCCAGCCCCAAGAACAGGAAGATCAAAAGGGCCGCAGCAGTGCCTTGAGTCAGGGCAAAGCCGATGGCTCCGGCCATGAAGGGGGCGGTGCAAGGGGCCGCCACCACCACGGCCAGAACGCCAGTAAAGAAGGCCCCAGCGAGACCTGAGCGCGCGGCCAGCGACGATGATCCTGCCGCACCCTGAAGGCTCGAACCGACCTCGAACAGGCCTGAAAGATTGAGCGCGGTCAGCAGCATGACCAGACAGAGCGCGGCCACGACCGGCGGCGACTGGAGCTGAAAGCCCCAACCGACGGCGGCGCCCGCCGCCTTGGCGGCAATCAAGGCCCCGGCCAGCGCTAGGAAGGTCGTCACAACACCGGCCAAGAAGGCCAGCCCTTGGCCCCGAGAATCAGAATGCTCGCCGCCATGGGCGGTCAGGGCGGCGGCCTTCATGGACAGGATCGGGAACACGCAAGGCATCAGGTTGAGGATGAGACCGCCCAAAAAGGCGAACAGGACCGCGAGCGGCAGGCTCATGGCCTCTGGGGCCTTGTCGGTTGCCGTCGGAGCCCCAAGACCCGCAGCACCGGCCAGCGGCTCACCCGCCTTGGCCTCGATCTCATAGGCCGCGCCGCCCAGATCAATCACACCCGCCAAGACCGCAGGCGCTGGCCCTTTCTTGAAGCCATAGCCTGCCGGTAGGGTCAGGGTCAGGCCTTCGGGGCCGCGCTCGATCGTTTGGGGCCGAGCATGGTCGAGGAGCGTGCTGTCAAAGGCAAAGAAATAGGCGTCCGAGAAATTGCCGCCCGCCAGAGGCGTGCCGGTTATGGACAGTTTCACCACGTCCTGATCACGGGTCATCACCGCCTTGAGGCCCGACAGCTTTGGCGCGGCAGTCAGGGTGTCAGAAATGGCCTTTGCCGCCTTAGCATCGATCTTGGGCGCACCGGAAGCGACCACGACCTCGGCGGTCAGGCTGGCCTGTTCGGGGATACAGATGTCCTTACAGACCAGAAATCCGGCCTCGGCCTTCAGGCTAAGGCGCTGGCCCGGCTTGGCATCAGCAGGCACCGTGATCGAGACCGGCAACAGGGCCTCGCCCTCATAGCCATAGTTCATCAAGGTGCCGAGCGGCAGGCGCTTTGGCGTCGGCCAAATGATCTGACCCGCCTGCCAACCGGAGGGCAAGCGCCAATCCAGCGTCGTCGCCTGCCCTGCATCACCGGGATTGCGCCAATAGGTGTGCCAGTCCTTGGCGATGGTCTGACGCAAGGCCACTAGGACCTCACCGCCGGGGACCGCTTCGCCGCTGACGATCAACTCGGCCTTCACATGCCCCGTATCCACCACCGCCGCGATGGCAGGGGTCGGCAGCCCGGCCAAGGTCAAGCCGAAACCGGACAGGGCCAAGCTAAGGAGAGCGGCTTTGAGGGCAGTGAACAGAGGCTTCAACCGTAAAATCCTTCAGGTCCGGCACACCGGGATCATCGCCCGGTAGAGCTAAGGCCAGATTGTCTTGGTGCCAAGCCCTGTTCACGTTCAAGGGCTCTCGACATTGACGACAACCACGCCATGATCCCCTCCAAACATAGGGTTCTCGAGGAAAAAAACAGCATGACCACCAATTGGCCGACCAACAAACAATGGATTTTGCGCAAGCGCCCCGAGGGCGATATCAGCGCCGAGGATCTGGCCTTCATTGACGCGCCGGTGCGTGACCTTGAGGACGGCGAGGTCTTGGTGCGCAACATCTATCTGTCGCTCGACCCCACCAACCGCATCTGGATGAGTGATCAGGACCAGTATATGCCGCCGGTCGCGCTGGGCGAGGTCATGCGCGGCGGAACCATTGGCGTGGTCGAGGCCTCACGCTCGAGCCGCTTTCAACCCGGCGATCTTGTCAATCCCGGCCTTGGCGGCTGGCAGGCCTATACAATTGGACACGAAGACGCCGTCAATCCGGTGCCAAGCCTTCCCGGCATTCCCCTGACCGCGTTCATGAGCGTTCTAGGGGCCACGGGCCTGACCGCCTATTTCGGCCTAATGGATATTGGTAAGCCACAGCCCGGCGAGACCGTCGTGGTCTCCGCCGCTGCAGGTGCGGTGGGCTCTATCGTCGGCCAGATTGCCAAACTCAAGGGCTGCCGGGTCATCGGCATCGCCGGGGGTCCTGACAAGTGCCGCTGGCTGGTGGAGGAACTGGGCTTTGACGGGGCCATTGACTATAAGAGTGAAGATGTCGGCGCGGCCCTCGACCGGCTCTGCCCCAACGGCATTGACGTCAATTTCGAAAATGTCGGCGGCAAGATTATGGATGCGGTCTTTACCCGCATGAACCTCAATGGCCGCATGGCGCTCTGCGGCATGATCTCGACCTACAATAAGGACGGCCTTGTTGCCGGACCGGCGGACTTTGCCCACACCCTGATGAAGCGCATCCTGATCAAGGGCTTCATCATCACCGACTATCTGCCGCGCGCCGGAGAGGCCTTTGCCGAACTGGCCCCCTGGGTCATGGAAGGCAAGATCAAGTGGAAGGCCTTTGCGGTCGATGGACTGGAAAATGCCGCCGAAGCCGTCAAGCGCCTCTTTACCGGCGATCATGACGGTAAGCTGCTGATCCGCATTTCGCCTGAGCCTTAAGAGGTCCCCGTGCCCGCCTATTTTGAACAGATCGAGATCGGACAGGTCGTCTCGCTGGGGGCCGTTGCCGTGGATGAGCAGGCGCTGAACGCCTTCATCACCACCTTCGCTCCCGGATGGCACAGCGACGAAGGAGCGCCCGATGCCATGGTCTATGCCCTATGGGCAAGGCTGGACGGTCAGGCTAGCCGCGATTGGCCCCAGACCAAGCGTCTGGCAGTCGATGCCCTGCGCTGGGCCCGCAATCCGCCGCACGGGGAACTGCTCAGAGGCCGGATGACCATCTTGGGCAAGGACCCGGTCGGGGACGCCAAGGGCATCGTCATTGCCCAGCATGATCTGTTGGATGAGGGCGGGCGGCTGGTCTTTTCCTGCCTGACCCGCAGTCTGTTCGCCTGCCAACCTGGCTGACTAGACGCCAGCCCGAACGAAAAAGGGGGATGGCGCCAAACCATCCCCCTCAATCTTTAGGCCATTGCGGTCCTGAGGCTTAGGCTTGGGCCTGCTCTGCGGCATTACGCACCAGAACCTTGGTGATCAGCTTGTCCCAGCCGAGCAAGGACACCAGGTGCGCATAGATTTGCGACAGGGCGCCATTGTCACGCAGGGCCATGAACTTGTCCTGCGGCAGGGCCAGAAGCTTTTCTTCCGAGATGGCGAAATATTCGGCCACCACTTGCGGATCGCCAATCGTGCCGTCTTCGTTGCGCGGGTTGAACAGGGCCTGACGGGTTTCGAACAGGTCCAGATCCTTCAGAACGGCGACGAAATTGTCCGTGCGCTGACGCTCGGCTTCAAAGTCGTTACAGAACTGGATACAGCCGGTCGTATATTCGGTGGGCTCACCATTTTCGAACATAGGAACGTCCGCGCCTTCGGCGAGCAGGCTCGAGGCCCGGTCGATACAGACGATCAAACGTTCACCCTTTTCGTCGCCAGCCAGCACGAAGGGATAGCGGCGGATATAGGCGGGCAGATAGGCATCGGGCTCGACCGAACCGTCGGCGCTGATGAACAGGTTGGTGCCCTGAGCAACGCCCATCACGGCCAGAGGCTGAAAGCCTTCGCCGGCAAAGATGATCGGATAGGCAATGGCCGCTGGCGCAAATTCCGTCACCGTCAAGGGGACGACATTGGTGGTGGCCGCAAAGCCGAAGGGCTTGTCGACCGTGCGCAGGCCGAGCTTACCGTGGGTATCGCGGCTCAGAGGTTCAGGCTTCTGATAGAAGAGAACATTGCCAGTGATTTCAGATCCCTGGGGAAGTGACGTGGTTTCCATAGGTGACGGCTCTGTCAAAAAGAGGGAAGCGCCCGGATTGGACGCAAGATTCGGGTGTGAACCCGCTTGGACTTGACCGCGCTTCTAGCCGATCATGGGCCGAGCGGCAATGCAGGCTTGATTGACAGGCCGCAAGCTGCGTTGATTGTTGCCACAAACCAAACCTGACCAGCCCAAGGAGGCCGCCATGTCCATTTCCTATCCCGCCATTCTGGACCTCAAGACCGAGAATCAGGCCTTTTCCTGGGGTGACCGCGAGACCATGCTCTATGCGCTCGGCATCGGCATGGGCACCGACCCGATGAATGCCGACGAGTTGCCCTTCGTCTATGAGAACAACCTCAAGGCCGTCCCAACCCAAGCCACCGTCGCCGCCTGGGGCGCAGGTCCCATGGGCCAGACCGGCATCAACTATCTGATGGTCGTCCATGGTGAGCAGTCGGTGACCTTCCACAAGCCCATGCCAACCGAAGCCTCCATCACCGCCGACAGCCGCATTGTCGGGGCCTATGATAAGGGACCGGGCAAGGGCGCGGTGATCTATACCGAAACCGTCCTGAAGGACGCCAAGACGCACGAGGCCATCGCCACCCTGCTAGGCTCGACCTTTGCGCGCGGTGACGGCGGCTTTGGCGGTCCATCGGACGGCGCACCGGTCCCGCATGAAGTTCCAACCCGCGCGCCAGACCAGTCGGTTGATATCACAACCAAGCCCGATCAGGCCCTGATCTATCGCCTGTCCGGCGACCGCAACCCCCTGCACTCCGACCCAGCCTTCGCCACGGCAGCAGGCTTTCCGCGTCCCATCCTGCACGGCCTTTGCACCTATGGCATCACCTGCCGCGCCGTGCTGCAAACCTATGCCAACTATGACCCCGCCAAGATCAAGAGCCACGCCGTACGCTTCTCCTCCCCCGTCTTCCCGGGCGAGACCATCACGGTCGACATGTGGCAAGACGGCGACGTCATCTCGTTCGAGGCCCGCGTCAAGGATCGCGGCGTCACGGTCATCCGCAACGGCAAGTGCGTTCTGGGCTAATAGGTTAGGCGTTAGGGGCCTGTCGCGAACAGGTCCCTAAACCGGCCGGCCCTGTGCCAGTGCCCCGTAAAGATCTGGGCGGCGGTCGCGGAAGAAGCCCCAAGCGGCGCGGTAGGTGGCGATGTGGTCTAGGTCGAAGGTGGCTGTCAGGATGCCCTGTTCTTCGCCGTCAAAGGCCGCGACCAGATCGCCGCGATGGTCGCTAATGAAGCTGGCACCATAGAAGCTCTGGCCTCCACCTGCGCCGGGCTCAAAGCCGATGCGGTTGGCACCGACCACGGGGATGACATTCGAGACGGCGTGGCCCTGCATGGCGCGGCGCCACGGATCGCGGGTATCGAGGCTCTCATCGTGGGGCTCTGAGCCGATGGCCGTGGGATAGAGCAGGATCTCGGCCCCCTGCAGCGCCATGGCGCGCGCGCATTCTGGATACCACTGGTCCCAGCAGATGCCGACGCCGATGCGGCCAAAGCGGGTGTCCCAGACCTTGAAGCCCGTATCGCCGGGGCGGAAATAATATTTTTCCTGATAGCCGGGACCATCGGGGATGTGGCTCTTGCGATAGACGCCAAGGGCCGAGCCGTCAGCATCGAGAATGACGACGCTGTTGAAATAGTGCGGTCCCTCGCGCTCGAAGATCGAGACAGGGATGACCACGCCCAGCTCTGCGGCGATGGGGGCCAGGGCCAGAACGCAAGGATGCTCGCGCCAGGGATAGGCCGCAGCAAACCAGTGCTCCTCTTGGGTGACGCAGAAATAGGGGCCTTGGAACAGTTCGGAAGGCTGGATGACCTGCGCGCCCTTGGCAGCGGCCTCACGGACCAGATCAATGGTGCGGGCAATATTGGCGGCCATATCGGGGCCATAGGCGGTCTGGAGGGCCGCGACAGTGACGGTGCGGGTCATGCGGGCTCCTGCTGGCTGATACAGTGGAACGAGCCGCCGCCGGTCAGGATGGCCTTGGACGGCAGACCGATTACCGTGCGCTCTGGAAAGAGGCTCCTGAGGGCCTCGACCGCGTAGGGCCCGGAGGTCTGATCATAGAGGGGCACGATCACCGCCTCGTTGGCGATCAGGAAATTCATGTGCGAGGCGGGAACAGCTTGCCCGTCCTCATCCTCAATCCGTCCCGGCGAGGCGACGCGAACCACCTGCAAGGGGGCGCCGCGTTCGGTCTTGTAGCCCGACAGCTGCCGCGCGGTCTGGTCATAGAGGTCGGCATTGGGATCCGCCCGGCCAAAGGCGATAGGACAGGCCACCACGCCCGGTGCCACAAAGCGCGCCAGATTATCGACATGACCATCGGTGTGATCATTGGCCAAACCGTCATCGAGCCAATGAACCCTTTTGGCCCCCAAGGTCCGGGCAAGGGCCGCCTCAGCCTCGGCCTCGGTCCAGCCGGGATTGCGGTTGGGATTGAGCAGACATTGGCGCGTGGTCAGCATCTCGCCAAAGCCGTCGTGATCCAGCGAGCCACCTTCAAGGATGAAATCAGCCATTTCGAGCGGGACCCCAGAGGCCGCCGCGATCTGGTCGGCCACCAACTCATCACCGGGAAAGTCGTACTTGCCGCCCCAGCCATTGAAGACAAAGCCCTCGGCCAGATCGGCCTCACCCTTTTTCAGGAAGATCGGCCCGGTGTCGCGCAGCCAGACATCGCCGAACTGCGCGCGGACCAGCTCGATGCCGGGGGCGGCGCCGATCAGCAACCTTGCTGTGGCTTCAGCCTCATCTCCGCAGACCATCAGCCGAACCCGCTCTGCACCCGGACCCGCCAGCGCGAGGGCAAGAGCCGCGACCTCAGCCTGCGCAGCCTCATAGTGATCCAGCCAAAGGTCTCCATGGCTTGGAAAACCCAGCCACATGGCGCGGTGCGGGGACCATTCAGCAGGGACAAGACGGGGCATAAGACTTCCAAACTCGGAGCGACGGGACACCCCTCCATTGCCGATGCATATGGGAGGGGTCAAGCCATGAAAAAGGGGCGGCCCCAGAAGGAGCCGCCCCAATCCCATCAAAACAGGCTGTTTTGTTTTAGAATGCCGAACGCAGGGTCAGGACGACCGCACGAGGATAGCCAGGCTGGAAGGTACCCGCCGCGCCGCCCGAACCCGAAGACACGTCGCCGAGATATTTCTCGTCGAGCAGGTTCTTGACGTTCAACTGCAAAGAGGACTTGGCGACCCCGATTTGCGGCAGGACGTAACGGACATTGGCGTCCCATAGCGTGTAGGCAGGAGCCTTTTCGGTGTTCAGATCGTTGGAATAGCGGTCACCGACCTGCTTGCCCTGAAGACCGAACGAGAAGTCACCAATCTTGTACTCGGCGCGCAGGCTGGCCTGCAGCTTTGGAATTTCGACCAGTTCCTTGCCCTTGGTGGCGATGATCGCACCGTTCAGGCCGTTTGGCAGGTTCGACTGCAGTTCGGTGTCGATGTAGGAGGCCGACGCATAGAGCGACAGACCGTCCAAAGGTTCCCAACCGACTTGGCCGTCGACGCCCTTGAGCTCAACCTTACCCACGTTACGCGAGTTGAAGATGCCGTTCTCTTCGTCGAAGGTGCGCACGATGCGGTTTTCGAACGAGTTCGAGAAGATCGCGACCGCTCCCACAACGTTACCGGTCTGATAACGATAGCCGATATCGAAGGCGGTGGTGGTTTCAGGCGCAGGATTGACCAGCTTTTGGTCGTACAGGTCGTCCGTACGCGGGGCAGAGATGCTTGCCGCATAGCTCATATAGACGGTCTGATTTTCGGCCAATTCATAGCTGAGGCCAAGGTTCGGCAGAACCTTGTTGTACTTGCGCGTGAAGCTGCGGGGCGCGCCGTATTTGTTGGCGGCGCTGCTGTTTTGGGCGCTCGATACGAAGCTGACCAGACCAGCGGCATCGGTCGAGGTTGGGGTCTGGGTGGTGCAGTAGGCGTTGAACGTGTCGCGCTGATAGCAGAAGTTCGTCATGTTGCGCTGGAAGTAAGGCGCACGAACACCGGCATTGACCAGCAACTTGTCGGAGAAATAACGCGCACGATATTCAACGGCGAACTGGTTCAGATCCGCGATCGACAGACGGTCGCGGCGACGCAGGATGGTGCCATCGGTCAGACGGATCGGGTTGCCGAAGCCGTCCTTGCCACCGAACACATTGGTCGGATCACCAGCGGCGTTGAAAGGCACAGCTTCACCGGTCTGACGGTGAATACCGTGGTCATAGGTATAGGCAACGCGCACATTGCTGGTGTCTGACAGCTTGTAGATCAGGGACGAGGTGACGCCAACGCGGTGGGTGTTGTTCGTGCTCGGCCAGTAGAGCAGCACGGTATCGAGCGAGTCGCCGTCACCGTTCAGGTCGGTTGGCGTGCGAAACTGTGCGTCAACTTCCTTAAACACAGTGCGACCACCACCATTGGCCATCACATACTGGAAGGAAGGGTCGATGGTCGCGCGCAGCTTGTCCGACAGGGTGAAGCTGCTTTGACCCCGGATGTTACCGGTGTTCGAAGGATTGATGTTGTTGCGATAGAAGTTCGAGCAGCTGGTATCGACCTGAGCCGTACCGCCCGCAACGGCGCTCGCCGAAGGACGAACGCAGGTGCTGTCATAGACGGGAATGGTGTTGGTGTTGAACTGGGCGAGCGTCGCACGGCGGATGAAGTTGTTGCGATTCTCATTGTAGTTGAACATCAGGCTCATAAAGTCGCCGTTGCTCAGCTCTTGATAGAGGCGGCCATTGAGCTGCATCTTGTCGATGCCGCCGGGGCCCATGAACAGGTCGTTGGTGGCCTTGGCTGCCGAGAAATATGCGGTCGTGCCGAAGGGGCCGACAGCGCCGGTGTCAATGCGCGCAAAGACGCGGCGGAAATTCTCGGAACCGCCCTGAAGGGTGATGGCCGCGCCCATATCTTGCTTGGGCTTGGACGAGACGTAGTTGATCGTACCACCGGCTGCAGCAGCGGTGGGGCTGTCAACGTCGGTGGTGCCGAGATTGACGGTCACGCGTTCGATCAGTTCGGAGTCCAGTTGCTGGTTCGAATAGATCGCGTAGTTGCCGGTGTCGTTCAGCGGGATACCATCTTGCAACAGGGCGATACGCTGCGAGTCAAAACCGCGCAGGGTGATGTCACCACCCGCCGAGCCGTAGGCATCATTGTTGGTGAAGTTGACGCCGGGAAGAAGGTTGATCGCGTCCAGAACGGTCTGACCGGGGATCTGGGTGGCGATGAATTCTTGATTGATCGAAGAGCGCGACTTGGCGGCGCTTTCGGCGATCACTTGACCTACGACCTTGGGGCCGCGCTGGCCCTTGACCACCAGTTCTTGAACTTCAGCGGCCTGGGTCCCGGTGGACTGCGCGAAGGCGGCAGAATAGGCAAAAAGGCTGCCGACCAAAACCGGCACGGCGATAGCTGCACGAAGGCGCAACGCATTAGTCGATGTCATGAAAGTTCCCCTGATCATGCCCAAGCGCGACGTCAGCCAAACAGGCGTCGCAACACTGGAGGCGTATAGGCCCCATCTGATAATTATCGATGACAGATTAATGACAAGAAAGTGGCTAAGTCATCAAAGCTTACGCGTCGTGACATTTTTGCCCTTATTTAGGCGCTTAATGGCACTTTTCGGTCACTTGGGCGCGGGCGTCGAACCCCACACAGCCCTAAGCCGCGCGTCGCGACCACAGCCCTGCCGGTAGACATTGTAGCGCAGGGGATTCTTCTTGGCATAGTCCTGATGATAGCCCTCGGCGCGCCAAAAGGGCGCTGCATCGCGAATCGGGGTTACGGCCCGGCCCTTGAGCGGACCGGCTTGGATGCGGGCCAGGGAGGCCTCGGCAGCCTTGCGTTGGGCCGCATCCTTGACGAATACCGCTGTGCGATAGGATGGCCCTCGGTCGCAGAACTGTCCGCCGCCGTCGGTCGGATCAACAAGCCGCCAGAACCGATCGATGAGCTGGCTATAGCTGATCTTGCTGGGGTCAAAGAGGACCTTGACGGCTTCGTAATGACCAGTGGTCTCAGACGAGACCTGTTCATAGGTCGGATTAGGCTCCTTGCCGCCCGTATAGCCAGACTCCACCGATATCACGCCGGCAATGGCGTCTAGGTCGTGCTCGACACACCAAAAACAGCCCCCTGCAAAGATTGCGGTTTCGGTCGCGGGGGCAGCATGGCCCCTACCCCCGATAACAAGGCCAAGACAGAGGGTGACGAGCGCTGCGGCGAGGATGAGCTTTTTCATAGGCCTAGAGTTGTACCATCCACGAAAATTAGCAAGCCCAAGCGCGACGGACAGAACGGCTTGCCCCGCACGGCTGAGCCTGTAGATTTGGCAGATGAGCAATGAGACAGACTTTCCCAAGGCCAGCGAACGCGGTCGCTTTGACTGGTCACCCCACGCCCAGGCCCTCGGCTTTGAATTTGTATCGTCGCAAAAGGCGTGGGCGACGCTCAAACTGCCCTTTCGCGAAGACCTGGTCGGCGATCCAGATTCTGGCGTCATTGCAGGCGGCGCGGTCACGGCCCTGCTCGACCATGTCTGCGGTCATGCCGTGATGATGGCGATCGATTTCATGACCCCCATCGCGACCCTCGACCTGCGCATCGACTATATGCGCGCCGCCGAACCGGGCCTTGGCGTCTTTGCCGAAGCCAATTGCTATAAGGTCACCCGCTCCATCGCCTTTGTTCGGGCTAGCGCGTGGGACAAGGATAAGGACGATCCGGTCGCGACGGCCCAAGCCGCGTTCATGATCAATTCGGATTCGGGGCGTCGCGGCTCTGGCCATCCGCCAGAGGCCACTTCAGGTCAGGCGGGCGCAAGATGAGCGACGCCGCCGAACAACTGGACGCCCTCCTCAGCCGCATTCCCTATGCGCGCTATCTGGGCATGCGGGCCGAATTGGCAGGCGACGAGATGACCGCCATCTTGCCCTTTGCCCCCCACCTGATTGGCAACCCCACCCTGCCGGCCATCCATGGCGGGGTTTTGGGGGCCTTTATGGAGATGACGGCGCTCGCCCAGATCTCGATCATGCAGGGCTTGACCCGCCAGCCTCGGCCCATCGACATATCGGTGGAATATCTGCGCCCCGCCCGCCCGCTGACCACCTATGCCCGCGCCGAGATCCGTAAGATTGGCCGCCGCATCGCCAATGTCCATGTCGAGGCTTGGCAAGAGACGAGGGCCAATCCCATCACCCTGCTCAGGGGCCATTTCCTGTTATCGCCGAAGGAGGACTAGGGCGCATTAAGAGGCGACCGCGGCTGAGACTCTCGGTCCGCACCGCCTCGATCCCCTCGCGAACATAGGCCCTCAGGATCAGTTCGGGGATCGGCAGGACGCCGGTCAGATAGCCGACATAGACAATATGGGTGGCCGCGCCGCCATTGATCGGGGTCAGCCGCCACTCTCCATCCAGCCTCTGCCCATCGGGCCGAGCCTTTTGATAGCGCAGACGCGCCAGCGGCTCATAGTCTGAGCGGACCACATTGCGCAGAACCAGCGGAAACCAAGGCAGCTTGACCCGATGTTCGCGGATGTCCCAAAGGCCTGCAGGATCCTGTTCGAGCACCTTACAGCCTTGCATGCCCGGCACATGCTGAGCGGCCGTGTCGCAATCAACCAGCACAGCCCAGACAACCGATATTGGCGCAGCAATAGCGAACTCTGCCCGCAAGCCGCGTGAGCCATCGCGAGGATCACGGACCGGCGATGGGTCCAGCCGCTGTTCCGCAATCAAGAGTTGAGCCCTAGCCTCAGGCTGCCCCAGGACCGTGGAAGCCAAGACAAGCGCCGCAAGCCGTACAAACCGCCCCAAGAGCCCCAAGGCCTACTCCCGTTTCATCACAGGGCAACAGACTGCCCCATTCCCGCTCAGATTCCAGACAAAACTCTACCTGAAGCCCACAATCAACTTTCCAACTGATACATTATAACATAATAGGGTCGGGTGAATTTGGAGTTCCGACATGGCGATATTGATCCGCACTCTTTTGTTAGCCTCATCGGCGGCGCTCGGCTTGACCCACGGGGTCGGCTACGCTGCGGACTCCGGTCCTGCAAGGTCGGAAGAAGCCGAAGAGGTGATCATCACCGCCGCTCCCTATGCTGTTTCGCTGCAAACCCTGACCACCAGCGTCAATGTCATCAGCCGTGAAGATCTGGACTTGGCAACACCTGCGGGCCTCGGTGATGTTTTGAATGGCCTATCCGGGGTGCGCTCGACCTTCTTTGGGCCTGGGGCCAGCCGCCCGGTCATTCGCGGTCTGTCTGGTCCTCGCGTCATGATCTTGCAAAATGGCGTGGGTCTGGTGGATGCCAGTTCGGTTTCGCCCGATCATGCTGTGGCCTCCGATCCGGGCGAAGCCACGCGCATCGAGGTGCTGCGTGGCCCCTCGACCCTAGCCTATGGCGGCTCAGGCATTGGTGGGGTGGTCAATATTATCGACGACCGGGTGCCCAGCACCAAGCCACAGGCCCCCATCGAAGGGCACCTATCGGGCTCCTATGGAACCGGAAATGAGGGCCGTTCGGTCTCTGGCGCGATCAAGACTGGAATGGGTCCCATCGTGGTCGTCGCCGACATGGTGACCCGCCGCTCTAGCGACTATGAGGTCCCGTCCAATCCCGTTTCCGACCGTCTGGCCAAGCAGGACGGCTTAACCGCAGCCACCGACCGCAAGGTGCTGAACAGCAGCGTTGAGCTGGACGCCTATGGCGCGGGCGCATCCTACATTGGCGCGCGTGGTTTCATCGGTGCCTCAGTCAAGCGTACCGATACGACCTATGGCGTGCCCTTCCCTCAGATCACCGCCCCGATCGATCCCGCCGACGAAGGCCCGGTGGAACTGCATCTGAAACAGACGCGGCTAGATGTGCGCGGCGAGCATGAGCTTGATCTGGAAACCTTCAGTAAGGTTCAATTCTCCATTGGTCACGCCGACTACGAGCATGCAGAAATTATAATCAACGAGGGTTCGGTCGGAACGCGCTTCGCGTCCAAGGGTACGGAAGCTCGCTTTGAAATTGTTCACCGCGAGCATAAGGGTCATAAGGGTGCGATTGGCCTACAGGCGCTGACGCGGGACTTTCAAGCCATTGGTGACGAGGCCTTCGTGCCACCTGTTGAGGTGTCTGAACTTGGCCTCTTCACCCTTCAGCGCTTTGACCGCGATGTCTGGGGCATAGATTTGGGCGCGCGACTGGATCAGCGCAAATTCACCGCAGACCTGACGGGGCGGCCAACCAGCGACGCCGCCGCATTGGGCGGTCTGGACTGGGCCAAGGCTGACCGGACGCAAAGCTTCACCAATATTTCAGCCTCATTAGGCCTGTTCTGGAAGCCGAACGATCAACTCTTCTATGCCCTGTCCCTTGCCCGCAATGGCCGCGCGCCGTCCGAGGTCGAGCTCTTTGCCGATGGTCCGCACGGCGGCACAGGGACCTATGAAATCGGCAATCCCAACTTCAAGTCCGAGACGGTTACCTCTATCGAGGCCACAGTGCGCTATCGGACCGACCGCGCCCAACTCGAGGGTCATCTTTACCGAGCCCACTATAATGGCTTCATCGAAGAGAACCCGACAGGTGAGATCCAGGACGATCTTCCCGTCTTTCTCTTCACCCAGACCAATGCGGATTTCTATGGTTTCGAGCTAGATGTAAGCTACGATCTTTGGACCGATGGCGACCGAAGCTTGAAGCTTGAGCTAGGCTCCGATCTGGTGCGCGGCGACACGGACGCAGGGGCTCCAGCCCGCATTCCACCCTATTCCGTTACGGGCAAGATCGGCTGGCAAACCGCTGTCTATAGCGCAGAGCTTGAACTGCGCCATGTCGGCGCTGCTGATCAACATCTGGCGGCGTTCGAACTGCCCACCGATAGCTACAATCTGGTCAATGTCACGGCACACTGGAAGCCGATTGAGGGCAAGTCTTGGCGGCTGTTCCTTGATGCTCACAACCTCACCGATGAGACCGCGCGTGAGCATGTGTCATTCTTGAAGGATGTCGCGCCAATGCCGGGACGATCCTTCAGAATTGGATCTGCGCTGACCTTTTAGGTCAGCGCCTAAGGCAGGGGTGCCGAGGTTCGCATGACGGGCCGAGAGACCGTCTCGCTTGCGGTCTGCGACGAGATCAGCGGCTCAGCGACATAGAGCACCGACCAGAAGGTCACGGCAGCAAAGACACAAAAGACTGTGATCAAGGTCACAAGTCTGCCCATCGACGTCCCCACCCCTGCGTCCAAGTCGCACACCACATTCAGTGTTCGAATTACAGAGAATCATAAACTACTCAAGGGCGCAAATTCTATTGGGTAGATGCTCCCTGTTTATGGCTCCACACATTCGCTCGAAAAATGTCTGTGTTCGGATGAAAAATCAGCGTAGAGACTTCTCCCACCCGGATCCAAATTGCCAAATCAAGGGCCTGTTGATCTTTGGAAAGACATGACTTTATCGACCGTTCTTCGGCCTGCGCCATCGCCTAAACCCAAGGCCCACGCCAAGAAACGTCGGGCCCGTCGGCAATATGCGACTCTGGCCTATCGGACGGCGCCAGACCTTGAGGTTTTGCTCGTATCGTCTCGCGAAACGGGCCGCTGGGTCATTACAAAGGGCTGGCCGATGAAGGGCCGCAAGCCGCATGCCGCAGCGGCCTTGGAAGCCTTCGAAGAGGCGGGTGTAACCGGTACGATCTCGAAATTGCCGATCGGCACCTACAACTATGGCAAGCGCCTATCGGATGGTGACGTCATGACCTGTACGGTTGAGGTCTATCCGATGAGGGTTGATGTGGAGTTGGCCGACTGGCCCGAGAGCGAACAGCGCACCCGCCAGTGGTTCAGCCTGACCGCCGCCGCCGAGGCCGTCGAAGAAGACACCCTCAAGGCCCTGATCGGCAAATTCAAGCCTGCCCTCTAGTCGGGCCTAGGCCTCGAGCTCGATGTCCCAGTAGAGATAGTCCAGCCAGCTCTCATGCAGGTGGCCGGGAGGGAAGCGGCGACCACGATCTTGCAACTCATACTGAGTTGGCCGCCTCGGATTTCGCGCTGGAACCATGCCTGCCTCGCGCGGGGTTCGCCCACCCTTGAACAGGTTACAGGGCGAGCAGGCGGTGACAATATTGTCCCAACTGGTCTTGCCGCCGCGCGACCTAGGCTGCACATGGTCAAAGGTCAGGTCCTCGCCAGAACCGCAATATTGGCAGGAAAAGCTGTCGCGCAGGAACAGGTTAAAGCGGGTAAAGACCGGTGGGCGATCCTGAGGCACATATTGCTTGAGCGCGATGACGCTGGGCAGGGCCATCTCAAAGGTCGGTGAGCGAACAATCTGGTCATAGGTTGAGACCACATCGACCCGATCCAGAAACACCGCCTTGATCACCTCCTGCCAAGGCCACAGCGATAGGGGGTAATAGGATAGGGGCCGGAAATCCGCATTGAGCACCAATGCCGGATAGCCCGAAGAGAGGGATTTGACCGCCTGCATCAGCCGATCTCCCGGCCAAAGCCGCAAGACCCCGTGATCAGGGCAGAAAGGGAAATCGGGATGGACCTGAAGACGGATCTCCTCACCGGTTGTCAGCGTGTCAGGAGCAGTGAACGCTGATTTGACGACAGGTCTATGACGGACCCGACTCACCGCGCCGTCAATCCATAAGAACGTCCCCGCGACGAACTGCGCTATGAAAACGCCATAAAACCATGGCCGCAATGCCGCGATAGGGCTGCCAAGCCTGCGCCCGCAGGTGGGCCTGCTTCTCGGTGGGCCTTTTTTCGGTTCCATCCAAGAGACGCACCGCCTCCTGCAAGATCACATCACCGGCGGGAAAGAGGTCGCTATGGCCGTGGCTGAACATCAGGAAGGTTGCCGCCGTCCAATGGCCGACACCCTTGATCGCGGTCAGGGCACCCATGGCCGCATCGCTATCGAGACCATCCAACTGTTCAAAATCAATGGCCCCGCTGGTCTGGGCCAGGGCAATTTCTCTGGCATAGCGAGCCTTGGGCCGCGAGAGGCCAAAGCTGCGCAGATGATCCTCGTCACTGGCCAAGATGCTACTGGCGGTGATCTGGCCCATGCCGGTTTCAAACCGCTTCCAGATCGAGTCGGCGGCGGCGACCGAGACCTGCTGCCCCACCACCATCTTGACCAGACCGGTAAAGCCGCCGGGGCCCCTGGGCCATTCAAACCCTGTGACCCGATCATCGATCCGCGCCATGATTGGGTCCATCGCTGCAAGCGCCTTGCGGGCTTCAGCGATTTGCGACGGGTCGGGCCAATGGAAAAGGGGCGCTTTCACGCCCCCCACCACATCGAAAGACCTCGCCAAGTGCAAGGCCTCATTTGGTGAAACCCATCAAGGCTTAGACGGCGATAAAGGCCAAAGCCACCGTGGCACCGAGGACCAAAAGGCCAACCATGCCGGTACGGTCGATAGCGCGCTCAAAGCGGGTCAAGTTTGCGAGAGTCATGTTCATAGTCCTTGATCTTAAATTCCAAGCCCCGGGGAGGGGGCTGTCCAGTCTGGACAGGACTTAAATGGGTTCGATCTAATCACTGTCAAGATGAACTTTACGATTTTCCGATCACGGCGTATAAGGGGCTATGAAATTGACCTGTCCGATCACGGGCCCCAAGCCCTACCATCACGGCGATCTGCGTCGGGCGCTGCTGGATGCTGCGTCGCGCGTGCTTGAGCGTGAGGGTCCGAACGCCCTGTCCTTGCGGGCCGTGGCGCGCGAAGCGGGGGTGAGCCCTGCGGCCCCCTATCATCATTTCAAGGATAAGAGCGAGTTGATGCTGGCCATCTCGGAAGAGGGCTTTGATCAACTTTACGACTTTATGCGCCAGTCGGCTGATCCCGATGGGCCGCCGATGGAGCGGGTCGCGGCCATTGGCGTGGCCTATGTCGAGTTCGCCAAGGCCCATCCTTCGATCTACCGGGTCATGTATGACTGCTCTCGCGACCTAGAAGCCCTGCCTGACAAGGCCCACAAGGCCGAGGATGGGGCCTACAGCCTGCTGAAAAAGGCGATGATCGACCTGGGCGTTGTCAGTTCGGATCAGGAGGTTGATCTGGAACTGGCCTGTATCGCCGCCTGGTGCGCGGCCCACGGCTTGGCTGAGATGGTCGGCTTTCGCCAGTTTGACAGCCTCAAGGCCAAGATGGGCGGCGAAAAGGCCTTTCTGGCGGGTGTGCTGAGCCATCTCGGCACCTTTGGTCAGGCCCGCAACAGGGGCTAGGTCTAATGGGTCCTGCCACCCGCTTTGCCCCCTCCCCGACCGGTCTGCTCCATCGTGGCCATGCCTTTTCGGCCCTTAGCGCCTATCAGCGGGCCAAAGAGCTCGGCGGCCGCTTTGTCCTGCGCATCGAGGATATTGATCAGACCCGTTGCCGCCCGGCCTATACCGAGGCCCTGCTCGACGATCTGGCGTGGCTGGGCCTGAAGTGGGAAGAGCCGGTCCGCATCCAATCCCAGCATATGGCCGACTATCACGGTGCCCTTGGACGACTGCGTGACGGTGGCCTGGTCTATCGCTGTTTCAAGACCCGCAAAGAGGTGGCAGACGATATTGGCCGCGCACCCCATGGGCTGGGGCTGGCCTATCGCGGCGCGCCGCTCTCAGCCGCCGAAGAGAACCCCCGATTAGAGGCTGGCGAGCCCTATGCTTGGCGGCTCTCGCTTGATGCGGCCAAGGCCTATTTGGGCGAGGCTTACGACAGTTTGACCTTTAGGGACGAATTACGCGGCACTGTCACGGCGGCGCCCCATTTGGCCGGAGATGTGGTTTTGGCCCGCAAGGATCTGGGGGTGGCCTACCATCTGGCGGTCGTCGTCGATGATGCGCTGCAAGCCATCACCCACATTGTACGCGGAGAGGACCTGTTCAAGGCTACCGGCATTCAGCGTCTGCTTCAGACCTTGCTCGGATTGCCAACACCGATCTATCGCCACCATCCCCTGCTGATGGGACCCGATGGCAAACGTTTAGCCAAACGCGACCTCGCCCAGACCCTTCAGGACCTGCGCAGGCAGGGGCTATCATCTGATCAGTTGCGGGCGGAGCTAGGGTTTTAGGCCGCCGCGTACGGTTAGCCTAGCTCGCCCTTCAGGCCGCTCTCGATCAGGGCGATGGTCCTCTCGATGCCGAAAATGGCCACGAAGGAGCCAAAACGCGGCCCTTGGCTCTGGCCCAGCAGCACCTCATAGAGCGCTGCGAACCAACCCCGTAGGGGCTCAAAGCCTGCATCCTTGCCCGCGGCATAGACCTCGTTCTGGATCAGATCGACATCGGTGCAGCCCGGCCCCAAATCCTTCAAACGGTCGGCTAAATCTTCCATAGCCGAGCGTTCACGGCTGTCCGGCGCGCGGAAAACCTTACTGGGACGAACAAAATCTTCATAATAATTAATGGCATAACCGGCCATCTGATCGAGCAGGGGCTGGCTTTCGGGTGTCGCGCCGGGAATATAGCGCGACAGGAAGCCCCACAGGATTGCCTTGTCCGAGGCATTGGCCGCCGATACCAGATTGAGCAGCAAGCTGAAAGAGACCGGCGAGCCATATTGCGGTGGCCGCCCCGTATGGACGTGCCAGACCGGATTATCGATCTGCTTGGCCTCGTCCTGGCCCTGATAGGCGTCGAGCTGTTGCAGATATTCGTCCGTCGCCTTGGGGATGACGTCAAAGAACAGCCGCTTGGCCGACTTGGGCGACTGGAACATATAATAGGACAGGCTCTCGGGCGTGCCGTAACGCAGCCAATCCTCCATGGTCAGGCCATTGCCCTTGGACTTGGAGATCTTCTGCCCCTCCTCATCGAGGAACAGCTCATAGTTAAAGCCTTCGGGCGGGACGCCGCCGAGGATCTTGCAGATCTGGTTGGAGACCTTGACCGAGTCAATCAGGTCCTTGCCGGACATTTCATAGTCCACGCCCATAGCCGCCCAGCGCATGGCCCAGTCCGGCTTCCACTGCATCTTGACCGCACCGCCGGTGACGGGAACCTCGGTTAGGGTGCCATCCTCGTCGGCAAAGACGATGGTGCCGCGATCGACATGGCGCTCTAGCGTTGGCACCTGCAAGACCTTGCCGGTCTTGGGACTGATCGGCAGGAACGGCGAATAGCTGGCCCGGCGCTCTTCGCCCAAGGTCGGCAACATGACCTTTTGGATATCGTCATAGCGCGCCAAGGCCCGCAGCAGGGTCTCATCGAACATGCCCGAGCGATAGCACTGGGTGCTGGACAGGAACTCGTACTCGAAGCCAAAGCCATCCAGAAAGGCGCGCAGGCGGGCATTATTATGCTCACCAAAGCTGGGATAGAGGCCGAACGGGTCGCGCACCACCGTCAGGGGCTTGTGCAGATCTTCCTGCAGCACCGCCTTGTTCTCAATATTGTCCGGAACCTTGCGCAGGCCGTCCATATCGTCGGAAAAACAGACCAGACGGGTCGGGATGGCATTCTCGGTCAGGGCGCGAAAGGCCGCGCGCACCATGGTCGTGCGAGAGACCTCGCCAAAGGTGCCGATATGGGGCAGACCCGACGGTCCATAGCCTGTTTCAAACACCACCGGTTTGAGCAGGGCTGGCAGGGTGCGCACCGCCTCCTCGATCTTGCCGTCAGCGATCAAGACGGCCGCCAAATCGCGCTCTTCGCTGGTATCTAAGCGGGTGCGGACAAGACGGTTCAACAGGGCGCGGGCTTGATCGAAGGGCCAAGCCTTGGCGGAGCGGGACAGATGGGAGAGGCCAGTTTGCATGGCTTGGGTCTAACGGAAGCAAGGCCTTTGAGCAATCACGATGCGATGCGGCCCATTTGCCTTCGGGCGCTAGCGGGCCCAAATAGTGCCCATGGCCCCCATCGTCTTTCATCCCGCCTATGATGCCCCAATGCCGCCCGGCCATCGATTTCCGATGGGCAAGTTCGCGGCCTTGGCCAAGATGATCGAAGCAGAGGCACTGGCAGGGCCGCAAGGCTTCCACCGTCCGGACCTCGCCAGCGCAGAGCAGCTCTGCCTCGCCCATGATCCAGCCTATGTGCAGGCGGTCCTGACGGCTCAAGTCGAGCCCGCTGTGGCGCGCCGCATTGGCCTGCCCATCACCGCAGAGGTGTCCGAGCGGGCACAGGCCGCGACCGGCGGCACGATCCTCACCGCAAGGCTGGCCCTGACCGAGGCCGTCGCCTGCAACACAGCGGGCGGAAGTCATCACGCCAGCCACCAAGAGGGCGCGGGCTTTTGCGTGTTCAATGACGTCGCCGTGGCCGCCCATCTCTTGCTCGCCGAGGGTTTGGTTCGGCAAATCTTGGTGGTGGATCTCGATGTTCACCAGGGCGACGGCACCGCACGCATTTTCGAGCATGACCCCCGCGTCTTCACCTTCTCGATGCATGCCGCCAAGAATTTTCCCGTCCGCAAGGCGGTCAGCGACCTTGATGTAGAGCTCGAGGACGGGATCGAGGATGCCGACTATCTGGCAAGGCTCGACGATATCCTGCCGAGCCTGATCCGCCGCGTGCGCCCGGATCTGGTCTTCTATATTGCCGGTGTTGATCCCCATCGCGACGATCGCCTAGGCCGGTTGAACCTCTCCGACCAAGGCCTAGCGGCGCGGGAATCATTCGTATTGGACGCCGCCTTAAACCGAGGCATTCCCGTGGCCGGTGTTCTGGGCGGAGGCTATGACACAGACGTCGAACGGCTCGCCGCCCGCCACATCTGGCTTCACCGCGCCGCCGCATTGGCCCACGCCCGCTGGCGATAGTGCTAAAGGGCTTGACCCCCCGTGCGGCTGGCTTAGGTCAGGCTGTTCACGAGAGACTGTTTACCCATGACCACCATCGCCATTATCGGAGCAGGCCTTGCCGGGGCTGCGGCTGGCCTTAGCCTGCAAGAGGCTGGCCATCAGGTGACCCTGTTTGACAAGGGACGCGGCCCGGGCGGGCGGATGAGCACGCGGCGGATGGAAACTGCGCTGGGAACGGTGCGGCTCGACCATGGCGCTCAGTTTTTCACTGTCAGGGGCGAGGGCTTGACCAAGGCGGTCGCGGGCTGGACCACCGCTGGGGCGTGCTCGCCTTGGCAAGGCAAGCTGATCAAGATCGGCGCTGATGGCACAAGCGAGCCCCTCGGCGGGGATGATCGCTATGTTGGCGTGGGCGGCATGAACCAGGTGGTTAAGGCGGCGCTCGAAGGTCTGGACGCGAGGTTTGGCCGTCAGGTTCTGGCCATCGAGGGCGGTCCCGGGGCTTGGAGCCTAAGGTTCGCAGAGGGTGAACGCGAAGGACCCTATGAGGTCGTTCTGGTCGCAGTTCCCGCTGAACAGACCGGCCCCCTGATCAGCGATTGGGTCCCGCACATGGCCCGCGAGGCCGAAGCGGTCCGCAGCGCGCCCTGCTGGGCCGCCATGGCCGTGTTTGATGCGCCGGTTGAGGCTGATTATGATGCGGCGCGGCTCGAGACCGGTCCCCTGTCTTGGATATCACGCGAGACCTCCAAACCCGGACGAGGCGGGCCAGAGGCTTGGGTCCTGCATGGCTCACCGGCCTGGTCCAAGACCCATCTGGAAGAGACCGCCGACGAGGTGGCGCAGGCTCTACTGACCGCCTTTGCAGACCATGCGACCTTCACCGCCCCGATCAGCCTGACCGCCCACCGCTGGCGCTATGCCCAGATCGAACAGCCTGCGGGTACGCCCTTTGGCTGGGCCGAAAGCCTAGGACTAGGCGTTTGCGGCGACTGGCGGCTTGGCCCTCGGATCGAATATGCCTTTGCCTCCGGTCAGGCCTTGGCCGCAGCGGTGATAGAATCCAGCACCCTTTAGCAAAATAGGTTTGGCGCGCCTGCGCCGCCTCGCTAGTCTGTAACCTTAAGGCCCAGCAAAAAGGCCTTTTGGAGGAGACGGGCCATGGATGGTTCCAGCACAGCCTATGATCTGATCATTCGCGGCGGCACGGTTGTCGATGGCAATGGCGGTGAGCCCTTTGTCGCCGATGTGGCCCTGCGCCAAGGCAAGATCGTGGCGGTTGGCACCGTCAAGGGCAGCGCCGCCGAAGAGATCGACGCTGCGGGCCTGCTGGTCACGCCCGGCTGGGTCGATATCCACACCCATTATGATGGCCAAGCCACCTGGACCAGCCGCCTGACCCCCTCGTCCTTACATGGCTCAACCACCGTGGTGATGGGCAATTGCGGCGTTGGCTTTGCCCCGGTGCGCGTTGCCGACCGCGACACCCTCGTGCGGCTGATGGAAGGGGTGGAAGACATTCCCGGCACCGCCCTGCATGAGGGCCTATCTTGGAACTGGGAGAGTTTTGGCGACTATATGGACGCCGTTGACGCCCTGCCCCACGATGTCGATGTCGCTGCCCAAGCGCCGCATGGGGCCTTGCGGGTCTATGTGATGGGCCAGCGCGGCGCGGACCGCGAAGACGCCACCCCCGAAGAGATCGCCCAGATGAAGGCCCTGACCCGTGAGGCCATAGAGGCCGGGGCCCTGGGCTTTTCCACCACCCGCACCATGGTTCACCGCACCGCCGATGGCGACCTGACCCCGACCATCGGGGCAGCCGACGCCGAGATGATCGCCATTGCCGAGGGGCTGGCCGAGGCGGGCACCGGCGTTTTGCAATGGGTTTCAGACTTCCGCCAGATGGATCACGAGTTTGGCCTGATCAAGACCCTGACCGAGGTGTCGGGCCGCCCCTTAAGCTTTTCCATGGTTCAGGCCGATGCCGCCCCTGACCAATGGCGCGAACTGATGACTAGGTTGGATGAGGCCGCTGATGACGGGCTTCCGATCAAGGCTCAGGTTCAGGGCCGTCCGGTGGGCCTGATGCTCGGCCTGCAAGGCTCGGCCCATCCCTTCATCACGCGGCCCAGCTATATGGCCATTGCCGACCTGCCCTTTAGCGAGCGGGCCGCGGTCATGCGTGATCCAGAGGTCCGCGCCCGCATCCTGTCCGAAGCGCCAGAACGCGGCCATCCCTTTATCAATTCCTTGGCCGGGGCCTATCACAAGATGTTCGAGCTGGGTGATCCGCCGAACTATGAGCCCGCCCCCGAAGACAGCATCGCCGCCCGCGCCAAGCGTGAGGGCTCCAGCCCAGATGCCATAGTCTATGACATGCTGGCGGCTGGCGACGGCTCAGGTTTCCTGTTCTTTGCCATGCACAACTACACAGAGGGCAGTCTGGACAATACGCTAACCATGATGAAGAACCCCAACACCCTCTTTGGCCTGTCCGATGGTGGGGCCCATGTTGGAGCCATCTGTGACGTCAGTGTGCCGACCTATATGCTGACCCATTGGTGCCGGGATCGCACACGCGGCGAACAGCTCACCCTGCCCTTCGTGGTCCGCAGCCAGACCCGTGACACGGCAGAGGCCGTCGGCCTGCTCGACCGGGGCGTGGTCGGCGTCGGCTACAAGGCCGACCTCAACATTATCGATATGGCGCGTTTGCAATTGCGTCCGCCGCACATGATCTATGACCTGCCCGCAGGCGCACGGCGTCTGATGCAGGAGGCGGAGGGCTATGTCGCCACCATCGTCAGCGGAACGGTCGTCTATCGCGAGGGGCAGCCGACGGGAGCCCTACCCGGCAAGTTGGTACGCGGTGCACAAACCGCGCCCGCAGCCTGATCCCAACACCCATCGCGCCCGCAAAGGGCCTTTACGGCAGGAGACTCCAGACCATGACCAAGGCCAAGGGGCGCAAGTCCATCTTCATCACCGGCGCCGCCTCGGGCATGGGCCTAGAAACCGCCCGCCTGTTTCACGCCAAGGGCTGGTTCATTGGCGGCTGTGACGTCAATAGTGTAGGCCTCAAGGCGCTCGAGGCCGAACTGGGCGCAGACAACTGCATCGTCCAGACGCTCGATGTCACCGACCGCATGGCCTATCGCGCCGCCCTCGCCGCCTTTGCTGTGGCCACCGATGGCAAGATGGACATCCTCTATAACAATGCCGGGATTGGCCGGGGTGGCCCCTTTGCCGACCAGACCTTTGAAGACATTATGGCCGTCGTGAATGTCAATTTCGTCGGGGTCCTGATCGGAATCCACGAGGCGATCCAATATCTGAAGGCCACGCCCGGCTCCCTGTGCTTCACAACTTCGTCATCTTCAGCAACCTTTGGCATGCCCGGCATTGCGGTCTATTCGGCCACCAAGCACGCGGTAAAGGGCCTGACCGAAGCCCTGTCGGTCGAGTTCAAGGCCTTTGGCGTGCGGGTCGCAGACGTCCTGCCCGGCCTGATCGACACCCCGCTCTTGCCGCCCGGCGCCGTCGAAAATGCACCCAAAGAAGGCATTTTTCGCGCCATTCCCCCCTCGGATGTGGCTGAAACGGTGTGGAAAGCCTACGGATCAGACGTCCTGCACTGGTATGTCCCACCCGAGCTGGTGGAGATGGATCGGGCCGGAACCCTGGACCCAGAAGCCATGAGAGAGCAGCTTGCGGCCAATTCCCTGTTCGGCAAGGCCTCAGAAGATCAGAATTAGTATTATCCATAAGTACCGGAAAAAACGGATAATATGGGTCTATTGCGCCACATTGACGCCCCATTGCTGTAACGGCTTGCAATTTTGATTTGGGAGTTGCTTTGCACAGTGATATTTTAAGGTGTGAAGTCGGTTAGCGGGACTGGGCACCTTGGTGCAAAGGTCCGGGCGCTGGTTGTTGATGGCGATCCGAGGGCGGCCGAGCTGTGCGCAGCAGTCCGACTCGCAGGTGGAAGTGGTGAGGAAGGTCTATGCCGACAGGCACAGTTAAGTGGTTCAATTCGACCAAGGGCTTTGGGTTCATTGAACCAAGTGACGGCGGTCAGGACGTTTTCGTCCATATTTCAGCCCTCGAGCGGGCCGGTCTAAGCAGCCTCGATGAAGGCCAGTCGATCGCCTATGAGCTTGAGCAAGACCGTCGGTCGGGCAAGACCTCGGCCGGTGAGCTGCGCGTTCTGAGTGGCGGCACCGGTGGTGGAAGCTCGGACCGTGCGCCAGCACGTCCGCGTCCAGCCCCTTCGGCCCCCATGGGTGAAACCACCGGCTCGGGTACGGGCACGGTGAAGTGGTTCAACTCCACCAAGGGCTTTGGCTTTATTCAGCCAGACAATGGCGGCGGCGACATCTTCGTCCATATTTCAGCCGTTGAACGGGCTGGTCTTTCAGGTCTTCAGGATGGACAGCGTCTGTCCTACGACCTGCAAGCCGATCGCCGCACCGGCAAGGCTTCCGCCGACAACCTGCGTCTCGACTAAGAGACCTTCGGTTATCGACGACGAATTGGCCCCGCCTCCTTTCGGAGCGCGGGGTTTTCGCCGTTAGGCTATCCAGTACCCCTACTCTCACATTAGGATCCGCCATGCGCCGTCTCGCAGCCCTTACCGCCGCCCTCTGGTCCGCCGCTGCTGTTGGTGGCGCCCATGGGCAAGACCGGCCCACCTTTGTCTATCAGGGCTCTGGGCCAATCGATCCGGCGAACCTGTCTGAGACGATCAAGGTCATGGCCTCCGAAGACTTTGAAGGCCGCAATCCCGGCACGGCCGGGGAAACCAAAACCATCGCCTACCTAACCCAGCGCTTCAAAGAGTTGGGTCTAGAGCCGGGCGGGGAAAAGGGTGGCTGGACCCAGCGCGTGCCCCTGATCCGCTTTCAGGCCAGCCCGGCCAGTGCCTTCAGCGTCTCTACAAAGACCGGAGACACCCCGCTGATACAGGCCAAGGACCTCTATCTGACCAGCCAACGCCCAACCGCTGAGATTACCGTGGACCGGGCGCAGATGGTCTTTGTCGGCTATGGCGTCTCGGCCCCCGAACGCGGGTGGGACGACTTCAAGGGCGTGGATGTGAACGGCAAGATCTTGGTCATGCTGATCAATGATCCCGATTTCGAGGCCAAGCCCACCGATGGGGCCTATGGCAAGTTTTCCGGCCTCGCCGCCACCTACTATGCGCGCTGGACCTACAAGTTCGAAGAGGCGGCGCGGCGCGGGGCCGCTGGGCTGTTGATCATCCACGATACGCCCGGCGCGGGCTATGGCTGGAGTACGGTCACGGCCCCAGGCGGCGAGAGCTTTGATATTGTTCGCGCCGATCCGATCAAGGAGCGCGTGCCGCTGCAAGGCTGGATCCAACAGGAGGTCGCCGCGCAGATGTTTCAGCAGTCAGGGTTGGACCTTCAGGCTCTGAAACAGCAGGCTCGCCAGTCTGATTTCAAGCCGGTCACCCTGCCCGGCGCCCTGTTCAGCGCCAAACTCGGCAATCAGTTCACCGCCGTCGAAAGCCACAATGTGCTGGCCAAGCTGACCGGCAAGACCCGCCCGCTGGAGAGCATCATGTTCTCCGCCCACTGGGATGCCTATGGGGTGGGGGCGCCCGATGCCCAAGGGCGTACGGTGCGCCCGGGCGCTGCCGATGATGCGATTGGCGTTGCGGGCACGATCGAATTGGCTAGGGCCTTTGCCAAGGGGCCTCGCCCTGACCGGACCCTCGTCTTTGCCGCTTGGACGGCTGAGGAACGCGGCCTTCTGGGGTCAGAGACCTATGCCGTCCACCCCACCTTGCCGCTAGAGACCACCGTCGCCAACCTGACCATGGATGTGCTTCAGACGGCTGGCCCGGCCAAGGATGTTGTCTTGGTCGGCTATGGCCAAAATGAACTGGAAGATGATCTGGCCGCAGCGGCTGCCAAGCAGGGCCGCACCATCACCCCGGATGCCAAGCCCGAGCGGGCGCTCTTTTACCGCGCGGACCATTTCTCGGTCGCCAAGCGCGGCGTGCCGGTTCTGCTCTTGATGGGACTGGGCGGCGGCGCTGATCTGGTCGAGGGCGGAAGAGCGGCTGGAGATCGCTGGGTCGCGGACTACACGGCCAACTGCTATCACCAGACCTGCGATGTGTGGAAACCCGACTGGGACCTGCGCGGCGCGGCGCAAGATGTCGCCCTGTTCTATGAGATCGGACTAAATCTCGCCAATTCGGCCCGTTGGCCCGAATGGCGTTCGGGCTCAGAGTTTAAACCCATCCGTGACCGGTCGGCGGCGAAGCGCTGATCGCGCCCTTCCTTAGCCGTGGAGCGCGCGGCTAAAGCCCTCAGCCGCTGCCGCTGCACCCTTTGCACCCAAGGCGGCCGTGGCCGTCATGCGCGGTTCTAGAAGGCTTGCGCCGAGGCGTTGGACGTCAGTGACTTCGACCTGATCGATGGAGGCCCCGATCTCTTTTGTGCTGAACAGACGGTCAAATAGCAGCACCTGACCTGCCGCCTGTTCCGCGCGGGCAAGGGCCGACTCCCGCGCCATAAAGAGCGAGGATTTGAGCTGCGCCTTGGCTCTGGCCAGTTCGCCAGGTTCGGTCCGCCCAGCAAGGCCCATAATCTCACCGGCTGTGACCTTGGCCAGTTCCAGCCCGTCCTTGGCCGCGCAACCCGCATAGACGCCCAGCACACCGGCATCGGCATAGGTGTCGGCATAGGCATCGATGGCATAGGCTAGGCCGCGCCGCTCGCGGGCCTCTTGGAACAGGCGAGAGGACATGCCGCCGCCCAAGATCTCCGAAAAGACCCGCAGGGCAAAATAGTCATCATCGCGGGCGCTCGGGGCAGGAAGCATCAGGACCAGATGGGCCTGCTCCAGACGCCGCGCCTTAGGCTGAGACCCGCCTACAAACTGGACCGGCTCGGGCGCTGTGGCGGATAGGTCAAGACCTGACGCGGGCGCATCGCCAAACCATCGTTCGGTCAGGGCCAAAAGCTCTGCCTCATCCACCGCACCCGCCGCGCAGACGACGATGGCCGAGGGGTCATAGAGATGGGCACGGAAGGCCTCTAACGACTGGGGCGTCGCGGTCTCAACGCTGGCCGAGGTTCCAAGGATAGGCCGTCCGAGCGGATGGGCCCCAAAGGCCGCGGTCTGGGCCAGATCGAACACATAGTCGTCGGGGGCATCAGCGGCTTCGGCAATCTCTTGCGCAATGACCTGTTTTTCGCGAACCATGTCGGCGGGCGCTAAGGTAGGGCGGCGGATCAGGTCGGAGACGATCTCCATGGCCAGAGGCAGGCCACCCTTGAGCGCCCGCACCTGAAAGCTGGTTCGCTCATAGCCTGTCGCCGCATTGATATTGCCGCCCTCGGCCTCGATATGTTCGACAATGTCGCGCGAGGAGCGAGAGCCCGCGCCCTTAAAGACCATATGTTCGAGCAGGTGGCACCAGCCGGACTGGTCTTGAGTCTCATAGCGCGCGCCGCGACCGATCACGACCGAGAGGGCAAAGGTCTCCAGCCCTGGCATGGGATCGCAGACGACACGAACGCCATTGCTCAGCCGGTGCAGGCTTGCGCTCAACGGCTCATGCCCTTGGCCGCAAAGGCGCGGATATAGGCTTTGATCGTGTCGGAATCGGCAGGAAGGCGATCATAGACCTCTTCGCGTTCGGCAACGCCCTTGGCCTTAAGCGGGAGAACCGGAGCAACGCCTGCCGCCTCGGTGACGGCTTCAGGGAACTTGGCGGCGTGGGCGGTGGCCAGAACAACGATAGGGGTCGTGGGCTCAACAGCACCGATCCGGCGCGCGGCACAGACGCCAACCGCCGTATGGGGATCAATCAGTTGGCCGGTCTCGGTCAAGGTCGAGACGATGGTCGCCGTCGTCTCAGCCTCATTGATGCCCATACCGATGAAGGTCTCGCGCATCGTGGCCAAGGCCTCAGCCGGAATGGTGATGCCGCCGGTCTCGTTGAAGGCCTTAAAGGCCCGCGCCGTCGCGGCCCCATCGCGGCGGACACATTCAAAATAGAGCCGCTCGAAGTTCGAGGCGATCTGGATGTCCATGGCTGGGCTTTGGGTGGCAAGCACCGCGCCCTTGGCATAGCGACCCTCTTGCAGCATCCGCGCCAGAATATCATTGCCATTGGTGGCGACGATGATCCGCTCGATCGGCAGGCCCATCTGCTTGGCGACATAGCCTGCAAAGGCATCGCCGAAATTACCTGTGGGTACGGCGAAAGATACGGCCCGGCCCGGCGCGCCGAGCGCTGCCGCCGCCGTGAAATAGTAGACGCTCTGGGCCGCGATCCGGGCCCAGTTGATCGAGTTGACACCCGACAGGTCGACCGCTTGGCGGAAATCGTCGTCTTGGAACATGGCTTTGACGATGGTCTGGCAATCGTCAAAGGTCCCCTGCACGGCCACAGCCCGGACATTGGCATCGCCCGTCGTGGTCATGAAGCGGCGCTGGACCTCGCTGATCCGGCCATCGGGGAACAGGACCGCCATTCGGGCATGGCGCGCACCGCGAAAGGCCTCGACCGCTGCCCCGCCCGTATCGCCAGAGGTTGCCGCGATGATGGTCATGGTCCGGCCCTGAGCGGCTAGGGCATAGTCATAGAGGCGGGCCAGCAACTGCATGGCCACATCCTTGAAGGCCAAGGTCGGGCCGTGGAACAGTTCCATCTGCCAGACACTGGGATAGAGCTGGGTCAGGGGGGTGACGGCGGGATGGGCAAAGGAGGCATAGGCCTCGGCCGTCATCTTGGCCAAGACGTCGCTGGGGATCTCATCACCGGCAAAGCGGCCGAGCACCTTGGCCGCAACCTCTGCATAGGCCATGCCGGAGAAGCTGGCGATCTCTTGCGGCGTAAAGGAGGGCCAGACTTCGGGTACATAGAGGCCGCCATCTGGGGCAAGGCCCGCCAGCACGGCATCTAGAAAACCAATGGCAGGGGACGCCCCGCGCGTTGAAATATAGTTCATCTTAAACCCGCCGACCGCGAACCAGAACCGCCACATAGACGCCCAAAAGGGCGGCGGCAAGACCGAACCATGTCAGGGCATATTCCATATGCCGGTTCGAAATCTCGGCTGGGACCGCGATGGGCAAGAGCCCCTTGAGCTCAGGATTGGTCGAGGTCTCCGCATAGAGCATCACCGGCGCAGGGCGCTCGGCCTTTAAGGCCTTGGCCATGGCGACGACATCACGAGAATAGTACTGATCGTTCTGCGGCGCGGGGGTGACGAAATTGGCCTGGTCAGGCTGGCGCAGGACCCCGGTCACGGGCGTTGGAACCGTGCTGACCGATTGGGCGGGCCGTTCGGTGACGGTCTCAGCGAGGAAACCACGATCGACCAAGACAGAGCCATAGGGGCCGGTCGCCAAGACACAGGCCGAGATCAACCGCACGCCGATCTTACCCTCAACGAGGCTGTAAAGTTTGACATAGGGCGCGGTCGCTAGGCCCGGACAGACGGCGGTTACCCGCGCAAAATCAAGCCGCGCATCGGTGGTGAGGACCTGATCAATCGGCCGCGCAGGCGCAGATTGAAGGGCCGAAATGTGGGCGAGAAGATCGCGCTTCCACGCCAAACGCTCCAATTGCCAAGCCCCTAAGGCCACCAAAATGGCCAGAGAGATCGCCGTCACGACGGTCAATCCGATGGGCAGGCGACCTTGGGCGATGGGCTTGTCAGTCATCATTTCGGGCCTGTGAGGCATGGTTATGGAACTGAAGGGCGATCATGACCCCCTTAAAGGGTCTCATGAGGCCAAGGCAGAGCCCCGCCGTTAAAGGCATCCAGACCACCAGATGAACCCAAACGGGCGGATGCAGGGTGAACTCGGTAAACAACATCGCAAAGGCGACGATGAAGCCGACGATCAAGATCACGAACACGGCGGCTCCATCGCCACTGTCCGCTTTGCGAAGGTCGAGACCACAGGCCTCGCACCGCTCGCTGACCTTTAGAAAGCCCTCGAAAAGGGCACCCTCACCGCACTGGGGGCATCGGCAAGCGAGGCCCGCCAGTACGGGATTGGGAATTGCCACCTTAGACGAAGACCACATAGACAAAGGCGAAGAGGAACAGCCAGACCACGTCCACGAAGTGCCAGTACCAAGCCGCTGACTCAAAGCCGAAATGCTGCTTGGCGGTAAAGTCCCCCTTCATCAGGCGGATCAGGCAAACCGCTAAGAAGATCGTACCGATCAGCACGTGGAAGCCGTGGAAGCCCGTCGCCATAAAGAAGGACGAGCCATAGAGTCCGGCATTGGCGGCCTCCTCCGAGAAGAACAGGTTCTCATGGAGGATGTGATTATATTCGTAGGCTTGGATCAGCGAGAACAGGATGCCAAGAACAACGGTCAAGATCAGGGCCAAACGCGCGCCCTTACGATCATCGGTCTGGATGGCATGGTGAGCCCAGGTCACGGTCGTGCCGGACAGCAGCAGGGTCAGGGTATTGACCAGCGGCAGTTGCCAAGCCGAAACGGTTTCAACACCCTTTGGCGGCCAAGTGGCCCAAGCCCCTGCAACCTCTTCAATGCCTGATTGGGTGCGAACACCCTGAAACAGCACCATTTCGAAGAAGATCCAGAACCAAGCCACGAAGAACATCACTTCGGAAGCAATGAACAGGATCATGCCATAGCGAAGGCCGATGGAGACAACCGGGGTGTGATCACCCTGATTGGCCTCACGAACCACTTCGGTCCACCATCCGACCATGGTGTAGAGCACACCGAACAGGCCAAGCAAGAAGGGCCACAGCGTGTGCTTTTCAAGGCCAAACATGCCCTTCATCCAAATGACGCCACCGATCGCCATGACCGTGGCAGCCGCCGAACCCACAAAGGGCCACGGACTTGGATTGACTAGGTGATAATCGTGTTCAACAGCATCTTGAGCCATGATGGCACCAACCCCTTGGTAGACTGTGGCGACCCAGTCAGGCCGCCACCACGTGATATCTGTAGGCTATAGCCCCGCGCTAGGCTTGACGCCAAGTGCCTTGGTGCCATTGCCCGGTGCGACTTGCAGTCCCGCCTGCTTTCCCACGGAATTTACATCCTGGAAGAAGGTGTAGGACAGGGTAATTTCTTGGGTTCCTCGGGTTTCCTCATCGGTCGCGAACTTTGGATCGACAAAATATACGACTGGGAAATCAAGGGTTTGCCCGGGCTTCAACGTCTGGTCCGTAAAACAGAAACATTCCAATTTCTGGAAATAGGAGCCCGCAGACGCTGGCATGACATTATAGGTGGCCCGGCCAGTTAGGGTCTGGTCGCTGGTGTTGGTGACCTTAAAAAAGGCCAGTCCTGTCGATCCGATCTTTAAGGTCTGACTGACCTGCTCGGCTTTAAAGCTCCAAGGCAGGTCTCGGACATTGGTATCGAAGCGAATCGTAATGGGCTTCTCGAGCACGGTTGTCGGCGCAGCCTCAGCCTGACGCACCGTGCCGCCGAAACCGGTCAACTGGCAAAAGCGTTTATACAGCGGCACTGAAGCATAGGCCGCGCCAAGCATGCCGGAGGTGACCAGCAAGCAGATAAGGGCGAGGCGGGCATTCGACCGCGGTGGGCGGGTGCCTGACTTTTCAGTCTCAGAGGGGCCGGTTTCCAACATTGCCTCCTAGCTTCACAAGGGTCACAACGAAAATCAGGATTACGAACCCGACGAGGGATAGGCCCAGTACGATGTTCCGCATATTCCGCGCCTTGGCCTGCTCGGCACCTTCCGGTGCTGAGAGGGGCTGGATCGGCGCATCGGTAGGTTTTTCCACAGGGGCATTGGTCATCTGTTAAATCCTTGCAGGAAGGAGAGGGCCGCGAACGGCTTGATCCCAAACATGTGCTCAGCCAAAAGCGCGGCGAACATCAAGAACAGATATAGGATCGAAAAGGCAAAAAGGTTGCGCGCATCCTTGGCTGCGGCCCTTACATCGTAGAGACCGGCATCCATGCGCGGATCTGCCGCATCCCCTGCACGGCTCAGGAACAGCCGCACAGCCAGCAGCAGGAATACTGCCCCGCCAAGGCCCGACACCGCCAGGTAGGCTGGCCCGCCAAGGCCGGTCACAGCCGGCAGCAGGCAAACGGGCACCAGAAGCAGGCTATAGACAAGGATCTGTAGACGCGTGGACTTGGCCCCCTTGGCCACCGGCATCATCGGAACACCGGCCTTGGCATAGTCCTCAGACGTATAGAGCGACAGGGCCCAAAAGTGCGGCGGGGTCCACATGAAGATAATGGCGAAGAGCAGCCAAGCATTGACCGGGGTTGTGCCGCTGACCGCCGCCCAGCCGATCACAGGGGGCAAGGCGCCGGCCAAGCCACCAATGACGATGTTCTGGGGCGTCGAGCGCTTGAGCCACATGGTATAGATCAAGGCGTAGAAGAGGATGGTAAAGGCCAGCAGGCCAGCGGCCAACCAATTGGTCGCCATACCCATGAGCATAACCGAAAAGAGCGACATGACCACGCCCAAGGTCAGGGCGTCTGCGGGCTGAACCCGGCCAGCAGGCACCGGACGACCGCGCGTGCGGCGCATCTGAGCATCGATGTCGGCGTCGTACCACATGTTCAGGGCTCCAGAGGCCCCGGCACCGATGGCGATACAGAACACAGCGACCGCCGCGATAATCGGATTGATCGTGCCGCCTGCGCAGACCAAGCCCGTCAGAGCCGTAAAGACCACCAACGACATGACCCGAGGCTTCATCAGCGCCAGAAAATCCTGCCAACGCGCCGTCTGTTCCCGCCCAGCCGTTTCAGGCGGTTCGGCGGAGATTTCCGAAGCAGACAAGGGAGCCGAGAGGTCGGTCATGGGGGAGAAACGCTTCCTTTGAAACGATCCGAGGGACGCAGCTTGCGGCTAGGCTCGCCGAAACCACGTCCCTCGGTATTACGCGTCGTCTAGACCCTAGTGACCGTCGTCTTTGATCACGGGCAGGGTATTGAACTGGTGGAACGGTGGCGGTGAGGGCAAGGTCCATTCCAATGTCGTGGCACCTTCGCCCCATGGATTGGCTTCGGCCTTACGACGGCGGATCGCCGATTCCAGCAGCACCAGCAAGAAGACGCCGACGCCAACCAGCGTGATGGCATAGCCGATGCTGGAGACATGGTTCCACTTTGAGAAGGCTTCAGGATAGTCCACATAGCGGCGTGGCATGCCCTGCAGACCCAAGAAGTGCTGCGGGAAGAAGATTACGTTCACGCCGACAAAGGTGATCCAGAAGTGCACGCAACCAAGGAACTCGTTGTACTTCACGCCCCACATCTTCTCGAACCAGTAGTAGAAGCCCGCGAAGATCGCGAACACCGCACCGAGCGAGAGCACATAGTGGAAGTGCGCCACGACGTAATATGTGTCGTGCAGCGAGTAGTCGATACCCGCATTGGCGAGCACCACGCCGGTCACGCCGCCGACGGTGAACAGGAAGATAAAGCCCATCGCCCACAGCATCGGGGTCTTGAAGTCCACCGAACCGCCCCACATGGTCGCGATCCAAGAGAAGATCTTGATACCCGTTGGAACCGCAATGACCATGGTCGCCGCGACAAAGTAGGCGCGAAGATCGATCGTCATGCCGACCGTATACATGTGGTGAGCCCACACAACGAAGCCGACGAAGCCAATGGCCACCATAGCATAGGCCATGGCCAGATAACCGAAGATGGGCTTCTTGGAGAAGGTCGAGACGATGTGGCTGATAATACCGAAACCGGGAAGGATCAGGATGTACACTTCGGGGTGACCGAAGAACCAGAACAGGTGCTGGAACATCACCGGATCTCCGCCTCCGGCTGGATCGAAGAAGCTGGTTCCGAAGTTACGATCGGTCAGCAACATGGTGATGGCACCGGCCAGAACCGGCAGGGACAGCAGCAGCAGGAAGGCTGTGACCAGAACGGACCAGGCAAAGAGCGGCATGCGGTGCATGGTCATGCCCGGCGCGCGCATATTGAAGATGGTGGTGATGAAGTTGATCGCACCCAAGATCGAACTGGCACCGGCAAGGTGTAGCGAGAAGATCGCCAAATCCATCGCTGGACCTGTGTGACCGGTTGTTGAGAGCGGCGGATAGATCGTCCAACCCCCACCAAATCCGCGTCCAGGACCACCGTCGACGAACAGGGACATGCACAGCAGCACCCAAGCGGCAATCAACAGCCAGAACGAGATGTTGTTCATACGCGGGAAGGCCATGTCTGGCGCGCCGATCATGATCGGAACGAACCAGTTGCCGAAACCACCGATCATCGCCGGCATAACCATGAAGAAGATCATGATCAGGGCGTGAGCGGTTACGACCGTATTGTAGCCATGCTTTGACTGTTCAATCAGACCAAGGAAGCTGACCCCGGAGGTCGCGCTAAAGTACTGGATACCGGGCTGGTCCAGTTCCATACGGATCAGACCAGACAGGGCCCCGCCCACCAGGCCCGCCATGATGGCGAACAGGATGTAGAGGGTGCCAATATCCTTGTGGTTGGTCGAGAAGACCCACCGGGTAATGAAACCCGGCTTGTGGTCATGATCATCATGACCGTGATCGTGTGCGGCGGAGTTTGCCATCGTCTAACTCTTCCTCGAACTATCAGTTCATCGCGACGGGCTTTGCAGCCACGTCGAGTTGAGCGGTCTTTTGCGGGGCGGGGGCAGCAGCAACCGGAGCGGCGGGGGCCGCAGGGGCTGAAGGCGTGGCCACGGGGGTTGCGGCAGGGGCAGCCGGGGCTGGTGGAGCCTTGGTCAGGGCCCAAGCGTCAAACTCTTCTTGGGTTACCACCTGGATCTGGATGGGCATGAAGGCGTGATCGACGCCGCACAGTTCAGAACATTGGCCGTAGAACATGCCGGTCTTTTCAGCCTTGAACCAGGTTTCGTTGATCCGGCCGGGGATGGCGTCGGTCTTAAGACCAAAGGCGGGCATGGCGAAATTGTGGATCACGTCCGAACCGGTGACCAGAACCTTGACCACCTTACCGACGGGAACGACCAACGAATTGTCCGCAGCAAGGCGATAGGGAACATTGGCCTTCTTAGCGTCGGCTTCCGACAGCATGACCGATGTGATCTCGTCGATCTTCTGGTCCGGATAGGTGTAGCCCCAGTACCACTGATAGCCGGTCGCCTTTACGGTCAGGTCAGGCTTTGGCATGTCGTGATAGGCGAACAGCAGCTTGAAAGAGAAGATCGAGATGAACAGCAAGATCCCGACAGGGATTAGGGTCCACGCCACTTCCAAGGCGGTGTTGTGGGTGAATTTCGCCGGAACCGGGTTCGACTTCTTGTTGAAGCGCACCACGATAATGCCAAGCAAGATCGCCACAAAGACCGAGATCACCGTGATGATCGGCATCAAGATCGCGTCGTGGAAAAAGATCGCTGAGTGTTTCAGCGGCGAGGCAGCCTGTTGCAGACCGATATAGTCCGGCGTGGGCTGGCCCAGAAGTTCCGTCGCCAAGGCTTGGGCACTGAACCCGACCCCGACAATCATCCCGGCGAGGCCCGCCGCTAGCTTGCGCATATTCATTCCCGAAGCCCTCATATTCTCTGCGGCCCAGCCCTAACCGATAAAAACCCACCTGTAGCAGGTTCTTCACCGTGTGACATACCCCGGCAGCCCTCGGTGGCGAGCCCAAATCTAGGGCCTAATTGTCGCACCTCGGAACCGAGCCAGCCCCATTTCCCAAATTACTGGCGCGTGCATACGCGTTGGAGCCTGTCTTGCCAAGGGATGAGCGATTAGACCAGAGGCGGTTTCAACTTTGCCCATAAATCCCTATGTTATTTGCAATGCCTTTTCGATCGGACCTCAGTTCATGACCTCGCCCACGACCGCCATGCCCCTTTTAGAAGCCAATGACGTCAATCCCGAGCGTGCGCGGGCGATTTTGGCCGAGGCCCTGAGCGGGGCGGATGACGGCGAGCTCTATATGGAGCGGTCCGAAAGCGAATCATTTGTCTTTGATGACGGGCGCTTGAAATCAGCAGCCTACGATTCTGGCGAAGGGTTCGGCCTGCGGGTCGTGGCCGGAGAGACGGCGGGCTATGCCCATGCCAGCGAAATTACCGAAGCCGCCATCGGGCGGGCCGGACAGTCTGCGGCCCTCGCGCGGCGCGGCTATAGTGGCACCGCCGATCTGGCCCCGCGCCGGACCAATGCCAAGCTCTATTCGGACGCCGATCCTCTGGCCCAGCCGAGCTTCAGCGCCAAGACCGAACTCTTGCAAGAGATCGACGCCTTTGCCCGCGCCCGTGACCCTCGCGTGGTTCAGGTCATGGCTTCAATCGCTGGCGAGCGGCGCACGGTCGAGATCCTGCGCGCCGACGGCATGATGCTGCGCGATGTCCGCCCTCTGGTGCGGGTCAATGTTCAGGTCACGGTCGAACGTGATGGTCGCCGCGAAACCGGCTCCTCCGGTGCCGGTGGCCGCGCCAGCTATGAGGCCTGGATCAGCCCCGACAAGTGGCAGGGGCAGGTCGACGAGGCCCTGCGCCAAGCTCTGGTCAATCTCGATGCCATCGCCGCTCCTGCCGGCGAAATGGATGTGGTGCTCGGCCCTGGCTGGAATGGGGTGCTGCTGCACGAGGCCGTCGGACATGGCCTTGAGGGGGACTTTAACCGCAAGGGCATCTCCGCCTTCTCTGGCCGGATTGGTGAGCGTGTGGCGGCCAAGGGCGTGACCGTCTTTGACGATGGCTCCCTAGCGGGTCGTCGCGGCTCCCTGACCATTGACGATGAGGGCACGCCGACCGAGCGCACGGTCCTGATCGAGGACGGCATATTGGTCGGCTATATGCATGATCGGATGAGCGCGCGCCTGATGGGCCTCAGCGCGACCGGCAATGGGCGTCGCCAATCCTATGCCCACATGCCACTGCCCCGCATGACCAATACTGGCATGATGAACGGCACCAGTTCTCAAGCCGAGATGATCGCCTCGATGAAGCGCGGCCTGTTTTGCGCCAATTTCGGCGGCGGTCAGGTGGACATCACCAACGGCAAGTTCGTGTTCCAGTGCACCGAGGCCTACCTCGTCGAGAACGGCAAGATCACCGCTCCGGTCAAGGGCGCGACCCTGATCGGCGACGGCCCCAGCGCCCTGACCCGCGTGGAAATGATCGGCGATGATTTCGACTTCGACAATGGCGTCGGGGTCTGCGGCAAGGCCGGGCAAAGCCTTCCCGTCGGTGTCGGCCAGCCCTCCTTGAAGATCAAGGGCCTGACTGTGGGCGGAACGAGCCTCTAGATCGGCTCAAAGGTGTTTAAGGGGGCTCTCGCCCCCTACTTCACCCCGTGGGCCAGCTTCTTTAGCCACGGGCTGGCAATGGCCAAGAGGATGCCAAGACCAATGGCCCAGATACCAATGGTCTGGAACACGCTGGCATAGGTCTCTAGCGCTCCCTTTGGATCGAGCACCTGCCCGGCCACGGTCTCGGTTGCGGTCAGGTTGGCGACCATACCGCCCAGATATTGCGCCCAAGAGCTGGCCAAGAACCAGACCGCCATGATGGTCGAGACCACCGCAGGCGCCGAAAGCTTGGTCATCTGAGACAGGCCAACCGGGCTGAGGAACAGCTCACCCGTTGTGTGCAGCATATAGGCCATTGCCAAGAAGATCAGCGGCACCTTGTAGGCCCCGTCGGCGAACTTGACGCCAGCCACCAAGATCAAAAAGCCGATCCCGACCTGCATCAGGGCCAGCGAGAACTTCATCGGCGCTGACGGATCCAGATTACGCCGCCCCAAGAAGGCCCACAGGGCCGCAAAGGCTGGCGCAAACAGCAGGATGAAACCGGAATTGAACGACTGGGTCTGCGCCGCCGTCATCGCACTGCCGCCGGGCAGGGACAGTTGGGTGTTGCGGTCTGCAAACTGGTTCAAGGACGATCCAGCCTGCTCGAACAGAACGAAGAAGATCACCGAGGCGGCGATAAGCACAAGGGCCAAGATCATCCGACCGCGCTCAATAGCGTTGCATTTGGTCGCCATAAACCAGGCCAGATAGCCGAGCACACAGACCGAGCCGAGGCCGAGCATGGCTCCGACATAGGCATTCTGTTGCACCAGCACCCAAATGATACCGACACCTGCCACGCCCAAAATATAGATCAGCCATTCGCGGTTCAGCGGTCCAAAGACCGGCTTGGCCAAATCTTCCGGATTGGGCGGCTCGCCCTTGCCCTCGAGCATCGGTTTACCCAGCATGAACACCACCCAGCCTGCGGCCATACCGATACCGGCCAGACCAAAGCCTGCCCACCAGCCAACCTCTTGACCCAAACGCCCGCAGACAATAGCCGCGACAAAGGCGCCAAGATTGATGCCGTAATAGTAGAGGGTGAAGCCCGCATCCCGGCGCGGATCATTCTCGGGATAGAGCTGACCCACAATCGACGAGATATTGGGCTTCAAGAAGCCAACGCCCATAATGATGAACGACAGGGCTAGGAACATGATGTCCTGATAGATCTTGGGTCCCTTGACGACCGAAAGCTCATAGCTGCCCTTGGCCAGAACAGCCGGGATCGGCGCGTCAGCGGGCAGGCCCTTGAACTCCAAGCCGCCAGCCTCATTGGCGCCGAAAGCATATTCGCCTTCGCCCACCTTGAGCTTGACCTCGCGGCCATCGGCGCGGCCATGGACGACAAATTCATATTTCGCGCCCTGATAGGTCAGGACCTGAGTGGCCGGTGCCCCCTCGATGGCCATGGCACCATGTCCGGCGACGAGCAGCAGCGCCCCGAAGGCAATGGCCTTTCTCATGCCCAAGAACCGGTCGGCGAGCAGGCCGCCCACCAGAGGCAACAGATAGACCAACGACGTATAGGCCGCATATTGGCCCTGAGCCTGCTTGTCATCGAACAGGAAGTGCTGAGTCAGATAGAAGATCAGCAGGCCGCGCATGCCGTAATAGGAGAACCGCTCCCACATCTCGGCAAAGAAAAGCACGAACAGTCCGCGCGGATGGGCCCTCATTTGGAGGAACACCGGCACGAAGGTCACCAAAACAATGATGAGCCCGACGATCTCAACCAGATTCATGAAAAATAGCCCCTATCCGCGATTTGCCCGCAGATGATCATGGGTTGCGCGGTTAGACAAGAGTGAGGGTAGAAACCCCCTACCCCGGCTTCGCCGGTACTTCCCCCAGAGGGGGAAGATTTACCGGCCCAGATCTTCCCCCCTTGGGGGAAGTGGCGCGTAGCGCCGAAGGGGGCCTTGTTTGTTTTCTATCTTCCATATTCCCCGCGAAGGCGGGGACCCAGACCCTTTCACTCAGGCAGGACGCGGGCCACTGGATTCCTGTCTTTGCGGGGGACGCAGTGGAGAGGTTCATGGATGACCCCCTCACCCAACCCTCTCCCCCAAGGGGGCGAGGGCTTTGCTCTTCTAGCCTTCTCCCTGTGGGAGAGGGCCTAAGTGAGGGCCTTGTCTTGTTACCTGCCCCTAATAGGCGAAGTCGTCGAACACCGGCTTCACATTGCCCTGCCAAGGGCCGTGATAGAGCTCCAGCAGGCGGTCGGCGGGGGTTAGGCCGCTGTCGGCGATCTGTTCCAGTTCCGACAGGTAACCGGTCTCGTCGACCATACCGGCATGGAAGCGGGCGCGGCGCTTTAGGCCTTCGCGGGCGATGGCGATGAAGTCGCGGGCAACGTCCTTGATCGGACGACCGGCAATGGTGCCCTTCAGGCCCGTGCGGGCGGCATCGAGGCGCAAGGCCGCGCGATCTTCGCTGGTCCAGTGCTTACAGAGGTCCCAAGCACTGACCAAAGCGGCACTGTCATAGAACACACCGGTCCACAGGGCCTGCAGCGCGCAGATGCGGCTCCAAGGTCCAGAATCGGCCCCGCGCATTTCGAGATATTGCTTCAGCCGCACCTCGGGGAACAGGGTGGTCAGATGATCCTCCCAATCCTTCATGGTCGCGCGCCGTCCAGGCACCTCGGCCAGATCACCAGCCATGAATGAGCGGAACGACTTGCCCGCAAGATCGATATAGCGATGGCCGTCCTTGGTGAAATACATCGGCACGTCGGCGGCATAGTTGGCATAGGTCTCAAAGCCAAAGCCATCCTCGAACACAAAATCGAGCATTCCAGTCCGGTCGGCATCGACGTCGGTCCAGACATTGGCGCGGGCCGAAACGAAGCCGTTCGGCTTGCCTTCAGTGAAGGGCGAATTGGCGAACAGGGCCGTGGCGATGGGTTGCAGCGCCAAGCTCATGCGGAACTTGGCGACCATGTCGGCCTCGGACGAGAAGTCCAGATTGGCCTGCACCGTGCAGGTGCGGAACATCATGTCCAAGCCCATAGAGCCGACCTTGGGCATATATTCGCGCATGATCTTATAGCGGCCCTTGGGCATCACCGGCACATCGGCCCGGGTCCAGTTGGGCGTAAAGCCTAGGCCCAGAAAGCCCACACCGATCTCGTCGGCCACTTCCTTAACCTCTTCGAGGTGCTGGCCGGTCTCGGCGCAAATCTCGTGCATGTCAGAAAGGGGGGCACCGGACAGTTCGAACTGACCACCGGGCTCAAGGCTGACGCTTGCGCCATTGCGCGACAGACCAATCAGGGTTTCGCCCTCATAGACCCCGCCCCAGCCAAAGCGCATCAAGCCGGTCATCAGGGCCAGAATGCCACCGCGCCCCTCAGCATCCGGCAGATAGTCGATGGCCCTGTTGGTTCCGAGGCGGAAGGCGAACTTCTCATGCTCGGCCCCGACGCGCCATTGCTCCGCAGGCTTGCAGCCCTTGGCCAGATGGGCGGCCATGGCTTCGATGGTCAAAGGACGATCGTCCAGCTTGGTCTGCGCCATACTGCGCTCCCTAAAATCCGTGTCTTGGCGGCAAACTGCCAGACCTTCGCGGCGATCTTTACGCTGCTTAGGTGGGGGGCGACAAGTCGATCACACTCAAGAGGCCGTGACTGTCATAGAAAATTCTCATGGCGGTCAGAAATTGGCTTTGCAACACTGCCCGTTCAAGCCTGCAAAAGGACAACGCCAGACCTTGGCGAACGACCACAACCGCCCTACCCTCTACTTTGTATAGAGGGAGAATGTTCCGTGACCCCATTGCGAAAGATGTTGATCATCGCCGTTGCCGTTCTGGCCGCCGCCTGCTCACCGGCCAAGGCTCCAGAGGCCCCCTCAGGCAAGACAACGATCCGCTTTGCCACCGACTGGCGGGCTCAGGCCGAGCAGGGCGGGTTCTATCAAGCCCTAGCCACCGGTGAATATGCCAAGCGCGGTCTCGATGTGACCATCGTTCAGGGCGGCCCCGGCGTAAATGTGCCTCAGCTTCTCGCCTCCGGTGCGGTTGAACTGGGCATGGGCTCCAACAGCTTCATCGCCGTCAATCTGGCCGCCGAAAAGGCCCCGGTAAAGGCCGTCGCCGCCTTCATGCAAAAGGACCCGCAGGTCCTGATTGCCCACCCCGATCAGGGCATCAAATCCTTGGCCGATATGAAGGGCCGCCCGATCCTGCTGGCCGACGCCTCGATCAGCGCCTTTTGGGTCTGGCTGAAGTCCAAATATGGCTTCACCGACGATCAGGTGCGCAAATATAACTATAGCGCCGCCCCCTTCCTCGCCGATCCCAAGGCCATCCAGCAGGGCTATGTGACCAGCGAACCCTACACGATTGAGAAGGAGGGCGGCTTCAAGCCCGCCGTGTTCCTGCTCGCCGATGAGGGCTATCCCGGTTACGCGGCCATGGTGCTGGCCCCTGATGCCCTGATCGCCAAGGACCCCAAGGCTGTGCGGGCCTTCATTGAGGCCTCGGCCGCAGGGTGGAGTTCCTATCTCAACGGGGATGCAAAGCCGGGTGACGCCCTGATCCTCAAGGATAATCCGGAAATGACCCAAGCCCTGCTCGATCAGGCCCGCGCCAAGATGAAGGCCTATGGGCTGGTCGAGTCTGGCGATGCAAAGACCCTCGGCGTCGGGGCCATGACCGATGCGCGCTGGGCAGAGTTCTTTGCCGTCGCCTCAAGCCAAGGGGTCTATCCCAAGGATCTGGACGTTAAGAGCGCCTATAGTCTGGCCTTCCTTACCCCTCCGGCCCCATGAGCCAGGTCGCCAGCCTCAGCGCCGTAGAGGTTGCCTATCCGGGCCGGGGGACGGTGCTTGGCCCATTTGATCTGGCCTTAACAGAGGGCGAGATCGTCGCTCTGGTCGGTCCCTCGGGCTGTGGCAAGAGCACGGCCCTGCGCCTCTTGGCCGGATTGGAACAACCGACGGCTGGAACCGTGACCCGAACGCCAGAGCGCGGACAGACGGCCGTGGTCTTTCAAGCCCCGACCCTGATGCCTTGGGCCGATGCCCGCACCAATGTCGCCCTGCCGCTCGAACTGGCCGGGATGGCCAAGGTCAAGGCCCGTGATCAGGCGCAAGAGGCCCTTAGGGCGGTGGGTCTGGAAAATGCGATCGGGTCGAAGCCCGCCCAACTGTCCGGCGGCATGGCCATGAGGGTCTCGCTGGCCCGCGCCCTCGTCACGCGGCCACGGCTGTTATTGCTTGATGAGCCCTTCGCCGCGCTAGACGAGATCACCCGCCGCAATCTGGCCGACGACATTCACCGCCTTTGGGACCAGACCCGCCCGGCCGTGGTCTTTGTCACCCACAATGTCGAAGAGGCCGCCTATATGGCCCAGCGCGTCGTAGTGATGAGCGCCAATCCCGGCAAGATCGCGGGTCAAACCACCATTGACGCCCCCCTGCCAAGGCCGCCCGGCTTTCGCACCAGCGAGGTCTTCCGCAACGCCGCCGAGGCCGTGTCGCACGATCTGGCCAAGGCCATGGGGCAAATCCAATGAGCCGGACCCTCGAGACCCTCGCCCCCATCCTTCTGGTCGCTGTCCTGCTCGGCCTTTGGGAAACCGCCTGCTATCTGACCGGCGTTCCAGCCTATTTCCTCCCCGCCCCCTCAGCGGTCGCAGCAGCGATGGCGCAGGACTGGGCCTTGCTGCTGGCTTCTGCCTGGAAGACCCTATCGACCGCCCTTTTGGCCCTGGCCTTTGCCAGCCTGATCGCCTGTTCCTTAGCACTGATCATCTCGACCAATCGCCTGCTGGAAAAGGCCGTTCAGCCCCTCGCCGTGGCCTTGCAGGTCACCCCCGTGGTGGCCATCGCGCCTCAGGTGGTGATCTGGGCAGGCCTGGCCCATCCTGACCGCGCGATTATCAGCTTAGCGGTCATTGTCGCCTTCTTCCCGATCTTTTCGGGGGCCTTGACGGGCCTGAAATCGACCGATCCGGACCTTGAGCGCCTGTTCGACCTCTATGGTGCGACGCCTTGGCAAAGGCTGCTGCGGCTGCGCATTCCCTCGGCCACGCCCTTTGTCCTCGAAGGCCATAAGGTTGCCGGGGGCTTGGCGGTCATCGGGGCCGTGGTGGCGGAATTCGTGGCTGGATCAGGCGGATCCCAAGGGCTGGCTTGGCGGATATTGGAATCCAGCAACCGGCTTCAGACGGCCAAGACCTTTGCGGCCGTGATTGTTCTGTCGCTGATGGGGGCCCTGCTCCATGCTGTGCTTCAGGCCAGTGAACAGGCGATCTTGCGCCGCTTTAGGGGGCGTTAAGCGATGGGCCTGCGTCTTGCCTTAGCCTCAATCGCGATTGTCTTAGGGCTCAGCACCAATGCCCTAGCCGCAGAGGACCGTCTGCCGCTGGCCAAGCCCGCAAGCGGCGCGGCCACGCCCGCGCTCAAGCCCTATAAGGGCAAGCTTCACATCCAGAGCGGCACCAATGCCCCCCGCCTCAAGATGGCTCGCACCACGCCCGTCGCCCCGATGAAGCCGGTTAAGATCAAGCCTGTGAAGAAATAGACCCCTACCCGCGCTCGCGGGTCTTGTGGAACGAGACCTTGGGGAACTTCTCGGCCACATAGCCAATTTCCCAAGAGGACTTGGCCAAGAACACGGGCTGATCATCAATATCGACGGCCATGGCCGTGCGGTGCTTGTTCGAGAAGTCCTCGACATCAGCTCGCGCCCCGCCGATCCAGCGGGCTTCGGCGAAGGGGGCATTTTCGAAAATCACATCGAGGGCATATTCGCCGCCGAGCCGATCTTGCATCACTTCGAACTGAAGCTGACCCACGGCCCCGACGATGAAGTCGGCTCCGAAGGTGGGACGAAACAGCTGTGTGACACCCTCCTCGGCCAGACCCTCTAGGGCCTTTTTCAGATGCTTGGCCTTGAGCGGATCCTTGACCCGGACCTTGCGCAATATTTCCGGTGCGAAGTTGGGCAGACCGGCAAAGCGCACGGCCCCCGTCTCCGACAGGCTATCGCCGACGCGCAGGACCCCGTGGTTGGGAATACCGATGACGTCTCCGGCAAAGGCCTCTTCGGCCAGTTCGCGGTCCGAGGCAAAGAACATGATCGGGGCATTGACGCTGATCTGACGCCCGGTGTTCTGCACCTTCAGCTTCATCCCGCGCTGGAACCGGCCAGAGGACAGGCGCAAGAAGGCGATCCGGTCGCGATGGTTCGGGTCCATATTGGCCTGAACCTTAAAGACAAAACCCGAAACCTCAGGATCACCGGGAGCCACATGGGTATCCCCCCCCGCGCGCAGGGCCTTCAAGGGCTTGGGCGGCGGCGCATAGGCCCCAAGACCGGCCAAGAGCTGATCAACCCCGAAATGGCGCAGGGCCGAGCCGAAAAAGACCGGCGTCATATGGCCCTCTAGGAAAGCTTGCGGGTCAAAGGGCTTGGCGGCCTCCTGTACCAGAGACGACATCTCCTCCAGCTCGGCCTGCTCATCCGGGTCGAGATAGGGGCGGATGCCATTGCCGTTCAGGGCCACGGCGCTGGGGTGCTCTTGGAGTTCCGACGAGGGCCGCTTGGTAAAGGGCTGGAACATGCGGGTGCGCAGGTCGAGCATCCCCCTGAACCGGTTGCCAGACCCTGCGGGCCAATAGAGCGGTGCCGGATCAAGGGCGAGCTTGGAGGCGATCTCGTCCAGCAACTCGATCGGGTCCTGGGCCTCGCGGTCCATCTTATTGATGAAGGTGACGATGGGGATGTCGCGTAGGCGGCAGACCTCGAACAGTTTTAAGGTCTGAGGCTCGATGCCTTTGGCCGCATCCAGAACCATGACGGCGGCATCGGCGGCGGTCAGGGTGCGATAGGTATCTTCCGAAAAGTCTTCGTGGCCGGGCGTATCCAGCAGATTGAACATCAGCCCTTCATGGTCGAAGGTCATGACGCTGGCCGAGACCGAAATGCCGCGTTCGCGTTCGATCTTCATCCAGTCAGACCGGGTCCGCCTTTGCTCGCCGCGCGCACGCACGGCACCGGCGGCGCGAATGGCCCCGCCAGCCAGCAGCAGGTTCTCGGTCAAGGTGGTCTTGCCGGCGTCAGGGTGCGAGATGATGGCGAAGGTCCGCCGACGGGCGGCCTCTACGGAGGGCGTATGGGTGCTCATGATCGGGCGATAGCCGACCCACGCGCCAATGTCACCAAAACTCAGCCGGGGAGCCGCGCCCAAACCTGAGAATTTACATAGGAAGGGGTCATAGCACCCTTGGCTTGCTGATTGACGAGGTCGGCCATGATCGGGAAACTCAGCTCGGCAAACCGGTACGCGACCTGTTGCGGCGGACAACCCTTCTTGGGCACAAAGAATAGGGCCGCATTCACATTCGGAACCTTGCTCAGGATAAGCCCGATCAAACGCAAGGACCGCGCCGGGTCTTCGTGGGCCAGATTAGGATTGGCCGAGAAAAGCTCAGCGCCCAAATGGATCATATCATTGATTTTCAACCGGGCGTTATTACTATCCGCAGGTGGCAATGAAAAATTACCGTCTGAAAGATTGAACATCACATCATTAAGCAAAAAATGCATGCGGGTTGTTCCCAGTTCCTGCGCCAGTACCCAGGAGCGGTAATCTAGCCGCAACTCTTATGGTTTGGTCAAGAAATTAAGTGCCATCGACCGGCTCAACCAGAAAATGTCGACCTTCGCGGTCTTCAATCTCGACCACCCAAAGATCTGGATCAATTCGCAGGCTACGGACCAGATAGGCATCGGCAGAGGGCTCGTCGGTTGCCGACAGGGGCTGCATCCAGACCCGTGACCCATCGCCTTTGGTCGCTTCGGCAAAGACCCGGACGGTGCCGTTATTCTGATTGAAGGCCTTGACCAAGACCGATCCGGCGCGTGCATCACCCTTATGGGCCACAACACCGAACCCTCCGCCAAGCTCGGCCCGGCGGATAAGCGCGGCCACCCAGATGTCAGTCGATAGGATCAAAGAGGGCCTCTTGAATAACCTTGACGAAAGGTTTGATCAGTATCATCCAGCCTGCATCTCGCACCTAGCA
>CANESI010000021.1 GCA_947441065.1 Caulobacteraceae bacterium
AGGACATGACCCAACCTCCTAGCTAGACTTAGCTAAGATAACCCTGTGCCCCTCAGTGATCAAGCCCCGCCTTCGCCGCCTTCAAGAACACGCTCGGCAAGGCACCAAGCCCGGCGAGCGGTGTCCAGATGGCGCCCGGCAGGTCGCCCTGCGCGCGCCAAACGCTCAGGGACAGGGAAAAGTGGGTGAAGACGTGCTCGATGCTGGCCGCCGCTTGCCAACTCGCTGCGAAGGGGACCTCGACCTCTTGATCAGCAAAGGGCGTGCTGCGCCAATCAGTGCTGGGCAGGGCTAACATTCCACCCAAAAGGCCTCGGTCAGGCCTGCGGATTAGGGCCACCTCACCTCCCCGCTGGATCAAAAATGCGACACCATAGCGATGGGGCTTAGCGGCCTTTTTGAGCTTGCGCGGGTAGGTTTGGGGCTCACCGGCCCTATAGGCTTTGCACTGGGCCTGAAGCGGGCAGACCTCACAGAGCGGAGACTTGGGCCGACAGATCGTAGCCCCCAGATCCATCAAGGCCTGCGCCCAATCCCCGGGCCGATGGTCCCGCACCAAGGCCGCTGCCAGGCGCTTCAGTTCCAGCTTACTGTCTGGCAAGGGCGCGTCCACAGCGTAGAGACGGCTCATCACCCGCTCGACATTGCCATCAACCACATTGGCCGCCTGATCAAAGGCAATAGCCGCCACCGCCGCCGCCGTATAGGCCCCGATACCGGGCAGGGATAAGAGCCCCGCCTCGGTCGTGGGAAAAACACCCCCATGCTGGTTCGCGACCGCCCGCGCACAGGCGAGCAGATTGCGCGCCCTTGCATAGTAGCCAAGCCCCGCCCAAGCGGCCATGACCTCACCATCCACCTCTGCCGCCAAGGCCTCGACGGTCGGCCAGCGCTGGGTAAAGCTGAGGAAATAGGGCGTGGCATGAGGCACGGTGGTCTGTTGCAGCATCACCTCTGACAGCCAAACCCGATAGGGATCAGCCCGCACGCCCTCAAGTCCCGCCTGAGGTCCGACCCGCCAAGGCAAGCTGCGCCCATGGGCATCATACCAGCCAAGGAGGTTTGAGCGGATCAGGTCGGGGTTCTGAATCATGAGCCTAGATTAGGCCGCTTTAAATTGCATCGCTATTAACCCTTAAAGGTGCTTAAAATTATTTATTATTTTGAATTGCGCGAGACTGAGGCGGGATTAGGATTCCAATTTCAAGGCAAAAGGCGTAGGTAAGAACCACAGCTTCGGCTGCTCGGTCGCATGCGACCTTTGGACTATGCCCTTTGGGCCTTAGGGATCTCTTCGGAGGTCCCTTTATTTTTGCCTCCATCGCTGCAAAGGCCTAGTCTGGCGACATGAAAAGGTCCCTGCCCTCTGCTGATGAGGCTGTGCGCATTTTGGCGCGCAAGCGGACGCGTGCGACGCTGCGATCCGCACCGCCAGCGGGCAAGGCGCTGGCAGGCTTGATCAAGGCGCTGGACGCCCGCTTTGGCCAAGGCCCCGGTGCCCTTCAGGCGCGTTGGAAAGAGATTGTCGGTGAGACGCTCGCCGCACGCACCGAACCGGTTAAGCTGAGCAAGCCTCGCCCCACCGCCAGCGGAACCTCGGTCGCCGTGCTGGAAATTCGCGTCGATGGCCCCGCCGCCGCGCTAGTCCAGCATCAGGCCCCCGAAATCCTATCGCGGGTGAATGTCTTTTTGGGCGCTGGCTCGGTCGGCAAGCTGCGGATCGTTCAAGGCCCGGTCAAGGCTAGGATCGCCGCCCCCGCCAAGGCCGAGGCCGCCGTCAAGGCCCGTCGTCGCAAGGCTCCGCTCGATGCCGCTCAAGAGGCGGAGTTAGAAGAGGGGCTCGCCAAGGCCCCTGATAGCCCCCTGAAAGAGGCTCTCACCAAGCTTGGCCGCGAAGTTCTACGCAATGGCGACCGCGCTGCACGTTGACAAAGGCGCTTGGCTGAGGCCTCAGTGCCCGCAATGGCGGCTCAGACCTCTGCCTTTTGTTAGCGATTACAACAGTATTTGAACGCCGAGAGGACCTGCCGTGCGCCGATTAAATGCTCTGTTTCTGGTCATGGTCACAGGCCTGCTCATGGTCGGCTACGGCCAAAACGCCCACAGCGCTGTGGTCAATGATGATGACATGGTCATGGGCAACCCCAAGGCTAAGATCACTGTCGTTGAATATGCCTCGGCAAGCTGTTCGCACTGCGCTGCCTTTGCTATCGACGTTTTTCCCGCCTTCAAGGCGAAATATATCGATACGGGCCAGATCAAATATGTCTTCCGCGAGGTCCTGACCGAACCGGTTCAACTGGCCGCTGCCGGGTTTATCTTGGCGCGCTGTACCGGAAAACAAAACTATTTCAAGACCTTGGACGGGGTTTTCCATGCCCAACAAGAGGTCTATGAAACCCAAAACCTACGCACCCCCCTCATGAAGGTCGCCAAATCTGCAGGCTTAACCGAGGCTCAGTTCATGGCCTGTCTGACCGACAAGGCCGCGCTCGATAGTCTGAATGCCCGTGTCGAACGGATCGCCAAGGCCGGTGATTTTGACAGCACGCCGACCTTCTTCATCAATGGCCAAAAACTGATGGGTAAGCACAGCCTTGCCGACCTTGATGCCGCCATCGCTGCGGCCAAGAAGCGGTCCAACGCCAAGAAGTAATAGCCGCCAAACGGCCCCTCCCTAGGGCCGATCAAGTCCCTATGGGCGTCGCCGAGGGAATCGCGCTTTAATGACTTGTTTTTGACGAAGGAACCTGCCGATGCGTGCCTTTAACCGCCTGATGATCGTGATGCTTTCCGGATTGAGCCTCGTCGCCTGCGGCCAGCCCAAGGGCGGAGCCGTCACCGACGAAGAAATGACCATGGGCAAGGCCGACGCCAAGGTCACCGTGATCGAATATGCTTCCGCCAGTTGCGGGCACTGCGCCACCTTCCACGCCGAAGTCTTTCCAGCCTTCAAAACCAAATATGTCGACACCGGCCGGGTGAAATATGTTTTCCGCGAATTCATCACCCCGCCTGCTGAGCTAGCAGCTGCAGGGTTCCTGACCGCGCGTTGCGGCGGCAAGGACAAGTATTTCAGCGTTCTGGACGGCGTTTTCCGCAGCCAAGAGGAGATCTTCCGCACCGGTGACATGCGCTCGCCCCTCGTTCGGGTGGCCAAGTCTGCGGGCTTGACCGAAGAGCAGTTCATGGCCTGCGTCTCGGACGAAAAGGCCCTCAAGGCCCTTGCGACCCGGGTTGAAAAGTTCGCCAAGCAGGACAATATCACCGGCACTCCAACCTTCCTCATCAATGGTGAGAAGCTCGATGGTGAGCAAACGCTCGCCGCCTTTGACACGGCCATTGCCGCTGCCGAAGCGTCTGCAAAATAGTCTTCTAGACCGAGCCCGTGCAGTTTCAGAGGCTTCGCCTTTCGGGCTTTAAGTCCTTTGTCGAACCGACCGAGTTTCGGATCGAGCCCGGACTCACGGGCGTGGTCGGCCCCAATGGCTGCGGCAAGTCCAACCTGCTGGAAGCCCTGCGCTGGGTCATGGGGGCCAATTCGGCCAAGGCCATGCGTGCGGGCGGCATGGATGAGGTGATCTTTGCGGGCGCGGGCACACGGGTGCCCCGCAACCATGCCGAAGTGACCCTCACCATCGACAATAGTGACCGTACCGCTCCGGCCCAGTTCAACGATCACCAGACCATCGAGGTGGTTCGCCGCATCGACCGTGGTGCGGGCTCGACCTACAGGGTCAATAGCCGCGAGGTTCGCGCGCGTGACGTCCAGCTTCTGTTCGCCGACGCCTCGACGGGGGCCAATTCTCCGGCCCTGGTCCGTCAGGGCCAGATTTCCGAGCTGATTGCCGCCAAGCCGCAAAATCGTCGCCGCATCTTGGAAGAGGCGGCGGGCGTTTCGGGTCTGCATACTCGCCGTCATGAGGCCGAACTGCGCCTGCGGGCCGCCGAAACCAACCTGTCGCGCCTTGATGACGTGACCAACGAGCTGGAAACCGCCCTCAACCGCCTCAAGCGCGAGGCCCGGCAGGCGGAGAAATATAAGCGCCTGTCCGGCGAGATCCGCGCCCTGCAAGGCGCTGTTCTGTTCTCGCGCTGGACCGAAGCGCGTGATGTGCTGGTGCGGGTCGATGGCGAGAGCCAAGAGGCCGGACGTACCGTCGAAATCACCACCCGCGAGGCCTCGGTGGCGGCGGCTCAAGCCCTGACGGCGGAGCAGGCCATCGCCCCCTTGCGCGAAGAGGAACAGGTTGCTGCGGCGGTCCTTCACCGCCTCGCCATCGAAAAGGATCGGGCCGAGCGTGATGCGGCCCAGGCGGCAGAGGCCGTGCGCCGTCTCAGCGACGACCTTCGCCGCCTCGACGAGGATCGCGACCGTGAGATCCAGATTGTCGACGACGCCAAGGCCGCCCTCAGCAAGATCGAGCTGGAACGCAGCGACCTTGCCGCGCGCATCGCCGCTGCGCCCGAGCGTATGCCGCAGCTTCAGACCGCTGCCGATGCCGCTGAGCAGGCCCGCGCCGCCGCCGAAACCGAGGTTGAACAGCTCGCCGCCCGCGCCGCTGGCGAGCAGGCCGCCCGCCGCGCTGCGACCGCAAGGGCCGAGGAGGCTCGCACCCGTCTTGCCCGCGCCGATCGCGCGCTCGAAGCCGCCAAAGCAGACCGCGCCAATCTTGGCCCCGATACGGCGCCAGAGGCCGAGGCGGCTAAGGCCAGATTCGATGCCGCGCTTGAGACCCTCCGCCTGGCCCGCGCCGCCGTGGAAACTGCTGAAACCGAACGGACCGAGGCCGCGACCGCCGAGGCCGCGACCCGTGAAACCGCCCGCAAACTCGAAGATCAGCTTGGCCGCCTCAAGACCGAAGCCCGGGGCCTGACCCAACTGACCGCCCAGCCCCGCAAGGGCGGCTTTGCCCCTGCGCTGGACGATGTGTCGCCCGACCGAGGCTATGAGGCCGCGCTCGCCGCCGCCCTTGGCGATGATCTTGACGCCTCGCTCGACCGCAAGGCGCCGTCCTTCTGGGGGGGACGCGACACGGTGGGACCCATCTGGCCTGAAGGCGCAACCCCGCTCGCCCCCCTGATCAAGGCCCCGCCCGCCCTCGCCGCGCGTCTGGCCTTCACCGCCGTCGTCTCGCGCCAAGATGGCGAGCGGCTGCAAGCCACCCTGCCCATCGGTGCGCGTCTGGTGTCAAAAGAAGGTGACCTCTGGCGCTGGGACGGCTTTGTCGCCCGCGCCGATGCGCCCAAGCCTGCAGCCGTTCGTCTTGAACAGCGCACACGGCTGTCTGAGGCCGAGGCCGAGATCGCCAAGCTCTCGCCCGCTGCCGCCGAGGCGAACCTTGCCCATCAGAGCGCCGCCCAGCGCGTGCGCACCGCTGACGAGGCCCTGCGCAATGCCCGCCGTGCGCCGCCGGAGGCTGAACGTGCGCTGGGAACGGCCCGCGACCGGGTCGAGCAACTGGCCAGAGACGCCGTGCGCCGCGATGCGCGGTCCCAAGCGCTCAACGAAACCCTAATCCGGCTTCAGGCAGAATATGATGAGGCCAAGGCCTTTGCCGCTCAGGCTGAGGCAGACCTTAGCGCGCTGCCGGTCGGTGACGATCTGGCCCCGCAACTGAACGCCGCGCGAGAGGCCTCGACCCGAGCCCGCGAAGCCGCAGGGGCCGCACGCTCGGCGCTGGACAATGAGGGCCGCGAACGGGCTGGACGGGCACGGCGGATGGAGGCGCTGGACCGCGACCGGGCCGACTGGTCACGCCGCGCCGCCGCCACCGATAGCCGCCTTAACGCTCTTGCCAAGGACCGCGCCGAGGTCGAAGCGGCCCTGATCGAGGCCCGCACGGCCCCTGAGGCGCTGGAAGAGCGCAAGCTCAAGCTGCTGGATGAATATAGCGTCGCTGAAGCGCGCCGTGACCGCGCCGGTGAGGCTATGGCCCATGCCGACAATCTGCGCATTCAGGCCGACCGTGAGCAGAGAGCCTCAGAGCAACGGGCATCCGAAGCGCGCGAGCTTCGCGCCTCGCTCACGGCCCGTCTTGACGCCGCGCGCGAGCGACTGGCCGAGATGGCTCAAACCATCCGCGATACCATCCGCATCGAGCCGGACGAGCTGGGCCGCCGCATCGCCGAGGAAGCCACCGCCGTGCCCGCCGACGCCAGCGGCATTGAGGCCCACCTGATGGCGCTCGAACGCGAGCGCGACCAGATCGGCGCGGTCAATCTGCGGGCCGAAGAGGAAAGTCTTGAATATGCCACCCGGCTTGAGGCCATGCGCTCTGAGCGGGCGGACCTGACGGGGGCCATCGGGCGTCTGCGCGACGGGATTGAATCGCTCAATGCTGAGGGCCGCGAGCGGCTTTTGGCAGCCTTCGGAGTCATCAATGGCCACTTCCAGACCCTGTTCCAAACCCTGTTTGGCGGCGGTCAGGCGGAATTGCGCCTGATCGAGTCCGATGACCCGCTCGAGGCTGGCCTCGAGATCTTTGCCTGTCCTCCGGGCAAACGGCTCTCGACCATGTCGCTGATGAGCGGCGGCGAGCAGGCCTTGACCGCAGCGGCCCTGATCTTTGGCGTCTTCCTGGCCAACCCCGCCCCGATCTGCGTGCTGGACGAGGTGGATGCGCCGCTGGACGATGCCAATGTTGATCGCTTCTGCAACATGCTGGCCGAAATGCGCCAACGCACCCAGACCCGCTTCATCGCCATCACCCACAACCCCGTGACCATGTCGCGCATGGACCGGCTGTTCGGCGTCACCATGCCCGAACAGGGCGTGTCGCAACTGGTCTCGGTCGATCTGAAACAGGCCGAAGCCATGGTGGCGCAGTAAAGCCCCCTACCCCGGCTTCGCCGGTACTTCCCCCAGTGGGGGAAGATTTAGAACGCCAAGATCTTCTCCCTTTGGGGGAAGTGGCCCGAAGGGCCGAAGGGGGCCTTGTTTTGCCCCCCACACTTCCCCATCCAACCCATTGAACTTTTGTGTTACACTTGCGATCTAGAAAAGACCGTTGGGTTTCCAGCGGTTCTGGAGCAGACCATGTCCGATCTCGACCAATTGGAAGCGCGCATCCGCAACTCGTCTATCAAGATCCACACACCAGAGGATTTTGAGGGCATGAGGCGGGCTGGACGGCTAGGGGCGGAATGCCTCGACATGCTGACCCCCTATGTGGTCGCCGGGGCTGTGACCGACGAGTTGGACCGGCTGGCGCGGGAATTTGTGCTGGATCACGGCGCTCTGCCTGCCTGCCTGTTCTATCGCGGCTATTCCAAGACGGTCTGCATCTCGCCCAACCACGTCGTCTGCCACGGCATTCCGGGGCCCAAGGCGCTTAAGGACGGCGATATTGTCAATATTGACGTCACCGTGATCGTCGATGGCTGGCATGGCGATACCAGCCGCATGTACCCCATCGGTGACGTGGCCCCGCGCGCGCGCCGCCTGATTGACGTGACCTATGAGGCTATGGACCGCGGCATGAAGGCCGTGAAACCCGGCGCGCGGCTTGGCGATATTGGCTGGGCGATCCAGTCCTATGTTGAATCGATGCGCTGTTCGGTGGTCCGCGACTTCTGCGGCCACGGCCTTGGCCAAGTGTTCCACGACAATCCCAACATCCTGCATTTTGGCCGCAAGGGCGAGGGCGATGTGCTCAAGCCCGGCATGTTCTTCACCATCGAACCCATGGTCAATCTGGGAAAACCCCAGGTGAAACTGCTGGCCGATGGCTGGACGGCGGTGACCCGCGACAAGTCCCTATCGGCCCAGTGCGAGCACTCCATCGGCGTCACCGAAGACGGCTATGAGGTCTTCACCGCCTCACCTGCAGGTCTGTTCCGGCCTGCGTGATGGGGTGAGCCTAGGGTTCAAGACTGGGGTGCTTGGATAGAGCCCCCTACCCCGGCTTCGCCGGTACTTCCCCCAGAGGGGGAAGATCTAGAACGGCAAATCTTCCCCCTCTGGGGGAAGTGGCACGAAGGGCCGAAGGGGGCCTTGTTTCCTTGCGGCGTCATTGCGAGCGAAGCGAAGCAATCCAGTAGACTGATACGAACCAGAGTTGACGTTCCCCTATGGTTGCTTCGGCACGATGCGCCCCGCAATGACGCTGAAACATTAAACTCGAGATGGTTTTAGATTTTTAGCTATTTTAGATCATGACGACCATTGAGGACCGGTCTATCCTGCGCCTATCGCCGGATCGCTGAGCCTCAAGTCGGATCAAATCTATGCCCCAGGACGACCAGGGTTTTGAGGATAGGGCTGTGGCCCATGACCTCTATGGCCACCGTGATCGTCTGCGGCAAAGGGCGCGCAAGGGCGGGCTAGAGGCCTTGCCGGACTATGAAGTGCTGGAACTGTTCCTCTTTCGCACCTTTCCACGCGGCGACGTCAAGCCCCGGGCCAAGGCCCTCCTGACCCGGTTTGGCGATATGGCGGGCGTTCTGGGGGCGTCTCTCGATGAGCTTCAGAGCGTTCCGGGCATTGGCGAGGCCGCCGCCCTGGACCTGAAGCTGATGCAGGAGGGGGCGCTACGTCAAATGAGGGCGGGCCTGCGCAAACGTACTGTGATCTCGTCTTGGACGGCGCTGCTGGGCTATGTGCGGGTCATGCTGGCCAGCGAGGCGCGCGAACAGTTTCGGGTCCTGTTCCTCGACAAGAAAAACCAACTGATCGCCGATGAACAGCTTGGCCAAGGCACAGTGGACCACGCACCGGTCTATCCGCGCGAGGTCATGCGCCGAGCTCTGGAACTGTCAGCTTCCTCGATCATTCTGGTGCACAATCACCCGTCGGGCGATCCCAGTCCGTCCGGCGCGGATGTGGACATGACCAAGCAGATCATCGAGGCGGGCCGCACCCTTCGGATCAGCGTCCACGACCATCTGGTCGTCGGCCGCGACGGCGTGGCCAGTTTTAAGGCGCTGGGCTTGATGTAGATTGCGGCGAACACACCCTCATCACTCGCCCGGCCCCAGTTCACTCTGCAACCCTATTGTGGATCGTCATGGACAATATCGGCTGAATCTTGGCCCTGCACAGGATCGATGAGTCTAACCCTTGCCCTTTGCCCGCCAGCTTGGCACGACTATCCTGAGCAAACTGTCTTGAGACGAAATCTGGCCTTAGGGGTTCAAAGATGAAACTGTCCATTCTTGTTCTAATCGCAGGCCTCGCCTTGGCTCCTGCAGCTCACGCGCAAGATGCCCGCGCGGTGTGCAGACCCGATCTGGTGAAATTCTGTCAGACCCAGATGGAACAACGCGATCGTAAGGCTGTCCGGGCCTGCCTGATCAAGAATATGGACAGGCTGTCCGAGGCTTGCCGCAGCCAGATTAAAGTCATGATGGCCAAGCGGGCGGCAAAACCCAACTGATCTGACCAGCTCTGGTCTCAGCAGGCTTGCCCCTAGACGCCCCCTGCCCCAGTCTGGGGTTGAATGATTGAACAGCGAAGATCGAGATTGCGGCCTATGGGGTTGAGAACCATCGGAAAAGAGCTCGCGCTCGCTTTGGCTGCCTTCAGCCTGAGTGCAGGCCTCGCTTGGGGCGCGGATTCAAGCCGTCCCCAGTGCCAGACCGTGCGCATGTCCGACATAGGCTGGACCGATGTGACAGCGACGACAGCGGTGACCAGCGTTCTGCTGGAAGACCTAGGCTATAAGACCACCATCACGGTTCTGTCCGTGCCGGTCACCTATTCGGCCATGAAGAACCGCGACATTGACCTGTTCCTAGGCAACTGGATGCCCTCGATGGAACAGGATCGCGCGCCCTTCCTCAAGGACGGCTCGGTCGAGGTGGTGCGCGCCAACCTGACGGGGGCCAAATACACCCTCGCCGTCCCGGCCTATCTCTATGATGCAGGCCTCAGGGACTTTTCCGACATAGCCCGGTTTGGCGACGCGCTGGGCCATCGCATTGTCGGGCTGGAAGCGGGCAATGATGGCAATCGTCAGGTGCTCAGCCTGATCGCCAAGAACGCTAAGGGATTGGGCCGCTTCTCACTGGTGGAATCCTCCGAACAGGGCATGTTGGCCGAACTGGAACGGGCGGTGCGCGACAAGACGCCGATTGTGTTTCTGGGCTGGGAACCGCACCCCATGAATACCCGCTTTCAGATGCGCTATCTGACCGGCGGCGACGATAGTTTCGGTCCCAATTTCGGCGGCGCGACCATCTATACCAACACCCGTGCGGGCTATAGCGCTGAGTGCCCGAACGTCGGACGGCTGCTCAAGAACCTGTCCTTCACGCTTGCCGATGAAAGCCTGCTGATGGGGGCGATCCTTGATGACCATCAAGAGCCCAAGGCTGCTGCCAAGGCGTGGATCGCCAAGAACCCTCAGACCGTCGCGCGGTGGTTAGAGGGGGTTCAGACCTATGATGGTGGGGCACTGCAAAGCGCTGCGCCCCCCGCACCTAGCGCGGCTGGCACCGAGACCTGGATCACCGCCCATAAGATCCCCATTGGTCCGTTCATGACCGATCTGGTCGAGCGGGTGAAAACCGGTGGGCGCGGCTTTTTCGAGGGCGTGTCCTTCACAGTCCGCGGGGCAGTCGATGGACTGACGGGCCTGCTCAAGCAGGTCCCGCCGCTGGCTCTTGTGGTCGCCCTCTCTGGCCTCGCCTATGGGCTCCAGCGGTCATGGCGCCTCGCCCTGTTCGTGGCGGCTGCCCTCCTATTGATCATGAACCAAGGCTATTGGGAGGCGATGTTGGAGACCCTGTCTCTGGTCCTCTTCTCCACCCTGATCTCGACCCTGATCGGGGTCCCCTTAGGTGTGGCGGCAGCCCACAGGCCATGGCTCTATCGGGCGCTCCATCCGGTTCTAGATCTGATGCAGACCCTACCGACCTTCGTCTATCTGATCCCGACCCTGGTCCTGTTCGGGCTGGGTGTGGTGCCGGGATTGATCTCGACCATCATCTTTGCCCTGCCCGCCCCCGTGCGCCTAACCCATCTGGGCATATCCTCAACGCCAAGGCCCCTGATCGAGGCCGGGCAAGCCTTTGGCGCGACCAAGTGGCAGTTGCTGAGGACCATTGAACTGCCCTCGGCCATGCCCACCATCGTGACCGGTATCACCCAGTGCATCATGCTCAGCCTGTCCATGGTCGTGATCGCGGCCCTGGTCGGGGCGGGTGGTCTTGGCGTTCCAGTGGTCCGGGCCTTGAACACGGTTCAGGTCGGTATGGGCTTTGAAGCGGGATTTGCCATCGTGCTCTTAGCCATCATTCTCGACCGCATGACCCGCGCCAAGTCGGTGGAGAAGTAGCATGACCACCGCCATCGACTTTCAATCGGTAGACATCCTGTTCGCTAAGGGCTCTGGCAAGAGGCGAGATCAGGCCTTGGCGCGCGCAGAGGCCATGCTGGACAGCGGCTCAGATCGCAGCGCCATTGCTGCGGAAACCGGTGTCGTTCTCGGCGTTGCGGGTGCAAAGCTGAGCGTCAAGGCTGGAGAAATTTCGGTCCTGATGGGCCTGTCCGGCTCAGGAAAATCCACGCTTCTGCGGGCTGCCAACGGGCTTAATCGGGTCAGCCGTGGACAGGTCAAGGTTCGCCACCTGGGCGGCATGGTCGATGTCGCCTCTTGCGATGAACAGAGCCTGCGGGCTGTGCGACGCAAGTCCGTGGCGATGGTCTTTCAACAGTTCGCCCTCCTGCCCTGGCGCACCGTGCGTGACAATGTCGGGCTGGGTCTGGAGTTCCAAGGGATGGACAAGGCCGCGCGCCGCCGTCTCGTCGATGAGAAGCTAGACCTCGTCGGGCTTAGTGAGTGGGCCGATCGCAAGACCGATGACCTGTCCGGCGGCATGCAGCAACGGGTGGGTCTGGCCCGCGCCTTTGCCACCGATGCCGATATCCTCTTGATGGACGAGCCCTTCTCCGCCCTCGACCCCCTGATCCGTAGCCGCCTACAAGATGAGTTGCTGGGCCTGCAAGAGCGGGTCCAGAAGACTATCCTGTTTGTCAGCCACGATCTGGACGAGGCGCTCAAGCTCGGCAACCAGATCTCGATCATGGAGGCGGGCCGCATCATTCAGACCGGCCAAGCGCAAGACATCATCCTTCGCCCGACCAACGACTATGTGGCCCAGTTCGTGCGGCACATGAACCCGCTGTCGGTCCTAACCGGGGCCTCGGTCATGCGTCCCCTGTCCGACCTATCGGCCCCCAGCGACCAGACCCGCTATCGCTTAGAGTTCACCAAACAGGGCGGGCCCTTCGCCGCTTGGGCAGGTGATCAACACTTAAAGCTCATCCATAACCCTGACGACCCCGACGCCTTAGGGTCCGGACAGATGGCGGTCAGCAGCCTTCACACCCCTCTGATGACCCTGATCAAGCTGGTCAATGCCACGGGTCACGCCGTGCTCCTGATCGACGACGGCAAGGTCTGCGGCATCTGCGGTCAGAGCGAGATCATCGCCGCCCTGTCGCGCGGCTAAGGCCTAACGCTGCGCTGTCTGCCAGTTGCTCGCCTCGTAATAGTCGGCGTTAGAGGGCGGTAGGAGGGGCTTGCCGAGGATATGGTCAGCGGCCTTTTCCGCCAGCATGATCGTCGGTCCATTGAGGTTGCCAGTCGTGATCGAGGGCATGATCGAGGCGTCCACGACCCGCAGTCCGCTGACGCCAATGACCCGCGCCTCGGCATCCACCACTGCCATCGGATCATCCTCGCGGCCCATCTTACAACTGCAGGAGGGGTGATAGGCGGTCTCGACCTTGTCGCGGATGAAGGCGTCGATGGCCTCGTCGCTCAAAGTATCCTCGCCCGGTTGCAGCTCTTCACCGCGATAGGGATCGAACGGGGCTTGGGCGAAAATTTCGCGGGTCAGGCGCACGCAGGCGCGCATTTCCGTCCAGTCGTCCGGGTGGCTCATATAGTTGAAGCGAATTTCAGGCTTGGCGGAGGGATCGGCCGATTTGAGCCGCACCCATCCCCGGCTCTTGGAGCGCATCGGCCCGACATGGGCTTGGAACCCATGCTGCTTGGCCATCGACTGACCATCATAGGTCACGGCCAAGGGCAGGAAATGGTACTGGATATCAGGATAGCGAATACCGGCCCGGCTGCGGATAAAGCCGCAGCTTTCGAAGTGATTGGTCGCGCCCAGCCCATCCTTGAACAGGATCCATCGTGCGCCGATCAGGGCCTTGGCGATGGGGTTCATGGACGAATAGAGCGTCACCGGCTTCTTGCTGGCGATCTGGAAATAGAATTCCAGATGGTCCTGTAGATTCTCCCCGACGCCGGGCCGGTCGCAGACGACGGGCAGACCAAAGCGGGTCAATTCTTCAGCAGGACCAACGCCCGACAGTTTCAAGATCTGCGGCGAGTTGATCGCTCCGCCAGCCAAGATCACCTCGGCGCGCGCCTTGGCCAAGACCTCTTGGCCGCCGCGAACATAGCGAACGCCAACCGCCCGCTTGCCCTCAAATTCGACGCGCAGCACCTGAGCATGGGTCAGGACGGTCAGGTTCGCACGCTTCATCGCCGGTTTGAGATAGGCATTGGCCGCGCTCCAGCGCCGTCCCTCCCCCACCGTCATATCCATGCGGCCAAACCCCTCCTGTTGGCGACCATTGACGTCGCGGGTTAGGGGATAGCCCGCCGCCTCTGCCGCCTGCATCCATGCGGCATGGAGCGGGTTCTTTAAGGTGCCATATTGGGTCTTGAGGGGGCCGCCCTCGCCGCGATAGGCATCGCCGCCCTCGGCCCGGTCTTCAGCGCGCCTAAAATAGGGCAGAACATCGGGGTAGGACCAACCCTGAGCCCCCTCCTCTTGCCAGCGCTCAAAGTCTAGGGGGTTGCCGCGAATATAGACCAGCCCATTGATCGAAGACGACCCGCCCAAGACCTTGCCGCGCGGGGTATGGATACGCCGCCCGCCCAAGGCCGGTTCCGGCTCGGCCTCATAGTCCCAGATATAGCGGGGATTGTTCATTGGGATCGTTAGGGCCGTCGGCATCTGGATGAAGATCGAGCGATCGCTACCGCCGCTCTCGAGCAGCAGAACCTTGTGCTTGCCATCCTCAGTCAGGCGATTGGCCAGAACGCAGCCCGCCGATCCTGCCCCGACGATGATATAGTCAAACTCGGCATCCATCGGACGGTCCCTCAATAGGGCGCGTCAATATCGCCAAGCGCGACATAGACACTCTTGAGCTGGGTATAGTGGTCAATCGCCGCGTGGCCATTCTCGCGGCCAATGCCTGACTGTTTGTAACCACCAAAGGGCAGCTCAATCGGGGTCACATTGTACTGATTGATCCAGCAGGTTCCGGCCTGAAGCTGGGCAATGACCCGGTGGGCACGGGTCAGGTCGTTGGTAAAGACCGCTGCAGACAGACCAAAATCTGTGTCATTGGCCCTCTCGACCACCTCGTCCTCATCCTCAAACTCCAGCACGCACATGACCGGGCCAAAGATCTCTTCGCGGACAATGACCATCTGATCTGAGCACTGATCAAAGATGGCGGGCGAGACGAAATTGCCCTTGGCCAAGGCCCCCTCCGTCACCGCTTCACCGCCGAACAGCAGACGCGCCCCCTCAGCCTTACCGCGCGCGATATAGGTCAGGACCTTTTGCATATGGTCGCGAGAAATGAGCGCCCCGACATGGGTTGCGGGGTCTTGCGGATCGCCAATAACCATCTTGGCGGTTCGCGCCAAAAGCTTTTCCAAGAAAGCGGCCTTGATGGCGCGATGGACGAAGACACGGGTTCCGTTGGAGCAGACCTCGCCCGCCGAATAGAAGTTGGCCATCAGGGCGCCCGACACGGCATTGTCGAGGTTGGCATCGGCGAACACAATCAGGGGGGACTTTCCGCCCAGCTCCATGGTCACGGACTTCAGGGTCTTGGCCGCGTCGCCCATCACCTTCTTACCCGTCTCGACCGAACCGGTCAGGGAGATTTTTTGGATCTTCGGATGACGCGACAGCAGCCGTCCGGTCTCGACCCCGCCCTGAACCACATTAAACACCCCATCAGGCAAGCCCGCCTCGGTGAAGATTTCGGCCAAGCGCAGGGCGGTTAAGGGTGTCAGGTCCGAGGGCTTAAAGATCATGGCATTGCCGCAGGCCAAGGCCGGGGCGGCCTTCCAACAGGCGATCTGGATCGGATAGTTCCACGCCCCGATGGCGGCCACCACGCCCAGCGGCTCGCGCCGCACATAGCCAAAGGCTTGAGGGCCAAGATCGACATGCTGTCCCGTCAGGGTCGCCGCGATCCCAGCATAATATTCAAGACAGTCCGCGCCCGACAGCACATCAACCGCCGAGGTCTCTTGGATCGGCTTGCCCGTATCTTGGGTCTCAAGCAGCGCCAGATGGTCATTGGCCGCTCTAAGAAGGTCTGCGGTCTTGCGCAGGACCCGTCCGCGCTCGGCACCGGTCATGGCCGCCCAGATCCGCTGCCCGCGCTCAGCGGCCTCAACCGCCGCCTCCACCGTCTCCGGTCCAGCGATCTCAACGCGGCCAAGGACCTCGCCCGTCGCTGGATTGATCGTGTCGAAGCCTTGGCCAGACCCGGCGACATAGCCGCCGCCAATATAGCTCTGGTGCCACGGAGTCATGGATTGAACCTTCTAAGTTGCAGAGACTTGGCTAGGCAGAGGATGATCGACAAGGTCGGTGAGGCTTGCGCGCACCGCCTTGCTGTCGGATTCCTTATAGATCGCGCTGCGGGCGGTCTATCCGCCCTTTAGGCCGAGTGTCGCGTCAGCAACGCGTCGCTGCAAGATGGCCAGCGCCAAATCCCGCGCTCGGCTCTCGGGGCGTCCGAGCAGGCTGCCAAGGGTACCCCCGAAAAGACCTACGCCGAGTGCCATGCTGAGGCAAAGCAGGATGAAGTCTTCGACAACCGCAACCGGCATGCCCGTCTGCTCGACCATGCGCGTCGACAGCACGCTGCGGACCGCTTCGCGTACCGTGGTCAAGCGCCGAGACTCTCCGGTCAGTTCCAGCCACGCAGCAAGGCGCGCCACCGGCTTGGCCTCAAAGGCGTCAAACAGCGCCTCCGTGCTTTGGGTCGCAAAGGCGGCGGGGTCCGTCACCTGGTCGGTAACGGCGAGAATCCGACTCACCAGATCGGCGATCATGCGGGTCATCAGGGCGGCTTGAACCCCGTCGATTGAGCCAAAATGGTGCAGCACCGTGGCATTGACCACGCCCGCCCGGCGAGCCACCTCTACCAGTTTCAGGTTCTGAGGCCCTGATTCCACAAGGATTTTCTCTGCCGCCGCTAAGATATTATCTTGCGCACCCTCAGAGGTTCGACGCAATCGTGTCCGAGGCGACTGGGATGGTGTTGACATTTTTGTCATTATGCGCGAGGGTCTGCCATAAGAAGTCGATAGTAAACTCCACGCCGGGTGTCAAAACAATGCAAACTCCTATCGGACTTGCGGTTTCGCCGCGAGATATTCACTTTGCAACCGACCAAGCTCACGGTCGGGCTTGGATGGCAGGTGACCCCGTTGCTACGGCGGTGTTCAACGCGCTGTCGCTGACCTTCCCCGACGGCGAGCGGCTGTTCATGGACGCGGTACGCAACTACCGCTCCAACCTGTCCGGAAAGTTGCTGGAAGACGCCAAGGGCTTCATCGCCCAAGAGGCGATCCACACACGCGAACATGTCGGTCTCAATGCTGGCCTAGACCGCAGCCACTATCCGATTGATGAGATCGAAGCTGATATCAAAGGCCGGTTGACCTTCCTGCGCACGCGTGGCCGCGTGGCCATGCTCGGCGTGACCATCGCCATGGAACATTTCACGGCCATGATGGCCGATCTGTTCCTCGAAGAGCCTCAATTTTGGGACGGCGTGCCCGAAGATCTCGCGCGCCTGTGGCAATGGCACGCCATGGAAGAGACCGAACATAAGGCCGTCGCCTTTGACGTGTTCCAAGAAATTTCCAAAAACTGGAAGCCCAGCCAGCGCTATGGCCTGCGCGTCCGGATCATGCTGATCATGACCGTGATGTTCGTGTCCAACATTACGAAATTCTCCAGCATGTTGCTGATCGCAGACGGCATGAAGCCGTGGAAGGCCAGACTGAGTGTCCTTGGTTACCTGTTCGGCAAGCCGGGCCTCTTTCGCAAGAGCTGGAAAGCCTATTGGGATTGGTTTCGTCCAGGCTTCCATCCTTGGCACCAGGACAATAGCGCCACGCTCAAGGCTTGGCAGGACAGGTTCGAGGTCGCTGTTTCCCAGCAGGTTGCCGCAGAATAGGGCCATCAGCCTTAAGATCCAAAGGCCCGCAGTCGCTGCGGGCCTTTTTCTTTGGGCGACGATCTGGTCACCGATCCGTGGCCCTCTAAATAGCTACTGAGGCAGAGATCGCTCAGAGGTCTGAGGTCAATTTAACTGCCGCAAGGCCGCGACGCGCCCATGACAGCCCAACTCAATATTGTCTGGTTCAAACGCGACCTAAGGATCACCGATCACCAGCCTCTGACCTTGGCAATCAAGGCCGGTCCTGTCTTGCCCCTCTATATCGTGGAGCCCGAACTGTGGGCGCAGCCCGACGCCTCCGGGCGGCAATGGGACTTTGCCGCTGAGAGCCTTTGCGAACTGCAGCAAGCGCTCGCAAATATCGGCCAGCCTCTGTGCGTCATGGTCGGTGATGCCGTCCACATCTTGGATCAACTACATAGGCACCACGGTTTAGCGGCCCTCTGGAGCCATGAGGAAACCGGCAATGGCTGGACCTATGGGCGCGATCTGGCTGTTTCGGCGTGGGCCAAGCGGGCGAGTGTCCCATGGCACCAGCGAAGGCAGTTCGGCGTCATCCGCCGACTGAAATCGCGCAATGGCTGGGCCAAGGCTTGGGAGCGCGACATGGCCAGCGAGACCACGCCCGCGCCGATAGGGCTTGCCCCCCTTGATGGTGATTGGCCGACCAACATTCCGAGCGCGGATGAGCTGGGTTTGAAACCGGACCCCTGCCCCCACCGTCAGCCGGGCGGGCGGGTTGAAGGCCTTCGCACTCTGGAGAGCTTTCTGAGCGGGCGCGGACGCAACTATCGCTTTCAGATGTCCAGTCCCGTCACGGCCTTCGAGGCCAGCTCTCGCCTGTCCCCGCATCTGACCTGGGGAACCCTTTCGATGAGGGAAGTCGCCCAAGCCGCTGCGGCCAAGATGCAGGCCTTGAAACGATCGACAGAGCCAAATGCGCAGCGCTGGCGGGCCTCTTTGGTCTCCTTTTCGGGTCGCCTCCATTGGCATTGCCACTTCATGCAAAAGCTTGAAGACGAGCCGCGAATTGAGTTTGAAAATCTCCACCGCGCCTATGATGGTATGCGGCCTCAGATCGCCGATCCGCTTCGACTGGCAGCCTGGAGTGAGGGAAACACAGGCTTTCCCTTCATTGACGCCTGCATGAGAGCGCTGAACCTGCATGGTTGGATCAACTTTCGCATGCGCGCCATGTTGATGTCGTTCGCCAGCTATCATCTGTGGCTGCCTTGGCAGGAGAGCGGGCTGCATCTGGCGCGTAAGTTTGTCGACTATGAACCGGGCATTCACTGGCCTCAGGTGCAGATGCAATCGGGGACCACCGGTATCAACACGATCCGAATCTATAATCCGGTCAAGCAGAGCCTTGATCAGGACCCGTCGGGAGGTTTCATCCGCGCCTATGTGCCCGAACTGGCGGCCCTGCCTGATGGGTTCTTGCATGAGCCATGGCTGTGGCCAGAGGCCTCGGCCTTGCCCTACCCCGCACCCATTGTTGACAATGCCAGTGCGGCGAAATTCGCGCGCGAAACGCTCCATGCCGTCCGCAAGGGCTTGGACCACAGGCAAACGGCACACGAGATCGTTGCAAAGCACGGCAGTCGTAAAATAGAGCCCTCCGCGACGGGTCGAAAGAGACAGGTCAAGTCCAAGACTTCCGCTGATAAGCAGATGGCTTTCGACTTCTAACATGACCCCGATCAAAGAGGTTTCCCGCGATCACCGTGAGGGTAATCTGAGAAACCTCTTCCTTAGCAGGCCTAGTTATCCCACTGGATATATTCAGCACCGGGCTTGGTCGGCCGCCCACTGGGCTGATCGATGGTAACCGGCCCTTGCAGCAGCGAGGGCCAGAGGGGTTTGACGCTTTCGGCATTATGGGCCTTCAGCAGGGCCTGCATGGCCACAACGCGCGCAGACTCCGTGGCCGCGAGGTTGTTCTGCTCGGTCGGGTCAACCGCGAGATTGAACAGCCACAGCTTCTTTAGCGCGCCATTATACTGGAGCTTCCAATCGCCATCGCGGACAACCTCATACTGACCTGAGCGCCAGAACATCGTCTGGTGCGGACGACCCTTAGCCGTGCCTTTCAGATAGGGCAGCAGATCGACGCCATCAATCACCCGGTCCTTAGGCAGGTCAGCCCCCGCAGCGGCAGCAGCCGTCGGGAAGATGTCCATATGACCAACCGGATAGGGGAACTGGCTACCGGCCTGAATGGTTCCGGGCCAGCGCATGAAGAAGGGCGAGCGAATGCCACCTTCAAAGAAGGTCGCCTTGAACCCTCGGAAGGGCCGGTTGATCTCCGACAGGCCGATATAGTGTGCCCCCCCATTGTCACTGCTCAGGATGATCAGGGTATTGTCGTCGATCCCCTCATCCTTCAGCTGCTTCAAGATGCGCCCAACATTGCGGTCGAGATTGCGCATCATCGCGCCATAGACGCGCAGACGGTGATCCTTGATCTGTGGCAGGGCGTCATAGTCCTCCTTCTTGGCCTGCAGCGGGGTGTGGATCGCGTTGGGCGTGAAGTACATGAAGAAGGGGCGATTACGGTTGGCATGGATCGACTTGACCGCCTCATCGGTGAGGTAGTCCGTCATATAGCCCTTGGGGGCGAAGTTTTCGGAGCCATTGAACTGCACCATATAGGGTAGATTGGGCCACAAGAAGCGATCGATAGGGTCCCAAGGCTGCTTTGCATTGACAACATTGGGGTCATTTTCAGGAAGGAACATGGATCCGCCGGACATGAAACCAAGGCTCTCATCAAAGCCCTTTTCCTCAGGACGCGTGCCTTTGGATGAACCCAGATGCCACTTGCCGAAATGCAGGGTCTGATAGCCCTTGGCCTTCATGAGGGCCGGAATAAAGATTTCGCTGGTCGGCACGGCCAGATTATTGACCGCCTGCGCGCCCTTTGTCGTTCCGGGCGGCATGTCTTTGATCCGGTCGGCAAAGAAGGTCGGCGCTGCGATCGCACCCTCTTCCTTTTGGGTGCCCACCATCCTTAGGAAGGCCACGGGCGCCGGGGTGAACTCAAAGCCAAAGCGGGTCGCGTAACGGCCCGTCATGATCGTCGCGCGCGATGGGGCGCATGTCGCGTTGGCATCATAGCCATTGACGAAATTGGCACCCTCACGGGCGATGGAGTCGATATTGGGGGTGGGTACTGCGCCACCGGCAATACCGCCGCCGTTCAGCGTAATGTCATTATAGCCGAGATCGTCGACCAAGATGACGATGACATTGGGCGGACGCTTGCCCTCGGGCGCGGTCGCTGGACCTTCCGCCCAGGTTACCGGCCGGTTAGGTTCCACATTTGGAAGTTGCGACTTGGCGATCATCATAAAGACCGCCTCCTTGTGGGTGACGACCCATCCCAAGCCGATCGCAATGACGAGCGCAATCGCGCCCAACCAAGTCCAAAGTCGCATAGGTCCCTCCCAGAAAGATCAGCCTGCTTAGCGCTACAGGCACATCATCGGTCATTCTTGTCCTGAAGCATATATTGACATTACGACTGCCGCTAGTGGGTTGTGCGGCATAATTTGGGGTCTGTTTTTGCCTCAGCACTCGGTTAGATTGATCGGCGCGCACCCAACTTGAACAGAGGCGGGCTCATGCGTAAAGGCCTTGCGCCACGATCCAGACCTTAACGGCTAAAAGCTGCGTCTGATGGTCACGTTCTACCCGCTACATCGAAAATTTCTGGCCACAAGGCCAAGAACAAGCCACCCAAGATCATGTCACCCCGATCTGTGAACGGAACTTGACCATGACCGCCGTGCCCATTGTCTATTTTTCTGACGTCCTGTGTATCTGGGCCTATTTTTCCGAACTGCGGGTGCGGGCCTTAAAGGAGGCGTTCGGCGACCATATCCGGTTTGACCACCGCTTCTGCTCCATCTTTGGCGACACGGCGCGCAAGATGAGCACCACTTGGCGCGATAAGGGCGGATATGAGGGCTTTAACCGCCACCTGATGGAAGTGGCCAAACAGTTTCCCGAAATGACCATCAATCCAACTATTTGGCTGACCACCAGGCCTGCCTCGTCGACCAGTGCGCATCTGTTTCTCAAGGCGGTTCAGCTGGATGAGGCGGCCGAACGCCTAGCCGCCGGGACCTTTGAGGCCAGCCTTCAAGCCATGCGAACCGCCTTCTTTCGCGATGGGCGCGATGTTGGTCAATGGTCCGTCCAATGCCAGATCGGCGAGCAGACCGGGGTCGATGTCGCCCGGATCGAGGCCCTGATCCATGACGGCAGCGCCTATGCCAGCCTTGCCAGTGACTATGAAGCCGCCGCCAGTATGAACATCCAAGGCAGCCCGACGGTCGTGCTCAATGATGGCCGTCAAAAGCTCTATGGCAATGTCGGCTACCGGATCCTTGAGGCCAATATCCAAGAGCTCTTGCGCTCACCGTCTCCCGATCAAGCCAGCTGGTGCTAAAGCTTGGCTAAACCCTTCTGGCCCATCCGCCAGACCAACTGATCGAACCGGTCTTGGCCGAAGAAGGGCTCGCCCTCAAACACCATCAGCGGCACGCCATAGTGACCGCCTTCGCGCTGAGCGGCCTGATTGGCGGCGATGATGCCATCCAGACGCTCGGCCTCTCCTAGCGCTGAAATGGCCGCGTCAAGCTCTGCAAGGTCCAGCCCAGCGCGAGCGACGGCGTCGGACAGATGATCGCCGACGTTCCAGCCTGCCACCGTTCCGTCCCAAATCAGACGACCGACCTGCTCTATAAAGGCCATGCCCTTACCCCGCTCACTCGCCGCGACACCGAGCCACGAAAGGCGGTGGATATGGGGCTGTTCCTTGGGATAGGTCCGTGTTTGCGGGTCCATATAGACTGGATCGGGCCGCGCCCAGCGGAAGGGCACACCTGCGAACTGGGCGCTGCGATGGATGTCCTTGCCAAAATAGGTGATCCACAGCGGGTCATTATTGGCGAAGAAATCAGGCTGGCGCACCGCAATCGGATAGACGACCCGCAGATTGCATTTCACATCATAGTCGCGCTCTAGGGCAACAATCCGATCGGTGACCAGATAGGAATAGGGCGAGCGGAAGGACCAGTAGAGATCGAAGGTAAGGCTCATCCGAGGGTACCTTTGGTTTTGATGTTCAACTGACCGGCTAGGCCCGCGTCACGGTGTTTGGCGATCTCTTGATAGTCTGGGCTCTGCACCATCTCCTGCATCGCTGCGAGCGAGGGATATTCTGCCAGAGCGATCATGTCCCAAAGCTCTTCGACCTCGCCCAGCATCAGGCCTGTCACCGGCCCCGAATAGCCGGGTGTGCCCCCGACCTTGACAATATGGTGGCGCACCTTGCGGCCATAGCGCAGATAGGCCTCAAAGCCCGAAATGTCAGCGTCTGACCCATCGGCATAGTCCGCCTTGGCCTTGAACTTCAGCAGATTGACCATGACAAAAGGACCGTCTTCCGGCGTACTGAAAAAGGCCTTGGCCTGCTCGGCGGTGGGGTGGACGAGATTGTTGAATTGCATGGAAGACACCTTCGGAAGGGACCGCATGGGTCCCATTATCAATTGGCACCCATAACGTCATATGGCCCGCAGGGGGTCAATCGGCCTCAAACAGGGTTAATTCAATTTTAGCGCGGGGTGCCCATACAAGAAGACACTAAACTAAAGGTGCGCCACTCATGCCCAAATCATTGCTGGACCGCGCCCACAAGGCCCTCGCCGACCAGAACCCCGCCTTGGCGGAACGGATCGCGCGGCAGGCGACTGAACGGTTTCCTAAGACCAGCGCCGCGTGGCGGACCCTCGGCCTGATCCTGCAAGAGGCTGGACGGACCCTTGAAGCCTTTGAGGCCTATGAACGGGCGCTTGGCCTCAATCCCAATGATGTTGATATTGCGCTGGCCCTGTCGCACGCCGCATCGCGACTGGGCATGAAGGATGAGGCCCTCGCCCTTGCCAGCTATTTTGCGCAGACGCGGCCGGGGGATTTTGCCGGGATCAGCGCCCAGTGCTCAGCCCTCTTGGCCCTCGGCCGGGTGCAAGAGGCCCACGACCTCGCCGTTCAGGCCCTCGGTGACGCGCCGCAAGAGGCAGAACGCTGGCAGTTGGCGGGCAAGACGGCCCGGGCCAGTGGCGGGCTCGAACAGGCCGCGCAAGCCTTGCAAGAGGCGCTGCGCCTTAAGCCCAACGATCCGCGCATCCAGTATGATCTGGCCTGGACCTTGGCCGATATGGGCGATCTGGAGCCGGCGCTAGACGGGGTCGAGCAGGCCCTCGCCCAGCCGCTTGATGCCGAGACCCGCGCCACAGCCGCCTTCTTGCGGGCGACGATCCTGCTGGCCAAGGGCGATCTGAAGGCGGGGTGGCGCGCCTATCAGGTGCGGCACGATCTGGCCTTACCCAGCGCAGCGGTCTTTGATCTGCCCCTTCCGCGATGGGACGGGCAATCGAAACTGGCGGGCCACGCCTTGGTGGTGATGGCTGAACAGGGGCTTGGCGACGAGATTGCCTTTATGGGCATGATCCCCGATCTGCTGGAACAGCTCGGCCCCGCAGGTCAGTTGAGCCTCTGTGCGGACCAGAGGCTCAAGGGCTTGATCGAACGCAGCTGGCCAACCGTGAAAGCTGTTGGCCATCAGACCCAAGCTCAGCTCGCGCGCCGCCATCGCTCGCCCAGCGCGCCGGTGGACGGCGACCTGTGGCTGCCCCTCGGCGACCTCCTGCCGCTGCTCCGCTCCAGCATCGCTGATTTTGACCGCCCTACCGGCTTTCTAAAACCGGACCCCGCCAAGTCCGCGCACTGGCGCGCTTGGCTTAGGACCTTGCCGGAAGGGACCAAGACCGGGGTGACCTGGCGCAGTCACAAGATGGGTGACGAACGGGGCCGCAACTTCGCGCCCCTCAGCGCTTGGGGACCAATCTTCACCAAGCCCGGCCTGACCTTCGTTAACCTGCAATATGGCGATACGAGCGACGAATGCGCCCAGATCGCCGCGCAGTTTGGCGTGACCATCCATCAGGCTCCGGACCTAGACCTGTTCAACGACCTTGAGGGCCTCGCCGCCCTATCGGCCGCGCTCGACATGGGGATTGGCTTTTCCAATGCAAGCACCAACCTGCTCGGCGCCGTCGGCACGCCCCTGCACCTTCTAACCCCACCCGCCTCCTGGCCCGCCCTCGGTCAGAGCCTCTATCCTTGGTATCCGGGAACTCAGGTCCATGAGGCTGATGCCTATGGCGGCTGGGACGGGCTGATGGCCAAGGCGGCCTTGGCCCTCTAACGCTGCAACAAACAGATGACACCCAAGGTGCCAAAGCCTACGATCTAGCGAGATGCAAACTGGACTTTGATCCGGAGCGTTTGGAGAGCGGAACCTTGCTTAAAATCGTTCAGAAGTTTCTCGAGCTTATGCCCCTGTGGTTTGGGATTGGCTTCATTGCGCCGCTGACAGCGGAGATGATCAAGGCCTTTGGCTGGCAAGCAAGCCTGCCGGTTACGCCGCTGGTCGCGGGACTGATCCTTGGCATTGCCTGGGGTGGATCGACCGTTGTGCGGGGGCGTTGGATATGAGCGCGGCAATCCCCCTCCCTGACCTGAGCGGACTGGACAGCAAGGCGCTGATGAAGCTCGAGAGCGAGATCGCCGAACAGTTTATGGGCGGTGTACCCTGGGGTTCTGTGACCTGGGCCCTTGCTAATCTGGCGGTTTGGCTAGCCCTTTGGCCCCTGACCTTCATGCACATCCTGCCCCTCTGGGCGGCATTCCCAATCGCGACGGCTTGCGTGGCCTTAGGCTACCTGCCGTCTCATGAGGCCCAGCACGACATTATTGCAAGGCCCGGTACGCCCTTACGGTGGCTGAACCAGTTGATCGGGCATGTCTCGACCATTCCTTTGCTTTTGCCCTACAGCGTCGCCAAGCTGACCCATATGGAGCACCATAAGCACACCAACCATCCAGAGCTTGACCCGGATATCCACACCAAGGCCGAAAACAGCCTGCAGTTCTTGATCAACTCCATCGCCAGCCGTCAGCCCAATGGACGGGGCAACCGTTCCTATAGCGAGGCCTTGGCCCGGCTGGGCACACCGGACGCCATGCGGGCGCAGCTTGAAGCCTTGGCCATGCAGTTGGCCTATCTGGCGATCCTATTTACAGCCGCCTGGACCGGTCATGCGATTGAAGCGGCGCTGCTCTGGTGGCTGCCCAAACATCTGGCCCAGACCTATATTGGCTATTACCTCTCGTGGGCGCCGCACCATCCGGCCAAGGAGACCGGCCGCTATCGCGATACTCGCGGCTTCAAGAGCCTTGTTGGCAATATCGGTTCGATGGGGATGCAGTTTCACATCATCCACCACCTGCACCCGCGCATTCCGCTGATGCGCACGCCCAAGGCCTATTGGGCCATGCGCCCGATCCTTGAGGCGCGCAAATGCGATCTGAGCGGCCTCTAATCCTCCCTTTACCAAACGGAAAGACTGAACCATGAGCCAAGACACCACCGCCGTCTTCGTCGTCGCCAATCTCGAGGTCAATGACCCGGTTGGCTATCGCAACTATGAAAAGGGCTTCTTTCCCCTGCTCAAGCGCCATGGCGGCGAGTTGCTGACCTTTGACGACAAGCCCACCACCTTCGAAGGTATCTCACCGCGTCCGGGCCGGATGATTATCCTGAAATTCCCGTCTGAGACCGCCGCGACCGCTTGGTACAATGACGCCGACTATCAGGCCCTGTCGGAGCATCGCCGGGGCGCGACAACCCTGCAGTTCTTGACCATGGTGCGCGGATTGCCGCCGCGCTAAGCTGCGCATCTGTTACAAACGGCTTCAAGGACCCGGCCCATGCTCAAAGACCAGACCGGCCTTTTGATGGCGGGCTCCGAAGAGGCTGTAGCCCATTATAACCGGGCGATTGGCCACCTCTTGGCCTTTCAGCCCGAGGTGGTGGCCCAGACCGAAGCCGCGCGAGCGGCCGATCCAAGCTGTGTCATGGCTCAGGCCTTGCGGGCCTATCTGGGGCTGATGTCGAGTGAATATCCTGATGCGGTAAATGCTGCGCGCTTTGTGAAGGGGCTGACCTCGACCGACGCGCGTGAGACATTCCATCTCAGCGCCATCGGCCAATGGATTGCCGGAGACTGGCACGGGGCGAGCCGCACGCTGGATCAACTGCTCAGCCTCTATCCGCGCGATATTTTGGCCCTCTCGGTCGGCCATCAGCTCGACTTCTTCTTGGGCGAGGCGGGCAATCTGAGGGGCCGTATCACGCGGGCCCTACCGCACTGGGACCCAGATCATCACCTCTATGGCTATCTGCTGGGCATGCAGGCCTTTGGGCTGGAAGAGTGTGGACAGTATGAGGCGGCCGAAAAGGCTGGACGGGCCGCGATCGCCCATCATGCGGATGATGTCTGGGCCATCCATGCGGTGGGCCATACCTATGAGATGCGCGGTCTCTTCGAAGAGGGCATCGATTTTCTCGACAGCCAAAGCCCGTCTTGGACGACCAGCAACTTCCTCAAGGTCCATACCAGCTGGCACAAGGCGATTTTCGCGCTTGAACAGCAAGATTACGAGGCGGCGCTGGCCATCTGTGACGAGACCCTAAGTTCCGACCAATCGCTGCGCACCGCCCTAGAGATGGCTGATGCGGGCAGCCTGCTGTGGCGCGTCCATCTGGACGCAGTGGATGTTGGATCTCGGTGGGAGCCCTTGGCCGAGGCTTGGGCAAGCAAAGACCCGACCTGCTGGTACGTCTTCAACGATCTCCACGCGATTTTGGCGATGGTCGGCGCAGGTCGGCAGGCGGAGGCCGAGGCGATCGTGGCGCGGATGGAGGCGTCGGTCCTCAGCCCAGAGCGCCTTGTCAGTAACGGTCTGGCCATGGCCTCGGCGGGCCTGCCTGTGGCTCAGGCGCTCACCGCCTTTGGCCGGGGCAACTATGGGCAGACGGTCTCGATCATGGCTCCGATCCGGCATCAACTGTCGATCTTTGGCGGCAGCCACGCCCAGCGCGATGTGTTCCAGCGCACCCTGTTGGTCGCCGCACGGCGTGCGGGGCAGACCGGCTTTGCTCAGATCCTGTGTCAAGAACGGCTAGAGGCACGCCCCACCAGCGTCTGGACCGCCACCCAAAGTCGGCTCCTATAGATCCGGCGAAGGGTTAGACTTCGGCCATCTGCGGTTGGCTAGAGGCCAACTCGTCCAAGACCTTGATCAGGACATTGGCCAAGCTATCGGCCTTGATAGGCTTGGAAACAACACCGTTGATACCAGCGCTCTCATACTCGCTCATATGGTGGGTCATGGCGTTGGCGGTCACCGCGATGATCGGTGTCTTGGCCCTTCCGGTCGCCCGTTCTTGCTCACGAATGAAGCGGCTGGCTTCCACGCCGCCCATAACCGGCATCTGAATGTCCATCAGAATAATGTCCCAGGTCTGGCTTTCCCAGGCGTCGACCGCGAGCTTGCCATTCTCGACCACGGTCAAGGTAATGCCGAACTGCTCCATCAAGGTGCGGAGCACCAACTGATTGACCAGATTATCCTCGGCGGCCAGGACGCGAAGGCTCTGCACGATCTCTTGCGAGGCGACCGGCTCATCATCATTGACGACCCGTAGCGTCTCGGTGGCGTCACGCAAACGCGGGATCTGCAAGAAGGCCGTAAAGGTCGAGCCCTTGCCCAGCTCGCTCTCTACCCGAATAGAGCCACCCATCAACTTGGCGAGGTCCCGAGAAATACCCAACCCTAAGCCCGTGCCGCCAAAGTTACGATTGACGCTGGCATCGGCCTGAACAAAGGGATCGAACACGCCGTCCAAACGCTCGGACGCGATACCTATGCCGGTGTCCAACACCGAGATTTCGAGCCCGCCGTCAACCAGTCTGGCCGACAGGATCACACGGCCTTCTTTGGTGAATTTCAACGCATTGGAGAGGAAATTGTAAGCCACCTGACGCACGCGCGTCGGGTCACCCAAATAGATACCGGCCGCGGGGTCAATATCTAGGATGAAGGAGATCCCAGACTTATTGGCGATGGCCGTAAAGGCCGCATAGGCCCCGCTTAGGACCTCTCGAATATCGAACTCAATGGATTCCAGCGACATCTTGCCCGCTTCGATCCGGGAAATATCGAGCAAATCATTCAAGATCGCGAGCAGGGCGTCACCAGACTCCCGAACGATTTCCAAGCGCGAGCGCTGCTGTTCGGTGGGTGCATCCTTTAACAGAGCATGGACCATGCCCAGAACGCCATTGAGCGGGGTTCGGATCTCATGGCTCATGACCGACAGGAAGGTGGATTTGGCGCGGTTCGCCGCCAGGGCCTCATCACGCGCCTTGGCCAGATTGGTGGCCAGATCCTTCATTTCTGACATGAGAACAGATTGCAGGCCCATCGAGGTGCCGATGGCCATGGACTGATCCGCTGAAGAAAAGTCCGATGCGGAAAGGTCCATCTCACCCCACTTCTGGGCCGTCATAGCCGAATGGGCCATGCAGAACAGATAGCCGCGCTCGACCTCTATGACTGTTCCGACCAGATTGACCCGGCCATCCATCGACTTGAACTGCAGAGCACTTGAACGCCTAGCGGCGACCGCAGGATCAAAGCCCGACCTTGGCCGTTCAATCTTAAAACAGTGGGTTAAAGGCACGCCCGCCGCCGCATCAGGTATCAGTTTGCGAAGGGATCGGCCGACAGATCTAAGAACCAGTTCCTGATCTGTTAGGATGTAACAGGGGAACAGATTTTCAAGCTGGTCTTCAGAAAATTGAAATTGATCGACCATTGACCGGCTATTGCGCCATCAGGATCGTAAAGATGCGCGCGCCATCCGGCGCCTGTGCGTACACGACCTCTCCCTTGATCCCAAACCGGTCCATCAAACCCCGGAAAAGGCCACGAACGAAGTTCTCAAGGCCCGCGCGGTTGGAGATATACTCAATTTCGATCCTGTGCTCGTCCTCGGCCAATATGGCGAACTGAGGCAAGTCCGCGTCCGGCATGGCGATCTGGATGCTGGCATGCATCCGGTCGAGATTAGCAAGCGACTCACCAAGCGACCGGCCTAAGACGGTCATCACTGTTGCGTAGGGCCCGCCCCAAGCCGCGGCCACCCAATGTTCCCCAAAGGCGTGAAGCGTATCGTCAACCGACAGATTGGCGACTTCGGCCGCCGTCGTGATCAGTTTGAACGTCACCTCATCGGGATAGGATTCCCCACTCACGAAAGAGGTATCGTCGAGTTCGGCGCGCTTGAGAATCTCGTCCCAAGCCTGTTGTCCAAACTGGGCCAGTACCATGTCCCTTGCGGATCTATGGATCATACCAAACATAACGACGCCCCCTGAATCTGAGGACTTTTTAACATAATAACGAAAGCTATCAATGTTCGGATTGGCGTTTCTTTCGTCGTTTCTCATGACGGAGGATCAGGGTTTTCGTCGCCATTGACACTTGCAATACAATAGTCACTATTGGCTAAGGTGGGTGAAGCCGTGACAAGATCGGTGGACCCGAGGACTAGGCCCGTTGAGTGCGCGGTAGCCTTGATCAAACAGGCTGGGAACCCCAATGAAAATGTCATCGAGACGATCCGCCCCCCTTTTGATTGGCCTGGCGCTCTTGGCCAGTTCCGCGACCGCTCAGGTTCATACCCTAGATGCTAAGGCCAGCGACCCGGTGACCATGGGCTGGATGGTCGGCTCACCCCCTCCGCCCGAGCGCACCGTTCGCCTCGAGGATATGAGCTTTTTGACCTTCCCCCAGCTGCGTTGGAGCTTCTCGCACTGGCGCGAGCTTTACCCCACCGTCGAGATTTCTAAAGGCGACGGACCGGTGAAAGCCCTACCGCGCGCTGAGCGTAAGGCGCTTGATGCCGTGACCTTTATCCCCCTTGGCGGCACAAAGCCCATGACCTGGGAACAGTCGGTCTTGGCCAACTATACCGATGGCATCATCGTCATGCACAAGGGCAAGATCGTCTATGAACGCTATCTTGGCGCCTTAAAGCCCAAAGGCCTGCACATCGCCCAATCGGTGACCAAGTCATTCGTCGGGACCCTTGCGGCAACGCTGGTGGCCGAAGGCAAGTTGGACCCCAATGCGCTGGTGTCATACTATTTGCCAGAGCTCAAAACGAGCGCCTTCGGTGACGCGACCGTCCGTCAAGTGATGGATATGACCACCGGCTTGAACTATACCGAGATCTATACCGACCCCAATTCCGATGCCTTTGCCTTCGTCAGAGCCGCAGGCAGCCTGCCTCGTCCTGCGGGCTATACCGGCCCGACCAACAGCTACGACTATTTGAAAACGGTCAAAAAGGCCGGAGAGCACGGTCAGGCCTTTGGCTACAAATCGGTCAATGCCGAAGTCCTCGGCTGGCTGGTCAGCCGGGTTTCGGGCAAGCCTTTGGCAGAGGTCATGAGCGAGCGGTTCTGGGGTCCGATGGGCATGGAGCACGATGCCAACATCCAGATCGATACGAACGGCTCGGCCCTTGCTGCGGGCGGCCTAAATCTGAGCCTCAGGGATCTTGCGCGTTTCTGCGAGATGATGCGCTCAGGCGGCCGCTTCAACGACCGTCAGATCATCCCAGCCTCCGTGGTGGCCGACATTGCGAGTGGGGCGAGCAAGGCTGATTTTGCCAAGGCGGGCTACCAAACCCTACCCGGCTGGAGCTATGCTGATCAGTGGTGGGTGTCGCACAACCGGTTTGGGGCCTATATGGCCAGAGGCGTCTATGGTCAGGCCTGCTATGTCGCGCCAAAGGCTGAGATGACGATTGTGCGTTTTGCCTCGTTCCCCTTAGCCGCCAACGCCAATCTCGATCCGACGTCGCTGCCAGCCTATGAGGCGGTTGCGGACTATCTGATAGCGCACCCGGAATAGGTCTACAGAGGGCTCAGAACCCCAGTTGGCGTGCGGCCAGATCGCGCAAAATCTCTTCTGCGCCGCCGCCAATGACAAAGGTCCGTGCCTCGCGGTAGATTCGCTCGACACGATTGTCACCCGTATAGGCACTGCCGCCTAGGACCTGCAGGCTCTCACGCGCGCAATGTTCTAGCGTGGTGGTCGCGGCGACCTTGAGCATGGCCAGATCGGCGACGGGTGTCTCTCCTTGATGGAAGCGCCACACAACCATGTCCATATAGGCATAGGTCGAGTTCAGGCGCTGGATCATCTGAACGATCTTCTGACGGATCACCTGATGGTCGATCAACCGCTGGCCAAAGGTCTTGCGCTCGCGTCCGAAGGCGATCGCTTCAGAGATCGCGGTTCGCGCCAAAGCAAGGGTCGCGGAGATGCCGCTAAACCGCTCGATGTTGAACTGGTTGGCGAGACCGGCGAACCCGCGGTTCTCAATCCCAATCAAATTAGTGATTGGGACCTCGACATTGTCGAAGCTGATGGAGCCATTATTGCCATTGTACCAGCCCATACCGGCGATGGGCTTAGTCGAGACCCCTGGGCGGTCGGCTTCAATGAGCAGCAGCGACAGGCCACCGACACCCGGCCCGCCGGTGCGCACTGCCGTCAGCATAAAATCCGCTCGGGTCGCGCCCGAAATCAGGGTCTTACTGCCATTGACGATATAGTTGTCGCCGACCTTCTCGGCCGTAGTCTGAAAGCCTCCGACATCTGAACCGCCCGAGGGTTCGGTGACAGCGAAGGCCATCTTCTTCAGGCCTGCCAGCACAGGTCGGGCGACCCGCTCGCGCATCTCTGGCGAGCCCAAACTGATCACTGGCGGCAGGGCGACCCAATGGGTGGCGAGGTCAGAAAACACCACGCCAGAGCCCAAACGATAGAACTCTTCGGCCAAAATGATCCGGTGATAGAGGTCGATATCCTCCCCCGTCCCGCCAAGCTCTTGGGCGAAACCCATGCCCAAAACGCCCGCCGCCGCCGCCTTGGTGTAAAGCGCGTCGGGGAAGGTCGCCGCGAGATCCCAATCCTTGAGGTTGGGTGCAATTTCAGCATCGACAAAGGCCCGAACCTGGTGGCGCCAAGCGTCGTGCTCGGCGGTCAGAAAGGGGCTCGGAGGGCGCAATCCGTCGAAATCCAGAACGGGCTTTTCGCTAGCGGCCATTAACGGTCTCCTCGTCGCGTGACTTGCCGAACAAAACTCTGAAGCAGAACAGGGCAATCGAACTGAAGGGTTAGGCGAGCCGCTCCACAACCATTGCCGCACCGATCCCGCCTGCACCTGTCGCCACCACGATGCCGAAGCGGCCATCACAGGCGTCGAGGGCATCAAGGAGACTGGACATCAGGATCGCACCTGTCGCGCCCATGGGATGGCCCTTGGCCAAGTGACCGCCGCCGACATTGACCCTTTCCGGATCAACGCTCCAGTCGCGCAATAACTTGGCAATGGTAACGGCGAAAGCCTCCATGAACTCGACCCGGTCCATCTCTTCAAGCTTTAGACCGGCCTGCTTGAGGGCCCGCTCCATCGCGGTAAAACCGGCAAGCAAAGAGGCCGCAGGATCGCCGCCCGCTTCGGCATAGGCCAAGATACGAGCCCTAGCCCGCTCGCCAGGCGCCGGTGCCCCCCCGATCAGGGCCAAGCCTGCGCCATCACACATTGGCGGCGCGTGGCCGACCGTATGGCGATGATCAATCGGACCGTCGAGGGCCGCTTCATAGGTCTTGGCTAAGAGTTGGAAACTCGGCCTCATGGCCGCCAGCGACTCGGCCGTCGTCTTGGCCCGCAGGCATTCCTCTACGGCTAAGGATCCCATTGGAATACGGGACGCAATCAAGGCTGGGCTGTCCTCCGCCAACTGAGAGCGCGTCTGTGACATGAGGGCGGTGGCGTCCATCGCCTCGCGCGTCACATTCTCGGCCTCAGCCAAACGATCGGCTGCAAGGACAACGGGAATGTAGCGCGAGCGCTTGGGGAAACTCTCGTCGGTATAGTAGTCAGCGCCATCACCCATGAACGGCACCCGAGACATCATCTCGACCCCACCGGCAAGAGCACGGTCAACGCCGCCCTGCACCACGCGCGCGGCCGCATGGCCAATCGCCGTTAAGCCTGAGACGCAATAGTTATTGAGCGAGAAGGCATAGGCACTTTCGGAAATTTTCGCATGGAGCTTGCTGACCAGAGCGATGTTGCCGCCTTGAGCGCCGATCTGACCGACCGATCCCAAGATGAGGGCATCGACCTGATATGGATCGCGGCCACGCTGGGCCATCGCCTCGATCAGACCGCCGACCAGTTCCTGTGGCTTGAACGCTGCCAATCCCCCGTCCGGCCGCGCCTTTCCGCGCGGTGTACGCACCGCATCGTAAATCCACACATCCAAGAATAACTCTCCCGCCCTCGCCTCGCCCCACCGCAAGGTACGAGGATTGGCACACAGTGAATTCGATAATGCAAGTGATGAGGCCGTCTAGCCTCTGGTCTTCCCCAAGCTATTTGCCAGCATTAGGGTCGGCCATCTGGAAATAATCGCGCCAACCGACGATCAGGTCGTCCCGGAACTCAATAATGCCCATATAGGGGTGACTGACCGTCTGGCCCGAGGCGTTGACATATTGCTCCCGGCCCTCCGTCAATAGCCGACCATCAACCTCAGCATAATGGTCGATCACCCAAGTCGAGTTGGTGTGGTTCGCCCAATATTTGAGGAAGAACTTTCCCACCCACTCCCGGCCCATCAAGGGGCGGGTTCCAACATGATAGTGGTACTCCACGTCTGGAGCGAAGAAGGCCAGAACGGCATCAAGGTTCTTTTCCGTGATGGTCTGCTGAAGCCGACGCAGGACGGCAATTTTCGGTTCGTTGGCGAGCTTTGGGGCTGCGGTCATCAGCGACCTTCCACGGGGCTAGAGGCTGGGTTGTCTGGGCGCACCGGACTGGTTCATCACCAAGGCCGAACCCGATGTTAAGACGCTAACCTCATCAGTCCGGTTATGCAAGTAAGGTCGGGAGCGCGATCATTCCGATTCCCCTTAGTGCAGGGAGAGTTTTTCCCGCTTGAGCCGGATGCCCGCCGCCTCTCGATCCCAACAGTCTGCGGTGACGCCTTCCTTGCGAAGGTCGACCTTTTGAATCTTGTTGGTCGGCGTCTTGGGCAATGCGTCCAAAATCCGGACATATCTGGGCACCATGAAATGGGCCATCCGAGGGATTAAAAATTCGATCAGGGCTTTGGGGTCCACCGTTTCACCCGGCTGGGCCGCAACCGCGATCATTACCTCTTGCTCGCCTCCTGGGCCATCAACGCCATAGGCCGCCACTTCACGCACGCGGTCATAGGCTGAAACCTCGATCTCTATCTCAACAGAGGAGATATTTTCGCCCCGGCGTCTTATCGCGTCCTTTTTTCGATCAACGAAATAGTAGCGCCCCTCAGGGTCCCGCCAGAGCAGATCGCCGGTGTGGAACCAACCGTTGCGCCAAGCCTCAGCCGTGGCTGCGGGATCGCCGAGATAGCCCTTACACAGTTGCCAAGGCATGGCGCTTCGAACGACCAACTCGCCGATGGTGCCGTCTGGGACCTCATGGTCGTGGGCATCAACAATGCGGCATTCCATCCCGGTTCGCGCCCGACCACAGCTTTGCATGACCGTCTCGTTCACATCAGTGACCAACGGCGTAGAGGTCTCGGTCATGTTGAAGCCGGAGATGAAGTCGAACCCGAAGCGGCGGGCCAAGGCGGTCGTGTCTGCCGATATGGGCGAAAGGGTGCAGATCCGCAGCGGATTATCGCCGTCATTGGGACGGGCCGGTTCCTTTTTGAGAAAGGTCGACAGGGCACCGATCAGCCCGGAACAGGTGGTCGATCCGGTCTCACGAACCAAGTCCCAGAACTGTCGGGTGTCGAAGGCTTCGAACAGCGCCACGCTGGCGCCGCGCGCGAGGGCTGCCAAGATTCCGCTGATCCCCCCGACATGGAACATAGGCAAATTGACGAGGATCCGGTCTTCTGCGGTCATATAGCCATAGGTGACGCAGGCCGTGACCCACTCTTGCATGTAGGACGTGACAACCGCCTTCGAGGGTCCGGTCGTGCCAGAGGTGAAGATGATGACCGGCGTGTCCCACGGCTCAACATCCACATGGATATAGGCCCCCTCGTCGCCAACCAGGGCCTGATGGTCAAAGATGGGCACAGGCAGGTTGGGCCGCTCTGTGCTGGGGCCGGTCAAGATCACCTCTTCGACGGTGGCCAAGGACAATCCCTCAAGCCGAAGGGCCAGTTCCGGATGAACAATCAAGAGCTTGGCCCCCGTCTTGGCCAAGGCATATTCCATCAACCGGCCACGAAAGCTCGTATTGATCGGCGCTAGGGCCGCACCAGCATAGTTAGCGCCAAACCAAGCCCGCACGAGGGCCTGGGAATTAGGGGCCCAAGCGGCGACAATATCACCGGGCTTTACGCCCTGCGCCTGCAAGGCTTGGGCTGTGGCCCGGGCCTTTTGGCGGGTCTCGGCCCACGTCCAGACCTCGCCATTTTCGAATCGGATAAAGGGCAGATCGGGTTTAGCAGCGGCAAACCGATCGATCAGACGCGGCACGACGCAATCGTCTCGCCCCGGCGGCGTAGGATCAAACCAAGGCGGATGAAAATCGGACATGGGTTCTCCCTGACCTGCACGTGCCACAGAGGCGCCCGTCCTAGGGGTTCACACCCATAGCGCTCATCAGGCTGGCGCGGTCGTAATATTCGCGCCATTCCTGAACCTTACCGTTGCGAACGTCCAGAATACCAACCACGGGCACCGATCCGGCCTTGCCCTTGTAGATGAAGCGGTCGGTCCGCTCCATAAACACCAGTCCATCAATGATACCCATATGGGTCACGTCTAACGTCACACCGCCTTCGACACCCTCACCCAGCGCCGCAATACGCTTGTAAATGGCTTCGCGGCCGTGGACCGGCTCGACCATCATCGACCAGAGAACCCCGTCCTCGGCAAACAGATCGCCGACCTTGCGCCAGTCGCTGTTCTTCCAAGCCTGCATCATCTCTTGGACGACAGCCAACTTCTTGGCGTCCGTGTCCTGAGCCGCAGCGGGGACGGGAGAGAATGTTAAGGCGCACAGGATTGCGACGAGTGCCAGTTTCAGTTTCATCTGTTATCTCCGAGGATCGCCAAATGGACCCAGATGTGGGATTCAACTGGGACCATAGGACGCGGGCCTCAAATTGACTTGCACAACAAGACTTAGGGGCTAGGGTATTGTCAAGGGTCGCCGACGCGCCCCTTCGGAATATAGGAGATATGTGATGCAAGCGGTTCGTCATGCGCCAGTGAAGACATCGTTGCAGCCCAGCAACCACCCCTATCTCAATGGGGCCTGGACGCCCCTGCATGAAGAGGTTGATGCCACGGACCTAGACGTCATCGAGGGCGCAATTCCCACCGATATTGACGGGATCTATGTGCGCAACACCGAAAATCCGGTGCAGCAGCCTCTGGGTCGTTACCACCCCTTCGACGGCGACGGCATGATCCACATGATCGACTTCAAGGGTGGCCGCGCCAACTATCGCAACCGCTTTGTCCGCACGCGCGGCTTTCAAGCCGAGCAGGAAGCCGGACAGGCGCTCTGGGGCGGACTGATGGATGGCCCCAAGGTCTCGCTGCGCCCCGGCTTTGGCGCACAAGGGGCGATGAAGGATGCCTCCAGCACCGATGTGGTGATCCACGGCGGAAAGATCGTCTCGACCTTCTATCAGTGCGGCGAGGCCTATTGGCTCAATCCAGAGACCCTCGAACAGGGCGGCGTCGCCAGTTGGGGACCGCTCGATGGGGTGTCGGCCCATACCAAGGTGGATGAGGCGACAGGCGATCTTCTGTTCTTCAACTACTCAAAATATCCGCCCTATATGCATTACGGCGTTGTCGATCTGACCGGTAAGCTGATCCACTATGTGCCCATTCCCCTGCCCGGACCGCGCCTGCCGCACGACATGACCTTCAGCGAGAACTACGCGATCCTCAATGATCTGCCGGTGTTCTGGGATGAAGAGCTGCTTAAGCGCGATATCCATGCGGTGCGCGCCCATGACGGCATCCCCTCACGCTTTGGCCTGATCCCCCGCTTTGGCAAGACCGAAGACATTCGCTGGTTCAATGCCGATCCGACCTACATCCTGCACTTCCTCAATGCCTATGAAGAGGGCGACGAGGTGATCATGGATGCCTATTTCCAAGAAAACCCAACCCCCGGACCTCTGGCCGACGCGCCTGCGGGCTATGCGCAGATGATGGGCTTTGTCGATGAACACAGCTTCTTGCCCAAGCTCCATCGCTGGCACTTTAATCTCAAGACCGGCGAGACCCGTGAATATCATCTGGACGACCGGGTGCTCGAGTTTGGCATGTTCAATCAGCGCTATGCCGGAAAGCCCTATCGCTATGCCTACAGCAGCAAGTCCAAGCCGGGCTGGTTCCTGTTCAACGGCTTCGTCAAGCATGATCTGGTGACAGGCCAATCCTGGACCGTCGATCTTCCCGAAGGCCGCTTTGCCAGCGAGGCGCCCTTTGTCCCAAGGATCAATGCCAAGGATGAGGATGACGGCTATCTGGTCAGCTTCATCATCGACGAGCTTAAGGGTACGTCCGAGTGCATCCTGATCGACTGCAAGCGCTTTGAAGATGGCCCCGTCGTGCGCATCGCCCTGCCCCACAAGATCAGCAGCGGCACCCACAGCGTTTGGGCCGACCGCGACCTGATCCAGAACGGTCGTCACAGCGCCTGATCCCCTTCCAATTTCTCGAGACGAAAGCCAAGACCCTATGGAGATCAAAGACAGTGTTGCCCTGGTAACAGGCGGCAATCGCGGCATTGGTGAGGCCTTTGTCCGGGCCTTCCTCGCTGCCGGGGCACGTCATGTCTATGTCGGCACCCGTGATGTGACCAACGCCCAGCATCTGGTCGACGAGGGCGCAGGCCGTGTCACCGCCATTGCGCTGGACGTCAGCCGCCAAGAGACCATCGATGCGGCGGCGAAGACCTGCACGGACGTCACGATCCTGGTCAATAATGCCGGACAGTTTCAGATGCAGACCCTGATGCGGGCTCCCGACATGTCGTCGGCAAGGGCGGAGATGGAGGTCAACTATTTCGGCCCTCTGGCCATGACCCGCGCCTTTGCCCCGATCTTGGCCAAGAGCCCCGAGAGCGCGATTGCCAATGTCCTGTCGGCTGGCGGCATTGTCGCCATTCCGGGCATGGGGGGCTATAGCCCCTCGAAATTCGCGGCCCGCGCCATGTCGACCTGCCTGCGGGCTGAACTGGCGCCGCAAAATACCAGCGTTACGGCCCTGATCGTCGGGTCTGTCGATACGCGTATGGCCGCCCATGTTGAGGGCTCCAAAGAGACTCCCGCCTATATTGCAGATGTGGGCCTCAAGGCCATCAAGCGCGGCGCCGATGAGGTCGATACCGACTATATGGCCATCGAGGTTCGCGCCGGCGTCGCGCGGGACCCCAAGGCCTATGAACTGCAAATGCGCCGCTCCCTGTCGGGCGAGCGCGTCACGACTGGCCGCTGATCAGAAAGAGCCCCCATGACCCCTCAGCAATATCTCGACCTTGCCGAACGTTTCGTCGGCGCGATTCAATCGGGCGACACCGACACGGTTCGCGCCTGCTATCACCCCGATGCCAAGCTCTGGCACAATACGGACAATATCGAGCAGACCGTCGATCAGAACATGAAGGTGCTCGGCTGGTTCATCAACAACCTGCCCGACCGCAACTATCGGGTTCTGCGCCGCGAGGCCCTGTCCGATGGCTTCCTGCAGCAGCATGTGCTCGAGGCCACCCTGCCCGACGGCAGTCTGTTCAAGATGTCGGCCTGTGTCGTAGTGCGGGTCGAAAATGGTGTCATCACCCGCCTCGACGAATATCTAGACTCCGCCGAGGCTTCGGTGCTGCGCAAATTTGGTCGTTAAGCCCTATCGCGTGGACTGGTCGAAATCTTCGGCCAGTCCCATCGCGCTCAACAGATGGTGGCGGTCGTAATATTCCCGCCAAACCTTGATCAAAGACCCTTCAAATTCCAGAATTCCGACGACAGGGGTCCAGCCGTCCTTGCCGCGATAGACGAAGCGGTCGGTGCGCTCCATAAAGACCAGTCCGTCGACCACGCCGACATGGTGAAGATCCAGCGTGATGGATTCTAGGCCATCACCCAATCCTGAGACCCGCTTATAGACCGCCTCACGACCCACCACAGGATCGACCATCATCGAATGGAGCACGCCGTCGGGCGTGAACATGTCGGCGACCTTGCGCCAGTTGAGCGTGTGCCAAGCTTGCGCCATCTCGTGAAGGCGAGCGATTTTTTCGGCATCTGAAAGGGCTTGGGCCATGGTCAAAACGCGGTCCTGTTCTTCGCTCTTTCCACGCTGGAGAGCGGCTAAAAAATAGCTTGCATAAAAGTACCATCCGTTGGCAAGATAATTCTAATGGCACGGTTGGATTCTGCTTATGGGCTCCATGCGCGGCCACGATTGGATGGAAACATCTCTAGGGTTCAACCTCGTCTGATCGCCTCAATCGAAGGTCAAACGTCAATGAGCCTTCGTTCGAACCCATCTTGCAGGTGGAAAGACCGCTGACGGAAACTACAAATCAAGCCAACGAGCTCAAATCGATTTGGCAAAGGGGAGATCAAGCTAGTGAAGAACAAACACACCACATCGTCGATTATCGCGCTCATGGCCGGGATGGCACTTGCCACGCCGCTGATGGCCGCCGAAACCACGCCAGCCAGTGGCTCGCAGTTGGAAGAGGTGATCGTTACGGCGCAGAAGCGGGCTGAAAATGTCCAAGCCACGGCTATTGCGATCACCGCCGTCACCGGCACCAACCTCGCCAAGGACCGGGTCCTGTCGCTGGAAGATCTGGGTCATAACCTGACCGGTATCTCATTCACGGCCAACTCGCCCCAAGCCAACGAAATCAACATCCGCGGCGTGGTCAATACCCGCCTGACTGCCCCAACCGCTGACCAATCGGTCTCGACCTTCGTCGATGGCGTCTATGTCAACCGTTCGGGCAACCTGAACTCATCCTTCTACGACATCGAGCGTATCGAAGTGGTGCGCGGCCCTCAGGGCGTGCTTTTGGGTAAGAACGTTGCCGGCGGCGCGATCAACATCATCAGCAACGCCCCAAGCTTCAGCCAGTCGGGCCGCATGACCGTGGCCCTCGGCAATTACGATATGAAGCAGACCAACGGCTATATCACTGGCCCTCTGACCGAGACCTTGGCCGGACGTCTGTCGTTCCAGACCATCAATCGTGGCGGTTACGCCATGGACCTGCTGCACAATGTTGAGGTTGAAAATCTCGACTCCGTTCAGGCTCGCGGTCAAGTCGCCTATCGTCCAACGGACTCCGATCTTCGGGCCAGCCTGAGTGTCGACTATTCAAAGTCTGCCGATGACGGTGTGAACCGGGTTGGCGTCAAAAGCTCCACCCTGCCTGCAGGCCCCAATATCTGGTCCGGCACCCGCAAGCTGATCTCCGCCGCCCGTGGCGCGCCGCTCAGCATCCGTGAAGGCTTCCCCGTCTGGCCACAATTTGCCGGCGACGCCTCGCCCAGCCCTCAATCGGCGACGCGTGAAAACTTCAGCGCCATCGGTAAGATCGACAAGGACGTCGCCAAGAATGTCCGGCTGTCGAGCATCACCGGTTTCCGCGCCAACGAGGCCTACACCCTCTATGACCAAACGGCCCTTGGCCCCGTGAACGGATATAACCTCTCCGCGGCAAACCTAGCGGCCGTCGGATCGTCATTTCTGTTCGCTGAGCCTGTGAACTTCCGTGAAACGGTGAGCCTCTTTACCCAAGAGGTCCGCCTGGCCTCCACCGATGAGGCCAGCCGTCTGGACTGGATTGTCGGCGCCTTCTATTTGAAGAGCAGAGTGACCCAGAAGAACCGTTTTTGGGGTGAATCCCTCGTCCTGCCGACCCTTTCCGGTGAATCACACTGGATCGATCACGGCAGCAACGAGGACATGGCCGTCTTTGGTCGGATTGGCTACAAGCTGACCGATACCCTCAAGGTCGAGGTCGGTGCACGCTATACCAAAGACAAGAAGGGCGGCGACCAACAGGGCATCGTCGTCGCCACTGGCGATAGGTTTAACCCATTGGACAAGGCTCCGCTGACGCCGTTGGTTGAGCCCTTCAAGGTCAATTACGGCGAAGAATGGACCGAGGTCACCCCTCAGGCGACCTTACGTTGGACGCCTAACGAAACCCAAATGGCCTATTTGACGGCCTCTAAGGGCTTCAAGGGTGGTGGTTTCCAGAACAACGCCTCCAAGGCCTTCCCCGCAGCGACTCCCTATCAGCCTGAAACGGTCACCAACTATGAGTTTGGTTACAAGACCGAGCTGTTCGATCGCTCGGTCCGTTGGAACACCGCGGTCTTCTACATGGACTATCTCAATCTGCAGGTTCAGCAGACCTTGGCTTCGTGCCTCTGTAACGTGATCAGCAACGCCGCCAGCGCGACCATCAAGGGTGTTGAAACCGATCTGCAGTGGGCTCCGAACTCTTGGTTCAAGGCTTGGGCCAGCGGCAGCTATGTCGATGCCAAGTACGACGCCTTCGTCTTTGCGGGTGTCAACAACTCCGGCAAGATGATGCAGCGCACGCCAAAACTGCAAGGCGCTGTGGGTGTTGAAGCCACGACCAGCCTGGGTTCGTGGAAGGACGCCCTGTCCGGTCGCCTCAGCTACCGCTATCAGGACCGTATGCCTTGGGCCCCAGAGAACACCGCTTGGGAAGATGGCTATGGCACACTGGACGGTCGCGTGACCGTGACCTCGCCTGAAAAGGGCTGGACCGTATCGGCCTTTGCCAAGAACATGACGGACGAGGTCTATCGCACCAACATTATCGTCTTCTTCAATGACGAAATGTCGTCCTATGGTGCACCTCGCACCTACGGTGTGGAACTTTCCATACCGTTCTAAAATCGGCGGCCGGGGTGGGCAACTGCCCCGGCCACCCTCTACCCACCCTGAGCCTTGAGGACCCCACCTAATGGGACGCTGCTACTCTACTTTGCTCAAGGTGATCGAGACATGGCAGGCCAAGGACGTCGAAGGCGTTCTGGCGCACATGCACGAAGATATTATCTGGCACTATGCCGCCGCCGCCATGCCGCCAATCCGAGGCAAGGCCATGGCCCGCAAGCTTCTCAGCCGCTTTCAGCAGGATATGCACGGCATTCAGTGGCGCATCTTCGCCCATGCCGAGGTCGGGGACACCCTGTTCATTGAAGGGGTCGACGAGTATCAATCCACAGACGGTCACCTTATCGCCGCCCCCTATGCCGGGGTTCTCGACTTCCGCGACGGCCTGATCATTGGCTGGCGCGACTATGTCGATATTGGTGTGATCGCTCAGCAAAAGACCGGCGAGCCCCTATCGAAACAGGTGCTCGAACTCATCACCCGCCCAACAGCGGCCTAGGAGCCCCCCCCTATGGATCGCCGAACCCTTCTCGCTGCTGGACTTGCCGCAGGCAGTCTTGCTGCCTCCCCTGCCCTTGCAAAGGATAAGCCCATGTCTCGCCTCTATCCGGTTCTCCAAGCCATCATTGCCGCTTGGCATCGCCAAGATGTCGAGGCTGTGCTGGTCAATGTCACCGACGATATCATCTGGCGCAACACCAGTGGCTTCGCCCCCGCCATCCGTGGCAAGGACGAGATGCGCAAGGCCCTGCTGGTCATGGCCCCTCGCATCAAGACCAACAATTGGCGCATCTTTGACTATGCGGAATCCGCCGACCGTCTGTTCATGGAAGGCGTCGACGAGTTCTGGACCGTGGATGGCAACCATGTCGCCATCCCCTATGCGGGTAGCCTTGTGTTCCGTGGCGGACTGGTCTGTGAGTGGCGCGAATATTTCGATGGCCGGATCAGCTCGTCCATGAAGGATGGCGCGCCGATGAGCGACGAGGTCAAGGAAATGATCTCCCGCCCCGTCGCTAAATAGTCAGGCCTTAAAGACCAGCGCGTTGATAGTCTCGGGCCAGGTCGTCAATGATCTGGGCCAGAGGTTCTATGGCATGGACCTCGCCGACGCCCTGTCCGGCGGACCAGACATCGCGCCAACGGGCCGCTGCATCTTCTGGACGACCAAGGTCGATCTGGGCCTTGGCTTTGAGCCCTTCAGCATCATAGCCCGCCGCCATCAGGCTGGCCTTCAGCCAGTTGGCCGGGATACCGGTCAAGGCTGCAGACAGGACAATGTCCTCGGCACCGGCCTCGATCAGCATCTGCTTATAGCCCGCCACCGCTAGACTTTCGGTGCAGGCAATCAGGCGCGTGCCGAGATAGGCCATGTCAGCCCCTAGCATCTGCGCAGCCCTGATCGCGCGGCCAGATCCAATGGCTCCGCCCAAGACCAGGGTCCCATCAAAGAACTCCCGCACGGCAGGCGCAAAGGCAAAGCCCGAGATCTGTCCCGTATGGCCACCCGCGCCCGCACCGATCAGGATCAGGCCGTCCACACCGGTCGCGGCAGCCTTGCGCGCAAAGCTGACCGAATTGACGTCAGCATAGACCAGACCGCCATAGGCGTGGACCGCGTCAATCACCGCCGACGGGCTGCCCAGCGCGGTGATGACGATGGGGGGCTTGTGCTTGAGCACCAACTCCATCTCTTCTTCCCAGCGCGAATAGGACCGATGGACCATGATATTGATGGCCCAAGGCGGCGCATCGGCAGGCAAGGTGGCGTTGATCTGCCCCATCCAGTCGTCGAGAATATCGAGCGTCCGGGCATTATTGGCCGGGAACGACCCAATCATCCCACCCTTACAGGCGGCCAGCACCATATCCAGTCCCGAAACCAGAAACATCGGGGCGGCGATGGCCGGCAGACGCAGGCGATCGGAAATAGACTTAGGCATGCTCATCTTTAGTCGACCTGTGCAGGTTTGGGGGGCCAAGGAATGAAGCCAGAGGTGCGGCGCTTATAGTCGGCATAGTCTGGACGCGTGCGGCCGAGGCGGTTTTCAACCGTCGGCATGCCGCTCCAACGGGTCAGGGTAAAGACCAGATAGATCGGCCCAACCACCGAGAACCAGCCCAAGGGGGTCTCCGCCGCGATCAGGAACAGGCCCCACCAGGTCAGGGCATCCCCGAAATAGTTGGGATGGCGGGTATAGCGCCACAGGCCCCGGTCCATGACCTTACCGGCATTGTCAGGGTTCTTCTTGAAGCGGACCAGTTGCCAATCGGCGAGGCTCTCAAACAGGATGCCAAACACGGCCACACCGGCCCCGATCAGACCCAGAGTGCCCAAATTCGCAGGCTCTGCTGAGACCTGACCCAGTTGTACGGGCAAACAGACCAGCCACAGGAGCGGCATCTGGAGCAGGAACACGAGCCGGAAGGCCGCATAGCCATAGTTCCAGCCCTTTTCGACCTTGGCCTTGTCCATCATCCGCACATAACGGCGATCCGGCCCGTGGTCGCGCCAACGCCAGAGCATATAGCCGCCCAGTCGCACGGCCCAGGCCACGCAGATGGCGGTCATCACGATCCGACGCTCAGTCCCGCCACCGGTCTGGATGAAGGTCGAGAGCGCCACTACGCCCATACCAAGACCCCAAAGACTATCGACCGGCGTACAGTCGCGCTGCGCCACGCAGGCGGCCCAGGCCAGAGCAAACAGGACCATCACAGCAAGGCCATTGATGATCAGGATATTGACAAATTCCGGCATGTTTCCCCCGTATGGACCTTGGACATTGCCCGAGCGACGAACGCCCTTTGACACTATCTCTATGCAAGTTAACCTATGGCCTAAGGGCGCACAAGCGATCCTAGAAAGCAGACAGACCCATGAACAGCTTTAAATCCAAGACCGCTCTGATCACGGGCGCGGCCGGTGACATTGGCGCAGCGACCGCTGCCGCCTTCGCCAAGGCCGGGGCCAATATTGTGCTGACCGACCGCCGCGCCGATGCCCTGACCTCTGTCGCAGAGGCCTTGGCCAGCCATGGGGTCGAGGTCATGGCCCATGCTTGCGATCAGACCGACCCTCTGGCCGTGAGCGAGATGTTCGCCGCCATCAAGGACCGTTTCAACGGCTTGGACGCCGCCTTCATCAATGCCGGCTATGGCCGCAACGGGGCCCTGATCGATCTGTCGTTCGACCATTGGCGTAAGCATGTCGACGTCAATCTCAATGGCGGTTTTCTGATGGCGCAAGGGTCCGCGCGGCTGATGCGTGACGGCGGACAGGGCGGCGCGATCGTCATGAATGCCTCAACCGCCGCGACCGACATTTGCGACATGCTGGGGGCCTATGCCGCCTCCAAGTCTGGCGTTCGGATGCTGGCAAAGTCCCTCGCCTCTGAGCTTGGTGTCTATCGCATCCGGGTCAATCTGGTCCTGCCCGGCGTGATCGAGACGGCCATGACCAAGTCGCTGATTGATGACCCCGCTGTGCGCGGCGATGTTCTGGCCAATACGCCAGCGGGACGTCTCGGCAAGCCTGACGACATAGCCCAGATGGTCACCTTCCTCTGCAGCGAGGCCAGCGGCTATATTACCGGCGCTGAGATCCTGATCGACGGCGGTCAGACCCTGCACGGCTATCCGCGCTGGTTCAGTGCCGACTACCGCGAACTGGGCGCCGACTGGACGCCCCACTCGTCCTAAGGCGCTAGCCCAGCACAATCACATCAGCATCGGGCTGGTCAGCGAACAGTCGCTCGACCTGATCGGCGCGGCGGTCGATGACGGCGCGGCGGTTGATCGTGCCCTTGTCGGACATTTCGTGGGCATTGGGATCGGGCGGCTCTGACAGCAAGAGCGCCCGGCGGATGCGCGAGGCATCGCCCCTCTGACCGGCGTTAAAGCCGGCCAGCCGTTCGGCGATCTCGGCGCGCGAGACCTCGACCTTGGGCCAAGCCATCAGGGTCAGATAGGGCCGGTCATCGTCGCAAAGGACCAGATCCAGCACCAGAGGTGACAGGGCCTTAAGTAGACCGTCACGCAGACCGCCGCCATAGACCCAAGTGCCGCTCGACAGTTTGAACTCTTCCGCCGCGCGGCCGACAAAGGCTAGGCCTTGGCCGGGGTCGCTCGGATCATGGAAAACGGCCAGATCGCCCGTGCGATAGAAGCCCTCATCATCAAAGGCCTCGGCGTTCTTCTTGGGATCGTCGAGATAGCCCTTGGTGACATTGGGCCCCTTGACCCGGACCTCATAGCGATCATCGACGGGGGCCAGTTTCATGGTGATGCCCGGCGTCGGCAGGCCAATACCCACCTTGTCGGTCAGGAAGTGGATCACCGAAAAGGCTGAGACCGTCTCGGTCATGCCATAGCCGCTGGTCATCATGATCCTGTGGCCGGTCTCAGCCACAGCGAGGGCTTGCAGGCGGTCATAGACGGTCTGGGCCAAGCCCGCGCCGCCATAGAGCATCAGGCGCATCTTCTTGAAGAAGGTGGCGCGCAGGACCGGATCGACCTCGAGCGCATCGACCAGCATCGAATAGCCGAGCGGGACATTGTTGAAATAGCTGACCGAAATCTCCCGCAGATTACGGATCGAGGTCTCAAACAGGCCCGGCGCTGGCTTGCCATCATCGATATAGAGCGTGCCGCCCTCCAGCAGGGTCGCGCGCATGACAAAGGCCCCCGCCGCATGGTGCCAAGGCAGCCAATCGAGCATCACCTCGTGCCAGCCCGCCGCTTCACCGATGGCTTGAAGGCACTGGGCCGAATTGGCCGCAAGATTATCGAAGGTGATCGGCACGACCTTGGGCAGGCCCGTCGAGCCAGAGGTCAGCATTAGGGCGGCGCGGTCTTGCGGCTGCAGGCGCGCAATCGAGGCGGCAACCTGATCTGTCACAGCCGTTGCCAGCAGGTCGGCATAGGCCGTCGCCGGACGCTTCAACAGGTCTGGCGTGGTGGTCACCACCAGCGCATCGCCAAAATCAAGGCTCTCGAGCGCCTTGGCGGCCATGGCCGTGTCTTCGGCAAAGACGACACCCGGATGGGTCTTGGCGATCACATGGGCCAAGCGGCCATAGTCGCCGCCCATGGTGGCATAGGTGGTGCTGACCGGGCAGACTGGCAGGCCAGCGGCTTGGGCGGCAAAGCTGATGATCGTGAAGGCTGGACTATTGCCTGCCAAGATTAGAACTGGCGCACCGGGTTTGGCGTGGTCGAGAAGCCACTGGGTCGCCGCATCCATATGCTGCTTAAGCTCGGTGAAGGTCAGATAGGCCCACTCGCCATCCGCTCCGCGCTGGGCCATCGCCCGCCGATCCGCCGACTGGGCGGCCCGCTGGGCATAGGCCAGAGGGATGTTGGCCTCATAGGGCCTTAGCGGAATGTTCGAAGCGATGAGGATGCTGCCATCGGCCCGCCGATCGACCTTCAGGTCGACCGGCAACATCTTGGCTTCACGAAAGGGCGCGGCGTTGACCTCTTGCGTCATGGCTAGAGGCCAACCACCAAGCTGACCGTGGTGGTGGTCGATCCACCAATATTCAGGGTCTGGACCGTCTTGGCCCCCTCGACCTGACATTCGCCAGCCTTGCCGGTCACCTGCTTGAAGGCATCCAGCGCCATGCGCACGCCGGTCGCGCCGACGGGGTGACCCACGCCGATCAGACCGCCCGATGGATTGATCGGAAGGCGTCCGCCCATATCGATGGAGCCATCCTCAATAGCCTTCCAAGACTCGCCCGGAGCCGTCAGGCCCAGATGCTCGATGGCCATATATTCGGTGGTGGTGAAACAGTCATGGGTCTCGACCGCATGGATTTGCGAGATGTCGGCCACGCCAGCGCGGCTGCGGGCATCGTCAATGGCGCGCTTGACCTGCGGGAACACATAGGGCTGGCCTTCGCTCGCCCGGATCTTGCGCTCATAGCTGATGGGCGAGGAGCGATGGCCCCA
>CANESI010000022.1 GCA_947441065.1 Caulobacteraceae bacterium
CCATCGGGGCTCAGGTCTCTGCTGGAACGCTAGCGCGGGTCTGGCAGATGCTGCTGAAGGCCCATGAAGAAACCCTGCGCGCGCCAGATCCCATGGCGGCGGGCGAAATGGCCCTGATCCGGCTTTGCTATGCCTCCAGCCTGCCTGGACCCGAAGAGGCCCTCAAGGCCCTGCGCTCTGGTGACCCTGTCGGCGGTAGCGGTCCAAGCAGCGGTGGCGGCTCATCGGGCGGCGGCGGTGGCACGGCCCGGATGATGGCAGCTCCGGCCCAGCCTCAAGGCTATGGCCAGTTGGATGCCAAGCCTTCAACAGCCGCTCCGACCCTGCAATCCTTTGAAGATGTCGTCGCCCTGATCAGTTCGCGCCGCGAGGTCGGTTTGAAGCTGGATGTCGAGCGCTTCATGCGCCCCATTGCCTTTCGTCAGGGCGCGATCACCTTTGAACCGGCCCCCGGCGCGCCGAACAATCTGGCCCAGCGCCTGTCTCAGCGCCTGAAGGAATGGACCGGCCAGCCTTGGCTTGTCGCTGCAGAGGGCGGCGGCGGCGCGGAAAGCCTGCTGGAGCGCGAAAAGCGCGAGGTTTCCGAGGAACGGTCTCAGGTCGAGGCTGACCCCTTCGTCAAGCTGGTCATGACCACCTTTCCCGGCGCAGAGATCGTCGAAATCCGGTCCTTGGCCGCGCCCGAGGTCACTGCACCGGTCGAAGAACCCGACGAGGATTGAGCCCCCTGCGAAGTGGCTCCAGCCGCGCTATAGTGCTGCGAATCATTTCACCCCTTCACCCGTGATCGGAAGCGCTATTGGCCGCCGCCGGACCTGAAATCGAACGGCTAATCGCGCTTCTGGCCAAGTTGCCAGGGCTAGGTCCGCGCTCGGCCCGTCGGGCGGCCTTAGCCCTGCTCAAGCGGCGTGAACAGCTTTTGCTCCCCTTAACCGAAGCCATGGCCGATGCCGGAGCGCGGGTTCGCCCCTGCCAGACCTGCGGCGCGTTAGACACCTGCGATCCTTGCGCCGTCTGTTCGGACGGCAGCCGTGATGGCCGCCTGATCTGCGTGGTCGAAGAGGTCGGTGCCCTCTGGGCCCTCGAGCGCGGCGGCTCCTTTCGCGGCCGCTATCATGTTCTGGGCGGGCTTCTATCCGCGCTGGACGGCGTCGGGCCAGAGGCTTTGCGCGTCGAGGAGTTGATCGCGCGGGTGGTCGACACCGATGTACGCGAGGTGATCTTGGCCCTGCCGGCCACAGTGGATGGGCAGACCACAGCCCACTATCTGGCCGACCGACTGTCCGGCGCGGCCAATGCCATATCGGTGACCATGCTGGCGCGCGGCGTTCCGGTGGGCGGCGAGTTGGATTGGCTCGATGATGGCACCATCGCCCAAGCCCTGCGCGCCAGACGTCCGGTGTAAAACCGAATTGGCGTCCGATTGTGACGTAGACCATCTCTAGGCTCTGGGTTCCCCTTCTTCATTGGACGGTTCGACATGACCATGGAAAGCCTACTCCCCCTCGCCCTAACCGTGCTCGCCTTGGTGGGGGTAGTGTTTTGGGGCCTATCCGAGCGCCGCCGCGCCGATGAGGCTCAGGCCATGGCCTCTGATCTGGGCGCACGCCTATCAGCCGCCGAGGAGCGGGGACGCCTGCTCGAAGATGCTCGCTCGACCATGGCCGAAGCCTTTGCCGCCGTCTCCGCCAAGACCGTCGATCAGGCCAGCGAAGCCTTCCTCAAACGGGCCGAAGAAAACTTCAAGGCGCGCGAGACCCTCGCCCATGCCCGTATGGAAACGGTGCTCAAGCCCGTGGCCGAGACCTTGGCCAAGTTCGAGACGCAAGTTTTAGCCATCGAAAAGGCACGCGTTGAGGAAACCGGCGGCCTGAAGGAACAGATCGCCGCCCTGATGACCGCCTCGGTGGCCACCCAGGACGAGGCCCGCAAGCTATCGGCGGCGCTGCGGCGCGGGGCGGGCGTGCAGGGCCGCTGGGGTGAACAGACCCTGCGCAATGTTCTGGAGGCTGCGGGCCTGCAAAACCGCTTTGATTTTGAAGAACAGTTCTCAGTCGACTCCGACGAGGGCCGTCGCCGCCCTGACGTCAAGGTTCATATGCCCGGCGGCGGCGTGTTCGTGATCGATGCCAAGGTCTCGCTCAACGCCTTTATGGAATCGCTAGAGGCGGTGGATGATGCGGCGCGCGACGCGGCCCTGACCCGCCATGCCGCCAGCGTCCGCACCCATATGGGTCAGCTGTCGGCCAAGGCCTATTGGGACCAGTTCAAGACCTCACCCGATTTTGTCGCCATGTTCGTACCGGGAGACGGGTTCTTAGCCGCCGCCCTGGACCGCTTGCCGGACCTGATGACGGAGGCGATGGACCGCAAGGTCTTGCTCGTTACGCCGACCACCCTCTTTGCCCTCTGTAAGGCCGTGGCCTATGGCTGGCGGGTCGAGGAACAGTCGAAAAATGCCGATCAGGTCGCCAAGCTGGGCAAGGAACTTTACAAGCGCCTGTCGGTGATGGGCGGCCATGCGGCAGCACTGGGCAAGGCGCTGGACGGGGCCGTAGGACGCTATAATTCTTTCGTCGGCTCGCTGGAAAGTCAGGTCATGACCCAGGCCCGCCGGTTCGAAGAACTGGCCGTGGATCACGAGGGCAAGGAGCTGATCGCGCTCGAACCGGTCGAAACGGCGGTCCGGCCGGTGACGAAATTGCTGGGGGATGATCGTGATCCCGCTCTAGGGGCATCTTGACCTTGGCCCGCCGGTCACCTACCTCCTTCCCATGGCTATTCTTCCTATCCTGACTGTTCCCAATCCCGTCCTGAAGCAGGTCTCAAAGCCCGTGGAGGTCGTCGATGACGCCCTGCGCGCGCTGATGGACGATATGTTGGAGACCATGTACGACGCGCCCGGCATTGGCTTGGCGGCGATCCAGGTCGGCGTAGCCAAGCAGGTCATTGTCATGGACCTTGCCCGCGAGAACGAAGAAAAAGAGCCGCGCTTCTTCGTCAATCCGCAGATCCTGTCCAGCAATGACGAGCGGGTTGAAGGCGAAGAGGGCTGCCTGTCGGTTCCGGACGTGTTTGACATCGTCGAACGACCCAGCAAGGTTCGTCTGCGCTATCTCGACTATAATGGCGTTCAAGTCGAAGAGGAGGCCGAGGGCCTCTATGCCGTCTGCATCCAGCACGAGATGGACCACCTCAAGGGCGTTCTGTTCATCGATTATCTTTCACGCCTGAAACGCGACCGCGCCGTGACGCGGGTGAAGAAGCTGGTTCGCGGTTAAGCGCCCCAATTAAAAACAAAAAAGGCCCTCACCCAACCCTCTCTCTCCCCCGCGTTCCCCGCGAAGGCGGGGATCCAGATGAGGGCCAACCAGCGGTCCGTTCTAGACGCTTCTGGGTCCCCGCCTGCGCGGGGAACACGGATGTGTTGGTTATGGGACCTCTTCCTCGTGCTTCGACGAGCTCAGCATGAGGAAGGACGAGCGTTTCAGGATTTCCCACCCCTCCTCATCCTGAGCCCGTCGAAGGACGAGGAGGCACCACCCTCTCTCCGCCGCGTTCCCCGCGAAGGCGGGGATCCAGATGAGGGCCAACCAGCGGTCCGTTCTAGACGCTTCTGGGTCCCCGCCCGCGCGGGGAACGTGGCTATGGGGGCTTTTCTGCCGTTGCCCATGGACCCCTTGTTCTGTTGCGCCCTCGAACTTCGGGAGTCATATAGGCCCGATGAGTGAGCCCTTTTTCCATCTTCAGCCGACCCATAACCCGCATCGCTGGTATCTGCCGATTGATCCCAAGATCTGCGTTGGACCGCCGGACAAATGTTTCATGTTTGGCGGCGTCGGTCTGGCCAGCGCCATCCGGGCGATGGAGCAGACCTGCGAGCGGCCGGTGGTCTGGGCCACAGCGCAATATCTGTCCTTTGCGCGGCCGCCGTCGGTTGTCGATCTAGACGTCTGGGTCCCTGCCCATGGCAAGTCCAACAGTCAGGCCCGCGTGATCGGCCATGTCGGCGACAAGGAGATCTTCACGGTCAATGCGGCCCTTGGTCAGCGCGATAATGAAATCTCACAGACCTGGCTCAAGGCCCCCGATGTTCCGGCCCCGATGGACTGCCCCTTGCGCGAACATTGGCGCGATCAACGCGACATGCTGCATGGCCGCCTCCAGACCCGCGTCGCCTATGGGCAGGACCGCAAGACCGGCACGCTCAGCCCCGATGGCCGCTCGATCCTATGGATCCGTCCAACGCCGGGCATCACCATCGACCGGGCCATGCTGGCCGTCATTGCTGACTTTGTACCCAGCGGCATCGGCAGCGCGCTGGGCCGTGCCGCAGGGGGCAACAGTCTCGACAATACCATCCGCTATTGCCAGTTCGTGCCGACCGAGTGGGTCCTGTGCGACATCCATGTTCAAGCCATCCATGGCGGCTTTGCCCACGGCTCGATGTCGATGTTTGCCCAGACCGGGGAATTGCTGGCCACAGCCAGTCAGTCCTTGATCCTGCGTATTCACGACACGGCCAAATGACCAAGGGCGCGGCGCTGTCCCTTGCGCCGCTGCGCTCGATCCAGTCCCTACGCGGGATTGCCGCCCTGTCGGTCGTGCTGTTTCACATCAGCCAGTGGATGCCGATCCCAGCGGGTATGACCGGCACCCCCTCCATCGGGTCGGCGGGGGTTGACCTGTTCTTTGTGATCAGCGGTGTGGTCCTTTGGCTATCGGTCAGTCAGCGGGATCAGAGCGCCAAACAGTTCCTGCTCGGGCGCGTCATTCGGGTGGTTCCAGCCTATTGGGTAGCCACGCTCGTGGTCACGGCGCTGGTTCTGATCGATGCCAAGAACATGACGGCGGCGCATTTTGAACCGCTGCATCTGGTGCTGTCGCTGTTCCTGATCCCGCACCTCAATCCAGCCGGTGAGCCCTTCCCCCTTCTGCCCGTGGGCTGGAGCCTGACCTATGAGGCCCTGTTCTATCTGATCATGGCCATCAGTCTTTGGCGCAAGCCCTCTAACCCGCTGATCTTTGTCACCATGGCCTTAATAGGCTGTTGGATGTTTGGCTTCATCAGCAGCGAGGCGGCCTTTTTGATCGCCAACCCCATGCTGACCGAATTCATCCTTGGCCTGTTGATCGGCCAAGCCCTGCTCAGCCGTGCCCTGCCCGGCCCTCGCCTTTCCGCCGCATTGCTGGTCTTGGGCATAGGTCTGTTGGCGGCGCAGCATGCAGCCGTCACCGATTTTGGCTTTTGGCGGGCTCTGGTCTGGGGCGGTCCGTCGGCCCTGATCGTTGCAGGCGCAGCGGGGATAGAGGCCTCAGGGCGCTGGCCGCGTCTGGCCCTGCTCGAAGGTTTGGGTGAGATCTCCTACAGTCTCTATCTGGTGCACTGGCCCGTGACCTGGCTGCTCGGTCGCCATTGGCTCGGTGTTCATGACCTTGGCTATGGCGCTGCCGTGATCGCAATTTCCATCCCAACCGCGTGGCTGTTCTGGCGTCTGGTTGAACAGCCGTCGCTAAAGGCCCTTAGACGCAGGTTTGAACTGGAACCCGCCGGTTCGGGGCCTATAGTGGGCTCATAAGATCATCCTAGGGAGAACAGAGATGGGACGGCTTCAAGGTAAGCGCACAATCATCACCGGAGCAGGATCGGGCATTGGCCGGGCCACCTCCAAGGCCTTTGCCCGCGAGGGTGCCAGCATCCTTTGCGTCGACAAGACCGACGCCGTCCATGAGACCGTCGAAATGATCATCGCCGCCGGTGGCCACGCCATTGGTATGACGGCCGATGTTGGGGTTGAGGCTGAGGTCATCGGCTATGTCGACCGGGCTATCGCCGAATTTGGCGGGCTGGACATCATCTATGCCAATGCCGGGATCTCGGGCGGCATGGTGCCGTTCTTTGACCAGACCGTGGACTATTGGAACGAGATCTTGCGGGTCAATCTGATCGGTCCGTTCTTGGCCATCAAGCATGTCGCGCCGCACCTGATCAAACAGGGTAAGGGCTCGATCATCTGCACCGCCTCGGTCGCAGGCATCCGCGCCAATGCTGGCGGCTCGCCCTATTCTGCGTCAAAGGCCGGGGTGATCTCTCTGGTTCAGACCAGTTCCAACGCCTTTTACGGCACCGGCGTTCGGGTCAATGCTGTCTGCCCCGGCCTGATCGAGACCGGCATGACCAAGCCGATCTTTGACAATGCCCGCGCGCGCGGCAACGAGGACAAGATCGGCCAGCTCAATCCCATGGGCCGCTATGGCGAACCCGAAGAGATCGCCAATATGGTGCTGTTCTTGGCCTCGGACGAAGCCTCTTACGTCAATGGCCAAGCCTTCCCGGTTGACGGTGGCCTGACCTCGACCCTGCCCTTCGTTAAGCCGCGCACGAGCTAAGCTCGCGCGTTAAGCCCAACGATAAGACATTAGCGCGCGCTCAATTGACGAAATTGGGCGCGCGTTTTTGCATGCTGGAAAGTACCGCCTCGATCTGATTGGGTGAGCCGATCAGAGCCGACTGCTCGACACTTTCGGCCAGCAAGATCGCCCGCTGATCCCCATCATCGGCCAGATTCATCAGGCGCTTATCGGCGCGAATAGCATCAGGATTCTTAGCCGCCACATCGCGTGCAAAGGCCAGAGCCTCGGCATAGGGATCGGCGCAGACCCGCGTCGCGAGACCCAGGCTCAGGGCCTCTTCACCGGTAAATTGGCGGCCGCTATAGGTCAGTTCCCGGGCCTGATCGTCGCGGATCAGGCGGCGCAGCAGGGCAATGCCAGCCATGTCGGGGACAAGGCCCCACTTGATCTCCATCACGGCCATGCGCGCATCGGGCGTCACAAAGCGCATGTCCGCCCCGAGAGCCAACTGAAAGCCGCCGCCAAAGGCCACACCGTGGACTGCGGCAATGACCGGAACCGGAATCTCGCGCCAGACCATCACGGCATGCTGAGCGCGGTTAGACCCGCCCTCTGTGCGCGGGGTCTCGACCAGACCGGTCCCACCCTTGCGCTCACCCGAGGCCATCTTGTCGAAATTGCCCATGTCCAGTCCGGCGCAGAAGGCCCGGCCAGCGCCGGAGAGCACCACCGCGCGAACACCCGCTTCGGTCTTCAACCGCTCACCGGTCTTGATCAAGGCTTCGAACATGGCGTCATCCAGCGCGTTCATCTTATCGACGCGGACCAAACGCACGTCGGCAACGCCGCCTTGAATATCTACTGTGATGCGATCTTCCATAGGGTCTCTCCCAAATCTCGCCGGCCGTTTACTCGACCTAACCTTTGACATGACGATATATCGAGGCCTTAGCCCTTGTCAGCCCAGACCTTAGGTCAACCTGTGGCTCAAACGGGGCGAAATTTCATGGCGATGCCGTTCATGCAATAGCGCTTGCCGGTTGGGGCCGGACCGTCATCAAAGACGTGGCCCAGATGGCCCCCGCAGCGGCGGCAATGAACCTCTATCCGCACACTGAAAAGGGACCGATCGATTGCGGTGCGGACGGCATTTTTGATTGGCCGAACGAAGCTGGGCCAACCGGTGCCAGAATCGAACTTGTCCTCGGACCGATAGAGATCGAGGTTACAGCCCGCGCAGACAAAGACGCCTTTGCGTTTTTCGCGGTCTAGGGGACTGGTTCCCGCTCGCTCGGTCGATTGGTCGCGTAAGACCGCATATTGCTCGGGGGTCAGACGCTTTCTCCACTCCGCATCACTCAGCGTGACCTCGAACCGCTCGCTGCTGGTCGAGGCCGCAAAGGCCGATGACTGAGCCGCCGCATTGATCAGAAGGGCCGAACCGGCGGCCTTAATCAGAAGCTGTCTACGATCAATCATATCCGTCGCTCCTTTGGGTCTGAATGGGTCCTAGGCGGTCCAGCCAGAGGGCGAACCCTGACGCGTCAGCAAGGCCCTGAGATAGTGCGAATAGCTCGAGGATCCATTGAAAATGGTCTGGGCGCGCAAGGTCTGCTCGTCGATGAAGCCCATATGGAGGGCGACCTCTTCGGGGCACGCAATCTTAAAGCCCTGGCGCTTTTCCAAGGTGCGGACAAATTCAGCCGCTTCCAACAGGCTATCGGGCGTGCCCGTATCCAACCAAGCATAACCGCGCCCCATCAGTTCGACCGACAGGCGGCCCCGTTCCAGATAGGTGCGGTTGACGTCGGTGATCTCATATTCGCCCCGAGCCGAGGGCTTGAGGTTGGCGGCAATATCAACCACCGCCTCATCATAGAAATAGAGCCCCGTCACTGCCCAGTTGGAACGCGGCGAGACCGGCTTTTCTTCGATGGAAATGGCCCGTTGCTGCTCGTCAAACTCGACCACGCCGTAACGTTCAGGGTCTTGCACATGATAGGCGAAGACGGTTGCCCCCGCGCCATTGGTCTGGGCTCGGCCCAGCAATTCCGGCAGGCCTTGGCCATAATAGATATTGTCGCCAAGGATCAGGCAGGAGGGCCCACCCGCCACAAAATCTGCCCCGATGACATAGGCCTGCGCCAAGCCATTGGGTTCAGCCTGGGTGCGATAGGATAGGGACAGTCCCCACTGCGAGCCATCACCGAGCAGCTGTTGAAACTGCGGCAGGTCATGGGGCGTGGTGATCAACAAAATATCCCGCACACCCGCCATCATCAGCGTGGTCAGGGGATAGTAGATCATTGGCTTGTCATAGACCGGCATCAACTGCTTGGAGGTGACGAGGGTCATGGGGTGCAGGCGCGATCCGCTGCCTCCGGCCAAGATGATACCCTTCATGCGTCTGGTCCTTCTGGGGAGGTCGCGATGTCCTTCAATATGTGATCCAGCGCCTTTGTCCAAGCCATGGGTTGCCAATCGGCGAGACTCGCAAATTTCGAACTGTCTAGGCGAGAATTGGCAGGCCGCACCGCTGGGGTGGGATAGTCGGCCGTGGTGATCGGTTTGACCCGTGCGCTCGCAAGGCCGAGAGCGCCTGAGCGCTCAAAGGTACCCGCCGCCAGATCGGCCCAACTGGCGTCATCGGCTCCCCCGGCATGATAGATCCCGGCGCTTTGCGGGCTGTGCGCCAGAAAGTCCAGAGCCGCAAGCCCTGCCTGAGCGACGGACCTAGACCAGGTTGGCCTCCCGAACTGGTCAGCAACCACGCCGATCTCCTCGCGGCTCGCCGCCAAGCGCAGCATGGTCTTGACGAAGTTGCTGCCAAAGGCCCCCACGACCCATGCGGTGCGAAGCACAATGGCCTTGCCGCCAGCAACCAAAACCGCCTGCTCCCCCGCCAGTTTCGATGCCCCATAGACCGACCGAGGGCCGGTCGCATCATCTTCTTGGTAGGGCCGGTCCAAAAGGCCATCGAACACATAGTCGGTGGAATAGTGGATGAAGCTGATGTCTAGGCCTGCGCAGGCCTTCGCCATCTGGCCGGGGGCGTGGGCGTTAAGCTGGAGGGCCTCAGCCTCTTCCTGCTCGGCCCGGTCAACGGCTGTATAGGCTGCAGCATTGATCACGGCGCTGGGTTTGATCTGAGCGATCAGAGCGGCGGGGTCGCCCCCATTGGCCAGATCTAGGGTCTCACGACCGGCAAAGACCATGGGGATCTGTTGGCTTCGAGACAGACGCGCCAACTCTTGGGCCACCTGCCCAGTCCGGCCAAAGACGAGGATCGGGGCGCTCTGCATAGGATTAGAAGGGCGAGACGAAGGTCTTGAAGCCACCGGCCGCCCGATCCTTGTCGGCCAAGACCGCATCGGCTTCGCTTACCGGCCAGTCGATGGCGAGGTCAGGATCGTTCCAGACAATGGCCCCCTCCGCCTCAGCCGACCAATGTTCATTGACCAGATAGGCGACGTGGGTGTCGGGCTCGAGGGTACAAAAACCGTGGGCAAACCCGGCGGGTACCAGAATCTGGTTCCATTTATCTGCTGAAATCTCCGCGCCGACCCACTGACCATAGGTCGGCGAGCCTTTGCGAATATCGACGGCCACATCATAGATACGGCCTGATAGGACGCGGATCAGCTTGTCTTGAGCGAAGGGCGGGGCTTGGAAATGCAGGCCTCGAACCGTGCCAACGGGCCGCGACAGCGACTGATTTTCTTGGATGAAATCGATCTCGATACCGGCATTGCGCAGGGTGGCGCGGTTCCAGGTCTCACTGAAAAAGCCGCGATCATCGCCAAATTGGCGCGGCCACAGCAGTTTTACCTCAGGAAGGGCGAGCGATTCGATGCGCATTATGATTTTGACTTAGCATCGACGCCAAGGCGCTGGCCATCATAACGATCACGAAGGGGCTGCCACCAATCTCGATTGGCCAGATACCATTGGACGGTCTTACGCAGGCCAGAGACGAAGTCATCTTGCGCCGCCCAGCCCAGTTCTGACTTCAGCTTGGTCGCGTCAATCGCATAGCGCTGATCGTGACCGGGGCGGTCCTTGACAAAGGTGACGAGGCCTCGGCGCGGTCCTGTCGGCAGAGCGGGGGTCAGTTCGTCCAGCAGGTCGCAGACCGCGTGCACCACATCCAGATTGGTCCGCTCATTATTGCCCCCGACATTATAGGTTTCGCCGGGTCGGCCCCTCGTCGCGATGAGGGTCAGGGCGCGGGCGTGATCGTCGACATAGAGCCAGTCGCGGATGTTCAGGCCATTGCCATAGACCGGCAGGGGCTTGCCCTCCATCGCGTTCAAGATGGTCAGGGGCACGAGCTTTTCTGGAAAATGATAGGGCCCGTAATTGTTCGAGCAGTTGGAGACCACCACCGGCAGGCCATAGGTATGGAACCAGGCCTTGGCCAGATGATCGGACGCGGCCTTCGAAGCCGAATAGGGCGAGCGCGGATCATAGGCCGTCGTCTCGTGGAAATGGCCCGTGTCACCAAGACTGCCATAGACCTCATCGGTCGAGACATGCAGATAGCGGAAGCCATCCTTCTTTGCCCCCTCAAGCCCGCGCCAATAGACCAGCGCCGCCTGCAGCATGACAAAGGAGCCCACCACATTGGTGAAGATGAAGGGATCGGCCCCATCGATGGACCGATCAACATGGCTTTCGGCGGCCAGATGCATGACCACATCCGGCTGAAACTGAGCAAAGGCCGCCGCCATGGCCGGAGCGTCAGTAATATCGGCCTGCAGGAAACTATAAAGGTCTGAGTTTTTTACCGGATCGAGCGAGGCCAAGCTCGAGGCGTAGGTCAGCTTGTCAATATTGAGGACGGTGGCGTTCTCAGACAGGACCAGGTGGCGACAGACCGCTGAACCGATAAATCCTGCTCCTCCGGTAATCAAAACTCTCATAACTTGCCTAGACCACTATGTTTTCAGCGACTGATCCCTTGCCTTAACAGCCAAAAGGCCATTTTGGAACCCAAATTGACCCTAACGGTTGATCAAACATAGCCAATCATGCCAATCCATAGCCTCGGTAATTGGTACCCTATCCTCCAACCTCTAGACGCCTGACGGCGCCCTAGGGTCACGGCGGGAGTTTCGAGGCTAGTCTTGTCTAATCTTCACCAAATGCCTCTTTGGCCCAAGACCGTCAGTCTTTGTGAGGACCTGCGTCAATGGGCCGTCGGCCACGGCTATCCGGTCTGGGCAAGGCTGGGTCTAGATTATGATCACGGCGGTTTCTTCGAGAAGATTGACCATTATGGAAACCCTGTCCTCTTGCCGAGGCGAGGCCGGGTTACGCCTAGGCAGCTCTATTGTTTCGCAATGGCAGCCGAATTGGGCTCAACCCTTGATGCCGATGCCATCTTGCAGGCCAGCGTCGAAACCTATCTGGAGCGCTTCTTTCGGCCTGATGGTCTGATCCGCACGCTGGTCGACGCTGATGGCTCAGTGCTGGACGATTCGGTGTCGCTCTATGATCAGGCCTTTGGGCTCTTTGCGCTGGCCAGCGTCACCCGAACCCAGCCGCAGATCGTCGGCCTAGAGGCCCGCGCCAAGCGTCTGCTCGAGCAGCTCAAGGCGCGGCAGGCCAATGGCTTGGGCGGATTTGATGAGACCGCACCGCGCACCCTCCCCCTCCAATCCAACCCCCATATGCATATTTTCGAGGCGACCTTAGCCTGGACCGAGGTCAGCAACGATCCGATCTGGCAGGCCCAAGCCGACGAGATTGCGGAACTGTGCCTGTCCAAGTTCATTGAGCCGCAACTGGGCTGCGTGCGGGAATATTTCGATGGGGACTGGAATGCGAGCGCGGGTGTTGAGGGCCTCAAGTTCGAGCCCGGTCACCAGTTCGAATGGGGCTGGCTGCTCCTTCGCTGGGGCAAGGCCAAGGCCCGACCAGACGCCATTGCTGCGGCCCGCAAGATGATCGCCTTGGCTGACAGCCACGGCATCGATCCGGTCCGGGGCGTGGCCTATAATGTGCTGCTCAGTGACCTCAGCGTTCATGACGCTCAGTCTCGGCTATGGCCGCAAACCGAGCGGATCAAGGCTGGGATCTTGTTGGCCCAGATGACTGGCGATGCGGACGCTCTGCGCGGCGTGGTCGAGGGGGCCCTTGGCCTTCTCAAATATCTCGATGTACCTATCAAGGGCCTTTGGCATGACCGCATGCAGCCCGATGGCAGTTTCATCGACGAGGCCGCGCCCGCCAGTTCATTTTACCATATTATCTGCGCCATCGTGGAACTGCACCGGGCCGTGCAGGCCGAGGGCTAAGGCGCGCTAGGCCTTGGCCTCTCGCAAGGCCTTAATGGCGGCAATGGCCAGTTTCAAGTCCTGCGCCCGGTCCATCGGCAGGACGACCAGACCCTCAGAGGTCGAGACCACCACCAGATTATCGACCCCGATCACGGCCACGGGCGCGCCATCGCTCCAGACCAGACTGTTAGACGTTTCGATGGCCACAGCGTCGCCGTGCAGCAGATTAGCCGCAGCGTCCTTGGTCCCCAGCCGGTGAATCTCGCTCCAAGACCCGACATCGGCCCAGCCCATGGAACAGGGCGCAACGGCGGCCAGTTGGGTCTTTTCCATCACCGCAATATCGACCGGTTCAGACGGACAGACGGCAAAAGCCTCCGCATTGAGCCGCACCACCCGGTCATGGGTCGCCGCCCGAGACCAGGATAGACCCGCCTGCTCGGCAATATTGGGGGCCAGCGCGGCCATCTCGCACAACATCACATCCGGCGCAAAGAGGAAGATACCGGCGTTCCAGACATAGTTCCCTTCGGCCAGATACTGTTCGGCACGCTCGCGACTGGGCTTTTCGGCAAAGCGGCGGACAGCGAAAACGCCCTCATCAAGCCGGTCGCCCTGCTGAATATAGCCATAGCCGGTCTCGGGACGGTCGGCCTCGATACCAAAGGTGACAATATGGTCGGCGGCGGTCCGGGCGGCGGCTTCAATGACCCTCATAAAGGCCTCTGGATCGGCGATAATATGGTCGGCGGGCAGGAGCAGGACCAGGGACGAGGGGTCCAGATCACGCACCACCGCCGCTGCAATATATGCTGCCGCCGCCGTATTGCGGCCAAAGGGTTCCAGAACGATCTTGGCGGCGACCCGATCTACCGCCGCAAGCTGCTGATCAATCATGGCCAGATGGTCCTCGGCACAGATGATCACAGGATCCGCAAAGGCCAGCCCTCCCCAGTCCTGCGCGCGCAAAACCGTGTCCTGCAGCATGGTGCGCTCCGAGCCTAGGGCGTGGAACTGCTTGGGCATGCCCGGATGGGACAGGGGCCAGAGCCGCGTGCCTGCTCCGCCGCTCAAAATGACCGGGGTGATCTTGCAATTCGTCAAGGCGCTGAACTTCCCAACTGAACGGGTCCCCGGTCTAGGCTATGATCCCTAGATCTCTTGATTATAGGCCCCGACCTCTGGGCGCTTGGCCAGCCGAGGCTTTACCTCTTGATGGAACAGGGCGCGCATATCGTCAGCCGATTGGGTGCTCTCGACCACAACCACGATCTCGGGCTTGTTGGACGAGGCGCGGACCAGAACCCAGCTACCGTCATCTAGGGCCACGCGCACCCCATTGACCGTGATCACGTCCTTGATCTTGCGACCGAGAATTTCGCCGCCTGCCGCCGCAAGGTCTTGGTACTCGCGGACGATCGCCTCGACCACGCCATACTTTACCTCATCGCCGCAATGGGGCGACATGGTCAGAGAGGTGAAGGCCACCGGCAGGGCCTTTTTCAGATCCGACAGTTTCTGGCCCGGATTACGATCCAGCATGGCCAAGATCGCCGCCGCCGCCGTCAGACCACAGTCATAGCCGCGCCCCAGATCGCCGGAGAGGAAGAAGTGGCCGGACTTTTCAAAGCCCGCCAAGGCTTTCAGCTCAGCGGTCTTGCGCTTGATATAGCTATGGCCGGTCTTCCAATAGACCGTCGTACAGCCATTGGCCGCCAGCACCGGATCGGTGGCATAGAGCCCCGTCGACTTCACATCGACAATGAAGGTGGCGCCGGGATTGAGCGGGGCCAAATCGCGGGCCAGCATCAGGCCGATCTTGTCGGCATAGATCTCTTCACCCTCATCATCAACGACGCCGCAGCGGTCACCATCCCCATCAAAGCCAAAGGCCAGATCGGCGCCGTGGGCGCGCACCGCCTCGGCCATGGCCATCAGCATGATATGGTCTTCGGGATTGGGGTTATATTTCGGGAAGTTATAGTCGAGATCACAGTCCATCTCGATGACCTCAACCCCCATCGCCCGCAAGGCTTGCGGCGCGAAGGCACCGGCCGTGCCATTCCCGCAGGCGGCAATGACCTTGAGCGGGCGCTTGACCTGAACGCGCGACGCCGCATCGGCGATGAACCGCTCAGCGACCCCGTCAATCCGGGTCAGCGAGCCGCCCGGACGTTCGACAAAGCTACCGTTGGTGACAATGTCCTTCAAGCGGCCCATCTCGTCTGGGCCAAAGGTCAAGGGACGCTGGGCCCCCATCTTGACCCCGGTCCAGCCATTTTCATTGTGGCTGGCCGTGACCATGGCCACGCAGGGCGCGTCCAGATCGAACTGGGCAAAATAGGCCGTTGGCGACAGGGCTAGGCCAATATCCAGCACATCACAGCCCGCCGCGATCAGACCCAGAGCGAGGGCCTGCTTGATCGACAGGGAATAGGACCGATAGTCGTGACCAATGACGATCTTGGACTGACCCAGCTCGTGAATATAGGTGCCAAGCCCCAGCCCTAGGGCCTGAATGCCCAGAAGGTTGATGTCCGGACCAAACAGCCACCGCGCATCATATTCACGAAAGCCGGTGGCCTTGACCAGGGCTTCATTCTCATAGGCAGCCGTATTGGGAACCAGATCGGTACGAGGCTTGGCGAACATAGAGCTAATCCTTAGGGCCGTGCGGGACGAAGATCAGACGCAAGTTTCCGCGCCTAGAACACCGCCTCAACCAGGGCTTCATATTCTTCTGCCGTTGGCTTCTTCAGGGCCGACAGATGGGCCAGATCGCCAAGGGCGTAGGAGACAATCTCTGGGAACATCTCGCGGGTAACGCCAAGGCTCGACAGTTTGGGAACAATGCCCAGACGCGCATTCAACGCCGCAATCGCATCGGCCAGATCATCGGTTGGGGCCAGACCCATCACCCGTTTCAGCCGGGCATATTTCTCAGGCGCGGCGCCTTCCGAAAAGCGCAGGACGGCGGGCAGGAACAGGGCGTTAAGGGCACCGTGATGCAGCTTCAAGCCCGGCAGGCGACCGCAGGAGTGGGACAGGGCGTGAACCGCGCCCAGACCCTTGGCAAAGGCCAGAGCCCCTTCGACCGAGGCCATCATCATATGCCAGCGGGCCTCGCGGTCAGAGCCGTCGGCAACGGCCTTTTCCAGCCAGCCCATACCGATGGCGCGCTCAACGCCGTCATAGGCAATGGCTTCGAGCGGCGGATTGACGGTGGGAACCAAGATGGCCTCGATACAGTGCGTCACCGCGTCCATACCTGTGGCGGCGGTCAGGCCAGCGGGCAGGCCCAAGGTCAGGTCCGGGTCGCAGATCGCCACGCCGGGGATCAGGTGCGGCGAGACAAAGGTCTCCTTGCGGCCATTGTTCAGCACGACCACCGCGCCGACCGAAACCTCTGAGCCCGTGCCAGAGGTGGTGGGGATGGCGATGATCGGGCAGGTCTTGGTGATCAGGCGCATGCCGCGCACCGATGCGCCGTACTTTTCCAGCGGGCCTTCGTGGCTGGCCATCAGGGCCACAGCCTTGGCAAGATCCATGCTCGAACCACCGCCCAGACCCACGACGCCGTCACAGTCATTGTCCTTAAAGACCTTGGTCGCCGCCGTGACACTATCCTCATCAGGATTGGGCGGGGTCTGATCGAAGACGGCGGCAAAGCCGGTCTCACCGGCCGCTGCCGTCACGGTCGCGACAATACCGGCGGCGACGAGGCCCTGGTCGGTGACCAGCATCGGCCGCTTGACCCCCTGCTGGGTCAGGCTGGAGGCCAGCTTCTGGATCGCGCCAGAATCAAAAATTGCGGTGTTAACGATCGACAGAACGGGCATGACAGCTCTCACATTGTTGTAGCGCCATTTGCCCTGACTTGGAGGGGAATGGAAAGGGGGGAGCAGAATCAAAAGGCGGGCATTTTGCCGCCTGAATGATTGCAACGGGCTGGGACGCAGGTAGAGTCGGTCTTTAGACCTAGATTTCAAGGATTTCGCGATTGCCCTCCCCGACAACGCCCTCCACCGAACTGCCCGTGCTGGCGATTGATGATCTCAAGGTTAGCTTCCAGACCTTTGACGGCCAGATCGAGGCTGTGAAGGGTATTAGCCTCGCCGTGGCGCAAGGTGAATGTCTGGGCGTGGTGGGCGAGAGCGGCTCGGGCAAGAGCCAGACCTTCATGACCGCCATGGGTCTATTGTCGGCTAACGGCAAGGCGAGCGGATCGATCCGGTTCAAGGGCCAAGAGATCTTGGGTTTGGCCCCGGCCAAGCTCAATCAGATTCGCGGCTCCAAGATCGCCATGATCTTTCAAGACCCCCTCACTGCCCTGACGCCCCATGTGCGAATTGGCGAACAGATTGCCGAGCCCCTGCGCCTGCATTTTGGTCTCAGTGCACGCGACGCCATGGCCAAGGCCCGCGAATGGCTGGACAGGGTGCGCATTCCTGAGGCCGCACGGCGCCTCAACCAGTACCCCCATGAACTGTCCGGCGGCATGCGCCAACGGGTGATGATCGCCGGGGCCATGGCGGGCAATCCGGCCCTCTTGATTGCCGACGAGCCGACCACCGCGCTCGACGTGACCGTCCAGTCCGAAATTCTCGACCTGATGGATGAGCTCAAGCGTGAAACCGGTACCGCCATGGTGCTGATCACACACGATATGGGCGTCATTGCCCGTATGGCTGACCGGGTCTGCGTGATGAAGAATGGGCTCTATGTCGAAGAGGGCCCTGCCCAAGCGATCTTTTCTGCGCCCCAATCGGACTATACGCGCGAACTGCTGGCCGCCATTCCGCGCCTCGACCGCGCTGACCGAGGTGGCCGTCCCATGCTGGAACCGGTGGCCAAAGATGCGCCGGTGGTGGTCGAGGGTAAGGACATTAAGGTCTGGTTCCCGCTGGCCGATGGCCTATTCGCGCCCAAAAAGGTCCTGCGCGCTGTCGATGGGGTGAGCCTTCAGGTCCGCAAGGGCGAGACGCTCGGGGTTGTGGGCGAAAGCGGCTGTGGCAAGTCGACCCTGTCACGCGCTGTTCTGGGCCTGATCCCACCAACTGCCGGATCGGTCACGGTCTTGGGAACCAACCTGACTGAGGCTGACCGCAAGGCGATGATGGCCGCGCGCAAGGACCTTCAGATCGTCTTCCAAGACCCACTGGCCAGCCTTGATCCGCGCATGACCATCGGCGATTCCATCGGTGAGCCCCTGCGCGTGTTCCGAGGCGATCTGAACCATGCCGGCCGCGAGCTTGAAGTTCGAGCCATGATGGAGCGGGCGGGCCTGTCCACCGACATGATCAACCGCTATCCGCACGAGCTTTCGGGGGGGCAGAACCAGCGCGTCGGTATCGCCCGCGCCATGATCCTAAAGCCGCAACTGGTCATTTGTGACGAGGCGGTGTCTGCCCTCGATGTCTCGATCCGAGCCCAGATTATCGACCTGCTCATTTCCCTGCAAAAAGATCTGGGCATGGCCATGGTCTTTATCAGCCATGACCTAGCGGTTGTGCGCGAGATCAGTCATCGGGTGATGGTGCTCTATATGGGCCGGGTCATGGAGGAGGCGAGCCGCGATCAGCTCTATAGCGACGCTCGTCATCCCTATACCCGCGCGCTTCTGACGGCAGCCCCCATTCCCGACCCGGCGCAAGAACGTAGTCGCCAGCGCGTGCGTCTGACCGGCGAGCCCCCCAGCCCGTTTGATCCCCTGTCGGGCCTAAGGTTCCTGCCGTCGCGCCTGCCCGTCCAGCCGTCAGACCCGATCTATGTTCCGCAACTTCGCGAAGTCGAGCCGGGCCACCGGGTGGCGGAGTTTGATGCGGTCTAGGCGCGCCGCCTATCTCAAAAACTCATGCGGCCCTTGGACCTGCCCGCAAAATTGCGGTAAAGCCCGCCCGTGGCGTCTTTGGCCATATTCCATTCCTGCCCTTAGATCTTTGGGCGCAGACCCTTCTGGCCTCTCATGACCCTAACTTTCGACGATATAAAAGCAGCAGCAACCCGGTTGCATGGCCATATCGAGCGTACGCCTTGCCGTCATTCGCGCACGCTATCGGAAATTACCGGGGCAGAGGTCTGGGTGAAGTTTGAGAACCTTCAGTTCACGGCAGCCTTTAAAGAGCGCGGCGCGCTGAACAAGCTCGCCCTGATGTCGGCGGACGAGCGCGCGCGCGGCGTTATTGCGGCTTCGGCTGGCAATCACGCCCAGGGCCTCGCCTATCATGCCGCCCGCATGGGTGTTCCCGTGACCATCGTCATGCCCAAGGGCACGCCCATGGTGAAGGTCGAACATACGCGCGGCCACGGCGCTGAAGTCGTCCTCGAAGGCGAAAACTATGACGAGGCAGCAGATATCGCCCAGCGCCTGCGCGAAGAGCGCGGTCTGGTCTTTGTTCACCCCTTTAACGACTACGACGTCATGGCCGGACAGGGCACCGTCGCCTTAGAAATGCTAGAGGACGTGCCGGACCTAGAGATCTTACCCGTGCCCATCGGCGGCGGCGGGCTGATTGCAGGCATGGCGGTGGCGGCCAAGTCGATCAATCCCGATATCCGGATCATGGGCGTGGAACCAGCCATGTACCCTTCGTTCACGGCCCGCATGCGTGGCATGAACACCAATAGCGGCGGCCAAACCATCGCTGAAGGCATCGCCGTCAAGCAGGTCGGTGATCAGGCCTACAGCATCGCACGCCCCTTGGTCGAGGATGTGCTGCTGGTCGAAGAGCCCTATTTCGAGCGGGCCATTTCGCTCTATTGCACGGTTGAGAAGACCATTGCCGAAGGCGCTGGTGCTGCCTCGCTCGCGGCCCTTTTGGCCTTTCCAGAGAAGTTCCGGGGCAAAAAATGTGGTCTGGTCCTTTGCGGCGGCAATATCGACACAAGGCTCCTGACCTCGGTCCTGACCCGCGAACTGATCCGCGCCCAGCGCCTGGTCAGCCTACGGATCATTGGTGATGATCGTCCCGGCCTGTTGGCCAATGTCTCGGCCCTGATCGGTCAGATGGGGGCTAATATTATCGAGGTTGCCCATAATCGCCTATCCTTGGACGTGCCTGCCAAGGGCGCAGAGTTCGACATCATGATCGAGACCCGCGACGCCCAGCATACCCAAGACATTATCGATGCCCTGCGCGAGCGCGGCTATCCCCCGCGCACGGTCTGACCCTAGCCTTTCGGAGCCTTCCCCATGACCCGAACCACGACCCGATTCTTGACCACCCTGGCCGCTGGCCTCTTGGTCGCCCTGTCCCTCAGCGCCTGCGGGCAAAGCAAAGAAGCGATTGCCAATATGGACGCTGCCAAAACCTTTATGGCCAACAATGCCAAGGCTGAAGGGGTCAAGACCCTGCCCAGCGGCGTACAATATAAGATCGTTACCTCCGGTCCTGCCGACGGCACGAGCCCAAAAAAATCGGACGAGGTAAAGGTTCACTATGAAGGCAAGCTGCTGTCGGACGAGATCTTTGACAGCTCTTTCCAGCGCGGCGCGCCAGCCACCTTCCCGCTCGGCGGTCTGATCCCAGCCTGGGTTGAAGCTCTGCAGCAGATGAAGCCCGGCGATGAATGGCTGCTCTATGTGCCGCCTGAACAGGGCTATGGCGCGCAGGGTGCCGGTCCGATCCCGCCCAACAGTGTGCTGATCTTCCGCATTCAATTGATTGCGTTCAGAGAACGGCCGATGACCCCAACGGGCGGCTAAGACCGATAGGGCCCGATTGTCCCATCTGGCTTCGGTAGAGCCGCTTTTCAGGATGGCAAGGATCAGGTAAAGACCGTGCCTATGAGCCGCAAACCGATTGGCCAACTTCTGATATCCAAAGGCCTTGCGACGGCGGCGGACATTGACGCGGCTGTCGAGGTGCAAAGCAGCGTGGGCGGTCGGATCGGTATGATCCTCGTCCGGCTGGGCGCGGTTTCGGAAATCGACCTTCTGCGGACCCTGTCAGAGCAGACCGGCTGGGCCATCCAAATCCGCGATGAGATGCCCTCGCCCTCGGCGGTACAGAGCTTTATCGAAGAGACCCGCACACAAAGCGGTTGGTGGGCGGCGCAAGAGGCCGTGGCATGGCGCGCGCGGCCATCGGTCGATGGCGAAGAGCTGGCCGACGGCACCCACAGGCCGGTTGAAGACTGCATCATCTGCGCGGCTGTCGATCCCCTAAACCTGACCCTGCGCGGCGTATTGGAACAGGTCGCGGACAGGCCGATCATCTGGCGTCTGTCGCCGCGCAACCTGATCGCCACCGCGATGGATGATCTGGACCGTGATGGTCTGGGCATCAGTGGCACCTTGACCTCAGACGCCGCGCGCCTGCGCGAACTGGCCGAAGAGGCCCCGGTCATCGACTTCGTCAACGCGGTCTTTGCCGAAAGTATTCAGATGCGGGCCTCCGACATTCACGTCGAGCCCTTCGAAGACCAGTTCTTTGTCCGCATGCGGGTCGATGGCATTTTGCAGACGGTTCGCGCTGCGCCGCGCTCGGCCTTTGACGCGGTCTGTTCGCGCATCAAGCTCCTGTCTGGCATGGATATTGGCGAACGCCGCCTGCCGCAGGATGGCCGCCAAGCCATCCGCATATCGGGTCAAGATATCGACCTTCGGGTCTCGACCCTGCCCGCCGCCTGGGGCGAGTCGATCGTCATGCGTCTGTTGGGTAAGACCAGCCGCATTCCGCAGCTCACCGAACTGGGTATGCCCAAGGCCGATGCTGAGGGACTGGCCAAGCTGGTCGAGCAACCCAACGGTATTGTGCTGATCACCGGTCCAACCGGATCGGGTAAGACCACCACCATCTACCGCCTGCTGAGCGGTCTCAATGACGGTCAACGCAAGATCGTCACAGTCGAGGATCCGGTCGAATTTGACCTGCCCGGCGTGGTTCAGGTCCATGTCCGCGCCGATATCGGCCTGACCTTTGCCGCAGGGCTGCGCTCGATCCTGCGCCAAGACCCGGACGTGATCATGGTCGGCGAAATCCGCGATTCGGAGACCGCACGGATCGCGGTTCAGGCGGCCCTGACCGGTCACATGGTGATCTCCACCGTCCACACCAATTCCGCCATCGCCGCCTTGCCGCGCCTGATCGATCTGGGCGTGGAGAACTACCTTCTGGCCGATGTCTTGCGCGGGGTTGTGGGCCAAAGGCTGGTGCGGCGGCTGTGCAAGGCCTGCTCCAAGCCTGCCAAGGCTAGCGACTGGCGCACAATCGTTCCGGCCAGTCTCTATCAAGCGGTACAGGACTGCGGCGCGGACTTTCGCCATCCTGTCGGCTGCGCGCGCTGTAACCAGACCGGCTATTCGGGCCGGGTCGGCATCTATGAGATCTTGCACTTCACGCCCGACATTGCTGCAGCCATGCGCGAGGGTGCGTCAGAGATGCAGATCGCCAAGATCGCGACGGCCACCGGCTATCGCTCCATGTTCGAAGACGGCATGCTCAAGGCCGCACGAGGCGAGACCAGCCTGACCGAAATCCAGCGGGTTATCGCCATCCCTGAATCGGAGATGGATGATGATCCGGTCCGCTCTGACGTGCCCTTGAGCGTCGAATGAGCAATATTGACAGTCCTGAGCGCCTCTATCAGTTCACCGCCATCAATAGCGCGGGCGCGAAGATTGCTGACCGTATTCGCGCCAAGGATCAAAGCGCCGCCATCAAGGCCCTGTCCGCCAAGGGCCTGACCCCCATCAAGCTGGAAGAGCGGGCCGAAAAGGCCGCTGAAGGCAAGCGCGGGGCCCTGTCCTTTACCGACCGGGTGACGGTCCTGCGCCAGATGGCCCTGATGATGGATGCGGGCGTGGGCCTGCTGGAATCGATCGACACGGTGGCCATCGGCATTACCAGCCTCGAAGCCAAGGCCCAGTTCACCAAGCTTTCCACGGCCCTCAAGCGCGGCGCGACCTTTGCCGAAGCGATGGAGACCGAGACCCCAATCTTTCCCTTCTATGTCTATTCGATGATCCGCGTGGGCGAGGCTACGGGCCAACTCAACGAGGTCTTACGCGACGCGGCCAATCAGATGGCCAATGAGGACCGGTTAAGGCGCGATCTGGCCAATGCCATGACCTATCCCGCCTTTTTGGGCGGCGTGGGCCTGGCCGCTGTACTGTTCATCTTCACTCAGGTTGTTCCCCGCTTTTCGGTGATGATCGGCGATAAGCGCGACAAGCTTCCGATGATTTCGCGCTGGGTGATCGAGACCGGCGAACTGGCCAGCAACCATGTGCCGCTCTTGCTGGCCCTGATTGGCGCGGCGATCGGCGGCGCGGTCTTTGCCTTTCTCAATCCCGCTGTTCGCACGTCGGCCTATCGGATAGCGCACAAGGTCCCTCTGATTGGGGACCTCCTTAAGTATAGAGAGATCACCACATGGGCGCGGCTGACCGGCTTTGCCCTGCGCAATGGCGTTGGCTTGCTAGAGGCGTCAAATCTGGGGCGCAAGGCCACGCCGGAGGGCGGCTTTCAACTGGCGCTCGAACAGTTTGAGCGCGATCTCAAGGCCGGTGTGGCGGTCGATGAATCGCTTGGGCGGCACACGACCTTGACCTCTATGGACCTCAGCCTGCTGCGCGCTGGGCAGAAGTCGGGCAGCCTGGGCAAGATGTTTGACTTCCTCGCTGATGGCTATGACGACAAGCTTTCAGACATGATGAAGCGCCTCACCGCCCTGATCGAGCCGCTGGCCATTGGCGTGATTTCTGTGCTCGTCGGCGTCGTGGCCCTGTCCTTGGTCCTTGCCCTATCCAGCGTCTATGACACCGTCCTTTAAGGTCATTGGCCTAGCGGTCGGCCTCAGCCTGATCATGGCCGTCATTGCCGTATGGGTGCCGAGGCGGCTCTTGCGCGAGATCGGCTTGCCGCCCCCGTCGCGCCGGGTACAGATCCTCTTGAGCGCGGCGGTCATAGCCGCCAGCCTCGCGAGCGCCCTTATCCTTCCAACCAGCCAAGGCGCGGGGTCTGTCGCCAGTATCCTGCTGGCCGGGGCCTTGGTCGGCATCGTCTATTATGATGGGCGTTATCAGATCATTCCCGATGTCTTGACCGCAGCAGTCGCGATCAGCGCGGGCCTTACCCTTTGGCAAGACCAACAATGGATGGCCCATCTTTTGGGCGCGGGCATCTGCGGGGGGCTGATGGCTCTGGTGGCGTGGGTTTGGAAGAGAACCAAGGGGCTCGATGGTCTCGGTTTTGGCGACGTCAAGCTGATGGCGGCCTTGGGCCTGCTGCTTGGGCCAGAGCGCGGCATGTGGGTCCTGTCCAGCGCCGCGTTGGCGGGTGCCGTCTGGGGCATTGCCTTGCAACGGTTGCGTAGCCGGGGCCAAGAGGTCACGGACAAACCGATCAAGATCCCCCTTGGCCTGTTCTTGGCCTTGGCGGGCGGCGTCTTTGTCTTCGGAGGTCTGGCATGACCCGATCTCGCGCCGGTTTCAGCATGGTCGAAGCGGTCGTGGCCCTCGCCATCGCCTCGGTCGGCCTGACCGCGATCTTGGCGCTGCAGCAGCAATTGGCCGCCAACCAGATCAAGCATCAAAGGACCTTGGACCGGCTATCCTTGCGCCAATCGGCCTTGAGTGTGGTCACTGCCCTGAACCCGGAGGCCCAGCCCAATGGCGAGACCAGCCTGTCCGAAACCGTGGTGATGAGCTGGACCAGCGTGCCCTTCACGCCCGAGCGGCGCAGCATCGGCATGCCCACGGGTGATGGGCAATTCAATGTTCGGCTCTATCACGTCACGGTGACCCTAAAGGATCGCCGCCGCAATATTGACGACCAATTTACGGTTGATCGCTTGGGCTGGCAGTCACTGGCGTCGGAAGAGTCGGACTTTTAGGCACAGGCCGCGCGACCCGTCCCTTTCCGGCAACCGGCAATACCGCTTGGGGGAGCCCTAGGCCCAGATTGAGCCCGGTCCGAAGGCCGGTCAGGGTGTAGGAGCTGCCACCCCCGACCCTGAAGGCCTTGTTCATTTCGCCGGACATCTGAGCGGAAAGCTCATCCATATCGTTGCTGTCGCGAATGATGAACGGCGTCACCAGCATGACTAGCTCGGTCTTATTGCCGTCGACGACATCTTGGCGGAAGGCGGCACCCGCAAAGGGCAGGTCCTTCAAGAACGGGATACCGCTGTTGGACTTGCTATAGTTATTGTCAATCAGGCCGCCCAGCACCGAGGTCGAGCCCTCCATGATCGACAGCTTGGTCTGGAGGCTGCGATTAAGGATTGGCGGGCTGGCAATGGCCGCGCTGCCGCCTGAGCCCACCTTGGAGAGTTCCTGTTTGATTTCCAAATCGACGCGGTTGCCGCCATAGACCACGGGCTTGATGGTCAAGATCACGCCGGTCTGGCGATATTGCACCGACTGCAGAACGCTGGTCGCGCCATTGTTCTGGACATTTGACGCCGCCTGAGAGGTGATGATCGGAACGTCGGTACCGACCTGAATATGGCCCTCTTCGCCGCTCTTGGTGACAAGACGCGGGCGCGAGATGATGTTGACCTTATTGTTCGAGGCAAAGGCGTTAAAGGACGCGCGAAGGTCAGTGGTCCCGGTAAAGTTCAGCGCTAAACCGGCACTACCGATGCCCAAGCCGCCTCTTGTACCGCCCGAGATGGCCCCATTAATATTGCCGCCGGACCGGCTGAAGAACCATTCCAGACCCACCTTGGTCGCATCGGTCAGGGTCACTTCAGCGACGGTCACTTCAATCATGACCTGAGGCGGGGCGGTGTCGAGCTTTTCGAGCAGGCTGCGAAGTTGCGCAAACTGAGCCGCTGTACCGGTGAACATGATTCGGTTTCCGATGGGATCGACCATGATCGAACCGCCGCCCGCAGAGCCGGACATGCCGCCGCCCATAGAACCGCGATCCGAAGAACTGGCCGGCGCGGTTCCTGCGACACCCGAAGAGCCTGAGGCCGTCTCACGGCTGCCGCCGCCATTGCCCATGACCAGCGCGCCGAGGTCCTTGGCGCTGGCATTTCTGACGTCATAGACGAAGCTGGCCGTCTTATCACCAAAGGCGTTGGCCTGATCCAGTTCCCGGGCCCAGAACTTGACCCGCTTCATGACTTCGGGATCACTGACAAAGACCAGAATCTGATTGGTGGTCGGCATGGATAGGATCAAGGCGGTCCGCGACACCATCGGCGTGCGCGAGATCTTATAGCCCTCCGCTGTCAAAGTATCTTCCAGCGCCTTAGCAAAACTGTCTGCCCCCCAGAAGATCGGCTCGAAGCGCACCACCTGGGCCCCCTCGAACATCGGCTTGTCCAGTTGCTGCAGGAAGCTGGCGACGCTCTGCACATCCCGGGCTGCACCGCTGATGGCCAGCGAGTTGGTCAGGCCTTCCATGCGGATGCTGACCGCGCGGCTGGGTGGGAACAGATCCGTCAACAGGCCCTGAACCGCGTTGGCCTCAAGGGTCTGGAGTTGGAAGAACTGGACGACGGTCCGCGAGCCTTCAGGGGTGTCATTGGCCGAGCGACTGCGCAGGATAGCCGCCGCGCCTGAGGCCGGGGTATTGTCATCCAAAACTGACAAGGTTCCATTGCGCACATAGAGCCGCAGACCATAGTCGCGCAAGGCGGTCTGAAGCAGGAGCAGGAATTGGCGCTGCGACATCTGTGGGCCACTGCGCAAGGTGATGACGTCTTGGCGATCCGCAACCCCGGGGCCCAAGGCATAGGGCACCTTGAGGATCTGCCCAAAGGCCGCATCGAGGAACTGGGGCAAGGCCTGCGGTGGCAAGGTCGCGTCGACTGTGCCGTCAACGGGAAACAGGCTGGCGATCTGCTCGGCCGAGGCCTCAGGCTCACTGGGCTTTATGCCGCTATCGTTGGATTTAGGGATGTCGATCAGGGTCGCTTCATTGACGGTCGGACGCTCCGAGGCGGCCTCGACCATGTCAGCGGCTGTCACATCCTGAACCGAAAGGGCGGGCGTCGTTCCGGTCCTGAGCTTGGGGAACGCGGCGCAGCCGGACAGCACGAGGCAAAGGCCTATTGCGGTTGAACCTGTGGCCCAATGGCGGATGCGGGTCTTCATTCTCTAATTCCCCAGAGGGCTTTGCTGAACGCGCGTAAATAATGAGATGGACCGGGTGTCCTTGCCGCGCCGAAGCACGACCTTTTGACGGTCAAACCGATCCACTTTCCAACCGTCTTTAAACTCAGAGCCGACGCCGAGCCATCTCATGCGTCCGCCGCCATCGTCTATCAGAAGCTGAAGCCCCTGTCCGGCATCGGCGACAGCGGCCAGATCTTGCCGAAACAGGATCGCCACATCGGGCGGCGGCGGCGGCGGAGGCGGTGGAGGCGGAGGCGGCACGAAGGGCGGCGGGTTTAGGCCGACAAAATAGCTGGCAATCTGAGGCAGATTAACCGCAGGCGTTGGGGCAATGGGAGCCGCTTGCGGACGCGGCGCGCGCTGGGCGCTATCGGGTATGGACGGCGTGCTGATCAGACCCAGCCCAAAGGCGGTCAGACCCGCCGAAGCGATCAGGACGATGAGGCTACGGTTGATCATTGGCCAGGCGTCCCGATGATCACCGGCACATCAAAGCCCAGACGCAGCCGATTGGACTGTTCCTTGTTGATAGAGATGCTGCTGATAATGATCTTCTGTTTCGAGCTCGCGATAGTGGTCAAAAGCTTGGTGAAGCTGGGCCAGCTAAAGTTTCCGTTGAGCTGAATACGGATCACGGTCATCAGGCCAACCGTATCGGTCACATCACCGACGGACACATCCACGCCGGTTACCCCTGCATTGACGGCCAGCTCTGTCACCTGTTGAACCAGCAAGACCTTGCCCACGGCAACCGATCGAACGGTCCGCAAGCCCTTAGTGACCGCCTCGCGCCGCCCCTTCAGCGAGGACCCAACATTGCCGACGCCGGACTGACTGCGGACCTGCGCTTCGCGCAAGCTAAGCTGGGTTTCGAACTGACGATCCTGAAGGGCTCTGGCCAAGTCATAGGCCTTGATCGGCGCCAACAAGAGCAGCACCAATCCAAAGCCGACCACCAACATCCTCTCACGCGCCGTCCATCCCGCGTAGGCTGAGGAGATGGCGCTCCAGAGAGATTGAAAGGGCATGGGGTTACAGACCAAGAAAGGAGTGAACAACCGAAGAGCAAAACAACCTGCTCAAGATGGGTTCGCTGTTTGTTATGGTGAATTTCCCTTGCAGTGTCTAGGTGAAAATGAGATAGGTATTTCAATGATTTGAGCGTTTTTATCTACGCTTGGTTACCTTTCTCTGAACAGACATGATGGCTCATTTATGACCCGTTCCAAAAATCCTGCTGACCGCGTGGCTGGCTATAGCCTGCTTGAGATCCTCATTGTTCTGGCCATCATCGGCATGATCGTGGCCTTGGTCGGCCCTCGGCTCTTTTCCCAGTTGGACAAATCCAAGATCACGGCTGCGCGGGTTCAGATGAAATCCTTGAAGTCTGCAGTCATGACCATGCGTCTCGACATCGACCGGTTCCCGACCGGCGAAGAGGGTTTGAAGCTGCTGGAAAAGGCCCCGACCGAGGTTGAGGGCTGGGGTGGACCCTATCTGGACGGTGAATTGCCTAAGGATCCTTGGGGCCGCGACTATGTCTATACGCCCCCAGAAACCAGCAATGACAGCCCAACCCTCAGCACCTTGGGCGCGGATGGTAAACCGGGTGGTGAAGGCAATAATGCCGATATCGTTGTCTAGGTGGGCTTAAGGGCCTGACCGGTTTCGATGGATAGGCCATGACCCAAGCCACGCCTCTAAGCGCCAAGGCCGGCTATTCCCTGCTCGAAATGATGATTGTTCTGGCGATCATCAGCCTGTCGGTCGTGATGGTCATGCCGCGCATGGGGGCAGCGCTGGATCAGGTGGTGGTCCATACCCTGCAGTTTGAGATGCAGCGTCAGGTCTCGACCCTGCGCCGCCGGGCCTATCTGGAACAGACCGATCTTTGGCTGACGGAGCAGGTCCTGCCCGCCGCGCAAACACCCGACGACGTCGCAACCCCAGAAGCTGTAGGTCCGCAAAAGCAGTGGGTGGCCATCACTCTGCCCAAGACCTGGAAGGCGGCCTATGCCAGCCCGATCCGGTTCAAGTCCAGCGGTCAATGTACGGTCAGTGATATTGAGGTCTCGAGCCTCGGCAAACGCTCGATCCGGATGTCTCTAAACGAAGACTGCCAGCTAATTCGAACCTACTCGCCCCGACCTGCCGCCTGAACCGTCATAGTAAAGACAACACGGCGGCGGGCCTTGTCAAAGACCGGCGTGACCTGAGCAAAATCTTTCGATTTTTCAAGCTCTTCGGTCAGGATATCGACCCCAGCGCTGGCCTCTTCGGGCAGGGAGAAGGACACCTGTTTGCCGTCTGATTCGAAGTCGGTCAGCTTATATTTGAACGGTAAGATGACCTTCTGGGCCTTCTGCATTAGGTCGGCCGGAGAGGTCCTGACAAAGAACCGTTCGGACTGGACCACGGCATTGAGTTCGCGCTTCAAATTGGCCTTAGCGCCCGGATCATCACTGGCCTGCAGGGCCTCGATCTGGGCGTCAGCCTTGCGGATCTGCAGGTCTAGCCGCAGGGCTTGGCCGAGGAAAAAGCCGGTAAAGGCGACCAGACAGACGGCGGCGGCGGCAAGGCCCAGACGGCCACTCACCTCCCAGATCTGGCCACTGACCAAGGATTTCAGATAGCGATTATCCGGCGCGCGCACCACGCTGGACAGGGGCGGCAGGGGCTCCGAACTGTCCTGATCTGGAAATTCGCGCAGGAAGTCTTGCCAAGCCCCATCGCTATAGGGCGACAGGGTCCAGTGGGTACCGACCAAAAAGCCATCACGCCAATATTGCGCTTCAAAGCCCGCCCCCGACCGCAAGAGCCGCGCGCCAAGCCCCGGCTGCTGAACCAGCGGCTCGGGCAGGATCGTCACCGTCTCGTGCAGACCCGCATGTCCCAGCGCCTCAACCGCCCAAGCGCTATCCCACCACCAGATGCCAAACTGTTCACCCTTGCGGCAGATCTGCTGGCCTGACTGGGCGAAAGGGGCGTTGGCGGTCGCAAACAGCCGCGCTGCCGCCAGAGCCGCACTGCCGGTCACCCCCTTAGGCGGGCTATAGGCGGCGAAGATACAGCGTTGGCGGCTCAGGACCACGACCGCGCCAAGGCCCAGCACCCCCTTGAGCACCGGCTCCAGCCGCTCCAGCTGCCCGTCAGTCGCTAGGTTGAACAGTCGACCTTGGAAAGGCAGGAGGCGTTTGAATTGAGAGTTGAGCACGCGGTTTAAACCTCTGAACCATAGTGTCTTCGACCCAGATGGGACGGTCCCGGCTCGCCGGAGTGAGGGACATACGCGAACTGTACCCTATTCCTTGCCGCGGATCGACAACGCTAAAGCGAAACCGGCCAGAGGGGAAGGTGTAGCTCTGCTCGTCATCCCCGATCAGCCCGACCTGCGACAGGCTATAGAGGGGCTGGATGCGGCGGCGGTCGACAATCATCTGGGCATCAGCCTTGGTAATGCCAAACTGCATCATCAAGACCTCGACCGGGGCGGTGTTGATGTTGAAGCTCATGCCATCGGGCCGCGCGGCGACCCAAGGCACCACCTGTCGCCAGAGCGGCGGGGTGCGGGTCTGCCACGACAGAATGCCATTAAGTTCAGACACCTGCTGGAAAGGGCGGTTGGTCGGGGGCGTCAAGCCCGCGCGGCTATAGTCCGCCGCCTCGGCCCCATCGACCATCAGCAGATCGTCAATATCGCGAAAATCCACCGCCTCAGAGGCCAGCTTTCCCGCCGATGGTCCATCCGATCCGGCCAGCATGAACAGGCGCACCAGGGCCTCACGCGGGGCATAGGACAGGTTCAGCAAGCCGCCCTCATCCTGCACCAACACCTCGATAGCCGGGCGCGTAGCTTCCTTGCGCGGGTTCCAGCCATAGGGCGAGGCATCGAGCTTGATGAGCTGAAGCTGATTGGGATCGATCAGGATGGGCGCATCACCGCGCATCTCTTCATAGCGCGATCCACCGACGTTTAAGCCTTGGATGGTCAGGGGCTCGGTCGTAGCCAGATAGGCGAACTGGGCCTCGGCCGACAGGGCTTGAAGCTGGAACGCGGCCTCCGTCTTTCGGGTCGCGATCTCGCCATAGAGGTCATCCATGGCCACAACAATGGTCAGGAAGATCAGGGTCAGGATCGAGATCGTGACCAGCACCACAGGCAGGGCAAAGCCCGCCCTGCGATCGGCCCGCACGCCGCTCATAGGTCCGCATCCGAGATCGTCGGCACGCGCGGACGACCGCTATCGGCCTTGGCGACGATCAGGGTCTTGCCGTCCTCGGTGGCGATGCGCACGAACAGGACCCGGCCCTTTCCGCGCTCAGACAGGGCATTGGGCGGCGCGCCGGGGGTGATCGAGACCCGGTCCGTCCAGGTCACGCCATCGCGCGAATAGCCAAGGCTCGCCCGCGAAGAACCAAAACTCATCAAGGTCTTGGGCGGCTTGGCATCGACGCGGCAGACCAGCAAGGTCTTGCCCTCGACCGTCTCTAGACCCAGCTCCAGCCGCCCGACCGGACCCTGATCGCCGCAGGCCGTGTCGCGGTTCAATAGGCCGCTACCGACCAGATGCTGGGCGTCACCCTCCAGCGGCAAGGGGTTGTCCCCATCTGGCCGGGTGAAGGCGGCGGCGCGAAAATCGGTCGGTGGGCGATAGAGCAAGAGGCTGCTCGGCACGATCATCGACGAAACGACCGACTGCAGGGTCAGGTCGCGCATCTGGTCATCGGTGGCGCTCAAGATCCGGTTGCCCAGACCAAAGCCCATCTGACTGCCGCGCGTGCCAATCGACAGGACGACGGTCATGGCAAAGCCGGTGATGGCCAGCGCGATAATGGCCTCTAGGATCGAGAACCCCGCCCGTGACCGCGCCAATCCCATCAGGTCGCCCCCAAGGCCCGCGCCAGCAGATCATCGACCGAGCCGGACTGATAGAGGTGCCCCGCAATCCCCGCCGCCGACGCCGCCGCAAGGTCCGTCTCGCGGTCCCCGATCAGCAGACTGCGGGCCGGATCGATGGTCCAGCGGTCTATCAGGTCGAGGATCATGCCCGGCCCCGGCTTACGACGACGGCAATCGACAGGGGCGGTCCCCTCAGGGCCAAAGTCAGGGTGATGGGGGCAATATTCGAACCCGTCCATATGGGCCCCGATGGCCCAGAGATCGTCCTGCATGGCGCGGTGAAACTGGACAATCGCGGCCTCGTCATAGAGCCCGCGCGCCACCCCGGCCTGATTGGTCACCACGAAGGTGAAAAGGCCCGCATCATTGGCCCGCTTCACCGCCTCGCGCGCACCGGGCATCCAGCGCAGCTGATCAGGCCGATGGGCATAGCCAATATCCTCGTTCAACACCCCGTCGCGGTCAAAGAACACTGCCCCGCGCCGCGCCACACCGGGCACAAAGGTCTGGGCCTCGGCCAAGGCTTCGGGAATGCCAATATCGATGAAGGGCCGATCAAAGACCGCGCCCTGCAACCGTCCCTCCATGACCAGCCCCGGAAAGACATCCTGTTCCAGCGAGCAGGGCAAGGACCCGATTCGGTCCAGAACCGCCCGGCGCATGGCATAGATGCCGCCATTGATCAGACCCGGCTTTCCCGTGACCTGCTTTTCCAAAAAGGCGGTGATGCGCTCGCCCTCCAGCGTCACCGTGCCATAGCGGTCAGCATTGGGCATGACGCGCAGGGCCAGACGCACCATGGCCTCGGGTGCCAAGGGCCGGGCCAGATCGCGCAGGTTCACGTCGAACAGACCATCGCCATTGAACAGCAAGAAGGTCTCGTCGAGCTGATCGCGCGCATAGGTCAGGGCCCCGGCGGTTCCGGCGGGCGCAGGCTCGACCGAATGGACGACCCGCAGACCAAGGCCGCGAATATAGTCGGCCATGGCCTCGAACTGTTCGGCGCGATAGCCGCTGAGCAGCACGATCTCTTCAAAGCCGTGACGGGCCACCTCGTCGGCGAGCCAGGCGAGGAAGGGCTTGCCCCCCACATCGACCAAGGGCTTGGGCACCTGCTGGGTAATGGCCCCCAACCGGGTCCCCAATCCCCCCACCAAGAACACGCACTGTTTCAAGACTGAACTCCGCCGACCATCACGCTCTATCGCAGATCACCTTGCCGGAAAAAAGAACCGGCGGGAACGGTCATCGACATCGCCCAGCAGAATCGGCGGCCTTTGCCCCCCCTTCCCGGCCAGTTCAGCGGTCAGACGGGTGCGTTCGGACATATAGACCTCGCCGAGGGTGGCCGATTGTGGGGCGCTGTCTGCCGGGCGATTGATGCCGCCGGGCTGGGTCGTGGCGCCGTAATGGAGCTGGTGAAAACTGCCCTCGCCCAGCAGCATGACCTCTTGCAGGGCCGAATCAGCGCGGACCTTGTCGAGCAGGGCGTGATTGACCATCCCCCCGCCCAAGGACACGAACCGCTCATCAAAGCCGCCGATCCGGTCCCAGCTCTCACGTGCCATCAGCAGCAGATTGGATTCCGGCAGGGGCGCCAGAGCGCCATGGACCCCGCTCTCGCCCGCCGCGCAGATCTCGAACAGGCGATAGCCGTCGGCGGGCCAGCCGATGGAGGCGAGGAGCTGATCCTCGACCGCGCGGTCATAGCCCTTGGTCGTCGAGACCTGCTGGGTCTCATAGCCGAGATGAAAGCCGAGCGTGGTGACGACGGCGTTTGGATGGCTGGCCAGAGCCGAGAGGGCCAGGGCGCTGACGCCGGGACTGGCCATGCGGGCGCCGTCAATGACCATGCCGATGACCGGCGCACGGGCGAGAGCGGCTGTGCGGTTCAGGGCGATGGCGGGCGAGCGGCCCAGACCGTCATAGCGCAGCACGCGCACGTCGGCGGGGACGGAGGCGAACCAGGCCGGATCGACCGGATCGGTGGAGCCATTATCGGCAATCAGGATCTCGATATCGCCGGGGACCATGGCGCGCTGATAGGGGGCGCAGAGGGACAGGGCCGTGCGCGGCAGCTCGCGGCGCATGTCGAAGGCCCCGACAATATAGCTGATCTTGGGCACGCTAGGGCAGGCCCAGAGGGGTGCGGGCGGCGTGCAGATCGTGCCAGAGGGACAGGCAGTCAGCGGGGGGCGCGGCCAAGGCGGCGTGGTGGGTCAGGCTCTCATCGCGAAAGCGGATGGGGGCCGAGGCGTCAAGCCCGAGGGCGCCGGCCATGACCTGAACCTCAGCCAAATAGCGAGCCGAATCAGAGTCATAGAAGAGGACGGGGAATGGGGCGCGGGCGTGCCAGAACAGCATTTGGCGGTTATAGGCTTGCCAGAGGCCAAGGCCTTTCTCGGTGGAAAAGCCATCGCGGGTGGTCAGGGAGGCGGCGGTCTCAAAGGGGTGACGGAACGAGCCCGCCAGCCGCAGGCCGGGGACCAGATCGAACCAGCCATCGAGCAAAAAGAGGGTGCGCGGGTCCTTGAAGCCCCAAGGATGGGCCGGGTCATAGTCTTGCAGTCGGGCGGCAAGGTCGGCCCGTTCTTGCCGGGTCCAGAGGATGGGGGCCGAGGGCGGGTTGTCCCAGTCAAAGCCCCGGTCGGTCAGGATGCGGTGATGGACGGCGCGCAGGGCCTCATTTTCGTTATTGCCCTTGCGATTATGCGGCGCGGCGCGATTGACCACGCCCAAGACCAGACCGCAATCTTCCAAACAGCCCGCGAGGCACGAGGTCCCCGACCGATGCATGCCGACAATGGCCACAGGCCCCAAGGCCAAAAGATCCGTCATAGGGTGCCATCATCCAAAACCAACCGCCCCACCATAGCCAAAGAAAAAGGGGAGGGCAAAGCCCTCCCCTGATCCTTGGGAGTTAGGGAGTAGATTAGTTGGAAGCGCCGTAGTTTGTAGACGTTCCGGTGCCGAGCGGTGAATCCGATACGGAAGTGCCGGAAACGGTACGCATCTTAGCCGTCAGGTTAGAGGCAGCCGTCTGAATGATAAACCGCACGTCCGACCGCTTGAAGTTACCGAAGCAGGCACGGAGTTCTTGGCTGCGAACAAGAAGTTCACTCGAAGCTTCGATTGGCCCAACTTCACATGTGGCAGTTGAAGCAACAGTTCCTGAGGTGCCCGTTGCGAGCGGGTTCATCAGGCTTGCCTTGACCGAAGTAATCTTGGTGTTGGTGCGATTACCTAAGCGAATGATATAGTCGATCCCGTTGGTACCATCACCAACCCAAGTCGCGAAGAAGGATGCACCTTCGAAGGTCACCGCACCGATTGTTTTTGCGGCATAGGTCAAGGGCACAAGATCAGTCGACGTGTAGGTGATTACGGGGGTAACCGTGTACTTGCTCTCAGAACCAGCGACAGGGGTGGATTTCTGAGCCAAGGTGATGAACGCACCGGTGCCACCCCGCAGCGAGGTAGCAGTGCCCGTCGCGGTATTGGTGCTGCTAGCGGTGATAACAGCCGGTTTAGTGGCCACCGCGTCGGCACCCTGTGAACCTTCACCGTCGGCGGTGCCCAGCTTAGCGTTGAACGCTGAGAGGTCTCCACCAACGGTCAGTTCGATTGAGCTGATGTCTGCCGGCTCGAGTTGTCCGCCAGCAAAATCTTCGTATACGACGTCCGAGGCCGCTGTTCCCTTGTTCTGCGCAAACTTGACCTCTTTGGCGATGTTTGTCTCAACCTTATCGCTGGAGCCGGTACCGAACTTTTTGAATCCACTTGCCAGCGATAGGTTTGCATCCACAGCGGTTGCACTAAACTTCATACCGTCGCGATAGTCGACAAGGTCCACACTACCAAACGACCCGCCATCGACATTGACCGAACCGCTTAGGGTAACAATCGAACCCGAAATGCTCATTGTTTCCTTGCTGGTCCCGGTCTTTACACCGACGTCTAGCACCAGCTTGTTAAGATTACCGCCCGTCACCTTGACGATAAAGCTGATCGTTCCAGCAGAAACCGTACTCGTTCCCGTCGTCGTTCCAGCATAAGCCGCGCCACCAGCACCAGCAGCAGCAACACCGGTTGGCGCAAGTGCACTAGTGCCTAAGCCTTCCGTGTCAAAGCTACCGTTAGTGATGTTAAAGGTCACCAAGTACTCGCCGACGCCAATCGCCCTATCCCCTGAAGCATCGACCGTTAGCTTCAAGTTGTTGGCCGTAGGTGTCGTCGTATTACCAAAAATGGTATCCTTGGTGAGCTTGCGTTCCTTGGCCAAGGTATATGGATCGAAGGTTGGTGACGCTGCTGTGCCCGATCCAATCGCCTTGCCCCCGATCGTCGAGGTTGGATTGATCGTCGCCGCATTGGCCAAGCCCGCCGTAAGAGCCGTAACGGCCGCGGCCGCCATAAGAATTTTCTTCATAGACATTTGCATGATCCCCCTAGAGGTCCTTTGAGAGTCAGTTTGACGCCGTGACGGTCGCAGGCTGTGCGTCTTCGTGACGACATCTGCCCCCAAGGCTTCATTTTCGTAGAATCAAAAGAGAGGGGCGTCAATACCTAAGGGTGTAAAATAGCTTTCGCTAACAATAGGTGTAACTATCGTTTTGGGACTCACAACAAAAAAACCACCGGACCAAGGTCACGGCGGCTTGCACAATCACGCAAAGAAAAAGGGGAGAGCCGAAGCTCTCCCCTTCTCTAGAGGGTATTTGGTTAGGCTTAGTCGGCCTGAGCGGTCGTGGTACCGCCACCGAGGCTCTGCTCGTTGATGACGCCAGCCGAAACCGAGCGCATCTTCGCCGTGACGCCAGTATCTGCCGCTTGGACCGTGATGCGAAGGTCAGCGCGACCGAAGTTACCGAAGCAGGCGTTGAGCGAAGCGCTGGTGATCAGCAGTTCACCCGAAGCGGGCAAGGTGCCGACGACGCAGGTGGTTTCGTCTGTGTCGTTCAACGAGTTCAGCAGAGCGACGGAAACGCCGGTGACTGCAGTTGCTGTACGGTTGCCCAGACGGATCGTGTAGGTGATGCCGTTCGTGCCATCGCCAACCCAAGCGGCGAAGAAGTTGGTGCCTTCCAGAGCTACCGAACCCAGTGGGATCGAAGCAAAGGTAGGAGCCGTGTAGCCAGCGCCCATTTCGACTTCGACGCCGAGCGAGTAGTCCGAAGCGTTACCGGCAACTGGCGTATCCTGTTGGGTCAGACCCACGGTCAGGGTTTGAGCCTGCAAGTCAGCCAAGTCACCAGCACCCAAGGTGAACACGTTGGTCGTGTCGTCGTCAGGTACCGTGCCGTTTGCGTCTGCATCAAACGAAGACACGTCGCCGGTCAAGGTCAGAACAGCAGCGGTCAGGTCCGTCGTTGCAGCGGCAACGCCGACAGCGCCAGCCGAGATCATGACGACATCGTCAACGTCTGTGCCGGTGTTGACGTCAAAGCCGATGCCGGTGCCGATGTTGGCGGTGGTCACACCAACCGAGAAGTCCTCAAAACCACTGGCGATGGTCAGGGTACGATCAACGGCGGTGCCGTCGAAGACAAAGGCTGGACGGTAGTCGATGATCTTCTTGGCTGCGATTGTGCCGCCGTCGACACTGGCGCCGTCAGCGGTGGTGATGCTGCCGCTGATCGACACGTCTGACTTGGCAACGCCGAGCTTCACGAGGTTGGTCAGGGTGGCTGAGGTCAGATAGAGACCCGAACCGACGGTCACGTTGAAGGAAATGCTGGACGCAGACACGGTGTTGACGCTGGAAACAACGTTCAAGCCGTTGACGGCCAAGCTAGCGGTCGTCACGCCGGCAGTGGTGAAGGTACCGCCGGTGATGTTGTAGGTGACGATGTAGTTGCCGGCCGAAATGGTCGTTGCAGTCGTTGGCGAGATCACCAAGACCGACGTTGCCGTCGTGGCTGCGGTTGTGACGATTTCAGAAGCCAAGGTATAGGAGTCAACAGCCGTGCCAACTGCTGGTGCCAAGTCGCGGCCAGAGACAGTCGAGGTGTTGCTGATCGTTGCAGCGGAAGCCGCACCGGCCGACAGAGCGGAGACGGCAACGGCCGTCATCAAGATTTTCTTAATAGACATATTAGTGATCCCCCTAGAGGTCCTTTGAGAGCCAGTTTGACGCCATGACGGTCGCAGCCTGTGCGTCAACACGACATCACATCTGCCCCCAAGGCACCCTCTGGATAGATTGGATAATTATAGCTGTCAATACCGCAAACAGGTTCGTTGCCCGCGTAAAAACGCGGGGGCTTGTAGCTCCGGTAGTGTGTATCTTAATTACATTGCCCAAATATCTTGGTCAATGCCCAATTTGGGTAGTTAGGACTATTATTGGGGCAAGAGAGCGGGGCACAGGGCCGCCTTGGCCGCCGGAGCGTCACGAAAGGATCACAGATTGTTAAGAAAGACGGCGCCTAGGCGGCGGGGCATCGCGTATTTTTTTATCATATCGGGGGGTTAGGCCGATGGGTCTGGGCGGCTGGGGCCGCTCTGATGGGGTGCTGATGGGCCCTGATAGGCCAGCGCAGGCGCAAACCCTGCCCTTTTGCGGGCCTTGGCCGGGGTTAGGCGGGGTGTAGGGAGATTGCGGGATGAGGTCGGGGCGCGGTGAAGGCGCAAGGCCCTGGCGTAAGCGCCCTTGGAACCGGAACTGAGTCGCAACCCACCCCCTAAAGGCACCGCCCTAGGCCCATGACATTATAATAGGCGAGCGCCCCGCCCCTCCAGACAAAGAAAAAGGGGAGAGCCGAAGCTCTCCCCTGATCCTTAGTGGTGGGTAGCTGGTAAGGGTGGGTTAGTTGAACGTACCAGCACCGAGCGACAGTTCCGAGACGTTCGTAGACGTCACATTGCGGGCCTTGGCGGTCAGAGAGGCCGCTGCCCCTTGAACCGTCACAACAACGTCACCGCGAGTGAAAGCGCCGAAGCAAGTCGTCAGATCTGCCGGGGCTAGAACGAGTTCACCAGCAGCAGCGATGCTGCCGAGCTTCGCCAGTTTCGTAGATGTACAGAGTGCCCCAGCATCCGTTGCAGATACTGCACCGGTTGGAGACACCAAAGCCACGGTGACCGTACCGGTCGCTGCACCGCTATTGGACACACGGATGTAGGTTGCTGAGCTTGACAGCGAACCGCCAACCCAAGGCGCGGTGAAGGACGCGCCTTCAACACCGATGGTTTCAAGTGCACCAGTAACTGCGGCTGGCGTATTGAGTTGAGTGTTCGCTACCAGGTAAGGCGTGATGGTGGCTGTGAACGACTGAGCGGTAGGAATTGACGTCGCATTTGTTGCATCGATGGCCACCGAGATATCGGCCTTACGAGCCGTGGAAGCCAACTTGGACACTACCGAAGGCGTGGCCGCTGCGACAGTAAATGCCGAAGGGGTACCGCCGCCGTCAGCGGATAGAGAAGGCTTGATAACAGTGAAGTTGCTGGTTGTCGCGTTCAGTTGAACGTCAGCCGTGATGGTGGGAAGGGCACCAACAAGCATGTCCGCATATACAACGGAGCCGTGCGCACCAGAAGGAGCGCTTGCTGCCTTGTAGGTCACGGTACCGATCAGGTTATCGACGTTGGCATTATCTAGAATGGAAGTGTAGACGCCAAGGGTACCACCCAGAGCCAACCTCGTTGGTTTCGCAGCGGTATCAGCAGCGGTTTTCGCGGTCGCTACGGAAACAGTGTAGGGAGAGCCCGTAATCACGAGTGGGTGCGATACAGCAGTATCGTAAACCGCGTCTGTGGCCACAACCTTGAACGAGAATGTCCCGACCGCGGTTCCGACCGCACCCATCGTGATCGGAGCGTCGATAGACACGCCGGTCGGGGCGAGACCGGTTGTACAAGCCGTTGGAATGTTGAACACGCCAGTTATGGAGCTGGTCCCAATTGCACCGCCAGCGACCAAGTTCACGTTTCCATCAACGCCAATCGCAGCTGCACAGGCGGCCGTATGACCGGTCAACTTGATTGTGGCTGGAGCGGTCTGGAATGTTGGAGCCCCGGTACCCGACAAAGTATATGTCACTGAGTAGTTCGTACCGCCCGCACCGGCGTAGAACTTTGCAACGCCGTCAGAAAGCAGGGCTGCTATTTTGTTATCATCGGCGGCAGTGGTTGTTTTCGCATTGGCTAGACCCGGGCCTGACGCAGCGATGATCGCTGTGCTAGCAAAAGCATAGCTGGTTGCGGTGACGCCTGAGGAGGCAGGGGTCAAGCTAATGTTCGAGACTTTCGCGCTTACGATGCTCGTCGTTGTAGCAGCGTTAGCCACACCAGCCGTCAGAGCAGAAATGGCAACAGCTGCCATCAAGATTTTCTTCATATTCATTTCAGTGATCCCCCTAGAGGTCCTTTGAGAGCCAGTTTGACGCCATGACGGTCGCAGCCTGTGCGTCAACACGACATCACATCTGCCCCCAAGGCACCCTCTGGATATATTCGATAATTATAGCTGTCAATGCCCAAGTTGTGGAGTTTGGCCCCACGAAGTGCATTAAGTCAGGGGTTTGACCGACTGATACAGGATATTGGGCGTCATTTGCGGCCCGTATTTTGGGCCTCTGGGGCCGATTTTTGCGACTCTGAGGCGGTGCCTAGGCTGTTTTCAGCCTGACTCTGGGGGGCAAAGGCCGGTTGTGGGGCTGATTTTTGCCCGCTGTTGAAAAAGATATGGCGACCGCTCTGGGCCAGGCGCTGCATCTGGCTGGACCATTTGGGTTGGACATAGTCGGCGTGGAAATGGTCGGCGCCGCTTGGGCCAGAGTTAAAGGGGGCGCCGGAGCGGCTGGCGGAGGCCAGCACCTCTTGGGCCACGGCTTGGGACCGCGCCCAGCTGGCCGGGTTGACAGGGCCGCCTTGACGATTGCCCTCGCAGGCAAAGCTGAACTGACAGCCCGGTCTATCCGCCCCTTGGAACACCACCGCACAGACCGAGGCGGGGTAGCGGCCACTGTTCACGCGGTTCATGACCACTTGGGCGACGCCGACCTGGCCCTCGCGCGGCTCACCCCTGGCTTCATAATAGACCGCTTGGGTCAGGCATTCGAGCGGGGTTGTGCCGGGGCGAATCGGGCTGCGGGGGCCGGTGCTGGCCTTTTGGGCACTGCGGCCCCGCAGGAGGGCCATCTTGTGCTGGACGGTCCAGAACCCCTCGACCCGGGCGCGGTAGGCCTTGACCCGGTCTTCGAGCTCACCTTGCGAGGTCTGGTCGCCCGTTTGCGGGGGCGGGGCGGGTTGGCTGAGGAGCGAAGGCTGCGGCTCTCTATAGACGGGCGCGGCGCTGCGGGCGGCAAAGGCGATGGCCAGTCCGATGACAATGCCGATCAGGGCTAGGACCAGCATCGGTCCGGGGCCATGGTGCGGGCGTAGGGTTGGATCGGTTGGCAAAGGCTCATCCCTGCCCGGCGCGATGCCTCGGCTGTTGGGCTGCATTAGAAAGATAGAGGCTCTGGCGTCAATGGGCATGGAGGGGGAGTGTGTTATGCCGAAAAGGGCGGTGCCCCACGCTTGGGTGCCCATTTTCTGAGCAGCGCGCAATCGGGTCAGACATACTGAAACGCGATTCAGTGTTTACAAAAACGTCTTATAATAAAAGTTGCGTTTCGAATAATAATCGATATGAAACCGCTCAATATGGGCACGTTATGACGGACTAAGATGATGAACCAGCTGGTATCAGATAATATCTTGGTCTTCGATCTTGATGGCTGGCATGAGGATGGCTGGTGCCACCGCCTCTTGCGCGGCCGGGCCAAGATCACCGGTCCGGGTGCAAGATTCTATGCTGAAATCTGGATCAAGGGTGAGCCAGGCAATGATCGCACAACGGCGGCGTCCTTGTCGGTTGATACGGGCGCGCCGACCATTGTCGATATTCACCGGGATGTTCCCACCGTGCTCGAGGTGGATTTGGGGCCGGATGCTGCGCCTGGGCAGGATTTTACCTTCAGGCTCTATTGCGAAAATCTCTTGGTCCCGACGGGCGGTGATGCGCGGCAACTGTCCTTTGTCTTGATGCGGATGGGCGTTCGATAAAGATAACTACCGAATCAGAAGGTTAGGGCGATCCTAGGTCGCTGGTTGCATCCTTAAGACAGTCTCTGGTAAGCGTCTCTGCGCACGGGCCCTTTTGGGCTCGACATATTGGTTAGTTGATTGATGGCAATGGCAGAGGGTCCGCGCAAGAAGATCGCGTTGGTGGTTGTGGGCATGCATCGCTCCGGCACCTCGGCGATGGCGCGTCTCTTGTCCCTGTCGGGCGCGGCCCTGCCGTCGGACCTGATGGCGGCGGGCATCGACAATCCCACCGGCTTTTGGGAATCGACCGATGTGGCGCGGATCAATGACCAGATCTTGGCCCATTATGGCTCGGCCTGGGATGACGTCTTTTCCGGAGCTCAGCAGCCCTTTGCTAATGAGATTGATGAGACGCTGGTGGCCGAGGCGGCGGCGGCGATCAACCAGCTCTATGGCCCTGCGCCCCTGATTGTTCTGAAGGACCCGCGCGTGTCGGTGCTCGGCCGGTTCTGGCGCGCGGCGTTGGAACAGGCGGGCTATAGGCCACGCTATGTGGTGATGGTGCGCAATCCGCTTGAGGTCGCGGCCTCGCTGGCCAAGCGTAATGGTTTTTCACGCGAAAAATCGCTGCTGCTCTGGTCGAGCTATATGATTGCCGCCGAGCGCGATACGCGGGACGCGCCGCGGGTCTTTGTGTCCTATGATCATCTGCTCGGTGACTGGCGGGCCAATCTGAGCCGGATTGAGCGGGAGTTGGGCGTGACCCTGCCCGGTCGCACCTCGACGGCGTCAGTGGAGGCGGACCGGTTCTTGACGAGCGAGCTGCGCCATCATGTCGAGCGCGTGCCGCTGGAGGCCCACAGTTCGGTCTGGGCTCCGGCCAAGAGCCTGCATGCTTGGTTCACGGCGGCGGCTGAGGGGGAAACCCCGCCCAATCTTGCGCCCGAACAGGTCGAGGAGGAGCTGAGCGACCTGCGCGATCTATTCGGTCCGATCTTGGCCGAGGCGCAGATGACGGTGCAGGAGCAGGTTGCGGTGATTGCGACCTTGCGGGCCGACAATGAGCGCGAACGCCAAGAGGCTCTCGCAATCTTGGAACAACAGCGCCGCGAAGGCCTAGAGGCCTTGGCGTTCGTGGAACAACAGCGCCGTGACGATCAAGAGGCCCTCGCCGTGATCGAGCAGCAGCGCCAACAGGACGCCGCCCAATTTGCCGTCGAGCGGGATATGAGGCTGGCCGATCTTCACCGGCTTGAACGCGAAGAGCGCGAGGTGCGCGACCAGTTTGAGGGCTTCCTTGCGGAAACCAATGCCGCCCTCGAACAGCGCGATATCTTGCTCGTTCAGGCCCGCAAGCGGTGGCTTGATGACGAGCAAGTGGCTCGGGACGAACTGGAAGCCTTCAAAAATAATATTGAACAGGCCCTCAGTGAGCGGGACATGTCGCTCGTCCGGGCCCGTAAGCA
>CANESI010000023.1 GCA_947441065.1 Caulobacteraceae bacterium
GGCATGATGTTTCTCCAGCCCGAATGAACCAAACGGCTCCTATTACCGTAACAGATAGGTCGGTAAAGACACGTCTGCCCAGAGCTATGGATCTATTATGAAAAGCCTATGTCTGGTGCTTGGCGACCAGTTGACCCAAGGCTTAAGCGCCCTTGAGGGGATCGACCGGGCCTGTGACATCATCTTTATGGCCGAGGTCGAGCAAGAGACCCGCTATGTCCCTCACCACAAGCAAAAGATTGTCCTGATCCTTTCGGCCATGCGCCACTTTGCAAAGACCCTCCGGCAAGAGGGCTTTCAGGTTCACTATGTTGCCCTCGACGATCCAGCCAATAGCGGTTCCTTTAGCGGAGAACTGGCCCGCGCGGTCGCCGTACATCAGCCAGCTCGCATCATCGCGACCGAGCCCGGAGAATGGCGGGTCTCAGATATGATGCGGGGTTGGGCCGCGCAGGTTGGCGTTCCCCTTGAGGTTCGCGATGATGATCGCTTCTTCTGTTCTCGCCAGCGATTTGCCCAGTGGGCCGAGGGCCGCAAATCTTACCGTATGGAATTTTTCTATCGCGAGATGCGCCGCGAGACGGGGCTGCTTATGCAGGGCGATCAGCCCGAAGGCGGCGAATGGAACTATGATAAGGAAAATCGCAAGTCTCTGCCCTCGCACCACCCCCTCCCCTCGCGATTGCGCTTTGAGCCGGACGAGATAACCCGCGAGGTGATGGCTCTGGTCGCGCGCCATCACGCCGATCATTTCGGCGACTTAGAGCCGTTTGGCTGGGCGGTAACCCGTCAAGAGGCCCTAGAGGCGCTCGATCATTTTATGACGGTCTGTCTGGTGAACTATGGCGACTATCAAGACGCTATGAAGACCGGAGAGCCCTTCATCTATCATGCGATCATTTCGCCCTATCTCAATTGCGGGCTCCTAACCCCGCGCGAAGTCTGCGCCCGCGCCGAACAGGCCTTTTATGCAGGCCATGCCCCGCTCAATGCCGTGGAAGGCTTCATCCGCCAGATCTTGGGTTGGCGAGAATATGTGCGCGGCCTCTATTGGCACCATATGCCCGCCTATGAGGCGACAAATGCGTTGGAGGCCCATCGCCCCCTGCCCGACTTCTTCTGGACCGGCGACACGCAGATGAACTGTATGGCGCAGGTGATCAGCGATACCCGCCAACATGCCTATGCCCATCACATCCAAAGGCTGATGGTTACTGGAAATTTCGCGCTGCTGGCGGGCCTTGAACCTCGCGCCGTCGAGGAATGGTATTTGGCCGTCTATATCGACGCTTTCGAATGGGTTGAGCTGCCCAATACCCACGGGATGGTTCTGTTCGCCGATGGTGGAATGCTCGCTTCCAAGCCCTATGCGGCGTCAGGGGCCTATATTAACCGCATGTCAGATTACTGCAGCGGCTGCGCCTATGATGTGAAGGAAAAGAGCGGGCCCTCCGCCTGCCCCTTCAACCTGCTCTATTGGCATTTTCTGATCGAGAACCAGCCAAGGCTGGCGCCCAACCCACGCATGGGTATGCCCTACCGGACCCTCGCCAATATGAGCGATGATCGCAGAGCTCAGATCACCCGTGAGGCCAACGCGTTTTTGGAGGGCGGGATCAATCAGCAACGACCGGGACAGATGGCACTGGACCTTTAGTCCTCACCACGGGATGGGGGCACCAAGGTGATCGAAGAAGCAGCCGGTTTGATCCGGGCTCAACCCGTCGATTACATCAAGGAGCCGCGCCGCTGAGACATCAACCGTTTGGATGTCTAACCCATCCTTGCTGAAGGGCGCGGAAAGGGACGTTGCCACCGTGCCAGGATGAAGGGCAACGCAGATTGCGTTTGGCGCACGCCGCGCCAATTCCACAGCAGCCGTCCTGACAAGCTGATTGAGCGCTGCCTTCGAGGCGCGGTAAGAATACCAACCGCCCAAACGATTATCGCCAATGCTGGCCACGCGCGCCGACAGGGTTGCAAAGACCGCCTTCCCCGTCCGCGGCAACAGGGGCAGCATATGTTTCATAATCAGCGCCGGACCAATGGCGTTTAGCGCAAAGGCTCTGGCCATCTTGGCCGCATCAATCTGTTGCAGGCTCTTTTCAGGGCCCTGATTTTCGTCGTGCAGGAAGCCGGTCGCGTCGATAACAAGCCGGATCTCACCCTTGGTGGCCGCGAGGGCTGCAGCCCGCTCAAGGCTGGCCTCATCGAGAAGGTCGATGGCCACAGATGTGGTGCGACTAAAGGCGACCACATGGTCGAACCTTTGACTGGCCAACAGGGCTTGGACAAGAGCACGCCCGATACCGCCGCTCGCCCCGAAGACAACCGCCACGCCTCGGGTCTCAAAGGCGTCTAAACCAATCGCGGCTTGGGTTTCATCCATTGTCTTTGGCCATCATCCTACCGCGCCTTGCACCACTTGATAGAGTTCATAGACCCTACAGGCCGATCCTGTCGAACGATCGGCGCGATCAATCGATCTTGTGTTTGAGCTGGTGCCAAGCAATGGTTCTCCAAAAGATTATAGGAGCTAAAGGTGTCAGATCTCGAAGGCCAATCTGCAAATGCGGCACAGATCGACTACTGGAATAGGACGGCAGCTCAAACCTGGGTCCAATATCAGGACCAGCTGGATCGTCAGATCGAGCCCTTGGGTCGTGAAGGCTTAAAGGTTCTGAACCCTTCGGTTGGCGAGAGGGTCTTGGATGTCGGCTGCGGGTGTGGCCAGACAAGCTTACAACTTGCCGAGTCTGTCGGACCCTCTGGCACGGTGACCGGCATGGACATTTCTGCGCCGATGCTGGATGTCGCCCGGGCACGGCCTGTGTTGGAAGGCTCGGCCCCTCCAACCTTTGTCGAATGTGACGCACAAACCGCCGAGCTTGGCGAGGATGTCTATGACGCCATTTTTTCTCGCTTTGGGGTGATGTTTTTCAGTGACCCTATTGCGGCCTTTAAGAATTTGCGTGGGGCTCTTAAACCCCATGGCCGCCTCACCTTTGTCTGCTGGCGTCCATTCCAAGATAATTTGTGGATGAGATTGCCGATGGAGGCAGCTCGGCCGTTTCTTCCGGCTCCAACACCAACCGATCCTGCAGCGCCCGGTCCATTTGCCTTTGCTGATGCCGGGCGGGTTCAATCCATCCTAGAGCGAGCGGGTTTCACCGAGATCAGCATCCAGCCCTTCGACATGGCGATAGGCGGGTCATCGCTTGATCAGACGGTCGCCTTGACCTTCCGCGTTGGCCCACTCGCGTCCATCCTTAGGGAACAGCCCGACTTGCGGCCCATTGTCGAAGAGGCGGTAAAGGCCGCCATGTCCGCGTACCAAACACCAGAGGGCGTCCTAATGCCCGCCGCTGTCTGGATCGTCAGTGCGGCAAAGGGCTAGTATTATGGGTCGGGGATGACCCGAGACCTGTTAACGACCGATGAGTTGCAGCCGAGGCAATGCCTCGGTTCAATAATGCGCGCATCGGCCGATAATATGATCGACTGAAGATCAAGACTGTGGAGCACATCATGACGTCCATTAGCCAGCCCCTAACCCTGCCTTGCGGCGCGGTTCTGCCCAATCGTTTGGCAAAGGGTGCCATGACCGAAGGGCTAGCCGACCCTCAGGGACGAGCGACGCCGGAACTTGATCGTCTTTATGGCCTTTGGGCCGATGGCGGCTGCGGTTTGCTCATCAGCGGAAATGTGCAGATCGATGGCGACCATCTCGAACGGCCGGGCAATGTCATTATTGATCGACGTCCCGACGCTGCGGCTCTGACCAGTTTGAAATCCATGGCTGAGGCGGGCACGCGAGGCGGAGGCCACATATGGATGCAGATCAGCCATGCCGGTCGCCAGACCCAGGTCACCGTCAACCCCCATCCTAAGGCCCCCTCAGCCGTCGCCCTTGGCCTGCCCGGCAAGCAGTTTGGCGTGCCCGAGGCCCTGACCGAGCCGGAAATCTTAGACCTGATTGAGCGCTTTGGTGTGGCCGCCGAAGTCGCCCGCGAGACCGGTTTTACCGGCGTGCAGATCCATGCGGCTCACGGCTATCTCCTGTCACAGTTTCTGAGCCCACGGGCCAATCTGAGAACTGACCAGTGGGGTGGTTCGCTTGAAAACCGCGCAAGAATGCTGATGCAGGTTATCGCTCGGGTCCGCCAAGGTGTCGGCGCAGACTTTCCCATCGGGGTTAAACTCAATTCGGCGGACTTCCAAAAGGGCGGATTTGCCTTTGAGGACAGCGTCATTGTGGCCGGTTGGTTGCAGACCGCAGGTGTGGACCTCTTGGAAATTTCTGGCGGTTCGTACGAACAGCCCGCCATGATGGATCTGGCCGGAATGGAACCGGTCGACATGCCGGTTCAAAAGGCCTCGACGGCGAAGCGCGAGGCCTATTTTGTCGATTTTGCCAAGACCATGCGCCAATCCCTCACCATGCCCCTGATGGTCACGGGAGGCTTTCGCACGCGCGCGGCCATGAATGCGGCGCTGGAACAGGGCGGCGCCGACATCATCGGCCTTGGTCGCCCCCTTTGCGTCGACACGGCAGGTCCAGCAAAATTGCTGGCCGGAGCGGACGAGCTTGACCGCTGGGAAACCAAACTTCGGCTCTTGCCCCCGATGCTTCAGTTTCTCGGTGGATTAAAGTTGGTGAAGTCGCTCGAAGGGTTTGCCGTGACCTATTGGTACTACGCCCAACTTGATGCACTCGCCCGAACCGGCAAGGCGAATATCCGCATTTCACCGTTTGCAGCCCTTATGCAGGTCACGAAATCCGGGGCCGCTTGGCTAAAGGCCCGAAGGGCTTAGAAGGTCTTCAACGAAGGGTCAGCGAGAGGGTTTGAGGTCCAGTCTTTGAAGCTGATCCACAAAATCGCCTTCCTCTTCGAGGCAGCGAAGGTCCAGAATAAGGCTATTGTCCGTCACACGGCCGATGATCGGGATCGGGAGTTGCCGCAACCTTGCCGTCAAGGCCTTAAAGGCGCTTCCTGATTTCTTCTGAGCGAAGGTGCAGACCAAGGCCATGCTCGGGATCACATCGATGGGAAGCGATCCACTGCCAACCTGGCTGAAGACCGGCTGGATCGTGACCTGCCAGTCTGGGCCGAGCGCGGCGCTCAGATGGGGTTGGACCCGCTGCGCTATGGCCTCAATATCGGCTATGGGCCGGGTCAAAAGCCGCAAGGTCGGAAGGTCTTGCGTCAGCCGCTCTGAATGGCGGTAGGCCATTAAGGTCGCTTCAAGGGCGGCTAGGGTCAACTTCGAGACCCGAAGCGCGCGCTTTAGAGGGTGGCGGTTGATCCGGTCAATCAGCGCCTTTTTGCCCACGATAAGGCCAGCCTGTGGCCCACCCAGCAGTTTGTCGCCGCTAAAGGTCACCAGATCAGCACCCGCCTTGATGATATCGGCAACAACAGGCTCTTTGGGCAGCCCATAGGCGCTAAGGTCAATCAGGCTTCCCGCGCCCAAATCAACGATTAGGGGCAGCCCGTGCGCATGGGCGACATCGGCCATGTCGGCTTCAGACACCGCCGCTGTAAACCCTTGAATGACATAGTTACTGGCGTGAACCTTCATCAGCGCGGCCGTCGAAGGTCCAATCCCATTGGCGAAGTCGGCCTTATGGGTGCGGTTGGTGGTGCCAACCTCAATGAGCCGCACATTGGCGCTGCGCATCACATCGGGAATACGAAAAGAGCCGCCAATCTCGATCAATTCGCCGCGTGACACGACCACTTGCCGCTTTTGCGCCACGCCGGCCAAGGTCAGCAGCACCGCCGCTGCATTGTTGTTGACCACGGTAGCGGCTTCCGCGCCGGTCAGTTCCGTCAGCAAGCCCTCAACCAGACTATCGCGTTCGCCGCGCTGGCCGGTTTCAAGATCAAATTCGAGGTTGCAGGCCTCGCCCATCGCCATAATCGCATGGTCAATTGCGGCCTGAGACAAACGCGCGCGGCCAAGGTTGGTGTGAAGGACGGTGCCGGTGAGGTTAAACAGGCGGCGCAAGGATGGCGTGCTGCGCTCCATCAACCAGCTTCTGACCGCCTCGCAAATCTCCGTTTCCCCAAAAGGCGCGGCGCTCTGGGCATCCCTATCGGCCCTATGGTCCGCCAAGACGGCGCGAATGGCGTCCATCACTGCGGTGCGCCCATAGGACTGGGTCAGCGTTAGGATCACCGCGTACTGGGAAATGCGGTCTACCGAGGGATAGGGACTGGGCATGGGGCTTTAAACGAAGAGATTGGCGAAACAGCCCCCGCACAGTGACGCAGGACGCCGCCCGAGGCACCATAATAATGCTGACGGGAAACACTCACCTACCGGGATCAGCCCGCAACTCGCAGCTCGGTTTTGATCTAGGCGAACATAACCAACGCGATGGGCAAGATGGCCCCAAGCACGGCTAGGACCGCCGACACCTTGCGCAGACGCCCTTGGGTGAGGCCAATCCATAGGCCGAGCAGCGACGCCAAGGTCAGACCGATAGCGGCGGCCCCAAAAAAGGCCTTTGTTATCACGCTAGGCCCGCGCTTGGCTTTCGGCTTCATAGGCTCTGCGACCTTGACCGGAACAGCTTCAGCGATTTTAGGGGCTTGCGCCTGCGCTGACTTGGCGGGCTCGGGTTTGCGGGGCTTTAGCTGATAGCGCATGTGGATATGAACCTGGCTCAACTTCTCCACAAATGCCGGAGGCTGATAGCCATTGGCTTGGCCCTCGTGCAGGCCAAAGACCTGTAGCGAACCTGTTAGGGCAAAAAACAGAATGGTCGGCGCAAACAAAACCGCCAGATAGGTATGAAGATCCCTCAATAGCCGAGGCGTGATCAGAAGGCTGCCCTTAGCAGCAGGCTGAATTTGAGAAACACTCACTTAAATCTCCATCCAATAAAATACATTGAAATCAATGAGGAGGTTCTATGCCTCTTTGTGCTTTGTGGAAACTGAGCCGCCGAGGGGTTCTCCGGTCTCTTTGCAAATCTTAATGTCTTAATTCAAACGATTGATTTTAAGGAATCCGTCGCGAAAGCGGACATTATTAAGCCTGGTAGAGTACGAGATGGCCTTGCCTCGGTTCAGGCTTGTGAACGAATAGCTGACGCGATAATTCGGCAATTGGTCAGTGGACCTTTTGCGAATAGGTTAGCCTCTGCGAACCGCTCGATGCGGTGCCCGCAGAATTAAAGTGGTCGATGCAGTCTCTTTGCTTCGCTTGTGAGGTCTCTATGAAATTCGCTACGCTCCGCTTCGCGGTCCCATTTCTTAGCGCATTTGCCCTAGCAATACTCTGTGGCCATTCGGCGCGGGCGCAAGAACGGGCGCTGCCAGAGGGACCGGTCAAGGCCCTGTTGATTGAAGCCTGCACACAGTGTCATGCCGAGGGCCTAATTACCGCACAGACGCGCACCTCTGACGAATGGGCAGAGATTATGAGCCGGATGGTCGGCATGGGGGCCCCGATCAATGAGCGCCAGCAGGCAGACATCCTCACCTACCTGAAGACACACCTAAACAAGGCGGAGGTCGCGACGGCGAAAGTGCCCGCCGCCGCGACCAATAGGACCGCTCAAACCCATCGTTGAGAAGCGCTAGAGCGACGCCAAGGCCTGCTCTAGGTCGGCGATGATGTCGTCAATATGCTCTAGACCAACGGACAGGCGCACCACATCAGGGCCTGCACCGGCTGAGATCTGACCAGCAGTATCGAGCTGGCGATGGGTCGTTGACGATGGGTGAATGATCAGGCTGCGCGTGTCGCCAATATTGGCCAGGTGCGAGAACAGCTTCACCGCCCCGACAAGCTTGATTCCGGCCTCATAGCCGCCCTTGAGGCCAAAGGTGAAGACTGCACCGGCCCCCTTTGGCGCATAGGTCTGACCAAGGGCGTAATAGCGGTCCTCTGGCAGGCCCGCATAGGAGACCCAAGCGACCTTGGGATGGGCCTTGAGCCACTGGGCTACCGCCACGGTGTTTTGGCAATGGCGCTCCATACGCAGGGGCAAGGTCTCAATGCCCATCAAGATCATGAAGGCATTAAAGGGCGAGATCGCAGGACCGAGGTCTCGCAGACCAAGCGCCCGGCAGGCCAAAATAAAGGCCACAGGACCAAAGGCGTCCGTAAAGACCTTACCGTGATAGCTAGGATTGGGCTGAGACAGGTAGCCGTACTTGTCAGAGGCTGCCCAGTTGAAATTGCCGCTATCGACAATGACGCCGCCCATCGAATTGCCGTGGCCACCCAAGAACTTGGTCAAGGAATGGACGACAATATCGGCCCCGTGCTTGATCGGCTGACACAGGAACGGACTGGCGAGCGTATTGTCGACCACCAAGGGCACACCCGCTGCGTGGGCGACCTTGGCGATGGCGGCAATGTCGGTCACGACTCCGCCGGGATTGGCGATGGACTCTATGAAGACTGCGCGGGTCTTGTCGTTGATGGCCTTGGCATAGTCCGCCGCATCGTCGCTATCGACGAAGGTGACGTCCCAGCCCATCTTCTTGAAGCTCTGCGAGAACTGGTTGATCGAACCGCCATAGAGCTTGCGTGACGCCACCAGATTGCAGCCCGGCTCCATCAGGGTGTGAAAAACGAGAAACTGCGCCGCATGGCCACTGGCAACGGCAAGCGCGGCCATACCGCCCTCCATGGCCGCAACCCGCGCCTCAAGGACACCCGTCGTGGGATTGCCAAGCCGCGTATAGATATTGCCGCCTGCCTCAAGGTTAAAGAGGGCCGCCGCGTGCTCACTGTCGTCAAAGACAAAGGAGGCGGTCTGATAGATTGGCGTGATCCGAGCCTTGGTCACGGGATCTGGAGCCGCACCGGCATGAATGGCCAAGGTTTCTGGACGCATCGTCGATTCATCGGTCATGGTTTGGCTCTCTCAGAAGGGGTTTGAGGCAAGCGTAATCGCTGCCGTCAGCCTATGGCCAATTACAATCCTATGGCCTCTTGTTTTGCAAGACGGATGGCTCAGGTTCAAGTCGGAGGGAAAATCGTATCCCTGACGTAGCGTAGGGCCTCGCCAAGTTCGAACCTGCCGTTATGATTGCCTTTAAAGTTAAAATTCGGGTGGAGCCGTTACATGCATTTTGAATTGGCTGAAGAGCATCGGATGCTCCAAGACCTGGTGCAGAAGTTCGTCAGGGACGAGCTTATACCCCTTGAGGGTGCCGTTCTAGCGCGTGAAGCCTCTGGCCAAGATGCGGCCTTAACCCCGGCCGAACGGGTACGGCTCGACAAGATTTCAAAAGATCTCGGCCTTTGGAGCCTCGATGCCCCCGAAAGCGAAGGCGGCATGGGTATGCCCTATGTGGCGCTGGTCGGCGTCAATGAAGCCTTGGGCAGCACCATTGCCACCTACACCCTGCCGCCCGACTCGCCGAACCTTCAGATGTTGGCCGCGACGGTCAATGACCAGCAGCGCGAGGCCTATCTGGCACCTTACGCGCGCGGGGAAACCATCTCGGCCATCGGCATTTCTGAACCCGGCGCGGGCGCAGACCCAGCGGGCATGAAGACCAAGGCCGTGCGCGACGGTGATGACTGGATCATCAATGGCCGCAAGATCTGGATCACCCGCGCCGCCGAGGCCGACTTCACCATCCTGATGGCGACTACCAACACCGAAGGCAATGCCAAGGCCGGCATGACCGCCTTCCTGGTCGACGCCGACAATCCCGGCTTCAAGGTCGTGCGCCGCATCCCGATGCTGGCCGGGGAAGTGACCTATGAGGTGCTGCTCGAAGATTGCCGCGTTCCCGGCTGGAAGCTGCTTGGCGCTGAAGGCCAAGGCTTTGGGCCGATGCAGATCCGTCTGGGCACACGCCGCATGGAGATGGCCGCCTGGTGCATCGGGGCTGCCCAACGTGCGCTGGACATGATGCGCGACTATGCCCCCCAGCGCCGGACCTTTGGCAGCCGCCTGTCTGAGCGCCAATCGATCCAATGGTGGGTCGCCGATGGCGCAACCAAGATCCATGCCTGCCGCCTGATGGCCTATCACTGTGCCTGGAAACTGGATCAGGGCATGGACGTGCGCACCGAAATCTCCATGCTCAAGGTCTATGCCACCGAGATGGCGCAAGGCGTGATCGACAATGCCATGCAGTGTTTTGGGGCCATGGGCATGACCAAGGAAATGCCGCTGCATATGCTCGCCGGACGGGTTCGCAATATGCGTATCTATGACGGTCCGTCCGAAGTTCACCGCATGGTCGTGGCCCGCAACCTGATGGACACGCGCCCATGAGCAGCCCCACCGGTATCCTCGCCTTTGGGGCCTATATCCCTCAGCGCCGCCTGCAACGTTCCGCCGTCTATGCGGCCAATTCTTGGTTCGCTCCGAACCTAAAGGGCCAAAGCAAGGGTGAGCGGGCCATTGCCTGCTGGGACGAAGATACGGTGACCATGGCCGTTGAAGCCTCACGCGACTGTCTGACCGGTCTGGATCGCACCGCCATTGCGGGCATCAGTCTCGCCTCGACCACCCTGCCCTATGCAGATCGTCTCAATTCGGGCTTGGTCAAAGAGGCGCTCTGCCTTGACACCAACCTCACCGCCAACGACCAGACCGGCAGCCTGCGCGCGGGCACCTCGGCCCTGATCCAGGCGCTTAACGGCACCGCCGCCCAACTGGTCGTCGCTGCTGACCTTCGAAAATCCCGGCCCGCCTCAGAAGGCGAACTGGTTCAAGGCGATGCCGCTGCCGCCATCCTTGTTGGCCAAGCCGGTCAAGGTCTCGGAGAGATTGCCGCGACCTTCCTTGGCTCGCACAGCGTCACCATCGATTTTGTCGACCATTTCCGCTCGACGAGCGCCGAGTTCGACTATGGCTGGGAAAGCCGCTGGATCAGAGACGAGGGCCACACCAAGATCCTTGGCGGGGCGCTTAAAGAAGCCCTGACCAAGCTCGGCGTCTCCGGGGCCGACATTGACCATGCCATCATTCCCATTGCCGTGCGCGGCGTGCCCGAGAGCCTTGCCAAATCCTGCGGCATCAAGCCCGAATCTGTCCGCGATAGCCTGTCGGCCGTCGTAGGCGACAGCGGTGCCGCTCACCCCCTCCTGATGCTGGCAGCAGCCTTAGAAGTGGCCAAACCGGGCGACAAGATCTTACTGGCAGGCTTTGGTCAGGGGGCCGATGTGCTCCTGTTCCAAGCCACCGAAGCTGTTGGCCGCCCACCCGAACAGCTCGGCGTAGCCGGGCATCTGGCCCGCGCGCGCAAAGACACCAACTACACCCGCTTCCTGTTCCATCGCGGATTGCTGGATCTGGAAAAAGGCATGCGCGCAGAGATGGATGAAAAACAGCCCGGAACCTCGCTCTATCGCAATCGCAAGGCCGTCATGGGTCTGGTCGGTGGGCGCTGCACCAAGACCGGCACGGTTCAGTTCCCCAAGACCGAGATTGGCGTCAATGCCAATGACCGTTCACAAGGCACGCAAGAAGACTATCCTCTGGCCGACAAGATCGCCAAGATCGTCACCTATACGGCCGACAGCCTCAGCTTCTCTCCCGATCCGCCGGTCTATTACGGGGCTATCGACTTTGAGGGCGGCGGGCGCCTCGTTGCGGAATTTGCAGACTGTAGCGCCGAAGATGTTGAGGTGGGCCGAGAAATGCGCATGGTCTTCCGCATCAAGGCCGTGGACCGCGCAAGAGATTTCACCAAATATTTCTGGAAAGCCGTTCCAGTCCAAAAGGGAGACGCCTGATGGCTAAGGGTATCAGAGACAAGGTTGCGATCTTGGGCATGGGCTGCGCCAAGTTCGGCGAACGCTGGGACATGGATGCCGATCAGTTGATGGTCGAGGCCTTTAATGAGGCGGTCGGTGATGCCGGCATTGACGTGTCGCAACTGGATGCCGCTTGGCTGGCCGTGGCCTTTGACGCGGTCAATATCGGCCCTTCTGGCATTCCCCTGTCCATGGCCCTGCGCCTGCCCAATATCGGGGTAACCAAGGTCGAGAACTATTGCGCCAGCGGCACCGAAGCCTTCCGGGGCGCTGTCTATGCTGTGGCCTCCGGTGCCTGCGACATCGCACTGGCTCTGGGCGCGGAAAAGCTCAAAGATACCGGCTATGGCGGTCTGCCCGTGCGCTCGCGCGGCACCACCTTTGACATGATCGGCGTGACCGGATCAGCGCCCGGAAACTTTGCTCAGCTTGCTGCCGCCTACCGGGCCAAGCACGGGGTCAGCAAGGACGAGCTGAAGCAGGCCATGGCTCATATTTCGGTCAAGAGCCACGCCAATGGTTCACGCAACCCCAAGGCCCACCTGCAAAAGGCCGTGGATATGGACACGGTGCTAAACGCCCCCATGATCGCCGAGCCCTTGGGCCTGTTCGATTGCTGCGGCGTGTCTGATGGGGCTGCCTGCGCCATCGTCACCACCCCTGAAATCGCCCGCAGCCTTGGCAAGCGCGATCTCGTCACCATCAAGGCCCTGCAGATCTCCGCCTCCAATGGCTGGGAACTGCAACAGGCTGGCGGCTGGGACGGCAGCTATTTCCACACCACCCGGGTCGCGGCCGCCAAGGCCTATCAAGAGGCCGGGATCACCAATCCGCGCGAACAGATCAGCCTGATGGAGGTCCATGACTGTTTCTCGATTACCGAACTGGTGACGATGGAGGACCTCTTTATCTCCAAAGAGGGTCAGGGCTACAAAGACGTGCTGAACGGCTTCTTCGATGCCGACGGCGGCCTGCCCTGCCAGATCGATGGCGGCCTCAAATGTTTTGGCCACCCCATCGGGGCGTCGGGCCTTCGCATGATCTATGAGAACTACCTGCAACTGCTGGGCCGTGCGGGCGCGCGCCAACGCAGCACCCCGCCGACCATGGCCCTGTCACATAATTTGGGCGGCTCTCCGATCCAAAATGTCAGTGCCGTGGCCATTGTCGGTCTGGCAGACGCCTAAACAGACCGTCATCACGGCGAGTTGAAGCCTCAGTATGATGTGCACATAGCCAAGGGTCCCCTCGCGGCCCTAGGCTATGCAACGATAAACCTGCGCCTTTGCGCGCGGCTTAACATGGGTTGGAGGTCTTGTGGCTCAGCTATCCTATCTGTCCCCCTCATCGGTGGATGATGCGGTCAAGGCCCTATCTGGTCCCTCGGCCAGAGCCCTCAGCGGCGGCACCGATCTGTTGGTTCAGGTCCGCTCAGGCCGCGCCAAGCCCGATCAGATCGTCGATCTCAAACGCATTCCCGGCCTGATCGGTATCCGGTCTGAAAATGGCGGCTTCGTCATTGGTTCGGCCACCTGCGGCGCCATGCTCAGCGAACATGCAACCCTGTCCAAGATCTGGCCCGGCATCGTTGAGGCGGCCAATCTGATTGGGTCAACCCAGGTTCAGGGCCGCGCTTCTTTGGGCGGAAACCTCTGCAATGCCTCGCCTGCCGCCGATAGTGTTCCAGCCCTGATCGCCGCCAGAGCCATCTGCGTGATCGCAGGTCCGGCGGGCACACGCGAAGCCGCTGTTGAGACCATCGTCACCGGCCCGGGCAAGACCTCGCTCGCGGCGGGTGAATTTATCATCGCCTTCAAGCTGCCGCCGCGCGGTCCAAGATCATCCGACGCCTATCTGCGCATGATCCCGCGCACGGAGATGGACATTGCCGTTGCCGGAGCCGCAGTCAGTCTGGCGCTCGATACTGACGGGGTCTGCACATCGGCCTTTGTGGCTTTGAGCGCGGTCGCCCCCACGGCCCTGTTGGTTGCAGAGGCTGGGCAGGCCTTGATCGGCAGTCGCCTAGAAGCCGCCGCCCTCACCCGCATGGAAGAGGCGGTTCGTGGCGCCTGCCAACCCATTAGCGATAAGCGCGGCACCGCCGACTATCGCACCAAGATCGCCGCCGTGCTGGCCCACCGCGCCGCCGTCATCGCTTGGAACAGAGCAAAGGAACAGGCATGAGCAAGCAACGCACCGCCGCCATCGTCAATGGCGACCCTGTCGAATTCCTCAGCGATCCGGGCCAGACCCTGCTCGATGTTCTGCGCGACGAACTGCACCTGACCGGCTCCAAAGAGGGCTGCGGATCAGGCGACTGCGGCGCATGCAGCGTGATCATGGACGGACGCCTTGTCTGTTCGTGCCTCGTGCTGGCCGCAGAGGTCGAAGGCTGCAGGGTCGAGACCATAGAGGGCCTGTCCACGGGCAGTACCCTGCACCCCTTGCAGCAAAAATTCCTCGACCATGCCGCCCTGCAATGCGGTTTTTGCACCCCCGGCATCTTGATGGCTTCGAAGGCCCTGCTTGATGCCAATCCAGACCCGACCGAGTCTGAGGCCCGCTATTGGTTGGCGGGAAACCTTTGTCGCTGCACCGGCTATGACAAGATCATCAAGGCCGTGCTCGATGCCGCCGCCGAACTGAGACAGGATCGGAAAAGCGCATGAACAAGCCCGTAAAACCTGACGATACCGGCGCTATTCTCAAGGTCGTCGGCACCCGCCCAATCCGCCCCGATGGGGTGGAAAAGGTCACGGGCCGCGCCGCTTACGGCGCTGACCTGCACTTACCCGGCATGTTGATCGGCAAGGTCAAGCGCAGCCCCCACGCCCATGCTCGCATCGTCTCGATCGACACGCGCAAGGCCCTCGCCCTGCCCGGCGTCAAGGCGGTGATGACCAGTGCTGACATGCCCGATCTGGCGGCTGAACATTATGAAGCCGGAGAAAGCGCCTCCAACCTTAAGGACCTTTCGGCCAATGTCATGGCTAGAGGCAAGGTGCTCTATCACGGCCACGCCATCGCTGCCGTCGCTGCAACCTCAAACGCCATTGCCGATCAGGCGCTGGATCTGATCGAGATTGTCTATGAGACCTTGCCCCACGTGATCGATGTCGAGGAGGCTATGGCCGAGGGCGCACCGATCCTGCACGACCAGATGTTTACGGCTGGCCTTAGCGAAACCCCCACCAAGGCCAGCAACATTGCCACCAAGCACAGGCTTGACCGAGGAGATCTGGCCGCTGGTTTTGCTAGCGCCGATGTGATTGTCGAGACCCGCTATAGCAGCGCCGCCGTGCACCAAGGCTATATCGAGCCCCATGCCTGCGTCGCCAGCTTTGCCGCCGACGGCCAGACCCAAGTCTGGAGCAGTAGCCAAGGCCATTTCGTGATCCGGGGCCTGTGCGCCAAGCTGCTCAAACTGCGGTTCTCGGATGTGCGCGTTATTCCCGCCGAGATTGGCGGCGGTTTTGGCGGCAAGACCACGGTCTATCTGGAACCCCTAGCGCTGGTGCTGTCGCAAAAGAGCGGCCATCCGGTCAAGATGGTCATGACCCGCGAAGAGGTGTTCCGCGCCACCGGTCCAACCTCGGCCTCAGTCGTCACCGTCAAGATGGGGGCCAAGAGCGACGGCACCATCACCGCTGCCCAAGTCGATTTGAAGTTCCAAGCCGGGGCCTTTGCCGGTTCGCCCGTCGGGGCCGCCGTCATGACCTCTCTGGCCTGTTATGATGTGGCCAATTTCGAGATCACCGGCTGGGACGTGGTGACCAACAGTCCCAAGGTCGCCGCCTATCGCGCCCCCGGTGCCCCCAATGCCGCCCTCGGCGTGGAATGTGCCGTCGATGAGTTGGCCGAAAAGCTGGGCATGGACCCCATGGTCTTTCGCGAAAAGAACGCCGTGCGTAATGGGGTCAGAGCGCCCTATGGCCCGGTCTATAAGAATATCGGCTATGTCGAAACGCTAGAGGCCATCAAGTCTCATCCTCATATGTCGATCCCTCTGGGTCCCAACCAAGGGCGCGGCATAGCAGCGGGCTTCTGGTTCAATATTGGCGGCGAATCCACCGTCAATGTCAGCATCAACGAAGACGGCACCGCCATCGTCTCGACCGGCAGCCCTGATATTGGCGGCTCGCGCGCCTCGATGGCCATGATGGCCGCTGAGGTTCTGGGTATTGGCGTCGAGCAGGTCCGTCCTATCGTCGCCGATACGGCCTCCATCGGTTTTTCCACCGTCACAGGCGGAAGCCGCACCACCTTTGCCACCGGTATGGCCGTGGTTCAGGCCGCAGAGAAGCTGGTCATAGACCTCAAACGCCGCGCCGCCGAAACCTGGGGCGTGGAGATCGATCAGGTGGTCTGGCAAGACGGTGCCGCCCATTGTCTGCAAGCCGAAAAGGCTCCCAAGGGCGCCCTGACCCTCGCCGCCTTGGCCGGATCGGCGGGCAAGACCGGCGGTCCCATCGCCACGGTCGTGGCCTTGAACGCGCAAGGGGCCGGTCCCGGCTTTGGCGTCCATGTTTGCGATGTCGAGGTTGACCCTGAGACCGGCCACGTCACGGTCCTGCGCTACACAGCCGCGCAAGATGTCGGCAAGGCCATCCATCCGGCCTATGTCGAGGGCCAGATCCAAGGCGGCGTCGCCCAAGGCATCGGCTGGGCGCTGAATGAGGAATATGTCTTCAGCACCGGAGGCGTCATGGAAAATGCCGGGTTCCTCGACTATCGCGTGCCCGTGGCCTCTGACCTGCCGATGATCGACGCGATCATGGTCGAGGTGCCAAACCCCGCCCACCCCTATGGGGCCAAGGGCGTGGGCGAAGTGCCCATCGTCCCGCCGCTCGCCGCCCTCGCTATCGCCGTGCGCCATGCCACCGGGGTTCGGATGCACGATCTGCCCCTGTCGCCCTCAAAGATCAGGGCGGCGATCGACGCTAACGCGCGCTAGGCCATGGCTCTGGTCATTGCCGACTATGCAGACTGCCGGGCCCTTACCGGCGGTCTGCGCGCGTTTGAGGTCGAGGCCACAACCGTGCGCGACCTCTTGCAAAAGATCGAGGCGCGCTTTCCCGGCCTCGGCGACCTGATCGACCAACGCATGGCCATCGCCATAGACGGCACCATCACCCAAGACGCCCACGGCGCTGCCTTGGAGCCGCAAAGTGAGGTCGTGCTGCTGCCCAAGATCGGCGGGGGGTAATCCCCCCACCCCTTAGCTAATGATAAAATCCTTCGGGTCCGGCTTCAGTGTCGCGGTCCAATAGTCGATCAGGCGGAAGGGCCAGTTTTGGCTGACGCGGCCAGAGGCGTTCTTGTACCAGCTCGACACCTGAGGCACGCCCCAAGCCATGCCCGCGTTGGCCTCATCGACCTTCTCATTGAAGGCGTCGTGAACATCCTTCTTGGCTTCAAGGGCTGACTTACCAGTCTTTGCCAGAAGCTCAATCGCGCCAACAATGTAACGCACGCTGCATTCACTGAAGAAGATGATGCTGCCATTGACGACGATGTTGGTGTTGGGACCATAGACGATGAACAGGTTGGGGAAGTTTGGCACCGTCATGCCCAGATAGGCCCGCGCATCGCCCGCCCACTGGTCGTGCAGCTCGACTCCGCCGCGTCCAACGATCTTGAAGGTGCGCAAAAAGTCGCTGGCCTCAAAGCCGGTACCATAGATGATGACATCGGCCTTGTGCTCAACACCATCCGTCGTCACCACGCCGGTCTTGGTGATCTCTTGAATGCCTTCGGTGACCAGATGGACATTGTCGCGGCGTAGGGCCCCGATCCAAACGCCATTGTCACGAACCGAGCGTTTGCCGCCCAGCGGATAGTTGGGGATCAGCTTTTCCAAAAGCCCGGGCGCGCCTTCGGCCTGAACACGCATCCCCTCGATCATCATGGCCGAGACGTCGGCATTGACTTGGCTGACCGCCGTTAGCGGGCCGTCCCAGTTTGGGTCCACTGTGATGGCATCGATGATCCCATCGGTGAGCATCCAAAAGAGCCAGAAGCGGTACCATTTTTCATAGTAGGGCACGGTCTTGAGCAGCCAGCTTTCGCCGGGCGTGACCTTATCGTGATAGTCCGGCGTTGGGCCAAGCCATGGCGGCGTGCGTTGGAACACGGTCATATCACCGACCTTGGGCGCGATCTCGGGCACAAACTGGAAGGCGCTAGCTCCGGTACCGATGACGCAAACCTTCTTGCCCGTCAGGTCCACATCATGACGCCAGCGAGCCGAGTGGAAGGCCTCGCCTTCGAAACTGTCTCGGCCCTTTATATCCGGAAGGCGCGGCTGGTTCAGTTGGCCCACGGCACTGATGACCGCGTTAGAGGTCAGGGTCTCTTGGCCGCCATCGGCACGCGTGACCTTGAGGCGCCACATCTTGGCTGCCTCATCATAGATGGCTTCGTCAACCGTAGTGCCAAAGCGGACATGGGGGCGCAGCTCGTGCTTGGCCGCGACACCCTTGAAATAATCGAACAGGATATTTTGCGTCGAGTAGTGCATCGGCCAGTCGTGGTTTGGCTCGAAGGAGAGCGAATAGAGATGGCTTGGATTGTCCACCCGGCAGCCGGGATAGGTATTTTCCAGCCAGGTGCCGCCAAAGTCAGGGTTCTTTTCGATGATCTCAAAGGGTACGCCCGCCTGTTTCAAGCGGATTGCGGCCAAGATGCCCGACATGCCCGCCCCGATGATCAAGACCTTCATCTTTCCACCAGCCTGAACCGTGGCCTCATCCCAGACCGGGCGCTTTTGGTCTATGCCGTCCAGACCCAACTCTTCCATCAGAAGCGGCGTATAGCGCTCAGGCACCTCGACGCCTGCAACCAGGTTCATCATCCGCAAGATGACGCCGTCGGTCGGACGCGCAGGGAGTGGCTTCTCGCCGCTCAGATGGGCCCGCAGCGCAGCAGCGGCTTGACCGCGCAGACGCTCCTGAATTTCAGGCGAATAGCCGCCGATCTTGCTATCGCCAAAGAAATCATAGACCGGCGTCATCTCATCGCTGAGCAGGCCCGCATCCCCGGTCATGTGGACCAGCGACATCAGCAAGGACGGCAGATGGGCCTCTTTGAGGATAGCGTCGAGATTGGCGGGAATGGCGCTGGTGGTCATGGTTCGTATCGTCCCTGTTTCGTCCCAGTCCCTGACCTTGCGGCGATTGTACGAGCCAGCGGTCAGGTGATCTATGTTCAGATAAGAGTGTACCGACAAAGCCCTGCTGTCCAACACAAGATGCGGAATGGCGCTTAAAGGCGGTTGGTCGGGTCCTTTTGGCCTAGACCCCGCGCGCCTTCTGCGGTCTGATCTTGGCAAAAGAACAGACGCCTTGGGAGGCAATCATGACGGCCCATCATATCCGCAGCGAAATCGGCGACGACGGCATTGCCATCTTGACCATAGACCGGGCCGAGAAACGCAACGCCATCACCTATGCCATGTTATTTGCCTTTACCGAGCAGGTCGCGGCCTTGGGGGCAGATGATCGGGTGCGGGTGATCATTGTCACAGGTTCAGGCGGAACCTTCTGTGCAGGCACCGACCTTGCAGATCTCGCCACCATTCCCGGCGAAACAAGGGGCGTACGCGGCGAGGCCCACGAGGATGGCAAATGGTGGCCGCTGGTGGCCTGTCCCAAGCCGGTGATCGGTGCCATTGATGGCTTTGCCGTCGGCATGGGGGCGGAATGGTCCAGCCAATGTGATGTTCGCATTGTCACCGATAGAGCGCGGTTTGCATGGAACTTCGCCCATCGCGGACTTGTCCCGGACACGGGCGCGGGCAGCTGGATCTTGCCGCGCCTGATCGGCCCCTCAAAGGCCTTGCGCCTTCTCTATTCAGGAGACCAGATCACCGGGGCTGAAGCCTTGGCGCTCGGCTATGCCAACGAACTGGTCGCGCCGGAGAACCTAATGGAAGCAGCGATGACCGAAGCGCGGCGCTATCTTAAATCCTCGCCCATGTCGCTTCGGCTGATGAAAAAGCTCGTTTGGCATGGCCTTGAACGCGATATGGCGCAGCATATGAAGGCTCATGTCGAAGCCCTCTCTGGCTGTTTCAAATCCGCAGACCATAAGGAAGGCGTTGCCGCCTTCCTCGAAAAGCGCCCCGCAAACTTTACGGGGCGCTAAGCCCAGTTGCTAGATCGCCCGTAGCTGCCCCTCAACCTCATCCAAAGACTTGGCGATGATTGCGACCATCTCGTCAATCTCAGCATGGCTGATGATCAGGGGCGGGCAAAAGACGATGCTGTCACGGATGCCGCGAACCATCAGGCCATTGGCGATACAGGCGTCGCGGACGATAGGGCCCGCGGTTCCTTCAGCCCCACCAAAGCGCTGGTTGGTACCCTTTTTGGAAACAATCTCAATCGCACCGATCAAACCCAAGGTGCGAACCTCGCCGACCAAGGGATGGTCGTTCAGCGTGGCCATGGCCTTAGCGATATAGGGGCCCGTATCCAGACGCGTGCGCTCAATCAAGTTCTCGCGTTCCATGATCTCGATGTTCTTCAGCGCCACAGCGCAGGCCGTTGGGTGGCCGGAATAGGTAAAGCCATGCACAAAATCGCCGTCATGGGCCTTAAGCTCATCCACGATGAAATCTGCCACGCCAACCGCTGAGATCGGCAGGTAACCGCTGGATAGGCCCTTGGCCATGGCGATGATGTCAGGCTTGATGCCGTAATGCTGATGACCGAACCAGTGGCCAAGGCGCCCAAAGCCGCAGATCACCTCATCGCAGACCAGCAAGATGCCATATTTGCGGCAAAGAGCCTCGACCTTAGGCCAGTAACTTTCTGGCGGAATGATCACCCCGCCCGCACCTTGGACAGGCTCGCCAATGAAGGCAGCGACACTTTCAGGGCCAACCGCCAAGATCCGGTCCTCGATGGCCTGGACCGCCCGGTCGGCAAAGGAGTCGGGATCCTCACCGAAGCCCTCATTAAAGCTATAGGGCTGCATCACATGCTCAACGCCCGTGACCGGCAAATTGCCTTGAACATGCATGTAGGTCATGCCGCCAAGGCTGGCCCCGGCCACGGTCGAGCCATGATAGGCGTTCCAACGGCTGATAAAGACTTGGCGCTGAGGCTGACCCTTAAGCGTCCAATAGTGCCGCACCAGACGAAAGACCGTATCATTGGCTTCCGAACCTGACGAATTAAAAAAGACGTGGCTAAGATGGCCGCCCATCTTCTCGGCGATCTTGGCAGCCAACATCACGGGCGGCGGCGTCGCGGTCTTAAAGAAGGTGTTGTAATAGGGCAGCTCCAACATCTGCTCATAGGCGGCGTCGGCCAGTTCCTTGCGGCCATAGCCGACATTGACGCACCAGAGCCCGGCCATGCCGTCGAGGATCTTGGTATTGTCTCCATCGAAGATGTAGCAGCCGTCGGCACGCGTGATGATGCGACTGCCGCCCAAGGCCTCCTGCAAGCGATAGTCGCTCTGCGCCGGAAGGTGGTGGGCAAGATCCAGGCGGCGAAGCTCGGCAACATCGTGGTTACGGATCGGAACGGTCATAGGGCTACTCCAGACAAAGGGGGCGATTGGCGACTTGGTTCGCCGCGCAAGGCCTCACCAAACATAGCAAAAAACTGTTGAGATTGGGGATGATCTGCGGTTCGCCATTCAGGGTGCCACTGCACCGCTAAAAGCTGGGCGCCATTGACCTTGGCCGAGACCGCTTCGATCAGGCCGTCGGGCGCGCGCGCTTCAATGTCAAGGCCCGCTCCCAATCGATCTACCCCTTGGAAATGAACGGAATTGACGACCAGTTGATCTTGGCCATATCGCTGCGCCAAAACCCCGCCGGGGGTGAGGGACACCGGGTGGATATGGTCAAACATGGCATCAAAGGCGACATCATCGACCGCATGGTGAGCCAAGGGTGCACCGAGCGCACTCACATCCCGGCGAAGACTGCCGCCAAAGGCGACATTGATTTCCTGAAAGCCTCGGCAGATGCCAAAGACGGGTCGGCCCAGATCGAGCATGGCGGCGATAAGGTCTTGGGTCATGGCATCACGCGGCGCGTCGAAGGGACCCGGGGCATCGTCAATCACTTCGCCATAGCGATGGGGCTCAAGGTTCGAAGGGCTGCCAGTCAACATCAACCCATCAAGACGCGCGGCGATCTCTGTCGCCCTCATCTGGCCGGGCACAGAGGGCACCAGCAAAGCGGCCACATCGCTATAGGTCATTGTGGCTAAGACATAACGGTTCATCACCGCCTGCGCGGTTTCAACGCCAACCGTGCGGTTACAACAGATGATCCCCGCGACCGGACGTTGCTCACTCATGACCTTGATATCACGACAGCAGCACGGCAGGCGAACAGGCGTGCCACGAGAGCCAAACTGGCTCATCCCACGTAAAGTCTTCTTGATCCCAGCGGGTCAGGTTCGATCTTACCACCTTAACCAAGCGACCATTGTCTAAGGTCACATCGAACACGGTTTCAGAGCCAAGATAGGACAGGTGGGTGATGGTTCCGGCCACCACATTATGACCCTCTGGCGCATCCTCCATCTTAATGGCTGCCGCACCGGCCACGCGCTTATGGATCTCGATCTTTTCAGGCCGTATCGCCGCCCAAAGGGTGGTGTTGGCCGCGCCCGTAACGCCGTGGTCAAGATAGATCGGCGCGCCCGCCTCATCAGAGCTAATCACCGCATGGTCTGGCTCATCGATGGTCAACTGGCCCTCAAACAGGTTCACCTGCCCGATAAAGTCGGCGACAAAGCGTGAATTTGGGAACTCATAAAGATCGCTGGGCGTTGCCACCTGCTGCAAGAGGCCACGGTTCATCACCGCGCACCGGGTGGCCATCGCCAAGGCCTCGTCCTGATCGTGGGTCACCATAATGAAGGTGATGCCGACCTTTTCTTGCAGCTGGGTCAGCTCAGAGCGCATCTGATCGCGCAACTTAGCATCCAGCGCCGACAGGGGCTCATCGAGCAACAGCACCCGGGGTCGTTTGACCAGGGCTCTGGCCAGAGCAACACGCTGGCGCTGCCCCCCCGACAGTTGATCGGGCTTTCGTGCGCCATAGCCCTCAAGCTTGACCAGCGCCAGGGCCTCTTCGACCCGGCGATCTCGCTCGGCTGCGGGCGCGCCATCGACCTTGAGGCCATAGGCGACATTGTCGGCGACGCTCATGTGGGGGAACACAGCGTAGGACTGGAACACCATGTTAACGGGGCGCTTATTGGGCGGGGTCTGGCTGACATCTTGGCCGTCTATCAGGATCCGTCCTTCGGTCGGCACTTCGAACCCGGCGAGCATGCGCAGAAGGGTCGTCTTGCCACAGCCCGACGGACCCAAGAGCGAGAAAAACTCGCCCTCCTCAATGGTCAGGCTGACATTGTCGACGGCGACCACCTTGCCGTAGCGCTTGGTGATGTTCTCAAAACTGATGATGGGCTTGCGAGATACGGGTTTGGCGAGGGGTGCGGGCATGTCGGGGCGGCTCACTTAGACGAAGCGTCGGGCGCATGGCCACCGGCGACGGCCGCAGCCCCCTGCAGGCGAATGGCCAGCGCCGTCAAAATGACGGTGAAGACGATCAAGATGGTCGAGGCGGCATTGACCTCTGGCGTGACCGAAAACCGAACCATCGAATAGACCTTTACCGGGAAGGTCACTGTGTCCGGCCCAGAGGTAAAGAAGGTGATGACAAAATCATCGAGGCTGAGGGTAAAGGCCAACAGCGCGCCTGCAATCAACGAGGGCTGCATATGGGGGATCAGGACATCCCGGATCGTCATAAATTCCCCGGCACCCAGATCCTTTGCCGCCTCTTCCAATTCCCGATTGAATGAGGCGAGGCGCGCGCGCACCACCACAGCGACAAAGGGGAAAGAGAAGGACACATGGGCGATGATGATGGCCCCCAGATTGAGCGGCCAAGGCAGGCCGGTGGGCCACGGCATGACCTTGGCAAAGAACACCAACATCGCCACGCCCATACAGATTTCGGGCACAACGATCGGCAATGCCATGGCCCCATCGAGCACGGTCTTGCCCTTAAACTTAAACCGCCAGAGCACGAGCGCGGCCATGGCCCCTAAGATCACACTGATCAGGGTCGAGATGGCCGCAATGGTCAGAGAATTGCCAAAGGCGGCGATCAGGCTATCGTTCTGGAGCACCTTTTCATAATATTTGAGGGTAAAGCCCTTCCAGACGATGTTGCGTTTGGAATCGTTGAAACTGAAAGCCATCAGGGTCAGCAAGGGGGCGTAGAGAAATAGGCCCACCATCACCAGCCAGGCCTGAAGCGGCCAGCGGCGCAGATATTCCAACGGGCCCGAGGCTGACCTTAGCGATCTTTTGCTCATGACCCCGCCTCCGTCTTGCGCTTGGCCAACATGGCCTGTAGGGCAATGGCGATGAAGGTCATATACATGAGCAGGAACGACAGGGCCGCGCCAAAGGGCCAGTCATTGGCGCGCTTGAACTGGCGCTCAATGATGTTGGCAATCATCTGGCTGTCAGGTCCGCCCAATAGGTCTGGTGTCAGATAGGCCCCAAGGGCGGGTATGAAGGTGATCAATATGCCCGAGGCAATCCCGGGCAAGGCCAGCGGTACGACCACCATCATCATGGTGCGGATATGGCCCGCGCCAAGATCGAGGCTCGCTTCAAGCAAGGAGCGATCAAGCCGGTCCAAGGCCGAATAGAGCGGCAACACCATGAAGGGCAGATGGACATAGACCAGGCCAAACACGACCGCGAAATTGTTGTGCAGCAACTCGAGCGGCTCAAAACGGGTCAGCGGGCTGAGGCCGACCATAGTCATCAAGCCGCTGGCATGGGTCCAGAGCCACCCAAGGCTCAAGTTAACATAGCCCTCGGTTCGCAAGACCGCGATTAGAGCATAGGTGCGGATCAAGAGGTTAGTCCAAAACGGCAACATCACCAAGAGGATCAGCCAAGCCTTGAGCCTGTCGGGGGCAAAGGTAATGGCCAAAGCGACAGGAAATCCAACAATCAAACAGAGTAGGGTCGTTAAGCCCGCCACCCCGACTGATTTCAGGAAAATACCAACATAGAGCGGCTCGATGGCCCGCGCATAGTTGGAGAAGGTGCCCGTAAAGGCGATCTCGGTCAGGCCGACATTGGTACCGAAACTATAGACCCAGACGATCGCCAGCGGGATCAGAAAGAACAGCATGAGCCACGCCAAGGGCGGGCCAAGAATGATTGCAAAGATCGCCTTTGCGCGCTTCCAGCTCTGTTCCATCCCCTCCCCTTCCCTTACCGCTTCAAGGTCAAAACTTAGGCCGCTCGAATACGGGTCATGGCCTCTTCGAACAGCCTTGCCTTCTCCGGCCCCTCAAACAGGCTAAATTCGCACTTGGCCATAATGTCTTGGCTTGGAAAGATCACCGGATTGGATCGATAGCTCTCGGGCATCAGGGCCTTAGCCGCCGCATTAGGCGTCGGGTAGAGGATCTGCTTGGTGATCTCGGCACCGACCTGCGCATCGAGCAGATAGTTGATAAAGGCGTGGGCATTGTTGGGACGCACCGCACCGGCAGGAATACAGAGCGTGTCCGAATTGGCCAGACTGCCCTCCTTGGGGACGACGAAATCGATGTCGGGATCTTCGGACATGATCTGGGCAATATCGCCATTATATTCCATCACCAGATCGACATCTTTGGCCAGCAGCAGGTCCTGACCATTGTCGTCATGAAAGGCCTTGATGAAGGGCTTTTGCTTGATCAGCATGGCCTCGAGCGCAGGGATCATCTCAACGGGGATATTGTTGACCGAATGGCCCCTATATTTCGCGGCCAAGCGCATCAGGTCGCCCGACTCTGAAAGTACCGCAATCCGCCCCTTATAGCCGTCGGACTCAAACAGGTACTTCCAACTGTCCGGCACCGACTTAACCTTGGACTTGCGATAGCCAATGCCCAGCACCGACCAGGTGTAGGGCATGGAGAATTTGCGGCCCGGGTCGAACTCAGGGTTTAAGAAAGAGGGGTCAATATTCTTGATGTTAGGGATCTTGGCATGGTCCAAGGCCATCAACATCCCCGCTTGGCTCATCCGGGTGACAAACTCATTGGGCGGGACGATGACGTCAAAACCGGGATTACCCGCCTTGAACTTGGCGAACATCTCATCGGCCGTCGCAAAGAGGTTTATGGTCACCTCAATACCGGTGTCCTTTTTGAACTCCGCTAAGGTGTTTGAGCCGATATAGGTGTCCCAATTGTAAAAGTTCAGCTGGTTGCCTTCACCAACTTCAGCGTCCTTCGGGGCCGGTTTGGGACCGCATCCGGCAAGGCCGCCAGCAAAGCTTAGGCCGATGGCTGCCGCACCTGATGCGCCTAAGGCGGCCATCAAGGAGCGTTTGGAACGATCGATCTTGCGCGTCATGATGGTCCCCCTCCCCTCAAACCTGCCCAACAGGGTTTAGGCTAAACTAGGCCGCACGAACGCGCGTGATCGCCTCTTCGAACAGCCTCGATTTATCCGCGCCCTCAAAGGCCCCATATTCACATTTGGCCATGATCGCTGCTGGCGGGAAGATCACAGGATTATTGCGATAGCTGTCCGGCATCAGGGCCTTGGCGGCGGCATTGGGGGTCGGATAGAGAATTTCCTTGGTGATCTCAGAGCCAGCCTTAGCGTCCAATAGATAGTTGATGAAGGCATGGGCATTGTTGGGACGCGGGGCACCGACTGGAATGCACAGGGTGTCGGAATTGATCAGGCTACCTTCCTTCGGCACGACAAAGCCAATATCAGGGTCTTCCTGCATAATCTGAGCAATGTCGCCATTATATTCGAGCACCAGATCGACATCGCCAGCCAGAAGCATGTCTTGGCCATTGTCGTCGTGGAAGGCCTTGATGAAGGGCTTTTGCTTGATCAACATGGTCTCAAGTTCGGCGATCATTTCGGGCGGGATATTATTGACCGAATGGCCCTTATATTTTGCCGACAGGCGCATCAGGTCGGCTGATTCAGACAAAAGCGCGATCCGGCCCTTATACTGATCGGAATCGAACAGATATCTCCAGCTGTCAGGCACAGCCTTCACCTTGGATTTGCGATAGCCGATGCCAAGGACGAGCCAGGTATAGGGCATGGAAAACTTACGACCGGGATCGAATTCTGGATTCAAAAAGGTTGGATCAATATTTTTGATGTTGGGGATTTTGGCATGGTCCAAAGGCATCAACATGCCCGATTGGCTCATCCGCGTGACAAACTCGTTGGATGGGACAATGACGTCAAAGCCCGGATTGCCGGCCTTGAGCTTGGCGAACAGTTCATCGTTGGTGGCAAAGAGGCTCATGCTGACATCGACGCCGCTTGCCTTCTTATAGTCTGCCAAGGTCGAGGGGCCGATATAGGTGTCCCAATTGTAGAAGTTGAGCTTGGGCTCTTCGGTCCCCGATGCAGGTTTGGCCGCTTCCTTCGGGCTACAGCCCGTTAGGCCTCCGGCGAAACTCAGGCCCACGGCAGCCGCGCCGGACGCCCCGAGGGCTGTCAGCAGAGAACGTCTTGAAGCACCGGTCTTGTCACTCATGATCTGGTCCCCTCGTCACACAATTTGGCAAAATCTATCAATTTCAGATGGTGGTGCCAATTGCGGTCGCCACGCAAGCTGCAATTGATCTCATAGGAGCCCACAGTCTCACGCGTTGCGTAAATACCAATCAAAATCCAACGCTGTGACCACCTCATTAAACCGCGCCTGTTCGGTGCGCTTTACCGAGACAAACATGTCTACAAATCGGTCACCCAGATAGTCGCGCAGGACGCTCGACTGATCAAAAAGATCGACAGCCGAGAACCAGTTTGATGGCAGGCGCACATTGGCGTCCTTGGCTGCGGCATAGCCATCACCCACCACTGCGGGACCTGGATCGATCTGATGACTAATGCCGTGATGCGCACAGGCCAAGATCACGGCCAGCACCAGATAGGGGTTGGCGTCCGCGCCTGCGACCCGATGCTCGACATGGCGGGTATGGGGCAGGCCCGCAGGCACGCGCAAGGATACGGTGCGGTTATTGACGCCCCAGGTCGGTGCCACAGGCGCATAGGAATTGGCCTTAAACCGGCGATAGGAATTGGCGTTCGGCGCGAGTATGGCCATGCAATCGCCGAGCAACAGCTTCATACCGCCGATAGCGTGCCTGAGCATCGGCGAGCCTTGCAGATCGTCGCTGGCGCAAAGGTTTTCACCGGCGGCATTGTTAAAGCTCACATGCATGTGAAAGCCGCTGCCGGCCCGGTCTGCCCAAGGCTTGGCCATAAAGGTCGCCTCACAGCCGTGTCGCAGCGCAATACCCTTAGCAGCTCGCTTGTAGATCAAGGCATCATCAGCGGCGCGCAATGCGTCGGGCTTATGCTTAAGGGTCAGTTCCACCTGGCTTGGCGCAAATTCGGAAATGGCACCTTCAAGCGGCACGCCCAGCACGTCACAGGTCGTCCAAAGCTCGCGCAAGAACGGAGAGATGGCCTCCAGCTCCGGCAGGCCATAGACCTGAATGCCGGTAGGCCGGTGACCGGTCAGAGCCGATTTTGGCGGCTGAAGATCGCCGTCGGCCGTCCGCTCCAGATCGACCAGATAATATTCCAATTCGCAGGCCGTGACAGGGGTCAAACCATCAGCAGCAAACCGGTCGATGACTCGCTGCAACACATGGCGCGGGTCCAAATCATTGGGCGTTCCATCCAACTCATAGAGCGATAGCATCACCTGCCCGACGTCCGGGCCGAGCCACGGGGCAGGTGTTAATGTTCCAGGCACCGGGCGGGCAAGGCGGTCAGCGTCGCCGTCTTCCCAGACCAGACCCGTCTCTTCGCAGTCCGCGCCATTGGTATCCACCACCAGCACTGAACCGGGCAGGAACCGGCCATAGTCATAGATCGGCATCAACTCATGACGACGCAGGCGCTTGCCACGGGGCACACCGGTCATGCTGGTAAAGAAGATGTCGAAATATTGGATCTCAGGATGAGCCTCCAAAAACTGACGGCACTCTTCTGGAAGCGCGACACCGGGATGGGGCTTTGGGGCGGAAGAGGTCATAGGTCAGAACTTTCCAGAGCAGCGGCAAAGTCATCAACAGCGGCAACGAGCCGATCAATGGCCGCATCTTCAGTATGAGGAGATACCAACATCATGTTGTGAAACGGCGCAATAAGCACGCCGCGATTGATCAAAAATAAGTGCAACGCTTCGAGGAGACCATGATCAAGGGCTAAGCGCATCTGTCTGGCATTGCGAGGCGGCGGATTGGCAAAGACCAGCTCGACACGGGCGCCCACCTGAACCGCGCTCCAAGCCAATCGTCGCGCCGCAATCACGCGCCTAAGGCCCGCGACCAAGCGCTCCGCACCGGCTAACATCAGCCCATAGGCCTTTGGCGTCATGACCTCGGTCAACATCACCTTCATGGCGGCAAGGGACAGGGCATTTCCTGACAGGGTCGTGCCAATTCCAGAATAGCCCGGCCCTATGGATTGAGCCGCCTTGGCCATCCGCACGGCGAGGTCGGACGTCACACCCCAGACCGCCGCTGGAACCCCGCCGGCTATGGCCTTTCCGAGGGTGAAAATATCAGGCTCCAGTCCATAGGCGACGGTCGCGCCGCCCGGACCCGTGGAGATCGTATGGGTCTCATCAATCAAAAGCAGCGTGCCATATTGGCGCGTCAAGGCCCGCAGGCCCTCAAGATAGCCCTCATCTGGGACGATCATGCCGCAATTGGTCATAACCGGCTCGGCCAGCACGCAGGCCACATCACCGGGCGCTAAAGCTGCCTCTAGGGCCGCCAGATCATTAAAGTCGATGACCTTGGTAAAGGCGGCCACATCATGGACCTGACCGACAAGGCCCGCCTTGAGCGCGGCCTTACCGCTGGCGAGGCTTACGAAGGTGTCATCAACGGCCCCGTGATAACAGCCATCAAAGACCAAGATCTGTGAGCGTCCTGTCACCGCTCTGGCCCACCGGATCGCCGCGCGATTGGCATCGGTCGCAGTATTGGCCGTCTGCCAATAGGGCAGTCCGAAGCGCGCGCTGAGCAGTTGACCGACCTCAGCGGCATCTTCTGTGGGCAACATAAAGCCCGTACCCCTAGAGGCCTGATCCGCTAAGGCCTTGGCGACGACCTCGAGGCCATGACCAAACATGGAGGGCGTGTCGGCCAGGCAAAAATCGTCATAGATGAGGCCATCCACATCCGTCAGGCGCGCGCCATGCCCTGACCTTGCAAAGATCGCAAAGGGCGTGGCCCAGTCGCCCATCCAGTGCATGGGCACGCCGCCCAGCCAGTGGTCCTTAGTCTTGAGGGCTAAGGTCGCGCTGGTTGGATGGCTGGCCGAAAACCGCGTCCGCTCCTGATCTAAAATGTGCGCGAGGACGGGCCCAATCATTGCACCCCGCCAAAGCACAGATATTTGGTTTCGAGATATTCGCTCAGGCCCTCTGAGGCACCCTCGCGGCCCAATCCACTTTCCTTCCAGCCGCCAAAGGGTGCGACCTCGGTTGAGAAGAGCCCCTCATTGATGCCAACCATGCCAAATTCCAGCGCCTCTGCCACGCGCCAGCAACGGTTGACATCGCGGCTATAGAAATAGGAGGCCAGTCCGTAGGGCGTGCCATTGGCCAATGCGATGGCTTCTGCTTCGGTTTCAAACTTAAAGAGCGGCGCTACTGGGCCAAAGATCTCTTGGCTGAAGACCTCCATCTGCGGCGTCACATCGACAAGGACTGTGGGGGTGTAGAACTTTGCCCCTGCATCATGGCGCCCGCCGCCGGTCAGGGCCTTTGCCCCCATGGTCAGAGCCTCATTGACGAGATGTTCGACCTTGTCGATCGCCTTATCATTGATCAGCGGGCCAATGGTCGTGTCCGGATCAGAACCTGCACCGACGGTATAGGCCCCCACCTCTTGGGCTAGGCGCTCGGCAAAGGCCTCATAGATACCAGACTGAACCAACATCCGGTTGGCGCAGACGCAGGTCTGACCGGCATTGCGATATTTAGACGCCAAGGCCCCGGCGACAGCCGCATCAAGGTCGGCATCATCAAAGACAATGAACGGCGCATTGCCGCCCAGCTCTAGCGACAGCTTTTTCACCGTTCCGGCACATTGGCGATAGAGGATCTTTCCAACCTCAGTCGAGCCGGTGAAGGACAGTTTGCGCACGCGCGGATCATCGCAGAGCACCTGTCCAATGGCGGCCGCATCGGTGCCCGTGACCACGTTCAAAACGCCCGCAGGAACCCCGGCAATCTCAGCCAATCTGGCAAGCGCCAGCGCGCAGAGCGGTGTTTCCTCAGAAGGCTTGACCACAACCGTACAGCCCGCCGCTAGTGCCGGACCCACCTTGCGGGTGATCATGGCAATAGGGAAATTCCACGGGGTGATGGCCGCACACACGCCTACGGGCTGTTTGATCGACATCATCCGCTTGGACGAGGCCGTCGTGGGGATGGTGTGGCCGTAGGCCCGCTTGCCCTCCTCGGCGAACCATTCAACAAAGGCCGCCCCATAGGCCACTTCCCCGCGCGCCTCATTGAGAGGCTTGCCCTGCTCCGCGGTCATCAGTTTCGCCAAGGCTTCGGTATTTTCGAGGATCAAGGCGTTCCAGCGCATCAGGATGGCGGACCTGGCCTTAGCCGTTAAGGCCGACCAGGCGGGCAAGGCCTTTTGCGCCGCATCGATCGCCGCTAAGGTCTCTTTGGGGCCAAGATTGGCGACCTCAGCAATGACAGACCCATCGGCGGGGTTGGTCACAGCAAAGCGTGTCGGGCCAACCATCCAGTGACCGCCAATTAAAGCATCCGTAACTGGATCAAACATCTTCCATTCCTTTGATTCTATCGGACGGGCAGGGCTCTAGGGCGCTCGCTGGCACCGTCCCATTCAATCCGTGACATCGAAAGAGTAGATAATCCTTTCCGATGGGCTTTGGCGATAAGGGATCAGCAGATGACCCGCGCCAGTTCGACGCGAACCGAGCGGGCCTCTCCAGCCTTGATTAAAGATTCAGAGCCCTGGCTACGGCCTGATTTGTGATCCGTCCAGACCGCACATTCAATCCCGCTGCCAGCCCCAGATCGTCGGCCATTGCACGGTCCAAGCCCTTTGAGGCTAGGGCGCGAATATAGGGAGCCGTGGCCGCGGTAAGAGCCGCTGTCGAGGTCAAGGGCGCGGCACCGGGCATGTTCGCCACGCAATAGTGAACAATTCCATCAACGACAAAGGTAGGCTGGGTATGGGTGGTTGGGTGACTGGTCTCAAAACAGCCGCCCTGATCAATGGCAACATCAACCAGGACCGCTCCGGGCTTCATTCTTGCTAAATCAGCGCGCTTGACCAGCTTGGGTGCCGCAGCACCGGGCAAGAGCACGCACCCAATGACGAGGTCAGCTTCGGCGACGGCGGCTGCAATGGACGCTGGTTCCGAATAGAGCGTTTTGATATGACCGCCAAACTGGGCGTCTATCTGAGCGAGGCGTTCGAGCGAAATATCAAAGAGGGTCACGTCGGCATGGTGACCGAGCGCCATCTGAGCCGCATTGATCCCAGACACACCGCCGCCCAAGATCACCACCTTGGCCGGAGCTACACCCGGGACGCCGCCGAGCAGAAGACCACGGCCGCCATTATGGCGCAAAAGGGCATTGGCCCCGACATCCACCGCCATTCGGCCAGCCACTTGGCTCATGGGCGCAAGCAGCGGCAAACGCCCGTGCCCATCGGTAACCGTCTCATAGGCAATGGCCGCGCAGCCCGATTGCATCAGGCCCTCAGCCTGCGCCCGGTCCGCGGCCAGATGAAGGTAGGTAAAGAGCAGGTGGTTTGGCGTGAGCCGCGCAATTTCGATGGGCTGCGGCTCCTTGACCTTGACGATCATTTGCGCTGCCGCAAAGACCGCGTCGGCATCGGGCAAGATCACGGCCCCGGCAGCCTGATAATTGGCGTCCGTAAAGCCCAACGCCGCACCAGCCCCGGTTTCTACGACAACCTCCGCGCCATCGTGGGACAAGAGACTAACAATGCCCGGCGTCATACCGACGCGATATTCTTGATCCTTAATCTCTTTTGGAACACCAATGCGCATGATCGCCTCCTGAGGAACGTCAGATGCCACAGGATAGACGAGATCAAATTGCGTTTTCCGCCTATTTGGGTGGTATAATCGCTATTATTCCGCATATTCTGCCGGAAAAAACCGCGTTTTCGGAGAAATCATGAGCAGCATGACCCAAGTCGATCTCGATCCGACCGATTTAGCCCTGCTGACAGCCCTGCAAAGGGATGGTCGAAGCACAAATTCCGACCTCGCCCGCCAAGCCAACCTGTCTGAAAGCGCCTGTCTTCGCCGGGTAAAGCTCCTCGAACAGCGCGGCGTAATCGAGCGCTATGCCGCGGTCATCAATCCCCGGGCCGTCGGCCTGCCCTTAACGGTGTTTGTTACGATTGGACTTACGGAACAGTCTGAGGCTGCCTTAGCGGCCTTTGAGCGAGACATCGCGACCGTTCCCGAGGTTATGGAATGTTATCTCATGACCGGATCGTCGGATTTTCTGGTGCGGGTCGTGGCCACGGATGTTGATGACCTAGCTCGCATCCATTCCACCCGCCTGACGCGCCTGACCGGCGTTTCACACGTCAATTCCAGCCTCGTCCTTCAGACCATTATCAAACGACCTGGCCTACCGCTTGCGAGAGGTCGGCGCAGCGCTTCTCCGGTGGAGCGTTAGGCCCTATTGAGCATTCGGTAAGAGGTCAATTTCCTCTCGCGCCAAGGGCGCAACGAGGGTCGGCGGGGTGGTAGGTTTGTCGGACGCCATAAAGGCAGCCAGCGGCAAGACCTTAAGCGCGCTCGGTGAGCCGCCGCGTACGGCGAGCGTACGGATGACCACTTGGCTGGGCTTTCCCGCCGCGTCGGAAATGATCCGCTCGACAGTGCCAAGCTGGCGACCTTCTGGATCCACGACCTTTTGACCTGCCGCAATCATGGGGGCTGCGGTTTGAGCCAAGGCCGCCGGCACCGTCACAGTGGCCGCGACAAGACTGGCGGCCAGCAATAGGCCTGCAATTTTGGATGGGTTTGTCATAGGGTCTTTATAGCGTGTCTTGATGAACGGCACATGATCATTCAGAGCTTAGACGTCAATCTGCCGGAAGTCTTGCCCATGCACCCTGCTTCAGCTTTTTTGGAAACAGACGAGGGTCGGCTTAGAAACCTGATTGCGGAACGCAGCTTTGGCCTGATCATGGCCCAAGGCCCCAATGGACCGGTCTGTGCCCACGCGCCGGTCCTGCTGGAACAGTCAATCTTAAGGTTTCACCTTTCCAGCGCCAATGGATTGAACGCAGCCCTTGCTCTTGATCCACGCGCCCTGTGTGTGGTCACAGGACCGGACGCCTATATCAGTCCCGACTGGTACGGAATTCCCGATCAGGTCCCCACTTGGAACTATATCTCAGCAGAGATATCCGGCACCGTTCGAGCAATATCGCCAGAACAGGCCACCCTCATGCTGGATGATCTGTCCGCCATGTTCGAGGAAAGGCTTTCACCCAAACCGGTCTGGACCCGCGCAAAGATGGATCCCGCGCGGTTTGACACCATGGTTCGCCAAGGGATCATCGCTTATGAGATGGATGTTACGAGCCTGACTGGGATCAGCAAACTGTCGCAAAATAAGCCCGGCGAGGCCATTGAGGGGGTAAGAACCGCCCTATCCCAATCCGATGATGCTCAGGCTAGGGCGTTGGGCTTGATGATGGTGCAGGCGCCTAAGCCACAATCCTAAGGGCGGGTTCGCGTCGATAGATGTCCGATGACCCCCAAACGGGGGAGAGGCCAACGGCCTGATCCAAAACCGCCTCATCACGCCCGACAATCAGATATCCATTATCGTTCAAGGCTCCAGCCAATTGCGACAGGACCTGCTTGCGCATCAGATCGTCAAGGCCGCCTAAGACATAGCGGCAGAAGATCACGTCAAACTGGCCCACAGTGCTGATCTCGGAAATCAGGTTGACGCGGCTCCATTGGACCTTCTGTCGAATAGAGGCTGACAGGTGCCACGCCTCATCTTGACGTTCGAAATGACGAACCAGATAGCGGATCGGCAGGCCCTTCTGCACCTCCATCTGGCTAAAGATTCCGGCGGCAGCACGCTCAAGGCAGCGTTCCGAAAGGTCTGAACCGACGATCTCAACGGCGCGGCCCGCGCGGCCAGCCCGCGCCTCATCGAGGGTCAAGGCCAGAGAATAGGCCTCTTCCCCCGTTCCGCAACCTGCGCTCCAAATGCGAAGGGGCGACGTGCCCAATCGCTGCTCCAAGTCCGGCAGGATCACATCTCGAAATTGGGTAAAGGGCGTGCGGTCGCGGAAAAAGGCCGTGTCCTTAGGAAGCATGGCATCAGCCAGCGCCCAGACCAGACGCTCATCGCGCTTGGTTTTGATCGCGGCAACCAGATCCGAAAGGCTGTTGAAGCCCTCACGCCGAACCAGTGGACCTAAGCGGTTTTCGATCATCGCGGCCTTAGCCTGATCGACGACATATCCGGCTCTCGCCCGAACGATCCGGCAAATGAGGGACAGGTCATCGGGCGTCATATCAGACCCACCTCGGCAAACTTGGCGCTGATCACGTCCCCATCAAAGGGCTTCATGATATATTCGTCGGCCCCCGCTTTGAGGGCCTCATTGATATGGGATAGGTCATTCTCAACGGTGCAGAACAGGACCTTCGGTCCTTCACCCAAGGGCTCGGCACGGAGCTGGCGCAAAAAATCTATGCCCGACATCAGCGGCATGTTCCAATCGAGCAGGATCGCGTCCGGCATTGAAGCGCGGCACCAGGCGATCGCCTCCTGTCCATCGCTGGCCTCGGTGACGTGAAAGCTCAGATTTTCCAAAATCATGCGGGCCACCTTGCGAATGGCGACGCTGTCATCGACCACCAGGCAGGTTTTCACAACACACCCCTTGCTGGAGCCTTGGTCAGGGCCGATCCATGACATGATAGACCCAAGGTCTCATCCATCAGCTTAAACCCTAGGCTCCGACCCGCGCACGAACCACGACCCGGTCTTCGCCAACCGTCACTTCCATGGCCCCGCCAGCTTCACTCAAGAGACTATGCAGATAGTAGGCCTGGATCCAATGACCGCCGACGCCCTCGCCTTTGGGCTCGCCAGCAAGCCCCGCCTTGACCTCAGGCCGCAGCCGAACCCTCGGGCCCACCGCTTCGACGGCCATCAGAACGTCGCCGCCTACGACCTCAGCCGTCAAACGGGCAACACCGCCGGTCGGCAAGGCACCGGCCCCGATTAGGGCGAGGTTTAAGATCGTGCGGGCGGCTGGCTTATTCAATTGGCTAGCCGTCACGGCCCAGTTCAATTCCGGACGAACATGGCTAAAAATGCCGTTGGTCAGATTCTGTAGGGCACGGCTGTCAAACATCTCTGCCGTAGCCGAAGCCCCAAAGGCCACTCGGGTGAAGGCGAGAAGTTCCACCAGCTTTTTTGCGCTGGCGGCAATCAGGTTCATGGCATCATCGCGCATATCCTGAGCGGTCGGATCTTCGAGCAGATCAAGGCCAGAGACGATGGCGCTCGCCGGACTGATAAAGTCATGACACATACGCGCTGCCAGATTGGCCGCAAGTTCTGCAGCACCAATCACGGGAGCCGCGCTAAGCGAGCGCTCGAGCGATCCAAAGGCGCTAACCATTTGGGCGTCAGAAGAAAAACCGGGGTCAATCATGAGGCCGTAGCCACCCTTCAAGCACTTGAAGGCTCAAGATTGACCTGATTTGCGGTCTAGGCAAACCACCCGAACAAAAGTGATGGCTTGCCTCTATCGCGCCGCCTACGCGACCAGCACCGACCTAGCCGCGAAAGGCTTGGGGCGTTGATGTTGGAAGAGCGGCGTTCGAGACAAGATCCGCCAAGCTCAAAGCCGTCTCATCGTCCCAAGCCAAGGCTTGGATTGATAGGGGAAGGCCCGCCTTGGTCACACCGATAGGTGCCGCGCAGGACGGCATGCCCAGAAAATCGCCCAGCGCCGTAAAATCAGCAACATGGGCGACACCGCCGTCGTCGAAGCTAAAGGCTGGTCCCGGCGTTGTCGGCAAGAGCAGTGCCGCATAGGGCGTCAAAAGATCCTTGACCAGATCCACGGCGACGCCAACGGCGCGGTAGGCCTTGGCGAGGCTGGCGGCAGGCTGAGCCGCGCCCCAACCAAAGGTCTGACGACCCCCGACACTGAAGCCGTCTGGGCTTGAGGCCAGATCATCCTCCAGCGACACAGCCCCTTCAGCGGTCATGATCAGATAGCCATGTTGCATCATGGCGTTAAAATCATAGCCCTCAAGGCTGATGGTTTCAATATCCAACCCCAAACCGCGCGCCGCAGCGATCGCCGCGTCATAGGCCTTGACCAGTTCTGGATCGATGATGTCGCCGAAGGGGGCGAGATCAAGCGCCGCAAAGGGGGCGGGTCGAAGGGCGTCCAGATCGGCAATCTGCGAGAAGGACTCGGCCAGATCACCATCCACCGCGGCCGCATGGGCCAACAGATAGGCGCAGTCCTGGGCCGAACGCGCCAAAACGCCGACATGGTCAAGCGTCCAAGACAGGGCGACCACCCCGTCCATCGAAATCAGGCCTTGGGTTGGCTTGTGCCCCACCACGCCGCAGAAGCTGGCGGGAATACGCACGCTTCCAAGCGTATCGGTACCCAGCGCTCCGGCGCAAAGACCTGCTGCCACGGCGGATCCAGAACCGCCGGACGAGCCGCCCGCTGTGAGGCCCTGCTCATAAGGATTGTGCGCCTTACCAAAGGCCTCATTGTCCGTGGTCGCACCAACGGCACCCTCGTGCATGTTGAGCATGCCTAAAATGACCGCGCCGGCTTCACGCAAGGCGGCGATGCAGGCCGCGTCCTCGGTGGCGATACGGTGGCGATGGGCGCCGATACCGGCATGGAGCGGCATACCCGCAACCGCAATATTGCCCTTGATCGCAATGGGCACGCCATCAATGCCAGAGAGGGGCTCGCCCGCGGCCCATCGTTCGGCACTGGCCCGCGCCGCGGTCAATGCGCCGTCCTCATCCACCGACGTATAGGCGTTCAAAGGCCCACCGAGACGCTCAATGCGCGCCAAATAGGCTTGGGTGGCTTCAACAGGGGTCACGGCCCGTTGATCATAAAGGGCGATAAGGCCAGCAATGCCAGCTTCGATGATGGGGTTTGCAAAGGTCATGTCGGCACCATAAACGCCGAAAGGCTCTCAGACAGCCCCCAAATTCAGTCAAGAGGCGACAAAGCGCCGCGCAGCCCAATCTCCACTGGCTTGGCGCTTGGCCATCATCCGGCTATGAACAGGCTTGAACGAACCGTTTGAGCCTAGGCATCAGACCCTAAGCCAAGCCTGTGATCCATGGGAGACGCTATGATCCGCCTCGATGCCGACCAGGCCATCGCCCTGCTTGCGACGCGCCTTTCTAGGTCAGGCGGGCGGGTATTTGTCGCCACTGCAGGGGCGGAGCCGCTGATCTTTGCGCAGGCCTATGGCCGCAACCCTGACGCGGCTCGAGGCTTAACCTTTGTCAGCGCCGCCATTCCGGGTGTCAATCAAACAGACTGGTCCAAACTCCATGCGACCAGTCGCGGTGAAGGCATTTTCGTTAGCCCAGATTGGCGCGAAAGCTTCGATGAGGGCCGGTTTGCTCTGGTCCCCCAAGCCTATAGCGAAGCCTGGCGCTGGTTCTGCCGTACGCCATTGGACGCAGCCCTGGTTCAGGTTAGTGCGCCCGACGCCGATGGGATGTGCAGTTTCGGCACCTCCTGTGACTTCCAGCCCGCCGTCCTTGGACGCGATATCTTCAAGATTGCCCACGTCAATCCGGACATGCCCGCCCCTGCCCGCTCGCCCAAAGTAGCCTTGGCGAGCTTTGACGTGGTGGTCGAGGCCAGCATGCCGATGATGACCTATGACCCCGGCCCTCTAGACCCCACCTTCGCGACGATCGCGCGCCATGTGGCCGACTATATTGTTGATGGCGCGGCCATTCAGGTGGGCCTTGGCAAGATGGGCTTTGCCGTCATGAACGCGATCAAGGATCGCAAGCGGCTGAGCGTCAAGTCCGGCATGGTGATTGATCCCCTGTTAGATCTGATGGACTGCGGCGCCATTTCAGAGGGCCTAGACGCGATCGTCACCGGTGCGGCCCTTGGCAGCGAAGCCCTGATGACGCGCCTGTCCCAAGACCCGCGTGTGCGCTTTACACCGGTCTTTGAGACCCACAGTAGCGACGTACTGTCGGCGATACCCCGGTTCACCGCGATCAATTCCGCGCTCGAAATTGACCTGATGGGTCAAGCCAATGCTGAGTTTTTAGGGGGCCGTCAGGTCTCTGGTATTGGCGGCCTCAACGACTTTTTGCGAGCGGCCGCCCGCTCCGAAGGGGGCAAACCCATCATCGCCCTCAATGCGACGGCCAAGGCTGGAGCCCTATCGCGCATCGTGCCCAAGCTTACCGGCGGGGCGGTCAGTGTCGGGCGCGGCGATGTCGCCATTGTCGTGACCGAGTTCGGATCGGCGGATCTTCGTGGCCTTGGCCTCGATGATCGGGCCAAGGCGCTCATCACTCTCGCCGCCCCGGCCCACCGCGAAGGTCTCGAACGGGACTGGCGCGAAATGCGCGCTCGTCTATAGAGAGAGCGTCTGCAACCCATGTCTGGCTCATGACCCTTCCACGATATCGACAGCTTGCCGCCGCCCTGCGCGCGGACATTACCGAAGGCCGGTACGGCGTGGGCGACCACCTACCGCCCGAAATGGAGCTGTGTCAGATCTATTCGGCCTCGCGCCATACGGTCAGAGATGCGCTGAGATTGCTGCGTGAAGCCGGTCTGGTCGAGCGCAGGCGAGGGGCTGGAACGACTGTCATTGCCGCCAACTCGACGCCAACCTTCGTCCAAGCGCTGGGCGGCGCTGAGTCCCTGACCCAATATGCCCGTGAAGCCAAGCTTCGTGTCCGCTCGGCCAATCCACGGGCCCTGACCCTCGTCGAGGCTGAGCGTCTCAAGGCCCAACCCGGTGAACAGTGGTTGGTAATTGAGGGGCTGCGCCGTGCCAGTGCCGGTTCTAGTGCTGAGCCAGTGGCGGTATCGACCCTCTTTGTGCCCATGGAATTTGCCGGAATTGTTAGTGCTCTCGAAGGCTGGGACGGGGCAATCCACCAACTGATTGCTCGCGATTTTGGTGTTCAAACTCGCCGCATTGAGCAGGAAATCGCCGCCGAGACCATGGATGCAGCAACGGCTAAGACCTTGCGGACCGAAAAGGGCTCGGCGGGCCTTCGGACCCTTCGGCGCTATTTCGATGAGCGTGACCAACTGGTTCTGGCCACCGACAGCACCCATCCAGGTGGCCGCTTTGTCTATGCCATGACCTATCGGTTAGACGGCTAAAGACTGCACACGACTTTCCATCAAAGCCTCGCCAGTGCTAGAGCATAGGGCAACATAATCAGGGGAAACCGTCCATGAGTGATGCCGCCACACAACAGGCCAGCCAGCCAGCCATTGACGCTCCCACCCCCATGCGAACGGTCGTCGCTGCGTCCTCCGCTGGAACGACCTTCGAGTGGTATGATTTCTTCATCTTCGGCACCCTGACCCAAGTCCTGTCCAAGGTCTTCTTCGCCGGGGTCAATGATACCTTAGCGTTCATCTTTGCTCTGGCAATTTTCGGCGCTGGCTTTGCCGTGCGGCCCCTGGGCGCTCTGTTCTTCGGTCGCATTGGTGACCGGGTTGGACGTAAGGGGGCCTTCTTGACCACCATTGTCCTGATGGGCGGCGCCACCTTCGCTGTCGGTTTTCTGCCAACCTATGAGCAGGCGGGAATCATCTCTCCGATCCTGTTGATCCTAGCGCGCTGTATTCAAGGCTTTGCCCTAGGCGGTGAATATGGCGGCGCGGCGATCTATGTGGCCGAACATTCTGACGCCAATAAGCGCGGCGGTATGACAGGTTGGATCCAGGCCTCAGCGGCCTTCGGTCTATTGGGCGCCCTCGGCGTCATCCTGATCACCCGCACGATCCTTGGTGAGGAGGCCTTCATGGCTTGGGGCTGGCGGATACCGTTTATGTTCTCAGCGGTTCTCGTAGGCATCTCCATTTGGATGAGGCTGAAACTGTCCGAAAGCCCGACCTTCAAAAAGATGCATGAAGAGGGCACCCTGTCTAAATCGCCCTACAAAGAGTCTTTCGGCGAGTGGCCGAACCTCAAGATCGTTCTTATCGCCCTCTTTGCGATGATGAGCGCCCAAGGTGCGGTTTGGTATACCAGCTTCTTCTACAGCCAAATCTTCCTCGAAAAGTTCCTCAAGGTCGAACCGGCAACGGTCAATCTGCTTATGATTGCCGCCACAGTGGCCAGTGCGCCGCTTTACATCATCTTTGGTTGGCTCTCGGACAAGATTGGCCGCAAGCCCGTAATGCTGGCGGGCATGAGCCTTGCCCTCGTTGCCTTCTTCCCCGGCTTTCACATGCTAACGGAAGCGGCCAATCCAGACCTGGCGCGCGCCAGCCGCAACACGCCTGTTGTCGTGGTCGCTGACCCCGCCACCTGCAGCCTTCAGTTCGATCCTGTGGGCAAGGCCGTCTTTGCCACGCCTTGCGACATTGCCAAGGGCGTCTTGGCCAATGCTGGGGTTTCTTACGATACCGAGGCCGCGCCCGCAGGGACCCTCGCCCACGTTAAGATCGGCCAAACCATCATCAATTCGGCCGATGGTGAGGGCTTGGATAAGGCCGCGCTCAAGGCCGTCAAAACCGACGTCGAGGCTCGCATTCAAGCGGCTCTAAATGCGGCAGGCTATCCGGCCAAGGCCGATCCAGCCAAGGTGAACCTGCCCAAGGTGTTCGCGATCTTGATGGTCTTTGTGGTCGCGGCAACGGCGCTCTTTGGACCGATTGCAGCCTGCTTGGTCGAGCTGTTCCCGACCCGTATTCGCTATACGGCCATGTCCCTGCCCTACCATATTGGCACGGGTTGGATCGGCGGCTTCTTGCCGTTCACCGCCTTTGCCATCGTCGCCTCAACCGGCAACATCTATTCGGGGCTATGGTATCCGGTTGTCTTTACCGCCATTAGCGTGATCACCGCGGTCCTGTTCCTGCCCGAAACCAAGGGCCGGTCCCTAGACCTTTAAGACAAGGCGGCGGGCAAGGTTTCAACATCGAGACCTTGCGCCCGCCCGATCGCCTCTTTGCCGATCAAAACCACCTGAAGGCCCTGTGCGAGTAGGTCCGTTAGGGCCTCTTCATCCATATCAGCGGCCATCAGCCGCTGACTATCGCGCCTGGCCAAGATGGCTATGGCTGCATCGGCACCTTGCCCCTCAACCAGAACATCGGCCTCCGACAGCACTCGCGCCGCCCGAAGACTTAAAAGATCAGCGGGGCCTTCGCCCACAATGGCAAAGAGCTTTCCAGACAGGGCCGCGCCTTGAGCCAATTCAGCCAAAAGCGCCGCCTCGGCCTGCGCACGGTCTCCAGCCATGGCCAAATCGGCAACCGTCCCGTTCACGACCCGCCGCATAAAGGCCCGGCGCTTGACCAGATCGGGAAGGGCCGAGCGGATCTCGCCCTGCATCTGGCGAAGGAGCCCCGCGACCTGCCCAACCCCGGGGGGAATTCGCGCCTCAATATCAGAGCGAAGAAGGCTGGCCAGCAAGGGGGCAGA
>CANESI010000024.1 GCA_947441065.1 Caulobacteraceae bacterium
AGCCCGATCCGACTTTGACGCGGGGTGGAGCAGCCCGGTAGCTCGTCAGGCTCATAACCTGAAGGTCACAGGTTCAAATCCTGTCCCCGCACCCAAAGCGTTGTCAATCATAACCCTTCAGACATACACACGCACCAACCCGCTTGAGTTCTACTCAGTGGGTTGTTGGTGGCTTGCAGGTGGGCCGAGATCTGCGACTGCGGGCCCTGTCCACCGCAAGATCCGCGCTAGCGCTCAATCAGGTTCGCCGCTATGGGCATTTTAAATCCATAGATCGGGAACTGATCAAGCTTGTCGAACCTTTCGCCTCAGACCACCAGAGTTCAGATCCCCGTGCCAGACGCCGCCCTAAGGGCCGTTGTCACCGCTCACAGTCCTGAAGCGCGGGTCCTGCGGACCGTTCGGTTGTCCGGAGGGGTCTCGGCGGATGTCTATCGCATAGACCTTGAGGCAGGCGGCAGCACCCCTCGAAGCCTCGTCGTCCGGGTCCACGGTCCCCATCACAATGGACACCCAGCCGCCGTCGAGGTCGACATCCTGCGCACCCTTTCCGGCTTGGGCCTCTGCACACCCCGGGTCATGGCATTGGATGAAAGCCTGAGGTTCATTCCCCACCCATTGGTAATCTTGCACCATATTGACGGTGAGACCGTGTCTCCCATGCTCGCAGATGACGCCCGACTTGGTACGATGGCGCAGATCCTGGCTCACATCCATTCGGTGCCCATTGCGGGACTACCGTCGCTACCGGCCCGTCTTGATCCCATTCCGGAACTCTTTGATTACCTGCCTGAGGATCGCGAGTTCGATGGGCTACGCGCGCGCCTCTCCGACATCAAAAGTGCACCCTATGACGGTCCTATGGCGCTTTTGCACGGCGACTTCTGGCCGGGCAATCTGCTGTGGAAAGGCGATCAGTTGGTTGGCGTTCTGGACTGGGAAGATGCCGCCTATGGCGACCCCTTGTCGGACCTAGCCTGTGCAGTCCTCGAGCTCAGCTATGTCGCCGGGCCTGAGGGGGCTCAGAGGTTTTTAACCGCCTATAAGGCATTGAGGCCTTTCGACCTGCATCGCTTCGCCCTTTGGCAGCTCTATGTCGCCGCTGCTGCTCACCATTTCATGGGAGGGTGGGGTCTAGATCCAAACCGCGAGGCTCACATGCGGGCAACGGTACTGAGCACGATCCGAGAAGCGAGTGCCTTGGTGATATGACGTTGCCGCTCCGTCGGTAGCGTGCACCGGCTAAAAATGGCAAATGCAAGAGTGGCCCTTCGTTTCGCGCAGCCTGCAAACGCACCCGTCAATTTGGAATCGAACAGACCGCCATCAGATCGTATCAAACGCAATCTTGCGGTGAAATTTCGCCTTTGACGTAGACAAGGTCCGGCGTGACGCGACATTATGGATCATGGTTCAGATGCGCGCTTTCCTGTCGGTCGTCCTATGCACCACTCTGTTTCTCAGCGGCTGCGGCGGTGGAGGAGGAGAGGGTACGGCCGCTGTGGCACCCTCGACGACCACGCCTCCGACGAGCGCTCAGTCCTGCACCTTGCGCGACCGCCAACTCTGGGCCGAGCAGCAGATTCGGGAATGGTATCTGTTCCCCGAAGACCTTCCGGTCAATCTCGACCCTGAACCCTATCCGACGGTGAATGCCTATATCGATGCCCTTACGGCCACCGCCCGGGCGCAGAATAAGGATCGGTTTTCGACCTATGTGACCAGTATTGCTCAGGAAAATGCCTATAACGCCTCGGGCCAGACCGCAGCCTTTGGCATCCGGCTCGGCTATGACGTTGCCAACCGCACGGTCACCATTCTCGATAGTTATGAAACGGGTCCCGCCTTTAGTGCCGGACTAACGCGCGGGGTCCGCATCACGGCTATAGGGGAACGACCCGATAGTCTTGTTAGTGTCAGCGACCTGTTTGTTCGCGGAGGGAGCGTGGCTGTGTCTGACGCGCTGGGTCCCTCGACCGCAGGCGTTAGTCGCGTGATCCGTTATCAGCCCTTGGTCGGTACCGAAATGACGGTCACCGTGACCAAGGCAGAGTTCAATATTCCACCAGTATCACCGACCTTCGGCACCCAGATCATCAATAGTGGTGGCCAATCGATTGGCTATATCAATCTGCGTACCTTTATTGCCCCAGCGGAGACCCCTTTGCGTGAGGCTTTCCAGCGGTTTCGGACGGCGGGTGTCGACAGGGTTGTGATTGATTTTCGTTATAATGGTGGGGGGCTGCTGAGTGTCGCAGACCTGATGGGCGACCTTATGGGCCGTAGCCGTCTGCCGACGGACCTGTTCAGCCGCATTTCGTTCCGCGCCTCAAAGTCCAATCAAAATTCAACCCATCTGTTTCGAGACGCGCCGCAATCGATTGCCCCAAGGGCCCTCGCCTTCATCACCACAGGGGCCACCGCTTCGGCCAGCGAATTGGTTGCCGCCGGGATGTTGCCTTGGACGCGCGGCAATATCTGGATGGTGGGCGAAAACAGTTATGGCAAGCCGGTGGGGCAGATCGCGATTGACCGTTCCGCCTGCGATGACCGGTTACGCGTCATAGCCTTTGCGGTCCAGAATGCCGATGGCGATGGCGACTACTATACGGGACTGAAGACGGTTTTCGACCGCCGGGGCGAAAAGACCTGCACAGGCTCGGATATGCCGGGCTTGGCCATGGGAAACCCGGCGGAGGGCCAGACGGCTGCCGCAATCTCCGCGCTCAACGGCGCTAGTTGCACCCCCATTACCGATACGGCAGGCAAAATTGCCATGGCACCTGAGACCGATGTACCCGTCGATGGGCCTGCGCGCTTCACGGGAAAGATGCTGCCGAGCACCATCCCAAGCCCCGCGCAGCGCGATATGCCGGGCCTGCACTGAGCCCTGCCACACCTAAGCCTTTGCTGCCGCCTAATGACGCTTCGACACCGCATGAGAGTGCCCCTTCTCCCCGGGCCAGGGTCGCAAGGGGCTAACCCTCGTTTTAAGTCAGGGCCCAAGGATCTTCTGTGCTTTAGAAATTTAGCATTAGCCTAAAATTTGCCCACAAACTTAACCCTCCATTAACCCTAATTATACACCCTTGGGTCTGTATGAAGGGCTGCTTCGAACAGAGTTGATCTCTGTTTTGTCTCTCGAATGAGACTGGTGCGGCCCGGACCAAGGGAGACCTGACAATGTCGAAGACCGCCGCTACGGACGAAGATCTAGCCTTGGCCCGCGCTGAAATTCTTTATGGCCGGGCGGAGCAAGCGATTGAGCGTCTCAAAGAGATGATCGAAGTCCACAGCTTCTCACCGGTCCTTCACTATTGGCTCTCAGCCGCCTACGGGGCGGCGGGTCTTTACGATGAGCAGGCCGAAACCTTGCGGACCGCGCAGGCCTTTCACGGGCTGCAGATGGTGCAGGACAATGGCGGTGACGTCTCCCTGTTCAACACCGATACAGACTATGCCCTAGCCGTTGCAGATCAGTTTATTGGCGTTGACCTGATGGGCCCGGCGAGCCTGGGCATGGCGCGCGGCGTTATGGATGGAGAGGCTTCTGGCGCCGCCTTGCTGGGCTATGGGGCAACCCTCTTTGCTCAGGGGCGCACCCTTGAGGCGGAGTCGGCCTTGAGTGTCGGCGCTGAGGACTATCAATTCCACCCCGCACATAGCGCCTTTCTGAGCATCCTGCCCTACTGCGCCGGTGGCACCATTCGCCATGCCTTTGAGGCGATGCGTTGGGGGGCAATCCACCAGCGTCATCAAGATCAGTGGCCTAGGTTCGCCAATAGCCGTGCCACCAATCGGCCCCTTCGGGTTGGGTTCTTGATCTATAGCCTGACCGGCTCGGCGACGGCTGAAGCCTTGGCACCGATTCTCACAGCCCTGTGCGATGTGAAAGCGACAGTCTATTGCGACAATGCCGATCAGGAGATGGCCATTCCGGGGGTGACCCTGCGTTCGATTGGCCATCTGTCGGACGACGAGGCCCAGGCCTTGATCCTATCCGATGGGATTGATGTCCTCGTCGACTGCGAGGGCCATGGCGCTGAAAGCCGTCTCTTGATCATGGCCCGCAAGGCCGCTCCGGTTCAGGTCAGTTGGAACCCGTTCGGGATCACCAGTGGCTTGCCAACCATCGACTATGCCCTTGTGACCGAGCATGTCGCCGCCTCAGCCGAGACCATGAATTTCGTCGAGACCCTTTGGTCAATCGGTCCCGTCCTCAGCCCCTTCGGCCGGGTGGGATCTATTGAGACACTGCAGCCGCCGGTCCATGGGACAGACCAGATCATCTTGGGCAATCTGGCCCATCCCGCGACCTTGGAGGACCAAACCATCCGGCTTTGGGCCCAAACCCTGCGCAACGTCCCTAAGGCGCAGCTTTGGCTTAAACATCGGTATTTTGTTGACCCTGTGCTGCAGAACTCAGTCAGTTCTAAGTTTGCTGCCCATGGGATCGATCCAGACCGGTTGGTCTATCTCGAACGCGGGGAGACCTCAGACAGTGCGGTCGTCCATGCGAGCATAGATCTGATCCTGGCCCCAACGGGATCGCAGGCATTGTTTGACACCTCGATCTTGCAGGCGCTGGCCGATGGTATTCCGGTCATGACGTTGGGATTGAGTGATGAGGCCTCGGCCACCAATCCGCTCGCTGTCCTTGGCCTTCAGGACTGTATTGCAGCCTCTGAGCAGGCCTATGTTGATCAGGTCATTCGTCTCACCTTTGACCGTGAGACCTTGAACCGACAGCGCTCGGCCGTAGCGATCCTGTTCCAAGCCTCAGCCTATGGCGATGCCTTAGGATTTGCACAGCGCCTGGAGAAGGCGTTCCGAGACATGTTCGACATTTGGGCGCTGCGCCATCTCAGTTCTGAAGATCGCTCACTCGACCGGTTGGTTGGGTTTGACGGTATCGGTAGCGACCGGAGCGTTGCTTAGACGCGTGGGTTTTGCCGTCAGGGATATGAGGGCGGCAAAGGCAAAGCCGAACGCTAGGTAGGTGTAGCAATCGCTGAAGGCCATCACCAAGGCGTCCCGTTGAAGGATGCCGACCATCAGCTTTTGCGCGGCAGCGTCAGGTCGACTAAGGCCGAGGTCTTGCATATGGGCCGATAGGCCGCTGATCATCTCCGCGCCGCCGGCTTGGGTTACCGAAAATCCAGCCGACAGATCGTGGAAATGCTGGGCTGAATGGGTGGCGAGAACTGTGGTGAGAACGGCCAGAGCAAAGGCCCCGCCAAGATTGCGAGACAGGTTTACCAGAGACCCAGCCGACTTCATAAGGTCTGGCGATAGGGTGCCCATCGTGATGTTCTGGGTCGTAAACATGACCAGTGCCAGACCGGCTGATCGGGTGATCTGCAACACCAGATACTGATTGAAACCCCACTCCGGTGTCACATCCCGGCTAATCCACATCCCCGCAGCGGCGATGAAGAACCCCAAGATGATCTGGGGTCTCGGCGGCACAAACTGCGCCAATCGAGTGGCGATGGGCCCCATGGCGAACATTACGATGCCCGATATGACCATGGTTGCGCCAATCTGGCCCGGCGAATCGCCTCGCACCCTGGCGAGGAATAGGGGCAGCAGATAGGTCGAGCCAAACAGCCCAATACCGGAAATGAAGGTCAGGAAGCATCCAACCCGAAAATTTCGATCCCCAAAGGCGCTTAACTCAACGATGGGGTTGGCACTCTTTAGGGACCGCCAAACAAAGACCATCCCACCAAGAAGCGACAGAACGGTGAGGCCAAGGATCAGATCGCTTTGGAACCAGGATTCGCCGGTGCCCTCTTCGAGCACATACTGACCACACATCAAAAACAGGGCCATGCAGACCAGGGCGGTCCAGTCGAAATTGCGCGCCAGTCGAGGGTCAGGGCGATCAAAATCGCCAAATTTCCCAACCAGAAACAGGACCAAGAGGCCAAGCGGGACATTAATGAAGAACAGCCAGCGCCAACTCAGCAATTCGGTGATTTGACCGCCGAGCGTGGGGCCAATGGTCGGCGCCATCGAAATGACAGTGCTCATTATGACGCTGGATATCATTCGGTGTTCTGGCGGGAAGGCGGAGAAGGCCACCGCAAAAGTGGTCGGTATCATAGCGCCGCCGACAAAGCCTTGCAGCGCGCGGGTCAGGATCATGGTGTCAATGTCTGACGACAGACCGGTCAAGACGCTCATAATGACGAAGCCGGTGCAGGAGATCATGAATAGTCTTTGGGTTCCCCACCACCGCGCCAGATAGCTGGAGAGCGGGATCATCACCACTTCGGCAATGAGGTAGGCACTTTGGACCCAGCTGATCTCATCGCTGCTCGCGCTCGTGCCAGCCTGGATTTGGGCTAGGGACGAGTTGACAATTTGAATGTCGAGATATGCAAGGAACTGCCCGATGAGCATTCCGCCAAAGCCAAATATCAGCCGATTACGGACGACGTTAGGGTCTTCTCTACCCGGTTGGGCTTGCTCGGCAGCCAAGGTCGTCAAGCCCTTCTCTCCCCCTTGCCGGACCCGCTTGGCGGGCCTGATCTCATTTTAGCGGGCCTTGCTGGTCGCACTGCCCGGGATTGATCTTCACTTGCATCGACGATGGAGGCAAGGCTCAGGGACAGCGAAGCATCCCGCTTACGTCGCCAAGAATTCTGTGAACGGTCATCTTATCTGAAAGGCCGACTGGTTATAGATCGCCATCCTCGTTCAACCATGGCGATCCTCAAATGAATAATCGACTCAGATAAGAGTGTATAGGCGTAAAGCAAGACTGATACATGCCGAACCAAATATTGGTATTATAACAACTGATAAAACACTACATTGTTTAAAAAATGGAAAATTATGTAACGTATTTCGTAAACGTCGTGTTATTTTATAAAATTATATAGTATTTTATATAAAAAAATTTGGCATTTATTTCACTAAAACCAATCTATTGATCGTATATAAGCGCTATATGGGTTTATAATCTATCTATAATCACCGAATTTACATAACTTATATTTAATTTATAGGGTGGTGGTTTGGAGGGTGCGCAAGCTGTTGTATGTTTAGGGTCGAAAAAATAATGCAACTTCACTACTTATTAGTAGCGTTTACTGTGTGCGATGTTTAAGCAAACCATGAAATGCATCTGATCGCGCTGTAACTACGTGGAGCTAAGAATGACCGCTCAGAATACGAACCTGCCCGACGACACCCAAAATGACGTCGATTTTCTTGAACTGACCGGTGACATCGTTGCAGCCTACGTTACGAAGAACAGTATATCTGCAGCAGAACTGCCTGACCTTATTCGCAATGTCTATGCGAGCTTCTCGACACTTGGCCAAGCGCAGCCTGTAGCCGTCGCTGAAACCGTCCAAAAGCCAGCGGTTTCGATCTCCAAATCGATAACAGAAGATTACATCGTCTGTCTTGAGGACGGCAAAAGACTGAAGATGCTGAAGCGCTATCTGCGCACGCAGTATGGCCTAACTCCTGAAGACTATCGCCGCAAGTGGAAGCTGCCCGCAGACTATCCAATGGTCGCGCCCGCCTATGCGGAGCGCCGGTCGAACTTTGCCAAGGAAATTGGTCTGGGCCGCGGCGTGCGCAACAAGACCACGATTGAAAAGGCCCGCGCCAAGAAAGGCTAATCCCTTTTGAGGCCCATGATTGATCGATCAGCAGGACCCCTTAGCCCATTTGGCCGCTATGGGGTCCTTTTGCTTTGGCGTCGATGAGGTCTTACATTCTTTTCTAAAGTGCCAACCCTTCCTTTACGTCTTGTCGGGCAATGTCGTTGTTGGGACAGGATGCGGCCAAGGTGTGGGCCTCAGTGATCAGGGAAAATCCAATCATGGGCGATGTGACCCTCGGCCTGCCTCAGCGTCAAAGAGAGCTGATCTCCTTTCGAATTAGCGGCCAAGATTTTAGCACCGATGTCCGCCAGGTCCGCGAGATCCGAGGCTGGACAGCGGTGACGGCCATGCCCCATGCGCCGCAGTTTGTGGTCGGGGTGATCAATCTGCGCGGCACGGTCATGCCGGTCGTGGATATTGGCGCAAGACTTGGATTTGCCGCCTCGGTCCCGACCGAACATCACGTGATCATTGTCGTCAATGTTAAAGGCCAATGGACCGGCCTGATGGTCGAAGACGTGTCTGAAACCTCAACCGTCGCGGCCGATCAGATCCATTCTGCGCCGAATGTGGCCTCACGTCAGACCCGCGACTTTGTTGAGGGCTACATCATTCGAGGCGACAGCATGGTTACGGTCATTAGTCTCGATCACGTCATCCCAGAGATCAGCCCAGAGGCGCTCGAAGCCTTGGCGCTCTAAACCCGTTCTCCGGCAAAGATGGGCGCTAAGCCCTCAAGGTCGATAACCCGATATTGGCCCGGCTCGAGATCGGTCGGCAAATCTAAGGCTCCGATGCGATCACGGTGCAGGGCGTTGACGTGATTGCCGACGGCGGCGAACATTCTACGCACCTGATGATAGCGCCCCTCGGTCAGGGTCAGATAGGCGCGATGATCGTCGAGGACCTCTAGCTTGGCGGGCAAGACCGGCTTGTCTTCAGCTTCCAACAGCAAGGTGCCGCTCGCAAAGATCGCGGCCTCATCCCCCTTTAAGGGCCTGTCCAGCGTGGCCAGATAGCGCTTGGCCACATGGTGCTTGGGCGAGATGACGCGGTGGAGCAGGCCGCCATCGTCGGTTAGGAGCAGCAGTCCCGACGTTTCCTTATCCAGCCGTCCAATGCTCGAAATGGCCGGTTCGCGTGAACGCCAACGGGCTGGTAACAGATCATAGATGCGCGGCCCGTCTTCCTTGTGCGAACAGACATGGCCCAGTGGCTTGTGCAGCATCAAGGTCAGGGGTGCTGGCGGGTCGAGGGGCTTTCCGCGCACGGTCATCCGATCAACCAGATCAGGCGTCACCGCGACCCGCATAGAGGCATTGCGTAGCTTGGCCCCATCGAGCACGATCCATCCGGCATCCATCATCTGCTGGATCTCTCGGCGCGAGCCATAGGCCATATTGGCCAGCAGGCGGTCGAGCCGAGCGGTCGGAGCCTTGCTCACTTTCGCGCCTCATAGACCTTATAGCCGTGGGCCTCGGCCTTGAGGGTGACCTTGGCAAAGAGCGGCTTGAGGGTCTCTTCATAGGGAAGGTGGCGATTGGCCACCAGCCAGCAGGTTCCGCCCTTACGCAGGGCCGACGCCGCGCGGCGAATAAAGGCCTGGCCCAGCGCCTTGTCTTCGGATCCGGCATCATGAAAGGGCGGGTTCATGACCACGAAATCTTGGTCGGCGGGGCCCTCTTGGCTGCGAATGTCGGACCAGTCAAAGGCGGCGCGCGGGTCGGTCACATTGCGCTGAGCCGCCTTGAGGGCGCGAGAATCGATATCAATCAGGGTCAGGGCCGTGACCGCCGAACTCTCTAGAACGCCGAGGGCCAGAAGGCCGATGCCACAGCCCAGATCCATGCCCTTGCCCGACAGGGCAGGAAGGGTCTTGAGCAAGAGGGCGCTGCCGGGGTCCAGGCGGTCCCAACTGAAGACGCCGGGCTGTGACCACAGGCCTTGGCCGGTCAAATCGCGCAGCGCACCTTTGGACAGAGCCTCCTCTATGCCCTGAACCAGGCCGGGGCGTTCAACAAAGGCGATGCGGTGATGGGCTTTCGAGGTTTCATCGACGTTGCAGCCAAAGGCCTCAAGCGATTTGCGCAGACGCGAACCGCCCTTGTCCTTCAGCGCCATAACGGTCAGTTCGCCGCCGGGTTTTAGAACCCTCAGCAGTTGGGCAATGACATAGTCACGCTCGGCGGTGCCCGGAGGGGCCAAGACGACGGCGCTATCGGCGCTGGCATCGGCGATCTCTTCGATCGCGGGTGAGCCGGGAATGAGCGGGCTGACCTGAACGGCGGACGGCAGGACATCGGCCAAGCCCAGAGGTGGCCGGCCATAGACCAGATGGAGGGGTGAGGCTGAGGCGGTGGGGGTTTGGGTCATGTGCGGTTGCTTCATAACCACCCCCACCCCTTGGCGGAAGGCCCTTAGGCGGGAATACGGACCGGAAGGGAGATATAACCCTTCACAAAGGCTGATGGGACCCGTTCCGGCTCACCCATGACCTCAATCTTGGGCCAGCGCTTCAAGATCTCCTGCCAGACGATCTTCAACTGAAGTTCGGCCAGACGGTTACCCACGCAGCGGTGAACGCCAAAGCCAAAGGACAGGTGCTGGCGAGGACGCGCCCGGTCAATGATGAACTGGTTGGGGCTTTCAATGGCGGTTTCATCGCGGTTGCCCGAGACGTACCACATGACAACCTTATCGCCCTTCTTGATCTGCTGGCCGCCCAGTTCATAGTCTTGCAGGGCGGTGCGGCGCATATGGGCCAAAGGCGTCTGCCAACGGATGATCTCGGGGATCATCGAGTCGATCAGGGCTGGGTTGTCGCGCAGCTTTTGATACTGATCAGGGTGCTCGTTCAGGGCCAGAAGGCCGCCGGTGATCGAGTTGCGGGTGGTGTCATTCCCGCCAACGATCAACAGGACCAGATTGCCCAGATATTCCATCGGATCCATATTTCGGGTGGCGTCATTATGGGCCATCATCGAGATCAGATCGTTGGTGGGCTCGGCATTGACCCGCTCGTTCCACAGGCCGGTGAAATAGGCCAGACATTCGAGCAGCACCTGCTGGCGATGTTCTTTGGTCGGGGCCAGCGGGCTGCCTTCGGCCGCCGTCGCCGTGTCGGACCAGAAGGTCAATTTGCGGCGATCTTCCCAAGGGAAATCGAACAGGGTGGCGAGCATCTGGGTGGTCAGCTCGATCGAGACCTTGTCAACCCAGTCAAAGGTTTCACCGATTGGCAGGCTGTCAAAGATCGTATTGACCCGCTCGCGGATCGTGCTTTCCAGCTTGGCCAGATTGCTGGGCGACACGATGGAACTGACGGCCTTGCGCTGAGCATCGTGCTTGGGCGGGTCCATGGCGATGAACATGGGTAGGATGAAGTCAGCATCCTGATCGGCCACCGTAATGCCGCCCAGATGGGCTTCGGACGAGAAGACGCCGTGATTGGTGTCGACCGACATGATGTCGTCATATTTGGTCACCGACCAATAGGGACCAAACTCGCTTTCAGCGCAGTAATGGACCGGAGCCTCTTTGCGCAAGCGCTCAAAATAGGGCCAGTGGGTGTTGGTGGTCCAGAGGTCTGGATTGGTCACATCCAGCTTATCGAGCGGGATCGACCAAACGTCGACGGGCGCGCTGCCCTTTTGATCGATGGATCCGTCGCTCATCATATCCTCCAACAGGTTTGGTTGCGCTTTCGGGACGCCCTGTCCCTAGCGGTCTTTTTCTGCCCTTAACTCATCAGAAAAAAGCGCATTTGTCACGTGAACTCATTGTGTGGCCTCAAGGGACATTGCGCCACATGCCATAGGTCTGGGGTCCCGTCGGGCTGGGCTTGTAGTCTGCGATGATTTCGAAGCCGTGGCGGCGATAGAGGGCGACATTGCGCTCGGTGCTGGTTTCCAAAAAGGCGGCGCGGCCCTCTGCATCCAGCCGGTCAAGACCGGCCTTCAAAAGCCGCGAGCCAATGCCGTGGCCTTGCGCCCGAGGGGCCACCCCGATGAACCAAAGATAGCTGTGGGGCCGGTCCATCGGATGGTGCTTGTCCATGGCTGCGCGCAAGGCCGCCAGCCGCCCAAAGCGCGAAAGGCCTGTGACGGACAAAAGCAGGGGCAGGAGTTTGATCTCCTCGATGAGGGGCTGATCACTGAGGGTCTCCGAAGGAATCCACACCGCAGCGGCTCCGCCCGCCTCGGGACGGCGCACCTCGCCATCGGGTAGGGCCGAGCCCGCCAGGATGAACTGAAAGAATTTCAGCCGCGCCGCGTCGCAGTGCCGGTCGCCGCGAACAATCCAACTAATATGGGGATCGGTGACAAAGGCGTCGGCGAGGTCCTGAGCGGCCTGTCCGATTGTGCTCTGATCGGCCAGTACGGGCTGCTCTGCCCCGCGTCTCATGGCGTCAATATCCACCCGGTCTCTCCCTTTTTGGTCCTGTTGATCGAGGCTAGTCCAAAATCGGCAGGGCGCGTCAGAAAACTATTAGCCGCGCTCATCCTTGGGCGAGCCCATAACGATGAAGGTGACGATATTGGCGACCATGGGCAGGGCGCCGAGGGTTTCGGTATGGAACAGCTTATAGGCCGCTAGATCTGCCGCCTCGACCCTCAGCAGATATTCGACGGTGCCGGTGATGTTGTGGCACTCGCGCACCTCTGGAACCGGCTGCATGGCCGCTTCGAAGGCCGATTGACTGGCCTTGGTATGTTGCGACAGGCCCACCGTGACATAGGCAATGACCCCAATGCCCAAGGCAGCAGGGTTGAGCACCGCCCGATAGCCGCTGATCACGCCGCTGCGCTCCAATTCCTGAACCCGCCTTAGGCAGGCTGAGGGTGACAGGCCGACCCGCTCGGCGAGGTCGATATTGCTGATCCGCCCATCTTGAGACAGGGCTTGCAATATCTTGTGGGTGATGGCGTCAAATTTGGTCATTTGTTGTGAAAATGCCAGATTTTCGCTGCAAATTGCAAGCTATTCTAAGCCAAAATGATGCACTGTTGCGCCATGATGACGCTCAATCTCTTTTTGGCCCTCGCGGCCTTCGCTCTGGTCTCGTCCCTGACGCCGGGACCGAACAATCTGATGCTGATGGCGTCAGGCACCAATTTCGGCTTTGCCCGGACCGTGCCCCACATGTTGGGCGTGTCGATCGGCTTTGTGTTCATGGTGATTTTGGTTGGGCTGGGTCTTGTCGGGATCTTTAAAACCTTCCCGGTGACCTATGTGATCCTTAAATGGGTCAGCGTCGTCTATCTGCTCTATCTGGCTTGGAAGATTGCGAATGCGGGCGCCCTTGTCGTCAAGGACGGTGTGTCTGCGACAGCCGAGGCCAAGCCCTTTCGATTCTATCAGGCGGTGCTGTTTCAGTGGGTTAACCCCAAGGCCTGGACCATGGCCCTCACCGCCGTCACCGTCTATGCCCCGCCGCAAAAGCCTCTATTGGGCCTCGTGACCGTTGCGGTGATCTTTGGCGCGATAAATCTGCCATCGGTGGGGCTATGGGCGCTGTTGGGGGTTCAGATGCGCCGCTTCTTGGATGAACCGGGCAAGATGCGCGCCTTTAACATCACCGCCGCCCTGTTGCTCGTCGCTACCCTCTATCCGGTGGTCGAAGAGCTTTTTCATAAGGGCTAGCTAAATTTCGACTGGGATCAGGCGCAAAGCTTGCCTAGGGTCGTGTCCTGTCTACTGAGGATGCTCCCTATGAAGTCATTGTTCGTTGCCGTTGCCCTTGTCCCTTTGATCAGCCTGTCTGGGCTCGCTCATGCGCAACCCATGCCGGGGCCTGCTGCGCCTCAGATCGAGGCCGCGCGCGACGTGCCCTACGAGGCGGGGCCGATCAAGCTGGCGGTCGATGCTACAGATAATGACCGCCGGATCTTTTCGGTTCACCAGATCTTGCCGGTCAGCGCCGCTGGACCCCTAACCCTGTTCTATCCCGCTTGGCTGCCCGGCAATCACGCCCCGCGCGGTCCCATCGAGCAATTGGCCGGACTGATGATCACTGCAGACGGCCAGCCGGTCGCTTGGACCCGTGATCCGGTCAATGTCTATGCCTTCCATGTCACGGTGCCTGCAGGGGCTAAGGCGCTCGATATTCGCTTCCAGTTTCTGTCGCCTACCGACAGATCGATGGGCCGGGTCGTGGTGACGCCCGAAATGCTGAACCTGCAATGGAACGCGGTCGCCCTCTATCCGGCAGGCTATTATGCGCGTCAGATCATGGTCGAGCCGACCTTGCGCCTGCCCGAAGGCTGGCAGTTGGGCACAGCCTTGGAAACGGCAAGCCGAGAGGGTGATCTGGTTCGGTTCAAGCCAGTGGGTTTAGACACCTTGGTCGATTCGCCGATCTTTGCGGGGCGCTATTACCGTCAGATTGATCTTGATCCCGGCGCAGCCGTACCTGTCCGTCTCAATATCGTCGCTGACCGGCCCGGCCATTTAGAGGCGACGCCCGAGCAGATCGGGGTCCATCGCACCCTCGTGAAGCAGGCCTACAAGCTCTTCGGCTCCCACCATTATGATCACTATGACTTCCTGCTCGCCCTCAGTGACAAGATGAGTGGCATTGGACTGGAGCACCAAAGATCCAGCGAGAATGGCGTTCGGCCGACCTATTTCACCGAATGGGACAAGAGCGCCGTCGGCCGAGACCTTCTGGCCCATGAATTTACCCATTCTTGGAACGGCAAGTTCCGGCGCGGCGAAGACCTCTGGACCGAGACCTTCAACACCCCGATGCGCAATAGCCTCCTGTGGGTCTATGAGGGTCAGACCCAATATTGGGGCAATGTACTGGCCGCCCGCTCGGGCCTTCAAACCAAGCAGCAGGGCTTGGAATCCTTGGCCATGACCGCCGCGACCTTTGACAATCGCGTTGGCCGCGCTTGGCGGGCCATGAGTGACACGACCAACGATCCGATCATGACCGCCCGCCGCCCAATCTCGTGGCGCAGCTGGCAGAGGTCGGAGGACTACTATTCCGAAGGTCAGCTGATCTGGCTCGATGCCGACACCCTGATCCGAGAACTGAGCGGCGGTAGGCGCTCGCTCGATGATTTTGCCAAGGCCTTCTTTGGCGTCGACAATGGCAGCTATGTGCCCAAGACCTATCGGTTCGAGGATGTGGTCGCCACGCTCAATGGGGTTCAGCCCTATGACTGGACCACCTTCCTGAAGACGCGGTTGGATGGCAACGGCCCGGGCGCGCCGCTCGATGGTCTGACGCGCGGCGGCTATAGGCTGGTCTATACCTCAAAACCTACCGATTTCTTCAAGGCCAGTGAGGCGCGGCGAAAGTCGGTCGACCTCACCTATTCGATTGGTGTGGTGCTGGATAAGGACGGCGCAATGGCGGATGTGGCGTGGGATGGGCCCGCCTTTAGGGCCGGATTGATCCAAGGCACGCAAATCGTTGCGGTCGGGGGTGTGGCCTATGACGCGGACCTGTTGAAGGCGGCGATCACGGCGGCCACCGATCCGGCCAAGCCGGTCGAGCTTCTGGTTAAGTCGGGTGACCGCTATCGGACCGTCAAGCTGACCTATCAGGGCGGTCTGCGCTATCCGCGTCTTGAGCCGATCTTGGGGGCTCCGGCGCGGCTGGATGATATCTATACGGCCCGCAAATAGGCCAAGGGTCTGAAGCCGTTGTGAGGGGATGATCGGACCGGTCCGTCATCCCCTCACCTCTTAGGCGCGTTGAGGATCGACGAGGATCTTCACGTGATTGTCGGGGTTGGATAGGGCGCTGAAGGCCCCGGCCACTTCGGACAGGCCGACCTTACCGGTGATCATCGGCGACACGTCAATCCGGCCCTCGGCAATGTCGTGCAGCGTTCCGGCAAATTCTTCGGGCGTGTAGCCCAGCACGAACCGCAGATCGAGATGCTTGTTGATGGCGATGGAGGGCTCGATGGTGTCGGGCTGCATACAGACGCCAGCGACGATGATCTGGGCCCGTGGCGGCGCGCCCTCCATGACCTTTTGCAGCACGCCGGGCGAGCCGACACATTCAAAGATGATCGGACGCGGCCAGGTCTTGCCCATCATCTGCATCATGAACTGTTCCTTGCCATTGGCCGGTACGCCCAGATCGCTCCAGCGGCCATAGGGGCTTTCCTTGGCCGGATCGATGATCACGTCCGCGCCCATCTTTTCAGCCGTAGCGCGGCGTGTGGGTGAGAAGTCGGCGGCGATGACGGGGCCGTGGCCCCTGGACTTCAGGGCCGCTATGACGGCTAGGCCGACGGGGCCGCAGCCTAAGACCAGACAAGGAGAGCCCGGTTCTAGGGCCGCTGCCGCTGCCGCATGGGCACCGACCGCAAAGGGCTCGGTCATGGCCGCATGGTCGGTAGACAGGCCATTGGGCACAGGGATCAGCATATTTTCATTCAGCACCATCTGCTCAGCAAAGCCGCCGGGCGTGGTGTTGGAATAGCCGACCGCGTTAAAGCCGCTGGCTGTAATCAGGACGGGCATGGACACAACCCGCGTGCCTGCCTTCAAGGTGCCGGTCGTTCCCGGACCATGTTCCAAGATCTCGGCGCAGAACTCATGGCCAAAGATCACATCGGCCTTGGGGTTGAGGCTGCTCTCGCCGCCCGAGCGGATACCGGCCTCGACCATATTGTCCAGATAGTGCAGGGCGTGAAGGTCCGATCCGCAGATGCCGCAGCATAGGGTCTTGACCAGGGTCTGACCGGCAGTGGGGATGGGGGCGCTGACCTCATCACAGATCAAGCTTGTGCCGCGGCGGATAACAGCCTTCATGGATAACGCTCCCTTGGATGGCCCTCGTCTTACGCGCGGGCTCTAAACCGTTCTGAACCCTACTAGACAGGGCGGGCCTATGGGGCGTCAAGGCTCACGCGCGCTGGCGCCTCAGAACAGGCGCTTAGCCTTGGCCAGAGCGGCAATCCCTGCATCGATCGTGGCGTCCTGCTTAGAAAAACACAGCCGCACCACATGACGCACAGCATCCTCGGCATAGAAGCTCGACACTGGGATGGTCGCGACGCCCGCCTCCTGCACAGCGCGGCGACAGAAGATCTCGTCATCCACCTCAATGCCTGAGGCGCTCAGATCGACATTGACGAAATAGGTCCCGTCGCTGGGTAGGGTGACATAGCCCTCTTGCAGCAGGCCCAGAACCAAGCGGTCTCGGCTGCGGGATAGGGCCTGACGCTGAGCGTCAAAGAAGTCCGCGTCCTTGCCGAGGCCAAAGGCGACGGCGGTTTGCAGGTTTGGCGGGGTGGTGAAGGCGAGAAACTGGTGGGCCTTGGCGACAATGGCATTGAGGCGTGGGGCGGCGCAGACAAAGCCAACCTTCCAGCCGGTCAGGGCAAACATCTTTCCCGCCGAGCCAATCTTGACGGTCCGGTCCCTCATGCCCGGCATAGCCATGAGCGGTGTGTGGCCATGGCCGTCAAACGTGACATGTTCCCAGACCTCATCACTGACGGCGACCAGGTCATGCTTGACGCAGACCCTAGCCAGCGCTGTGAGATCATTCTTGCCGTGGACCTTGCCTGCGGGATTGAGCGGGTTGTTGAACAGGACCAGCCGGGTGCGAGGCGTGATGGCCGCCTCCAGCATCTCCTCGGTCAGGTGCCAGTGTGGTGGTTGCAGGCTGATCAGGCGCGGCACACCCCCTGCGCGCTGAACCAGCGGCAGATAGGCATCATAGAGCGGTTGGATCAGGACCACCTCGTCGCCCGGCACAATCAAGGCGAAAAGGGCCGCGGCTATGGCTTCAGTCGCCCCAGAGGTCACGGTCACCTCTGATAGGCCATCCAGATCGAGCCCCTGAAAGCGCTGATAGTGGTCGGCGACCGCAAGCCGTAACTCAGGCAATCCCGCCATGGGCGGATATTGATTATAGCCATTGAGAACAGCGTCGGCGGCGGCTTGGCGAATATCGAGCGGCCCCGGGCCGTCAGGAAAGCCTTGGCCCAGATTGACCGCGCCGGTTTGCCGCGCAAGTCCGGACATGACCTCGAAGATCGTCGTCGGCATCTGGTCGTAGATCGGGTTCACGCAACCTCCTAGAATGGTAAACTCAAGACTAACGAGGAATGGGTGCTGCGGAAAGTCAGGCCAAGGCCAGACTTACTATTTTCCCGAGCAAAACTAACATAGCGATAGCTAACTTTTTGTTTTCATTGATAATTTAGTTGCGACTATCCATTTCCCAGCCTTTACTCGCCCGAACAGATGGATCTTACCGCTTCGGCGAGACTCTGAAAGGACGACCATGCCACCGCTCGCAACCTCCTCCGTGGTTTATCTTCAGGACGCCTCTAATGAGCAGGCTGGGTCTCATCTTGCCCCCCGATGGACCGGCAAGAGCCATGGACTATCAGCTTCGCCGCGCTTTCACGAGGTGACGGTGGACATGGTTGTCAAGATGATTGGCCAGATCGCCACCATTGAACGACAACACGGCGAGGACGTGGCCCTCGCCGTGGTCGAAGATCTCAAAAGAATTTGGGCTAAGCCCCACCTAAGCCTGGTTCAATAGAGCCAAGCCGTAGGGTTTAGTCTTCAGCCATAGCGGCTGGGGCATTGGCCATCATCGACTGAGCCAGTTCCAGCACTGAGCGGCGCAGGCGGGTCGAGGAGATGGCCGAATAGGCGTCCAGAAGTTCCGCCGCACCGGGCAGGCGCAGCTTGGAAAGATCAGCGATCCGCTCGGATGAGCGGCCCTTATCTTCGTCCAGATCATCCACCAGATCGCTGACGCGGCAGCCCAAGGTGTGGGCAATCTCGACCAGTCGCGAAAAACTGACGCGATTGGTGCCGCGTTCATATTTCTGAACCTGCTGGAAGCTCACGCCAATCGCATCGGCCAAGGCCTGCTGCGACATGCGCAACGACCGGCGACGAAGGCGAACGCTTTGACCCAAAGCAACGTCGAGGGGATGCGGCTCGTCGTCCGCGTTGGCTTTAATGGCACCCATGATGTATCGCACCTTTTGCGTAAGTTCTCGGTAGGGTAGATTGTAAACAAATCCTGCTAAGAAGATAGCGAAAACTATCGATAAATCCAATTATTTTGTATTCAAGGTTGCAAACCGGCAAGCCTTTGCCGATTTCCCTAACTAAATTAAGGGATTTCGGGATTTGAAACCCAACCTAAGGGGCCCAATAGACCGCCACTGGAACCTGATTTTGGTGCAAAATCCCGCGAATAGGGGCCTCTAAAACCGGCCCGTCGTTCAAGGCATCTCGATAGACCGCCCGTTTTGAAGCGCCCTTGAGCAACAGAATGATCTGCCGCGACTGCAAAAGGGCTGGCAGGCTTAGGGACAGTCGGGCCGGGCCTTCCAAGGCGGGGCGCACTGCACGGACCTTGAGGGGGCCAAACATGTCCATCGCCGCTTCGAGGCCGATGCCGCCGGGGAACAGGGACGCGGTGTGAGCGTTATCTCCCATGCCCAGCAAAACCAGATCGAACGGCTGCGCTAGGGTGCGCAAGGCTCCATCCATTTGAACTTCGGCGGCTTCTGGGGTCTCAGTATTGCATTTCAGACCGGTGAACCGTGCCGCCGCAGCGGGCCCTTGAAGCAGGGTTCGCCGGACCATCGCCTCATTGCTGGCAGGATCATCCACGGGAACCCATCGCTCATCGGTTAGGGTCAACTGAACCTGCGACCATGGCAGGTCCAGATGGCTGAGGGCTTCATAGATAGGGACGGGCGTGGTGCCGCCACTGAGGGCAAGGCTGGCCGTCCCACGCGCGGCGACCCCGGCGAGAATGGCCGCGCTAATAGCCTCGACGGCGGCCGATTGAAGCGCGGCCATATCGGTAAAGCGGCGCTCAGCGATCCTACTGGCCAAGGGTTTCTGCCTTTTCGGCCACATGGCGAAAGGCGATGTGCTTTGAGCCCAAGAAGTTGATCATCAAACCCGCCGCTGTACCGATGGCCAAGGGAATGACCAGCCAGTGCCCAAGGCTAGGAACCAGCATGATGACAAGGCTATAGGCGGCGATATTGATCGCACCGCCGGTGCCTTGAACGAGGAAATAGAGACCGGCCTCCTTGGCATGGTTGCGACCGGCCTGCGCCTTAAAGGTCCAGAGCCGATTGAGGGTCCAGGTGGCAAAGACGGCAACGAGGAACGAACAGAGCCGCGCAGTGAAATGATCCATGTGGGCAAACCAAACCAACCCATGAAGCACGCCACCATCGACAACAAAGCCAACGCCGCCCACCACGCAAAAGCGCATGAAGGCCGGGTCCAGAAGGTCGAGGATCTTGGCAAATAGGGGAGCGCGCCTCGCCAAGCGCAGGCCTTGCTCAAAGAGGCTTAGGCCCCAAGCCCTTAGGGCGTCCCAGGTTTGACCGGGGGTGTCCTTGGCCAGCCTTTGGGCCACGACGGCCGCCGCCAAGGGGATGATCCAAGCGACGCGGGCCTGATAGCGGGGGAAGGGACCGGACAGGACGCCGCAGACGGCCGCGTTGATCACATAGCCCGCCAGCAGCAGGCCAACGGCGGTCATGGCCTTGATGGCGTCTTGATCAAAGCTCATCTGTTTTTGACGGAAGGCTTGAGCCACTTCTCCTCGTACCAGACGCCAAAGCAGGAACGCGCCAGCCAGAACGAAGATGGTGGTGTGCCAAGCGCGCAAGGGATCCATCCGCAAACGCGAGCGGCAGGCCGCGCGGTCGGTCTTGCACTTTTCAGCGTTAGGGATCAGGAGGGGAAGGTTGGTATCCCCCCAATAGCGGTCATTCAGAAAGACATAGGGATTGCGCAGCGGATCTTCGACATAGATCAGGTTGAGCTGCCACCACCAGTTTTGCAGTGAGGCCGTGACCTGACCCAGCGGATCATGCAGGACCGTGTTGAACGCAAACCGAAACTCTTCCTTGCCGAGTGCAACGCGGTCCTCATAGCCCAGTCGATTGAACAGTCCGATCCCCGCCGTGCCCGACCACAGGATCTTGTCACTATCGTCAAGGGCCTGATGCCGGAAGCGGCACAGGATATAGGGCGTCCCGCTGCTGCAGGCCTCGCGCAGATAGTTTCGGCCGGGCCCATCGGCCAAGACGCGGGCACTGAGGAAGGGCGGTCGACGTAACTCTTCGCCCCACTTGGCCTTGACCGATTGGGCATAGAGGGCGTTGGCCGCAAAGCCGGTAATGACGGCGGCCGTGATCAGGCTGGCGCGAACAAACGTCTCGCGGCGATCCGCCTTCAGCAACACCATCAGGCCCGCGCCAATCACCGCCAAACCAAGGGCGGTCATGGTGTGGGAGCCGTGGAAGCTCAAGGCGAGCGATAGCAGACACCAGTTGAAGATCTGAGCCCTTCGGCTCAGCGTGTGGCGATAGATTAGGAGCAGAACACCGCACAGGATCGCGACCGCAGCAAAGACGTCCGGCATGGCAAAGCCTGCGAACAGGGGTAGCGATGTGCCCACCGCCACCAGCAAGCTGACCGGAACAAAGGTCCAGGGCTTGGCACGCGGGGCGATCGCTCTCGAAAGCCGCCAAGCAGGCCACAGCGCCAAGAGGCCTTGGATCGCGGCGACCAGCCACAGACTGCCTATGGCGACGCCGGCATAGAGAAAGACGCCGTAATAGGCCGATCTGGCCCCCATGGATGTGAGGGAAAACCTCTCCGCTGTTCTCTTTTTTGCGGCTTCGGCAATGTCTATCGGATCGGTTAGGACCGGCGCGGGCTTCCAGGTGCCGATAATGTCCTGCACCACCGTGCGGCCTTGATCGTAATAGTCATCTGTGTCGGTAAAGACCGACGGACGCCCATTCACCGCAATGACCGCGAGGAGGAAAAGGGTCCCCAGCCAGACCGGCCATGACTTCCAGATCTGCCTCATGCGAAGCTTTGCCGGGCTTTAGCGACGAAGGGTGAAGACAGAGGCGAGAAAGCCGGATGCGGCGATCTGGATGCTGGCCGTCACGGCGGTCAGGGAAATGACCAAGATCCGCACCACGCCATTATAGACAATGGGTCCAAATCCAACGCTGGCCCAGTGGCCCAGAGCAACGACCGTCCCCACACAACCGGCGATGAACAGGACGAGTGCGCCTTGCAGGATGGGTTCCAAGGTCATGCCGAGGAGGAACTTCTTCATGCTCCCTGCAGGCGGCAGAACCCCTTCCATCATCGCATAGCGACGGGCCAAGGCGCTGAACATCACCAGCTGTGTTCCGATCAGGAACGAGAAGCAGGCGGCGACGAGCGTATGGATGTCGAGCTGGATATGAGGCGTGACCTGCACGGCTCCAAGCGCCAACATCGATGTCCCCGCCACGCCAAGGCCAATCATCAACAGGCCAGGATAGAGGAACAGCCACTCAGGGCTATGGAGCAGCAGGAAGCGCAAATGGCGCCATCCATCGCGCCAAGTCTTCAGATGGGGAGGGCGCGAGCGGCCATCGGGACGAAGGGTGGTTGGAACCTCTTCGATGCGGCGCTCGTGCAGGGCCGACTTGACGACCATTTCGCTGGCAAATTCCATACCCGGGCTTTGCAGGCCAAGGCTGAGCATGGTTTCACGGTTAAAGCCGCGCAGACCGCAATGGAAGTCACTGACGGGAATCTTGAAGAAGAGTTTGCCCAAGAAAGACAGGACCGGATTGCCCAGATAGCGGTGCAGGAAGGGCATGGCCCCCTTTTCGATACCGCCAAGGAACCGGTTGCCCATAACCAGATCCGCGCCATCGCGCAGACGCTCGACCATGGTGTCTAGATTTTCGAAATCGTAGCTGTCATCGGCATCGCCCATAATGACAAATCGGCCGTGGGCAGCGCGAATACCGCCGATCAGGGCCGCGCCATAGCCACGCTCTGGCACCGCGACCACGCGCGCACCTTCGGCCTCGGCCATGCCTTGAGAGCCATCGGTCGAGCCATTGTCCGCGATCAGGACCTCGCCGGAAATGCCGGTGCGTTTGAAGAAGCCCAAGGCCTTGCGAACGCAAACCTCAATGGTTTCAGCCTCGTTCAAGCAAGGCATGAGGATCGTCAGTTCAACCGACGACTTGCCCGCATCCAAAGTCCTATCCGAAGAGGTGTGGTCTTGCCCAGAAGACAAGCGGGCACTGATCAGTTCCGCAGCCATATCGCTCTCACTTTGCAAATCACGATTGCGAGAGGGAAATACGCCTTTCTGATCAAGGTGCAAGCCCTGCTGAGCAGTTCAACCCCGAATTGACGCCAATTGCCTATAGCCCGAGCGCGTGGCGCATCACTTGGTAGATGTAGCTCTGTTCCACAACACCTTGGAAAAGGTGCGCCTGAGGGCCGCCCGCAAAGATGGCCACGTCCTCACCACTATGGGCCGCGCTGAACATCGGTACGGTGGCCTGTTGGGTAAAACTGGGGGCCTTGGTGTCTATGGAAGACAGATCTTCGCGATGGTTTTCACCATCCGCGCCGCCGGGGCCGGTCGCATAGCTGAGGATGGCATAGGGCTTTTTATCCTTGGCCAACCCACCACTATCCTCATCAGCAGCGAGGCCGAGAATGGGATCATTGCGGGCGGCATAGCCAGAGATCACCAGTCCATGACTGTGGTCAGCCGTGACAATGATCAGGGTGTTCTTCATGTCGACCTTGGCCATTACAGCGGCGATGGCCTTGGAGAACTCCTCAGTTTCGGTCAGGGCCCGGTAGGCATTGCCTGCGTGACTGCCCATATCGATCCGCCCGCCCTCGACCATCAAGAAATAGCCCTTGGGGTTCTTGGACAGGATATCGACGGCGGTGGTGGCCATCTGGGTCAGGGTTGGGACATCCGCGCCTTGGGTCGCACGGTCGGCTTCGTAGGGCAGGTTTTCGGGACCAAACAGGCCGAGCAGATGATCGACCTTGGCGGGATCAAGGCTCTTCAATTCACTGACCGTCATCACCGCAGCCGTTCGTGGACCAGATGTGGCCAGCCAAGACTGGACCAGGTCGAGGCCATCGGCGCGGTTGCCGCCCTGATCTTTCGGTCGAAAGCGTGACCGCCCGCCGCCCATAGCCACATTGAGGCGGGTGGTGTTGGGAGCCTCGACCAGTTGACGGGCAATATCCTTGCATCCGGCGGCCTTAGCCTGGGCGGACATGTTCTGGTCGCCTTCCCAGTCACGATTGGCGACATGGGCATAGGTTGAGGCGGGCGTGGCGTGGGTGATGCGCGTGGTGGTGACCGCACCGGTCCAGCGCCCCTTGGCCTTGGCCATTTCTGCCAAGGAGGTGATCGCCGATCCAGCAATGGATGGGCAATCATTAGGAACAACCGTCCCATCGACGCCAATCGCGCCGTTGCGGGTCTTGACGCCGGTCAGCATAGCCGAGGCGCTCGCGGCGCTATCGGTGACCATTGTGTCGTCGCTGTAGGTCTTGGACAGGGCCAGATAGGGCAGGGTCTCGAAGGACAGGCTATTGGACACGCCGTCCACACCCCGGGACTGACCCTCATGGATGCGCGCAGCGACCATGGTGCTGATGCCCATACCATCACCGACGAACAGGATGACGTTCTTGGCCTTGCCATTGTTGGGCCTTAACGCCAGCGCCTTGTCGAGCGTCGTCAGGCCACTGACATAGTAGGGATTGGAGGTCTGGCGGGCCACCGGTTCTGCGGCGAGGGCCGCTTGGCTGACGGTCAGGGCCAAAAGCAGGCCGCCCAAGGGGCGCAGGGCGGGATAGGACATGACGATCTCCGGTGGTGACCGGGTCTGTCTAGGCCATCGGCTGGATAAAGGTCTAGTGCGTCACGAAAAATTCAATTTCAAAAGGGCGGTTGGGGCTGAGTTCTGAAGGGTCTAGGCAACCTTGCCCGAAAGGTTCACCCCGCCATCTGCAAGGCGACAAGCCCTACGCCGCCGACCACAATCCGCCAGATGGCAAAGGGCATGAAGCCATAGCGGGTGACAAAGGCCAGCATGGACTTGACCACCACCCATCCCGACAGGAAGGCAACAACAAAGCCGATGGCGATCAGTCCGCCTTGGTCGAGGCTAATTGTGTCCTTGGCCCGATAGAGGTCGAGCGCAAAGGCCCCGGCCATGGTTGGAATGGCCAAGAAGAACGAGAACTCGGCGGCGGAGCGCTTGTCACCGCCGAGCAGCACGGCCCCGACAATGGTGGCCCCGGAGCGAGACACCCCCGGCACCATGGCGAGGGTCTGGAACAGGCCAATGCCCAGCGCGGTCAAAAGCGGATAGCGCATGGCATCAAACTGGCGCGGCGGCGGGCTGAACCGCTCGATCGCGGCCAAGACAATGCCGCCAATGATCAAGGACCAACAGATCAGGCGCGGGCTTTCAAACAACACCTGCTTGATCAGGTCATGGAAGGCCAGACCCAAAACCACGGCCGGGACAAAGGCAATGATAATGCTGAGGGCAAACCGTCTGGCCTCGGGGCTGGTCGGCATTTGGACCACCACGGTCCACAGGCGCTGAAAATAGAGCGCCACAACCGCCAAGATCGCGCCCATCTGAATCAGGACGGTAAAGGTATCCCAATCGGCCACCTTCAGGCCCATAGCCTGCGCGGCCAACAACAGGTGCCCGGTCGAGGAGACCGGTATGAACTCGGTCAGCCCCTCAACTAGGCCCAAAATTACCGCTGAAAGCCAATCTGGCATGGTCCGATCCCGTCACGTCGCGCCTATCGTTCTGATCTAGCATGTGTCGCGGGGGGGATGGCTAGGGCTAAGGCGAAGGGGCGCGACAAGTTCCCCGTCTCCCCAACTGAGAGTCGTTCGCGCTGTAATCGGTGAGGGCGAGACGATAGGATGGCGCAATGTCCGGATCACACACCTCCTCCACCCCAGGCCTTAGCTTGGAACAGTCTGCCGTTCTGACGCGGCGGGCCACGAGCCTGTCGGTGCTGGTCGCCGCGATCTTGATCGTCATTAAGGGCTTTGCTTGGTGGCAGTCGGGGTCCGTGTCGATGATGGCGTCTTTGGCCGATTCCAGTCTGGATCTGGTCGCCTCCTTGGCTACCTTCTTTGCCGTGCGCTATGCCACCGCCCCGCCCGATGCCGAGCACCGGTTTGGCCATGGCAAGGCCGAGGCCTTTGCCAGCCTGTTGCAAGGCGGTCTGGTCTTTGCCTCCGCCGCCCTGATTGGACAGGAGGCCTTTAATCGCCTCGCCCACCCCGAGCCGATTCAGCAAGAGGGCTGGGCCATGGTGGTGATGGTCGCCTCGATCGTACTGACCCTGGCCCTCATCACCGCCCAGTCGCGGGTCTTGAAACAGACTGGTTCTGTGGCTGTGTCCGGCGACCGCGCCCACTATGCGGCGGACCTCGCCTCCAACGCCATTTCTCTGATCGGTATTGCGGCGGCGAGCCTGTTTGTTCAGGCCGACGCCGTGGCCGGTCTGGTCATTGCCGCTTGGCTGGTCTGGGGCGCTGTGGGGGTCTTTAGTGAGGCCTCAGTACAACTGATGGACCGCGAACTGCCCGACGATCAGCGCGCGCGGATCGTGACCCTGATCACCCAAGGCGGTCAGATCATGGGCGTGCACCAGCTGCGTACCCGCGCCTCGGGGCCCTTTGTCCATATCCAGATGCATGCTGACCTCGATCCAAAACTGTCGCTGGCCGAGGCGCACGACGTCATGATCGCGGCGGAAAAGCGGGTCTTGGTCGAGTTTCCCGCCGCCGACATCCTGATCCATCCGGACCCGCGCGGCCTTGCCGAACCCCATGGCGGGGCCTTTGCCGAGACAGAGGCGTCCCATGATGGACACTTAGAGGCCTAATTGCAGTATACCAGACCTTAACCGGTCGGTGTCTTTGTCGGGTGCCGCAGGTTTCAATAGCTTTCCGAATCAGGCCAAACCGATCCCATGAGCCTTGTGCGAACCCTCTATCAGTTCCCTCTCGACCCTGCCTCGCGGCAGGTGCGCTTGGCGCTGGGGGAAAAGCGATTGCCCTTTACCGATGTGGTTGAGCGCTATTGGGAGCGTCGCCCTGAGTTTTTCGCCCTCAATCCGTCGGGCCTGACACCGGTTCTGGTCGAGGAGGATGGGCCAAAGCGGCTGATCCTGTGCGAGGCCCGCGCCATCCTCGAACATCTGGAAGAACAGCATCCGGAACCGGCGCTGCTGGGCCGCGATCCAGCCGAGCGGGCCGAGGCGCGGCGCCTCCTGCACTGGTTCGACCGCAAGTTTGACTATGAGGTCAATGGCCTTTTGCTGCGTGAAAAGATGGAGAAGCGGCTGCTCGGTCTGGGCGCGCCGGATCTGGCCAATCTGCGCGAGGGCCGCGAGTTCCTAAAGGCCCATCTGGCCTATATTGAGGGCCTGTTACAGAACCGCGACTGGCTAGCGGGCTATCGGCTGTCGCTGGCGGATTTTGCCGCCGCCTCGCACCTGTCGGTCATTGACTATTTCGGCGACATTCCTTGGCGCGAATTTCCCGCCGCCAAGACCTGGTATATGAAGCTCAAGTCACGGCCCTGTTTTCGGCCCCTCTTGGCCGACCGTTGGCCCGGACTGGTTCCGGCCGGTCACTATGACGATCTCGACTTCTAGCCCCATTCCCAATCAGCCAGGCCCCGCCGAGGCCATCCGCGCCGAGGCCCTGCGCCTGGGGTTTGATGTCTGCGGCTTTGCCAGCGCCACTGCGCCTTGGCCCGCCAGCGACCATCTGGCTCAATTTGTTTCTGAGGGTCGCCACGGTCAGATGGACTGGATGGCCGACACGTTGGAGCGTCGATCCCATCCCAACGGCATGTGGCCTGAGGCCCGCTCGGCCATCATGCTAGGGCTGAACTATGGCCCAGACCGCGACCCGCTAGAGGCCTTGGCCGCCAAGAGCACCGGCGCCATCTCGGTCTATGCTCAGGGCGACGACTATCACGACCTGATCAAGAAGCGGCTCAAGGCCTTGGCCCGCTGGATCGTCGCCAACCATGGCGGGGAACTCAAGGTCTTTGTCGACACCGCCCCCCTGATGGAAAAGCCGCTGGCGGCGCGGGCTGGGCTGGGCTGGCAGGGCAAGCACACCAATCTGGTGTCGCGCGCGTTCGGCTCTTGGCTGTTTTTAGGCGCGATCCTGACGGCGCTGGACCTGACACCGGATGCCGAGGCCACGGACCATTGCGGCTCGTGCCAAGCCTGTCTGGACATATGCCCGACCAAGGCCTTTGTCGGTCCCTATCAGCTCGATGCTCGGCGCTGCATCTCCTACCTGACCATCGAACATGCAGGTCCAGTGGACGAGGCCCTGCGTCCAGCGATGGGCAATCGAATCTATGGCTGTGACGACTGTCTGGCGGTCTGTCCGTGGAACAGTTTTGCCAAGGTCGGCGCTGAGATGGCGCTGGCCGCCCGCCCGGCCCTGCAAGGCCCCGCCCTCGCCGATCTGGCCCGGCTGGATGATAGCGCCTTTCGCATTCTCTTCGCCAAGAGCCCGGTCAAGCGCATTGGCCGGGACCGCTTCGTGCGCAATGTCCTCTATGCCATCGGCAATAGCGCTGATGCTACCTTGCGCGATGTCGCCCAATCCCTCTGCGATGATCCTGACCCCACGGTTGCCGATGCGGCAAGGTGGGCGGCGGCGCGGCTGGGTTAGGCCGCCTCAATCTCCAACAACGCAGCCGCAGGGATGCGCCATTCTTTGGCGAGGGTGCGGATCTGTTCGAGGGTTAGGGCGCGGCGACCGGAAAGGATTTCGGACGCGCGGGAGCGGGAGCCCAGCAGGCGGGCCAGATCGGTTTGGGTTCGGTCATTTTGCTCCATGCAAAATTTCAGCACGTCCAGACCGCTGACCTGTGGAATGGCATAGTGCCGATCCTCATAGGCACTGACTAAGGCAACCAAGGCATCGCGCTTGTCGCCGTCCGGACTGCCGGGCTCTGCCTGCCACAGGGTATCAATGTCCCGTAGGGCGGCGGTCAGGTCGTCGTCATTGCGGATGACAGGCTCATCCATGGGTTCCTCCTATAAAAAGCCTAACCCGGCACACCCTTTTCCAGTTCCTGTAACCAGACATCTGCCTTGGCGTCCGACGGCATGCGCCAGTCGCCGCGGGGGGAGAGGGAGCCGCCGGAGCTGATCTTGGGGCCGTTGGGGACGGCGGAGCGTTTGAACTGGTTGGCGAAGAACCGTTTCAGGAACAGGGCCATCCAGCCCTTGATCGTCGGCAGGTCATAGGCGAGGCGCTGAGCCTCGGGCGTATCGGTCGGCCAGCCGCCCTGTGCTGCATCATGCCACGCGTTCCAAGATAGATAGGCGATCTTGGACGGCTTAAAGCCGTACCGCGTCAAATAGAACAGGTTAAAGTCCTGAAGCGCATAGGGGCCGACAAAGCTTTCGGTCGATTGGACCTTGCCATCGGCGCCGGCGGGCACCAGCTCGGGCGAGATTTCGGTGGCCAAGATGGCGCGCAGAAGGTCGGCGGTCTGAGGGCTAAAATCTCCCGATGCAGCGGCAAAGCGGATCAGGTGCTGGATCAGGGTCTTGGACACCCCGGCATTGGGATTATAGTGCGACATGTGATCGCCGACCCCATAGGTGCACCAGCCCAGCCCCAGCTCGGACAGATCGCCCGTGCCCACCACCAGCGCGCCCTGTTGATTGGCCAGACGGAACAGATAGTCGGTGCGCAGGCCCGCCTGCACATTCTCAAAGGTCACATCATAGACCGGCTCGCCACCCGCGAAGGGATGGCCCAGATCGGCCAGCATCTGGCGCGCGGCGGGGCGGATGTCGAGCTCGTGCGCGGTAACGCCCAGCGCCTGCATCAGGGCTAGGGCATTGGACTTGGTGGCGTCCGAGGTGGCAAAACCGGGCAGGGTGTAGGCCAGCACATTCTCGCGCGGCAGGCCCAGCCGCTCCATCGCCTTGACCGCCACGATCAGGGCCTGGGTCGAATCCAGCCCGCCCGATACGCCAATGACCAGATGGCGAAGGCCCGTGGCCTTGAGCCGCGTGGCCAGACCCTGAACCTGAATGTTCCAAGCCTCGTAACAGTTTTCACGCAGCTTGGCCGCATCTGACGGCACATAGGGGAAGCGCTCGACCTTGCGCATCAGGGGCAGGGGACCTGTGGGGGCGCCCCACTCAAACTCGACCATGTCAAAACCGGGATGATCGCGCCGCGCCCGCTGAGCCGCATCGTTCCAAGTGCCCGCGCGCAGACGCTCTTGACGTATGCGGCCCAGATCGATGTCGGTCAGGGTCAGGGTTGCCTCTAGGGCAAAGCGCTCAGACTCGGCCAAGACCTGACCCAGCTCGAACACCGCGCCATGGCCATCCCAGGCCAGATCAGTGGTGGATTCGCCCGGTCCCGCCGCCGAATAGGCATAGGCGGCAAGGCAGCGCTCGGACTGGGAGGCGCAGAGCAGGCGCCGCGTCTCGGCCTTACCGATGGTGATATTGCTGGCCGACAGGTTGAGCAGGATCTCCGCCCCGGCCAGGGCCGCTTGGGTGCTGGGCGGCGTGGGGGTCCAGACATCCTCGCAGATCTCGACATGGAAGCAAAAGGGCGTGCGGCCTGTGGCTTGGAACAAAAGGTCGGTGCCGAAGGGCACCTCTTCGCCCGCGATTGAGATGGCCTCGGAGGCAATATCCGCCCCGGGCGTGAACCAGCGCTGCTCGTAAAATTCGCGGTAGTTGGGCAGGAACGATTTGGGCACCGCGCCCAGGATCTGGCCATCATGGATGACCACGGCGCAATTATAGAGCCCGCCCTGAAACCGCAGCGGCGCGCCGAGCACACAGACGGGGGTCAGGCCCAAGCTGGCCTCAGTCAGGCGGCCGATTTGCTGTTCGACGGCATCGAGCAGAGGCTCTTGCAACAGCAGGTCGTCGATGGCGTAGGCGCTTAGGCCCAGTTCAGGGAACAACAAGATCGCCGCGCTCTGATCATGGCCTTGCTGCATCAGAGCCAAGGTCTGATTGGCGTTGAACATCACATCGGCGGGCCGGACCGCAGGCACGCAGACGCCGAGGCGCACAAAGTCGTGGCGATAGGGCGAGAAAAACTCTGTCGCGTCAGCCATAAGAACCCCGTGCAAGTCTAGCCAGCCTTTATTGCAGCCCATCTTAGAGCATGAGGCGCAAGGAGGCTATTGGCTTGGCGAAGGCCTTGTTTGAGCCAGTCTTCGTGTTAAGCCATGGCATCGTCCGTTAGGCTTTCCATGACCGCTTCCGCCCCCGCCATCAGCGTTGTGATCGTCGCCTTTGAAAGCGGGGCGACCCTTTCACGCTGCCTTGCGGCACTGCGGGCCCAGACCTTTGGCGATTTTGAAGTGCTGCTGGTCGACAACGCGTCCAGCGATGGCGCAGCCCAGGTGGCGGCCAAGGCCGATCCCGCGATCCGCCTGATCGAGGCTGGCGGCAATATCGGCTTTGCAGCGGGCAATAATCTGGCGGCGGGGCAGGCGAGGGGGCAATGGCTGGCTCTTCTCAACCCAGACGCCTATGCCGATCCCGATTGGCTCGAACAGCTGATTGCGGCGACCCGGCGCTGGCCCAAGATCCACAGCTTTGCCTGTTTGCAGAAGGCCGCCGACCGCCCGGGCAAGATCGATGGGGCGGGCGACGTCCTGAGCCTCGCCGGGATCCCCTATCGCGGGGCCTATGGCCACGATCTTGTGGCCTTCCCCGAAGGTGAGGTCTTTTCGGCTTGTGGCGCGGCCCATCTGATCGCGCGGGACCTGTTCTTACAGATGGGCGGCTTTGATGAGCGGTTCTTCTGTTACTGCGAGGATGTCGATCTGGGCTATCGCTTGCGCCTGATCGGAGAGGCGACCCTGTTTGTGCCAAAGGCGGTGGTCAGCCATGTCGGCTCAGCCGTGCTAGGCGCGCGGTCCGATTTTGCGCTCTATCATGGGGCCAAGAACCGGCTGTGGCTCCTGGTCAAGAATACGCCATGGCCCCTCGTGCCGGTGGTGGCCCTGCTGCATCTGCCGGTGTTGGCCCTGTTGTTGGCCATGCACGGCCTGCGCGGCGAGGCACGTCCCGTCTTGCGCGGCCTTGTGGCAGGCCTTGCAGGCATGGGGCCGATATTGGCCAGCCGTGAATCTGTCCAAGCGACCCGCACAGTCGCGGCCCGGACGATCCTTAGGGTGATGGCCATCAGTCCCCTGACCTTGGCGCGCCGATCCGCGGTGATCAGGCCGAGGGCCTAGCCTGCGCGGTTCGGCGTGGTCCAAGATAGGGCCCCATCGGTGACGAACCGTCCGGTCATGCAGTCCCCGTGGCCGCCCTCTTCGAGAGTCCGAATGATCAGGGCCCGCTCTTCAGGCGGTGTGATAAACATGATGAAGCCGCCGCCGCCCGCGCCGGAGACCTTGCCCGCGAGCGCCCCGGCCCGCTTGGCCGCTGCTAGAGCCGATTCGATCTGAGGGGTCGAGACGGCGGGCGAAGTCGCCTTCTTGGCCTCCCATCCCCGGTCCAGCACCGTGGCAATGTCGGTCAGGTCGCCATTGAGCAGGGCATCATGCATGGCCCCGGCTTCGCGCTTGAGATTGTGCATGGCCTCTAGGGAGGAGCCGCCGCGGGTCAGGGCCTCGGCTTGACGTTCAATGACTGTAGAGGACTCACGTGAGGCACCTGTGAACAGCAAGACCAGCGAGGCTTCAAGCTCGTGCATCATGGCACCCGACGCGGCGACGGGGGTGACATCAGCCTGATCATTGGCCCCGAAATTCATCAGATTGATGCCGCCAAAGGCCGCCGCATATTGATCCTGACGTCCGCCGCGCAGACCCAGATCCTTGCGCTCTATGTCAAAAGCGAGGCGCGCAATCTCGTAGGCGTCAAGGGACCGGTCATAATAGGCCAACATCGCCTTGACCATGGCGACCACCAGAGCTGAGCTGGACCCCAGACCCGACCCCATCGGGCTTTCGACATAGGTGGTCAGCTTGACCTCAGGCAGCACATCTTGGCCATAGAGCTTGGCCATACGGTTGATGACGCCGCGATGGAGCCGAAGGCCGGTGCTGTCGTCCAAAGGCTGATCGTGGCCCGTTGTTGGCAGATCCACCATCCCCAAATCGGTTGCGCTCAGGCTTAAGCCGCCGTCCACCGACGGCTCGATCGAGGCAAAGGCATAACGGTCGATCGTGACATTGAGCACCGAGCCGCCATGCTCGTCGCAGAAGGGCGACACATCACTACCGCCCCCGGCCAGGCCCAATCGGAGCGGTGCCCGCGCACGAATCTTAGCCATTGATTATGTCTCCCTAGGATCGCATACCGGATCGTCAATGCCGAATTATTGCCATAAATATCATATGAAAGGTTGGTTATTGTCTCCTATCTCATGGTCATATCTGATAGACGCAAGCCGCTATTCTTGATAGGTCTCGGTTGAAGATTTTTTGATCGATATTGGACCTCCTGTATGGCTTTTTTGAAATTAGCGAGTGCGGCAAGTCGAGATATCGCCGCAGCGCTTAAAATGACTCCCAATGTGGCAACCTTGGCTTGGATCGACATGGAAGACCGTTATCGACGGTCGGCCTTAGGCCCTTTGTGGATGGCGTTGACCTTGGGGGTAACTGCGGGATCCTTAGGGTTTCTCTATTCGAAAATTTTGAAGCAACCCTTGAATGAATATTTGCCCTTCATTACGGCGACATTGTTTATCTGGTTGTTTTTTGTGAGTGTAATCAATGAGGCAACCGGCGCCTTCGTTTCGGGGGCTGCAATGATTAAAAACTCCACTCAGCCATTGTTTATTAACATTATGAGAGTTATATTTCGTAATGTAATCGTGAACATGCACACCTTGCCTGTATTAATTGTGATTTTGATCTATTTTCATTATATAGAGAAATCAAATTTTATCTTGTTTGCACTGGGTTACGGGATCATGATTGTTAATTTGATCTGGATCTCAGTGATTATTGGACTTCTGTCGGCGCGCTACAGGGATGTGCCCTATGTCGTGTCCTATGTGCTTCAGTTCTTCATGTTTGTTTCGCCGATTTTTTGGAATCCAACTATGCTTCAAAAGGGCGGTTGGTTCGTAGACTGGAATCCCATCTATCACTGGATTGCGGTGGTGCGAGACCCGCTACTGGGGGCAACCTCGACGCCGGCCTCGATCTGGTTTTGTATTGCCACGGCTGTCATTGGAATGGGCGTGGCCTTTGCCGCCTTCGCCGCCAATCGGTCCAAAGTCGCTTTCTGGGTTTAGGTAGAATCATGTCGCGACCATCCAGTGCTCCTGTTATCGAACTGCGCGGTGTTGATCTCATCTACCGCGTCTTTACTACGTCTGAATCCTCGCTTCGTGGGTCTGTCCTAAAAGCCTTGGTTGGCGGACGTTTGGGTAAGGATGCCAGCGGCCATGTGGTCGTCCAAGCTTTGAACAATCTGAATATCACCATCTATGAAGGTGAGCGCGTCGCGCTCTACGGCCATAACGGATCGGGTAAGACCACGGCCCTGCGCGTCGCTGCGGGCGTCTATGAGCCGACACGTGGTGAAGTCTTTACCAGAGGTAAAGTGTCGGCGATGTTAGACCTCAATGTTGGTCTTTCCCCCGATGCGAGTGGCCGTTCGAACATTATGCTCTTAGGGCTTCATAGGGGGCTAAGTCGTAAACAGATTACGGCCTTGATGCCAGATATTGAGGAGTTTTCTGAGTTGGGCATGTTCTTTGACATGCCCGTACGAACCTACAGCTCAGGCATGATGACTCGGCTGGGCTTTGCGTTTGCCACTGCGGTTGATCCGGACATTTTGATTCTCGATGAATGGATTACACCGGGTGATGCGGCCTTTATGAACCGGGCAGCTGAACGTATGTCGTCTCATGCGGGAAATGCGCGCGCGCTCTTGCTCGCTTCCCACTCTGTGGAGATCATTCGTCGGGTCTGTACACGCGTGATAATGCTCGAGCGCGGTGTGATCGTCGAGGATGGGCCTCCAAACGAGGTCTTTGATCGATTGGCGGCCCGTCAATGAGGGCATTGGATGTTATTACCAGCACGCTAGACCATAGCGATCGACTTTGGGAGGCGCGCGCAACGCGGTCGGCTGAGGCAGTCTACAGGATTGCCAGACGCGCTTTTGTGCGATCGGACTATGCGGCGTGGTTTGAGCATCAATTTGGACATGCCATAGCCAGTGATCGTGATGCATTGGCGGGCCTATTGCTATGTTTTAGCTTGGCCGTGCACTCTCGGTTCCCTTACAAACGGCTTGCCGTCCCCAATGGCCTTTCGGTGATTTTAGAGCGTTGGGTTGACCCAGCCCCACACCATCATCCGATATTTTCGAAATATATCCTGTCGGAGGATGGACCTCTCGATCATCCGGTCGAGCCCAACGGCGCTCTGGGCCGCGCGGCCTTTACGCCGCCACCCCTAGACTGTCATTTTTTAGGCGTCTATTGCCCAGATGAGACGAGTTCGTTTGATATCTCGTCTGTCTATATCGACATTGAACGCGGGCCTTCGACCGTTCTTTTGATTGGCCCAACCGGTATGGTTGACGCGGCGATGCCTTGGTTCGAGAAGGCTGGTCCTGGCCGGGTTATCAACAGACCGTTTGGCCCCGATCCCTCGTTCCGCTTGTTATACTATTCCGCCAGATGAGATCACGAATGGCAGATAATCTTATGCGTGACGTCAAGGCGCTGATCAAACGCACAGCGCGGAGAACCCTCATGTTTGGAGGGCGCGAGTTAACGCCGAGGGTCCTGTTCTTTGAGGATCATGCCGGCTGGCCGCCGAATGTTGAAATTGTTGAAACCATTGAGCCTAGAGTCCAAATTGCTCGGGTTACCCCCGACCCCTATGAAGTCTTTCCAAACCACATCGCCGGATGGGCGCAGGGGATGTATCCCTTTGCCGGCGAGGCATACCAGACCGATTCCTTACGGCTATGGAAGGGGCAAGAGGTTCGAACCCTGGGGAGGAGAGGTGGGTTGGTCTTTTCGGACGGAACATTCGATCGATCGACCTTCCAATGGGTTTCTCCCGATCTGAGGCCTCCCATTCTCGACTGGAATGGGGGCAATCTCGTTGTCCCGAACAGCCCCGAGCGCGAAATTTCAGACCCGTGTTATTTGGCTTTCAACAGTGGCCACACAAACTATGCCCACTGGCTGACGGATAATCTAATCTATCTGTACATCTATGTAACGAAGTTAAAGCCCTTAGGTATAAAAGTCGTTCTTCCAGATAGCCTGTCCGGATTCGCCCGGGACACGGTAAAGATCTTGGGGATAACGCCTGAAGATACTATTGTTGCGGGGGATGAAATCCTAAAATTTAAAGAACTCTTTTTTTCCGACACGATATATTTTGGAGAAATCCCAGCTATATTGAGGCGCGCGGTTGATTATTTAAAAGAAAAAGCATTGAGTTTAGATGTTCCGGTCCTGGCAGATCGCTTGGTCTATATTTCAAGACCAGACGCGACGGCGCGGCCGCTCATGAACAACGGTGAATTGGAAGCAAGGCTGTCGAGTTTGGGTTTCGAGATTGTCGCAACTGGTACCCTGACACTGCTGGAGCAGATCAAGCTGTTTGCTGAGACGCGATTAGTCGTCGGACAGCATGGCGCGGGATTGATGAACAGCATCTTCTGCTCTCCCGGTGCGACCTTGATCGAGCTATTTCCCGAATACATGCTTCAGGGCCATTTTTGGAATGCGGCTTCATTGATGGACCTTCAGTACGGGTTCCTCTCAGGAACTAGTTTTGATGCGGACAGTTCCACGGTCACGGTCGATGGAAATTGGGAAGCGGCGAGCGTGATCGATGTCAGTCGCGTCGCTGAAATTTGCACGCGTATCTCTAAAGGACCGCTCGGCCGCTCCTCTAAGTTCAGATAGGTTTAGGGCCTTCAGAAAGGTTGGGCTTGAGGATCGCGTGCGATGGCATCTTTCGTCTCACCAGTGTAATTTGACGTTGTGTCTTTCTGCCCGGACCAACGGACCTTGTCTCAAGATATTTTCGGTCGACGGAGATTTTGATGAAAGTTGCAACATTTGGCTCTTGTTTGTCGCGCAACACGGCAAACTATCTCGTTGCAGATTTTGAATTCGAAATAATGAGCTGCGTTTTTCACGTGATGAGTGAGCAGTTCGTCAAATACTATGTTGAAAAAACACATGAGCTCCCAGATCTCGATTGGCTAGAGAGCATGTTCGTCGCGAACGACGATCCAAAATCTGTTCACTATGCAAATGGTATGCTCCGAAATCAATATCCCGAGCAGATGGGCCTTTGGGAATTTTCTGAACAGGACATGCCATCTAAAATTCTTTTTTTAGACCTCATCGAAAATCATGAAGTCGATCTGATTCTATTAGATAATTTCATTGATATGAGTTCTTGGCCGATGTTTTACACCTTGGATCCGAAACTTTCAGAATCCCCAATCCAATTCGTCTATCATTTTTATAAAAATAGTGAGGAGTTGCTCAAGAAATTCCGCTTCGGTGGCTATGTATCCCCGCGGGATTCGGCGAAAAATTACCTTAAGATCATGATGTGGTTGAAGAAAAAACAACCAAAGGCAAAAATTGCATTTCTAAGCTTCTTTGGCTGCACCAGCGAGGGCAATCCCGAACGCCAACAGCGCGCTCTGGATTTTTACCGGGAACTCTCAACGATCGCACCGAAAGAATTCTTGGTTCTGCCGCCCTTGGACGTGCCTAAGGTGCTTCAAATCGAGGGCGACTGGTCTCATGTCCACAACTCAGTCTATCGCGGTTTGGCAGGAAAACTCTTTGTTGACTTTATAATCCAGCCATCAAACGAGGCTTCATCGTCCAAGGGATGGAAGGGACTTCCCTGACGATCCGGAGCTTATAAGGCTCAAAATCCGTAGGCTCGTGCGGCATCTACACCGGCACAATAGAGCAGATTGCCCATAGTGCCATCGTGCAAGAGGCCAATATTCTCTGGGCAAGCCGTCCAGATCCGATCAACCATGCTGCCATTTTGTGGCGCACTAGGCATATATTCGATCAGATAGGCCCAGTCCTTGCCGGGAAGGGCGTGGGTGACAAAGCCGAAGGGCCCGAAAATCCGTTCGATGGCGTTAAGGCCATAGCTGATGATGTGACCTCGGCGGACAGGATCGAGATAGGCGTAGCCCTCGGCCCGCACAAACTGCGGCATGCCCGTATTGATCAAAAAGACCGCATCGGGATTACAGACCTGTGACAGTTCGCGGGCAAAACCCTTGAGCTGGTTGGGGGTCAGGTGCTCGACGACCTCGATACAGACCCCGGCATCGAACTTCCCTTCAAGATCGGCAGTGGTGCCGATAATATAGTTGGGATGGGCCGAGTGATTGGCCGGAGGAAAGCGCTCAATCCCCCAGAAGGTCGACTTGCTCTGGGGCAAATAGGTGGCCAGCGAATCGAGCAGATAGCCCGCGCCCGCGCCCAGATCGAGGAACCTTTTTACCGGTCTGCGGGCATAGAGCAGGGTCTCGGCGACCCGGCACAGGGCCGCGCCATAGGCCCGCGAGCGTGCAGCCTCATCCTCATTGACCCAATAGCTGGCATCATAGTCGCGAAGGGGGCGGCCCTCATCAAATTCGATCAGATAGTGGGGATCGAGAAAGATGGTGTCGCAGGTCTTACAGCCAAAGAAGTTATAGCCATCGACCACGGTCTCTTGATTGACTCTTGAGGACAGACAGACCGGGCAATGCTCTGACATGGGGTCGACTTTCAGACGTGATGGCGCTCAAGAGAGCCCGCAGATTAGGTCAAACTATTGTAAATTCAGCAAAGGCCTCATTGCGTCGCAACCCGCAGCAATACCGTGATGGTCGCGCACAAAGGTCCACCCGGCCTCGGCAATGTCGCTCCAGCGCTGCTGATCTGAGGCCAAGGCCAAGACCGCATCGGCAAAGGCCGCAGGCTCATCGGCGATCAGGGCATGGACGCCTTCGGTCAGGTTCATGCCCTCAACCCCGATGGCAGTCGAGACGACAGGCACCCCGGCGCCAAAGGCCGAATAGATCTTGCCCTTAACGCCAGCTCCGTAGCGCAGGGGCGCGACAAAGACGCTGGCGCTGGCGAACAGGGGCCCCAGATCATCCACCCGACCCGGAACCAGGATGTCGCCTGCGGCGAGGCCCAAGACCTCTGGTGTGGGATTGGCACCGGCCAAGACCAAGCGGCTGCCGACCATGCGGTGGCGGATCAGCGGCCAAATCTCCTGCGCCATCCAGACGGCGGCATCGATATTGGGACTATGGCCATAGCCGCCCAAAAACAGGATGTCGCGCCGTGGTGGGCCAAAGCCGCTGGCGCGGTCGGGCAGGTCGATCATGAAGGGCATGACAGCGACCGGCTTGGTTAGCTTGGTCTCCGCCTCCAGCAGCGCCTTTTCGACGGTCGAGGGCACACAGACCACATGGGCCTTTTCCATCACCGCCAACTCGGTGGTTTTGAGCGACTTGGCCGTGGCGCGCAGGAGGTCAGAATTTTCGATCCGCGCCTGACGTTCGACCCGCAAATAGTGCAGGTCCATATTGTTGAAGATGATCTGGGCCTGCGGACAGTGCTTTTTGATCGCCGAAATGGCGTCCTGCATGACATTGAACCGGAAGACATGGACCACATCGAACAGGTGTCCATTCTCCTTAAGATAGGCTTCGAGCTTGAGGTGGAACGGCGCATAGACACATTCGATCCCGCGACGCTGTAGCGGATCAATATAGCGCGGCTGATAGAGCCAATTGTCGAGCGGTACATAGGTGACCTTGTAATCAAGGGCTTGGAACACCTCCATGACCTTGACCGTCGTGACCGAGCCTGCGTCCTGATCGGGCGTTGGGGCCGTCGCGTCTATAACAAGAACACGCTTAGAAACCTTGCGCTCGCGTTCAAATTCTGGGGCCACGCCATTGGGACGGTGATCGGCGAGCACCAAGGCCCAGCGATCCTTGAGCCGTTCTTGATTGATCACCTGATAGGCCTTGGCACCGGACCCAAGGTCCGTACCCGAGGTCTTGCCCTCATAGTGGATGACGCGTGACAGGGGCTGCATCCAGACCTCGTGCCCGGCATCGCGGATGCGGAAGGCCAGATCAGAATCTTCGCAATAGGCTGGCACATAGGCCTCGTCGAACCCGCCCAGCGAATGCCAAAGGTCGGTCGGAACGGCGATGGAGGCCCCCGAAATATAGTCCACCTGACGGGCATAGGAATATTGCGGCCGGTTGGGATCATCGTCGCGGCCATAGTTCCAAGCCGAGCCGTCTTGCCAGATGATACCGCCCGCCTCCTGCAGCGACCCATCGGGATAGAACAACTTGGACCCGACAAGGCCCGCCTTGGGGAACAGGGCAAAGCTGCCGATCATCTCGTCCAGCCAACCGGCGACAACCCGCACATCATTATTGAGCATCACCACATAATGGCCCCGCGCACGCTCAGCGACACTGTTGCAGTTGCGGATAAAGCCCTTGTTCTGGCTGTGCCGCACATGGGTCACGTCGAGCAGGTTGGGCAGGTGCAGGCCGCTGTCATCGGGCGAACCATCATCCCCGATCAGGATCTCGAACCGATAGCGCGTCTCGTGCCCGATCAGCGAATCCAGACAGTTGAGCGTATAGGCCAGTTGCCCATAGACCGGGATGATGATCGACACATCCGGCCCCGGATCATTAGGTCCGACCAGCGATGATCGACTGCGGGCATTGAGGAAGGCGACGGCATCGGAAAAACGGGGGCTGGCCCCCAACAGATCGAACCGCTCGATAAATTGCCGACCGCGTTCAGCCTCTGGCGGCACCGAATCATCCGTCCGCAGATCATAGGCGCTGAGAATCTCGCGCGGCGTGTTGGGCGCATCGGCGATGGGCCAAGGAAAGGGTCTGTGTGGGAGAGGTGGGGGTGGTGCGGGACTTGGCGTTGGCGTTAAGGCCTCTTGGCCGACACTCGTATTAGACAGTCGCACCGTCTCCGCAGCCTGAGCATTCTTGAACTGACGCCGCTGTTTCAGCCGCTCGGGCAGTTTCAGGCTGACCGTCCAATAGATCAGTTTCAGCACCTGCCGCGTCCGCGTCGACAGACCCGGATGGCGTGCCATCCATTGGCGCACCGGCGCGGTCACCCGCCAGGTCGTGCTGGTGGCAATAGCGCTATAGGCCGCTGCGATCTGAGCCTGCCTCTGCTCCAGCAGGGCCAGTGATTCGGCCTGTTCGCTAATTTGGCGTTGCAGGCTGTGGTTCTTCAGATCGGCCTGAGCATTGGTCTCAGTGAGGGCGCGGACTTGGCGCCCTGATTCGGCTTCAGCCTCTGCCTTTGCGTTAGCGAGAGCTTGAAGCTGCCGCTCTGCTTCGGCTTCGGCCTCGGCCTTGGCCTCATTGAGGGCTTGCAGTTGGCGCGCTGATTCGGCTTCAGCCTCTGCCTTTGCGTCAGCAAGCGCCTGAAGCCGCCGCTCTGATTCGGCCTCCGCGTCCAAAATGGCCTGTTGAGCCCGGTCGTAGGTCGCTTGCAGTTCGGCTATGGTTTGGCGGGTATATTCCACCGTCCCCTGAAGATCGATCTGCTTTTTACGGGCCTGGACGAGCGAGATATCCCGCTCGCCGAGGGTCTCTTCTATGTTGTGTTTGAAAGCATCCAGTTCATCGCGAACCAATTGTCCGTCGTCAATCTGCTGCTTACGGGCGCGGACGAGCGAGATATCCCGCTCGCCAAGGGCCTGCTCGACATTGTTCTTGAAAGCATCCAGTTCATCGCGAACCATTTGCTCATCGTCGATCTGCTGCTTACGGGCCCGGACGAGCGACATGTCCCGCTCACTGAGGGCCTGTTCAATATTATTTTTGAAGGCTTCCAGTTCGTCCCGAGCCACTTGCTCGTCATCAAGCCACCGCTTGCGGGCCTGAACGAGCAAGATATCGCGCTGTTCGAG
>CANESI010000025.1 GCA_947441065.1 Caulobacteraceae bacterium
CCTGAACCCTTGGCTCGGACCGTGTTTGTCTTCAGATGACTGTTGTGCGTCACGCCAACAAAAACAAGCCTATCCTCACGTCACCTTGGGGTTTTGCGTGATCGCCCGGCCCCCTACCCCGGCTACGCCGGTACTTCCCCCAGAGGGGGAAGATTTAGAGCACCAAGATCTTCCCCCTCTGGGGGAAGTGGCGCGCAGCGCCGAAGGGGGCCTTGTTTCAGTCCCCATCCCCCTGATCGCGGGTCTGTTTGCGCCAGAGTTGGGCATATTCGCCATTGGCCGCGATCAGGGCCTCGTGATTGCCGCGCTCAACCACTCGGCCAGCCTTTAAGACGATGATCTCGTCCGCATCGGCGATGGTCGAGAGCCGGTGGGCCACAACAAGGGTGGTGCGACCTTGGCGAGCCCGGCGCAGGGTGGCTTGGATCGCCTCTTCGGTGCGGCTGTCGAGGGCGCTGGTGGCCTCGTCGAGGATCAGGACGCGGGGGTCGGCCATCAGGGCGCGGGCGATCCCGACCCTTTGCCGCTCACCGCCCGACAGTTTCAGGCCGCGCTCCCCCACCCGCGTGGCCATACCTTCGGGCAGGCCTCGGATGAAGTCGCCCAGCTCAGCGGCCTCTGCCGCCGCCCAGACCGCCGCATCATCGGCATCAGGCCTCGAAAAGGCGATGTTACTGCGGACGCTATCATTGAACAGGGCCACATCCTGCGGCACCAGAGCGACAGCACCGCGCAGCGACGCCTGCTTGATCTTGCGAAGATCAAGACCGTCCAAACGAACCGTGCCGACCTGCGGGTCAATCAAGCGCAAGGCTAACCGTACAAGGGTTGTCTTGCCCGCACCCGACGGGCCAACCAGCGCGGTGGTTGTGCCCGGCTCGACATCAAACGACACGTCAACCAGACCCTCTGAGCGAGCATCATGGCGATAGGACACGGCCTCGAACTGGACCTTGCCACCGCGCCGATCCACCGTCGTCGGTAGATCCACAGCGTCAGGGGCATCGGCAACATCGGGCTTGAGCCGGGTCAGTTCTAGCATGGCCTCCATATCGATGAAGGACTGCCGGATCTCGCGATAGGCAAAGCCGAGAATGTTCAGGGGCTGATAGAGGGCGATCAGGATCAGGATCGCGGCCGTGACATCGCCTGGGCCCATCCGCCCGGCCATAGCCTCATGGCCCGCCAGAACCGCCATGACACCGAGGCCAAGGTTCATGACCAAGGCCTGCACCCCATTGAGCACGGCCAGCGAGGTGTTGGCCTTGATCGAGGCCTGCGCATAGCCGGCCAAGGCGCGGTCATAGGTGGCCGCCGCCCGCGTCTCGGCCCCAAAGGTCTTGACCGTCTCATAGTTCATCAGGGCATCGACCGCGCGGCCCGCCGCCTCGGAATCGGCCTCGTTCAGAGCGCGGCGATGGCCGATGCGCCAGTCGGAGATGCTGAAGGTCAAGACCCCATAGATCACAACCGTCACCACCGCTGTGGCCGCAAAGCGCCAATCATAGGCCTTGGCCAAGACCGCCGCCGCCATCACCAGTTCCAAAGCCGTTGGGGCGAGATTGAAAACGAGGGTCCGCAGAAGAAAATCAATCGAACGCGCGCCACGATCGATCACGCGCGACAAAGACCCCGTGCGCTTGGTCTGGTGAAAATCGATAGACAGGGACAGGGCGTGGGCAAAGGTCTCGGTGGCCGCCCGTTGCTGCGCCGCCTGCGCAACCGGTGTGAAGATCGCATCGCGCGCCTGAGGGGCCGCTGCAGACAGAAAGCGAATGGTCGCCCATCCGACCGCAAGGCCGACAAAGCCATAGAGCGCACCCACCGCCGCGCTCTGCCCTTCGGCCAACTGATTGACCGCCTTACCCAACAACAAGGGGGCCAAGACGCCAATAGCCTTACCACCGATGGTCAGGATCAGGGACACGCTGAGACGGGTCTTCAGATGATCGGCCTTGGACCGCAGGACAAGCATCCAGAGGTCATTGAGCACGCCCAGCAAGGGAACTGCAGCGCGTCGTTCAGCAATGGCACCGGGGGCAGAATCGCGGCGAGAGGGGGCAGACATACGCAAACTCATAGGGAACCGATCATGGCTTCACGCCAGCCTTTGGACTTTGAATATAGGTGGTCTGCACGCCGCCACTGGGGGTCGTCCAGTCAATCCGCCACCCCCCTATCAACCGCGTTGTGTCGGCCAAGGTTCCAGCAGGCAGTCTCTGGGCAGAAACATCTAGATTAAGGGTCCGTTGATCAATGCCAGACTGGATCTCGATTTGACGGGAAGTCGTCGGGGCCGAAGGGGTGAGGCCGAGACTAAATCGTCCATCCTGACCGGCGAACGTCTCGATGGTGCCAGACCCCTCAAGGCTAGCCTTGATCGGTTTTCCGGCGGGCGCAAAGCCCGAAACGGTCAAGCCGCCTGCGCTATCAAAGTCAGCGGTCGTAATGGCAAAAACTGTACCATTGGCCAAGGTCTGGGCTCCTGTACCGGCTCTCAGCAGGACCACCGGAACCTGGGGGTCAGGCAAGAGGGCCACATAGAATTCGGCCTGAATGATGCGCCCCTCAATGTCCTCCGACAGGCCAAACAGCATGGCCTGCTGGGGCCTAGCGGAATTACGGGGTACGTCGATCTGCCACACACCCTGATCGTCTGCGGTGGTCCCGAAGGCCTGCCCTTCGGGGCTGGACAGACGAATGCGAGCACCCTTCGCAGCTATGCCCTTTACCGTAAACGAACGGTCCGACAGGGTGGCCGCGGTCAGGCGCGGGGCTTGTAAGTAGCCCACCTGCGCGCTTTGGACCTCCGCTGCAGGGATCGGGCCATCGGCCTTAGGGGCGCAGGCTGTGACAAATCCAGCAACCATCGACACCGCAAGGACAATCGGCCACCGGCGTGTGTGGCGAACTCTACCGCCAGCAAAGGTCAGACGCTCAGCTAAACTCTTCATAAAGGACGCCTTGCAATGTCCGCGCGAAACTCGGAGATAACCAGATCATAGCCGCGCGGGGTGCACGCCCATCGCTTGGCTGGTTGGGAGACCTGATCATATGTCGGCCGCTGATAATCCTTCATCCATTTCATCTGTCTGTGTCTATTGCGGTTCGTCCAACGCCGCCAATCCCGATTTTCTGGCCGCAGCAGCACAATTTGGCGCGATCCTAGCCGAAGAGGGCCTGCGTCTGGTCTATGGCGGCGGCGGGGTGGGCCTGATGGGCGCGACGGCCAAGTCAGCCCACAATCACGGCGGCAAGGTCCTAGGGATCATGCCCGACTTCTTGCGCAGCCGCGAAATCCTCTATGACGAGGTTGAGACCGTGGTCGTGACCTCGATGCACGAACGCAAGATGATCATGTTCGAGCAGTCCGACGCCTTTGTCGTTCTTCCCGGTGGGATTGGCACCTTGGAAGAGGTGGTGGAGCTTCTGTCTTGGCGGCGGCTCGACCTGCATCGCAAGCCGATCATCTTTTTCGATCAGGAGGGCTATTGGCAGCCCTTCTTCCACATGATCGCCCACACGATGGAAGAGCGACTGACGCCGAGGTCTTTCGCCGATGCCTATCGCTCAGTGACGCGTGTCGAAGAGATCCTGCCCGCCATCCGCGCCATGGCGGTCGAGACGGCGGACATCAATATGATGCCCCGCCCGGGCAGCTTGGCCGACAAGACCTAACGCTTCTTTGGCCCTGCGGGCTTGGCGGGCTTCTTGGGCGCGACCGTGCGGGTCTTGGGCGGCTTTGGACCGGTGCGCGCGCCGCCGGGGCGTGAGCGGATGATCGAGGCGGTCTTGGCCAAGGCGCGAGCCTTGGCGCGAGGCGACTTGACCCCGCCGCCCGTACCCTTCGGCTTGGCTTTCGCCTTGGCAGCAACAGAGACCTCAAGAGCCTCAAGCTCTAACACGGGCGCAGGCGCGGCCTTGGCTTCGGCGGCAGCCTTGACCTTTTCGACCGACGCAGCGGCCTTGGCCGCGCGCTCTCGGCTTGGCTTATAGCCCGCGCGTGAGGTCGGTTTGCCATCGCCATCGGCATAGGGATTGGCCCCCGACTTGATGGTGATCCGCAGGGGCACGCCGGGGATGTCGAAACTTTCGCGCAGGCTGTTGACCAGATAGCGCCGATAGCTTTCAGGCATTTCTGCCGCTCGCGATGAGAAGAGCACGAACGTAGGAGGCCGCGCCTTGATCTGCGCCATATATTTCGGCTTGATCCGCCGCCCGCCTACCGAAGGCGGCGAGTGACGCTGCATGGCCATCTGGAGCCAGTCATTGAGGTCGCGGGTCTTAATCTTGGTGGACCAGTCCTTATAGACCTTGGTCACGGCGGGCATCAGGCGATCCACGCCCTTACCCGTCTCACCCGACAGGGCGATAACAGGCGTGCCGCGCACCTGAGGCAACATGCGCTCGGCATGTTCCTTGAAGGCCGCCAACTGCGCCTGCTGGTCCTCGACAAGGTCCCACTTGGCCAGCGCAAAGACGAGGCCCCGTCCCTCGCGCTCGATCAGGTCGGCGATCTGTAGGTCTTGGATCTCAAACGGGTGGGTGGCGTCCATGACCAGAATAACCACCTCGGCAAAGGTGATGGCCCGGATCGTGTCGCCCGTAGACAGCTTTTCCAGCTTTTCATGGATCCGCGCCTTACGACGCAGGCCCGCCGTATCGACCAGACGGATCTGTTGACCTTCAAAGGTCCAGTCAACCGGGATGGCATCGCGGGTGATCCCGGCTTCGGGTCCGGTCAGCAGTCGCTCTTCACCGATCAGGCGGTTCACAAGGGTTGATTTGCCCGCATTGGGACGACCGACAATGGCGATGCGGATCGGTTTTTCGCTATCCTCGTCCTCATCATCCTCTTCAATCAGTTGATCGGAAACGACGCGGAAGGCGGCATAGAGATCGGCCATGCCCTCGCCATGTTCGGCAGAGATGGAGATCGGCTCGCCAAGGCCCAGCTGGAAGGCTTCCAGCGCACCGGCCTCGCCCGCCCGGCCCTCGGCCTTATTTGCGGCAAGGATCACGGCCTTGCTGGTCCGGCGCAGGATCTCAGCAAAGACGCCGTCCAGAGGCGTTGCACCCTCTCGGGCATCCATAACGAATAGGGCGACGTCGCATTCCTCGATCGCCAATTCGGTCTGGCGGCGCATGCGCGATTCCAGACTTTCATCGGTCAGATCTTCGAAACCCGCCGTATCGATCAAGATCAGTTCAAGGTCGCCGATCCGGCCCTTGGCGAAACGGCGGTCGCGGGTCACCCCCGGCTGGTCATCGACGATGGCCAGCTTCTTTCCGGCCAGACGATTGAACAGCGTGGACTTGCCCACATTTGGGCGACCGACGATCGCGACTTTAAGCGCCATGAACGCGCGGTCTCCTAAAGGGGTAAATGGGCGGCCAAATCACCGCCCTAATCGGACAGTCTATCACCGAATGGCGAGAAGTACGCCCTTGTCTCCGACCAGATAGAGCGTGTCATTGACAGCGATGGGCGACAACAGGGCTGGCGTACCCAACTTGACCGTCTTTTCAAGCGCGCCCGTCTTGGGATTAAGGGCCACAAGCTCACCGGTGCTCGACACGATGATCAGGCGGTTCGAGGCCAGAACAGGGCCCGACCAGGCCGCGCGCTGCTTTTTCTTGCGGTCCTTGTTCAGGTCCACGATCCAGTAGACCTGACCGGTTTCACGCGACACGCAGATCACTTCACCGGGCTTTGAGACCACATAGACCACGTCACCGACCGGCAAGGGGGTGCTGATACCCGAGACGGGCAAGGACCACCGGGCGGTACCGGTACGAAGGTCGGTCGCCGCAAAGACGCCCGAGTGGCTGACGGCAAAGACATCGCCCCGATAGATTACGGGACGGCCGGGAATGTCACGAATTTCAGACAGGGCATTGGTGCGGCTGGCCCGTGACAGGACCTCAGACCAAATGTCGTTACCATTGCCGGTACGAAGGGCGATCAGTTCACCAGAGGCAAAGCCTGCAATGACCGTATCGCCGGAAATGGCGGCGCTGGTGGCTTCAAGGATGCGCGCAGGCTCAACCAAGGCCTGATGGTTCCAGCCCAAGGCCCCGGTCGCTGTATCAACCGTCAAGAGCTCATTGTCGGTCGAGACCACGAACAGACGGCCACCCGAAACGGTTGGAGCGGCATGGATCGGCGCTTCAACCGACGTTTTCCACAGGAGCGCGCCGGTCTTGGAATCCAAGGCCGCGATAAAGCGATAGCCCGAGGTGACAAAGACTTTGCCATCGGCATAGGCAACGCCGCCGCCGAAGGCTTCGCGGTCACGGCGGTCACGAAGCGCAAGATCCGTACGCCAGACCTCTGCCCCGCCATTGACGCTGTGGGCAGAGACACCTGCTTCAGCGTCCATGGTGAAGATCACGCCCTCGGCCGAGACAGGTGGCGCCGTCAGGTGAACCCGGCGGTCCGAACCCTTACCAATGCCGCGCTTCCAAACAATCTCGAGATTGGCACCAGCGGCCAGATGTTCGACCGACTGCTCTGGCGTTCCACCCGGCAAGGGCCAATCGGTCCGCGCGACCGCGTCAGGCAAATAGAAATCCACCCCCTTGAGGGCGTCAGAAATTTGCAGTTGCTCATCAAAGGCGATGATCGAGATGCGCTCGCCCGCAGAGGCCTGCACCTTATTACCGCTGGCCTTACCATTGAAAGGATTGAGGTTCGTTATCGACGCGCAGCCCGACAGGCCTGCGCTCGTCGCCAAAATGAGGGCTAGGACCGTGAAATTGCGCTTCAAGGTCATTGGGCCGCTCCGACTTGGGGATTTGCATTCAATAGGCCAGGCGGCGGGGCCATGGGCTCAGGAAGGGCCATTGCCGCCTTGGCAATGTCCTTCAAAGACTTGGAGGTGCCCGAATCAATCAGGCTGATGGCCGCCGTCGCGCGCTCACGCATGCCCGCTGGTGCATCTGGCAGAAGGTTGATTACGCCGAAATCGCTCCGCGCCTCATCGGCCTTGCCCGCAGCGAGTTTGGCAATGGCGAGGGCCTCGAGGGCCGTGGCGCGATAGGGTCGTTTCGTCTCGGTCAAGGGCTTCAACCTCTTTTCCAAATCGGCATAGGAGGCTGTATCCATCACGGCGAAGGCGGATTTGAGGCGAGCAGCATCACCAATGACGGGGGTTGGCGCGATCTCTGCGGCCGCGTCGAACAGCTTGATCGCCTCGTCCGTCTTGCGGTCCTCAAGGCGAAGACCGCCTTGCTGCATAAGGGCTAGGGCCTTGTAACCCTTAGAGCCGACCTTCACGACCGTGTCGAACTGGGCATAGGCACCCGCCTTATCGCCCTTGGTCACCAACTCCAGCGCTTCGGCATAGGCCTCCGCGGCCTTACCGGCTTGGCGGGTCTGATAGTCGCCATAGCCCCAGACCGCCGCAGCGATCAGGATACCGGCCACAATGATACCGATCCCCCAAGGCAGGTAGCGGCGCGCGAGTGCCATATACTGGTCGGAGCGAAGCTGCTCTTCGACCTCTTCAAAAACGTCGGTCACGGCTTTTGGCTCCGCACTCGTCTGAGGACAATGAGGCCGGAACCTATCGTCTGTGGCGTCCGCCCGCAATGAGGGCCAGACGACTTCGGCCTATGTCTTTGAAAAATATGTCTCTGATGAGGCGGGAAAACGCCTCGCACGGACATCTTCGGCATAGAGACGCACCGCTTCGCTAATTTCTCCGCGCAGATCGGCATAGCGACGGACAAATTTCGGGGTCCAGTCGAACAGGCCCAGCATGTCATCGGTGACCAGAATCTGTCCATCACAGCCACTCGACGCGCCGATACCGATGGTCGGCACGGCGACAGCCTCGGTGATTTGACGGGCCAAAGCCTCGGCCACCCCCTCAATGACCAGACAAAAGGCCCCGGCATCCGCCGTCGCCTTGGCCTCGGCAATCACCCGAGCGGCCTCATCCTCGGTCCGGCCCTTGGCGCGAAAGCCGCCATCGACCAGAACCGCTTGGGGTCTTAGGCCCACATGGCCCATCACCGGAATGCCCCGGCGGACCATATAGGCGATGGTGTCGGGCACGGTCTCGCCGCTTTCGACCTTGATGGCCTGAGCACCGGTTTCCTTCATGATCCGGGCGGCATTGTCATAGGCCTTCTCGGCCGAGCCCTCATAGCTGCCAAAGGGCATGTCAATTACCACCAGCGACCGCTTGGCCGTACGCATGACCGCCTGACCATGCAGGATCATCATCTCTAGGGTAACACCCACCGTATTGGGCAGGCCATGGACCACCATGCCCAGCGAGTCGCCTACCAGCAGAAGATCGCAATGGTCGTCCAGCAGCGCGGCCATAGGCGCGCTATAGGCGGTCAGACAGACAATAGGCTCACCGCCCTTTCGAGCGGTGATTTCCGGGGCTGAGATCCGGCGAACAGCAGCCTCTTGGTGAGAAGACAGGGCTCAATACTCCTCAATAGCCCGGGTCAGAGCAAAGACCAGGGCAAGGCCCGCCAACCCAGCGGACATCCACAGGCCTTCACCACCAAATGGCAATGAGGGCAAGACCAGATGTCTCTCACCATAGGCGATCAGACCGCGCAAGAGAGGCTGCTCGCTCCCAAAGGACAGGCTCTCGACGCGCCCTATTAGGTTGGTGGCCATGATCTGGCTGACCGCGATGACGCCGCCGATGAGGCCCGTGGCGCCAATGACGAGGCTGCGCACCTGCCAACTGCGATCTAGGCGCTGCGTTACCGTCGATGCAAAGAGGTCTGCATCAACAAAGGCTGGAGGCGCGTCAAACATCTGAATCAGCTGGGCTTCGAAATCCCTGAACTCATCACTTTTCTCAGACATGGGATTGGTGTCCTTGAGTTTGGGACTGAAAGGGCGACGAAGAGACCGAAAGCTCGCCTTGCGGCGCCATACGATCCTTAAGCCGCTCCAGACCGCGCTTGATATGAGATTTGAGCGTTCCGAGGGGGATATGCAAGGCTTCTGCCGCCTCGGCATGGGAAAGACCACCGCCATAGCACAGCGTGACACAGGCCCGCTCAGTGGGGCTTAGATGTTTGAGCGCGGCATCCAGATCCATCCGGCCGGCTGCGGCCCCGTCACCTTGATTGGCATCAGCAGCTTGAGGCTCTGGCGTTTGCGCCATCAGGTCCAGACGGCGATCGCGCTTCCAGCGGCGGATATAGAGGCGAATGGCGATCCTTTTCAGCCAGCCCGCAAAGGCCCCCTCCCCGCGAAAGTCGGCGATCTGTTCGAAGGCCAAGAGGAAAGCATCTTGCGCTACGTCATCGGCAAGGTCCGGCGCGGCCCCCATACGGCGCAGCAGGCCGCGCACCGCTGATCCGTGGCGAAGGATCAGTTCGCCAAAGGCCTGACGCTCACCGGCAGCGGCTAGAGCCGCCAACTCGGTATCGTGACGACCTTCAAGGATCTGATGCGGCGAGCGTGCGCCGATGATGGTCATGATGATCTGGACCCAGCCGTCTCGCCTAGACCTTGGGCTTGCCGCGATTGAAGTACCAAAGGACCAGAAAACCCAAACCGATAAAGCCCGGAATCGCAGCAGCCGCTAGAAGGCCGTAGCGCGCTTCGCTACCTTCAAGCTGACCGAGCGCAAAACTCATAGCCACTAGGCCGAGGCTAAGGCCGATCAGCACAACGGCGGCGCGCAGGTCCTTATCTGAACGGTTGACATCTTTTGTGGCCAAGTTGCCGCTTTGAAGGGCTTGGATCAACTCCGGCGGAACCGGTTGGCCCTTTTCATAGGCAATGCGTAAGGTCTCGTGCAGCCGCGCACGGTCCTTCGATTTTAAGTAGTTCGGCACAAGAATGACGGCCGTCAAAAATGCTATAAAGGCCAGCGGAACCAGAATCTCAGCCATAGAAACCTCCAAAAAAACCAACATCAACACGCCACCCATCGTGGCCTTCTGATGGATAGAGGCATGAACGAGGCCATTCGGATGCAAGGTTCTGCATGAAATATTGGTAATGCAAGTCTGGGGCCGTTACATCGGTCCGATCCCTTATCGTTCTGAGACCTCTACCATGACCTCATCCTTTGCTGATAACGCCCTAGAGCTCGATCTGGTCGGGGACTATGCCGTCCTGACCCTGAACCAGCCTGCCAAGCGCAATGCCATGACCAAGGCCATGTGGATGGCCTTGCCGCAGGTCTGCGCGGTGGTTGAGGCAGCCCAAGAGGTCAAGGTTCTGGTCGTGCGCGGCGCAGGCGACCATTTCGCCGCCGGGGCCGATATTAGCGAGTTCGAGATCGTCTATGGCACGCGCGAAGCCGCGACTGCCTATCGCGCCAATGTCGCCGCAGGGGTTGAGGCGCTCGCTACCCTGTCCAAGCCGACCATCGCCATGATCAGCGGCGTCTGTGTCGGCGGCGGCATGGCTCTGGCATTGGCCTGCGACCTGCGTATTGCCGCGACCAATGCACGGTTCGGCATTACCCCGGCGCGGCTGGGCATCGTCTATAGTCTTGCTGACACCAAGCGTTTGGTCGATGCGGTTGGCCCGTCAGAGGCCAAGAACATCCTCTATACGGGCGAGATTGTCGGAGCCGAGAGCGCGCTGCGTATCGGTCTGGTCAATGATCTCCATGCCCCCCACGCGCTGGAAGCGGCCGTGGTCAGCAAGGTCGAGCAGATCGCCTGCGCCTCACAATGGACAGTGCGCAAGGTCAAGAAGGTGGTCGGCATGATCCTGTCTGGCACCGTCACCGACACGGCTGAGACCACCGCTTGGCAGCTCGACGCCGTAGAAGGGCCCGATTTCGCCGAAGGCCGCGCCGCCTTCATGGCCAAGCGCACGCCGGTCTTTCCTTACCGCTAAGTCCATCGCTTGCCAGAGCGGTTCAGTCCCGCCACTGTGCAGATCAACCCATCGCCCGATCAAACTAGGCCGCTAAACCATGACCCTTTCCAGCCTCGACTTTATGGTGTCACGCCAAGACCTGCGTCAGGGCCAATGGCAGACCACCGCCCTGCCCGCCCTTAGTGACGGCGATGTCCTGATCAAGGTCGATCACTTTGCCCTAACCGCCAACAACATCACCTATGCGGCGTTCGGCGAGGCTATGGGCTATTGGAACTTCTTTCCTGCGCCAGAGGGTTTTGGACGTATTCCCGTCTGGGGTTATGGCGACATTGTTGAGAGCTGCCATCCCGATCTGAGCGTTGGCGAGCGGGTCTATGGCTATTTTCCGATGTCGAGCCACCTCGTCATTCAGGCCGACCGAGTCAGCAAGAGCAGCTTCATCGACCGAGCAGAGCACCGTGCGGCCCTCGCGGCGGTCTATAACAACTATATGCGCGTTTCGAGCACGGGGGCCCATCAGGCCTCTGCCGAGTCCGCCCAGTCGATCCTCTGGCCCCTGTTCATGACCTCGTTCGTGATCGACGACTTCTTGGCCGATAATGACTTTTTCGGAGCCCAGCAGGTCGTCCTGTCCAGTGCGTCGAGCAAGACATCTCTAGGGCTGGCCTTCACCCTCAAACAGGCGGCGCGCGAGGGGATTGCCATTGTCGGCTTAACCTCAAAGGCCAATATCGCCTTTGTGGAGGCTACCGGCTACTACACCAAGGTCGTGGCCTATGAAGACATCACCACCCTGCCCCTGATCCCCACGGTCTTTGTTGATATGGCAGGCGGCGGCTCGGTTCTCGCTTCTGTCCATAACCATTTTGCTGACCAGCTCACCTATTCCTGTTCGGTCGGCGGTACGCACTGGGAAGACCGCGTGGTCACCAAGGACCTTCCTGGACCGCGTCCAACCCTGTTCTTCGCCCCCACCCAGATCAAGAAGCGTCATGCCGACTGGGGACCGGGTGGTCTCGATCAGCGGGTGGGCGGCGTCTGGACCGCCTTCCTTGCCGATATTGATCGCTGGCTCAAGATCAGCGAAGGTCGAGGTCCTGAAGCTGTCGAGGCCATCTATTATGAGGTCTTAGAGGGCAAGTCTCGTCCCGAGCAGGGCCATATGGCCAGCGTCGCGGTTTAGCGCCAGCCCGTGACCACACCCGCCGATGAGATCTTGGTCGATGCGCGCGGCCATCGCTGCCCCGTCCCGACCTTGCGGCTGCGCAAGGCGGTCGAGCAGGCAGAGGCGGGTCAAAGGCTGCGGCTCTTGGCCGACGATCCCCTCGCTCGCATCGACGTGCCCCATCTGGCCAACAGTCTGGGCCTCGTGATCCTTGAGGCCCCGGCAGACGGCGCGGCCCTGAACTTCTTGATCCAGAAGCCCTAAAGCCAAAACGGCGCGCCGGTGAAGGCGCGCCGCCAGGAGGAGGCCAAGGTTGGGTTTGGGGTCCTGTGGGTCACTGACCCCGCGAGGGACATGGGGCTGGGTCAGCGACCGTCCTTTGGATTAGGCCCCTCAAGCTGAACCGTACCTGAACCTATCGTTCAGGCAGCCGTCGCCTTGTCAGCCGCCTTGCGGGCACTCCACGCGGCAATCGCCTCTCGGGAATTGACGGATTCCTCGATCATGATCCGGTCATGATCTTGAGTGCGGCAGGTAATTTCTAGCGGCAAGCCATTGGGATCAAAGAAGTAAATAGATTCAACGAAATGGTGATCAATGGGGCCAAAACACTTAACCTTGGCGGCGTCCAGACGGGCCTTGTAGGCCATCATCTCATCGCGGCTCGAGGCCTCCATGGCGATATGGAGGTCAAAGCCAGACTTGATCTTGAATTTGCTCTCGTCGCTGCCCTCGGGCATGTCGAAAAAGCCGACAAAGTTGCCGTCCGCCATCTCAAAGAACAGATGCATATAGGGCAAGGCCTTGCCGGTCCCAGGCTCTTCCTCGATGACCAAGGCCGCCCTCAGCGGCAAGCCCAACACATCCTGATAGAAGGCGCGGGTCTCTTCGGCGTCGCGGCAACGAAAGGCGCTGTGATGGACACCCTTCAAAAGCGGTAGGGACTGGGTCATGGCAAAACTCCCTAGGTTGGCTTGGTGATCAGCCTTGGGCTGAGGATAGATCTATCCCCAGCCCAAAGACAATGACCTTGCCGTAGGCCCTAGGCCGCGCCGGATGCCTTCAAGGCCTCGATCTCAGCGCTGGCAAAGCCCCAATCGGCCAGAGCCGTTTCAGTGCTCGACCCGATGGCCGGAGGTGGCCCCTGGATCGCGCCGGGCGTGGCCGAGAAGCGCGGGGCTGGCGCAGGCTGAACCACACCGGCGATCTCGACAAAGGTCTGACGCGCGACATTGTGGGCGTGCTTTGGGGCCTCATCCAGATCCAGCACAGGCGCGAAACAGACGTCGGTGGCCTCCATCAGGTCGCACCATTCCTTCTGGGTCTTGGTGGCGATAACAGCGGCCAGCTTGGTCTGAAGTTCGGGCCAATCCTTGCGGCTCATCTGATTGGCGAAGGCCGGATCGGTGATGCCGGTCTTTTCCATCAGCAGGGCATAGAACTGCGGCTCAATTGAACCAATCGAGACCCATTTGCCGTCGCTGCACTGATAGGTGTCATAGAAATGCGCCCCGCCGTCGAGCAGGTTGGTGCGCCGTTCGTCCTGCCAAGCGCCTGCGCCCTTGAAGCCATAGAACATCGACATCAGCGAGGCCGCGCCGTCGCTCATGGCGCAGTCAATCACCTGCCCCTGACCGGATGCCCGCGCATGGATGACCCCGGCCAACAGACCGAAGGCCAGATAGAGCGCACCACCGCCGAAATCGCCGACCAGATTGAGCGGCGGAATGGGCTTGTCCTTGGTGCCGATGGCATGGAGCGCCCCGGTGATGGCGATATAGTTCATGTCGTGGCCAGCCGCTTGGGCATAGGGACCAAACTGGCCCCAACCGGTCATGCGCCCAAAGACCAGCTTTGGATTGCGCTTCAGGGCCACTTCCGGACCAAGGCCGAGCCGTTCCATCACGCCCGGACGAAAGCCTTCGAACACCGCATCGGCGGTCTCGAACAGTTTTAGGCAGGCTTCTATGGCTTCCGGCGACTTCAGGTCCAAAGCAATCGACCGGCGGCCACGGCTGGTCACATCGGCGGGCGAGGCCCGGCCACTGCCCTTACGGTCAATCCGCACCACATCCGCGCCCAGATCGGACAGCAACATGCCGCAGAAGGGCCCCGGGCCGATCCCGGCAAATTCAACGATCTTCAATCCTGACAAAGGCCCAGAAGCCATGATGTTTCTCCCTGTTCTTTTCTAATCTTTAGAAGGTTTATCGCGGACCTGTAGCCCTGCGCCGTAAATTTCTCATGCCCGCTTGGGGTTAGACATACTGCCCGTCATCGACCGTGATGACCGAGCCGGTCATGCCATTGGCGCCGGGTCCGCACAGAGCCATGAACACCGCGTCAAGGTCACTGTCGAGCATCAGGCGCCGACGTGGGAAGCTCTGCACCTGACGCTTGCCGCCCTCGGTCTTGAACCATTCCTCATTGATCGCGGTCTCGATAAAGCCGGGGCACAGAGCGTTGACGGCAATCAGCTTGCGCGCCCATTCGCGCGACAGGCTCTTGGTGATGCTGATCACAGCGGCCTTGGAGGCGCAGTAGGCTGGGACGCCCGGCAGGACGTTCATCCCCGCAATAGAGGCAATATTGACGATCCGCGCCCTGCCCGCCTCAGCCACACCGCTAGCGATCATGCGAGCGGCAGCCTCTCGAGCGGCAAAGAACACGCCGCGCGTATTGACGGCAAAGGTCGCGTCCCAGTCCTCAATCGAGATGTCTAGCGCGCGGCCCTCACCGGCGACACCGGCATTATTGATCAGGATCGAGAGGGGGCCGAGCGCGGCCTGCGCCTCGTCCAGCGCTGGACCAATCGCGGCGGCATTGGCGACATCTAGGGGAATCGCAACAGCCTGACCTCCCGCGGCCTTGATCTCGGCGACCACAGCATCCAATCGATCTGTCCGCCGCGCCATCAGGGCGACCGAGGCTCCCGCCTCCGAGAGGATCTTGGCAAAGCGAACGCCCAAGCCACTCGAGGCACCCGTCACGACCGCAACCTGACCGGCCAACATCTTGGTCTGCATATCCAACCTCTCCCTAACCATCATCGTCACCCTATCGCGAGATGCGGGCTTTGCTAGGGTCCTGTTAGCGACTCTGCGCCTAAAAGGTAGCCTTAGGACGCGCGCGCTGGAATGGTGTCGTGGCGTCAAGGCGAGAGGTTATATCGTGGCGGTTCAGCCCCGTGTGTTGATCATGTCCGAAAATAGCCCCCTCCTTGGTCCCTTGACCGAAGGTATGGAGCGGCTGGGCTGGGCGGCGCGGATTACGGCCAGCGAGGCTGAGACCCTTCAAGCGCTGCTCGACCTTCCAATCGCTGCCGTGATCCTAGACCTGTCCGCCTCAGACCATGACGGCCAGACCGAAGCGATCGCGCGCCGCCTCAAGGCCGCCGTTGCCCCGCGCCAACTGCCCGTCATAGCGCTCGGAACCCCAGACGGACTTCTTGAAACACCGGCCTTTGATCTGGTGCTCGCCCCGCCCCTGCACCCGGCCCAAGCGGTCATGCATATTGAGGCCTTGGTGCGCAGCGCCATTGCCGATGAAGAGTTCGACCTGCGCCAGAAAACCTTCGCCGAGCGCGGCAAGGGCTTGGAGCGCCCGCTTGATCGAAAATTGCCGTTACGCATTCTGGCCATCGGTGAGCCCGCACCGCAGTTTCTCGCCCTATCCAACCTATTAGCCAAGGCAGGGGCCGAGGTTTTCGGGGCCTTCACGGCCTATACTGCCTTCGACTATCTGCATGAGCAAAATTTCGATGCGGTGGTCATGTGGGGCGGTACCAATGCCACCGAGGCCCTGTCCATTGCAGGCGGCATTAGACGCAATACCCGCCTGTTTCACGTCCCCATCACGCTCTGCAGCGCCGCAGCCGATAGCGTCACCGCGACCGAGGCCTTTAATCGCGGGGTATCGGACCTGGCGACCCCCGACGTCTCCGAGCAGGATAAGGCTCAGCGGATCTTGGAATTGGCCAGAGCCTATCGCCGCCAGACCGCCATTCGCACAGCCTTAGACCGGGGCCGCGCCTCGGGCCTCATGGATGAGGCAACAGGGCTATTTACTCGCGAACTCTTTGCCGCGCACCTGCTGCGCCTGAGCCAAAGCGCTGTGCAGTGCAAAAGGCCCCTATCGGTCTGTGTCTTGCGGATCAACGATAGCGGCGAGGTCCGTGCGGCCCGCGCCGAGGGCTGGATGGATCGCGCCCTGCCTCAGATCGGCTCCATGATTGGACGGCTGGTCCGCGCAGAAGACACGGCGGCCCGCATCGCGCCAGAGGTCTTTGCTCTGGCCCTGCCCGCCACCGCCCTGCATGAGGGCCGAGCAGCGGCAGAGCGGATTGCCGCGGTCATTGCCTGCACAGCCTTTGACGCGGGCACCGACCGCCCCGCCTTTGTCGCGGAGTTCAGTCTTGGCGTGGCGCAGTTGGAGCCTGGCGAAAGCGCGGCCTCAGCCCTAGAGCGGGCAGCGGCCAAGGCATTGCATCCCGCTGAAACCTGAGTCACCTTGGGCCCATGACCGCTTCAAGCCAAACCACACCGCCCGCCCCTTCCGCCCCGATGCAGATCGACTTCGTCGCCGATGTGGTTTGCCCCTGGTGCTATCTTGGCTGGGAGCGCCTGAAAAAGGCCCTCGCCCTTCGCCCTGACGTGCGCGCGCAGGTCCTGTGGCGTCCCTTCCAGTTGGATCCGATGATCCCCGAGCAGGGCGTCGACCGGAAGGCCTATATGGCCAACAAGTTCAAGGATCCTGAGCGGATCAAGGCCGCGACGGCGGCGCTTCAGGCCGGAGCTTTGGAAGACGGCGTGGTGCTGAACCTCGCCGACATCCCCATCTCGCCCAACACCAATGCCGCCCATCGCGTGATCCGCTGGGCGCAGCGCGCCGGATGCGACATTGCCGTGATCGAAGGGATTATGAAGGCCTATTTCACGGACCTGCGCGATATTGGCGATCCAGAAGTGCTGGCCGATATTGCCGATAAGGCCGGTCTGGAACGTATGGCCGTGCTGAAGATGCTCTCTGAAGACACCGACCGCGACGTCATCGCCAATGAGCACGGTATAGCGGTCCGCGCAGGCATTACCGGCGTTCCCTTCACCATCTTTGACGGCAAGGTCGCCGCATCTGGCGCGGAGTCACCGGAGAGATTGGTTCTGGCTATTGATCAGGCGCTAGCGACACCGGCCGCTTAAGCGCGCGCTCGCCCCTAGAGGGTCTAGGGACGAAGGCGGGCTGATTTAAGCAAATTCGACGAGGATCTCGTCGGCGGCGACGCTGTCACCAGCCTTGGCGCCGACTTCCTTGACCACACCATCGCGTTCAGCGCGGATGATGTTCTGCATCTTCATGGCTTCGATGATGCAGACGATTTCGCCTTCCTTGACCTCTTGGCCCAGAGCGACCTCGATCGAAACGACCAGGCCCGGCATCGGTGAGATGATCAGCTTGGACGTATCCGCCGCCTGCTTGGCGGGAAGGCGCTTGTGCAGCTCCGCCGAATGGGGCGTCAGAACCACCACCTGGGCCTTGGCGGCGCGATGACGGATGGTGAAGCCCTCGGCGGCTGGCATGACGGCAACCGTAAAGGCGCGGCCATTGAGCAGGCCCTTATAGGTCGGCTTGCCCGGACGCCAATCGGTCTCTGTCAAGGACAGGGTCCGGCCTTCGCCCGAAAGAACGACATCCAAACCCACCGCGCCGTCGACGAGGGTGACCGTGCGCTCTTGCTTGTCGACAAAGACAACCCAGTCTTCACGCACGCCGCGCTGGGCCAAGCCATTGCCGATGGTCCGAGCGCGAGCCGCCATCACACGGTGCATGGACGCCGCGACAGCCGTCATGACGTCTGTCTGGAAATCGGTCGGCACCGTGCCGTTAAAGCCGCCGGGGAACTCGTCAGTGATGTAGTTGGTCGCCAAAGCGCCGGACTTGAACCGGTCCTGATCCATCACAGCGGCAAGGAACGGGATGTTTTGACCCAGCCCTTCAATGTGGAAATCTTCCAAGGCTCGGCCCATGCCTGCAACCGCGGCCTCACGGGTCGGGGCCCAGGTGCAGAGCTTGGAGATCATCGGGTCGTAATACATCGAGATCTCGTCGCCCTCACGCACGCCGCCATCATTGCGGACCGTATAGGCACCCAGATGCGACGAGCCATGCTCACCCTCGGCAGGTGGGTCATAGCGCACCAGACGCCCGATTGAGGGCAGGAACTTGCGATAGGGGTCTTCCGCATAGATACGGCTCTCAATGGCCCAGCCATTGATCTTCAGATCATCCTGCTTGAAGGCCAGCTTTTCGCCGTAAGCGACGCGGATCATCTGCTCGACCAGATCAAGGCCGGTGATCAGTTCGGTTACCGGATGCTCGACCTGAAGGCGGGTGTTCATTTCGAGGAAATAGAAGCTCTTGTCCTGACCGGCCACGAACTCGACGGTTCCGGCACTGTCATAGCCAACCGCATTGGCCAGAGCCACGGCCTGAGCGCCCATGGCAGCGCGGGTTTCGGGGTCCAGCAGGGGCGACGGTGCCTCTTCAATGACCTTCTGGTTGCGACGCTGGATCGAACATTCGCGCTCGAACAGGTGGACCACATTGCCGTGCTTATCGCCCAGAACCTGGATCTCAATATGGCGCGGGCTGGTGATGAACTTTTCGATGAAGATACGGTCGTCACCGAACGCGCCCTTGGCCTCGGCGCGGACAGCGGGGAAGCCCTCTTCGACGTCCTTGCGGTTCATGGCCACCCGGATGCCCTTACCACCGCCGCCGGCGCTGGCCTTGATCATCACCGGATAGCCAATCTCTTCGGAGATCTTGACCGCGTGGGCGGTGTCGGCGATCTCACCGATGTGGCCGGGCACGCACGAGACGTTAGCGGCAGCAGCAAACTTCTTGCTCTCGATCTTGTCGCCCATGGCCGAGATGGCCCCAGCGTTCGGACCGATGAAGACAATGCCCTCGTCCTTACAGCGCTGAGCGAACTCCGCCTTCTCGGACAGGAAGCCAAAGCCGGGGTGCACAGCCTGCGCGCCCGTCTGCTTGCAGGCATCAATGATCTTGTCAGCGATCAGGTAGGACTCAGACGCCGGGGCCGGTCCGATGAACACAGTCTCATCGGCCATCTCGACAGCCAAGCTGTCCGCGTCGGCTTCGGAATAGACGACCACCGTTTTGATGCCCATGCGTCGCGCGGTCTTAATGATGCGGACGGCGATCTCGCCTCGGTTGGCGATCAAGATTTTCGTGAACATCGAGGCCCCTGTCTAGTCACAGAACTGTTTAACGGATCAGGGGTTAGCGACGTCAGAGCCGCAATGCAAATCTCTAGCGCTGATATTTTACGTCTGGAGGCAAAATATTCCGTGATTGGCGGGCTTGGCCTTGGTTGACGCAAGGTCTGACCACGCGACTTTTTCCAACAGCAAGCTATATTGAACCGTGAACCGACCTTCGGAGACTCGCATGACCCAACCTATCGCCACCTCAGACCTCGGCCACGACCTGACCCCGCCCAGCGCTGAAGAGCGCGCGCGGCTAGAGGCTGACCTCAGTCAAGAAGAGCGCGAAGTGCTGCTCCATCACGGCACCGAGGCCCCCTTCTGCGGCGGCCTGTTGAACCAGAAAAAGCCAGGGACCTATTGCTGCCGCCTGTGCGCCCTGCCCCTGTTCCGGGCCGAGACCAAGTTTGAGTCCGGCACCGGTTGGCCCAGTTTCTTTGCGCCGATCGACAAGGACCATGTGCGACTGGTCGAAGATAATAGCTATGGCATGAGACGGGTTGAGACCCTCTGCGCCCGCTGCGGTAGCCATCAAGGCCACGTCTTCCCCGACGGCCCACCGCCGACAAGGCTGCGCTACTGCATCAATTCGGTATCTTTGGCCTTTGTGGCCGACGCCTAAGCCGGATTAGGCGCCACGCGCGGGAGCGGACGGGGTGGGGTGAACAATAGCCTCACCTCCCATCCAATCATGTTCTAGCGTGCGCATCCGCGCGACGACCGACACAAAGAACGCCGTTGACCATCCGAGTAGGATCACGCCGTTACCGCCTTCAATGGCTCCTAGAATGCGCCAGTTGTGGTCCAGCACCACGTCACCATAGCCAATGGTCGCGTAGGTGGCTGTGGAATAGTAGAGGGCTGCCTCAAAGCTCTGGGTCGCACCGATTGCGTGAAAGAGGATGGCGTAACCCCAGATTTCGATGGTGTGCAGCGCAAACAGGCCAAAGGCGACGCCCATCAGAATGAAGGCCTGCTGGATGGCTGCCTGCTTGGTCACGAGATGGCCCCCATGCCGTCGCATCAACGCCAACAATAGGCCCAACCCCACCAAGTGGATGATGATGTTGGCCGCGACCATAGCCGATGCGATTTGAAGTTGGGTTGCGAGGGGATGAAGCATAGGGCCAACCTGAACCGGTCTGGACCTGTTTGAAAGTCCGCAAATTGTCTCACTGAGACGCTAAGGAAAGCGGCACAGTACCCGCCTTCGTCTCCCCCGCGCAGGCGGGGGCCCAGACCGGCTTGGCTCCGCCCGATGGCTGGCCCTCATCTGGATCCCCGCCTTCGCGGGGAAGGCGGCTGAAAGGCTGGTAGATGCCCCCCCTCACCCAACCCTCTCCCCCTAAAGGGGGCGAGGGCTTATCCGTTCTTTCTTAGCCCTCTCCCTGTGGGAGAGGGTTGGGTGAGGGCCTTGTTTTTGTCGCCCTACAGTGGAATATTATCGTGCTTTTTCCATGGGTTGGTCAGAACCTTATGATTGAGGCTCTTCAACGACCGGATGATCCGGCGGCGCGTGCCATGGGGCTTGATCACGTCGTCAATATAGCCGCGTGAGGCCGCAACGAACGGATTGGCGAAGCGTTCCTTATATTCAGCTTCGCGCGCAGCCAGCTTTTCAGCATCGCCAATATCGGCCCGGAAGATGATCTCGACCGCGCCCTTGGCCCCCATGACCGCGATCTCGGCGGTGGGCCAGGCATAGTTGACGTCGCCGCGCAGGTGTTTGGAGCTCATCACGTCATAGGCCCCGCCATAGGCCTTACGGGTAATGACCGTGACCTTGGGAACCGTCGCCTCAGCATAGGCGAACAGGAGCTTAGCGCCGTGCTTAATCAGGCCGCCATATTCCTGCTTGGTGCCAGGCATGAAGCCGGGCACGTCCACCAACGTGACGATGGGGATACCGAACGCGTCGCAGAAGCGCACGAACCGCGCAGCCTTACGGCTGGCGTCAATATCGAGCACGCCCGCCAGCACCTGAGGCTGATTGGCGACGATGCCGACGGTCGATCCATCCATCCGCGCAAAGCCGGTGATGATGTTCTTGGCGAAATCCTTGCCGATCTCGAAGAAGTCCGCCTCATCGACGATCTTGAGGATCAGTTCCTTCATATCGTAGGGCTTGTTCGGATTGGTCGGGATCAGGCTGTCGAGCGAGGGCTCATCGCGCATCGCGTCGTCGAAGGTCTCGCGAACCGGCGGCTTTTCGCGGTTGGACAGGGGCAAGAAATCGACCAGACGGCGCACCTGAGTCATGGCCTCCAGATCGTTCTCAAAGGCCCCGTCGGCAACGCCAGACTTGCCCGCATGGACGCGCGCGCCGCCCAGATCTTCGGCCGAAACGGTCTCGTTGGTCACGGTCTTGACCACCTCAGGACCCGTCACGAACATGTAGCTGGTATCCTTCACCATGAAGATGAAGTCGGTAAGGGCGGGGGAATAGACGTCGCCGCCCGCGCAGGGGCCCATAATGACGCTGATCTGCGGGATCACGCCGCTCGACATCACATTTTCCATGAAGATGTCGGCATAGCCTGCAAGACTATCGACACCCTCTTGAATCCGCGCTCCGCCTGCATCGAACAGACCAATGACCGGCGCGCCATTGCGGGCCGCCATCTGTTGAACCTTCACGATCTTTTGGGCATGGGTCATGGACAGGGAGCCACCGATTACGGTGAAGTCCTTGGAGAAGACATAGACGAGGCGACCATTGATGGTGCCCCAGCCCGTGACGACGCCGTCACCCGGGAATTTCTGGTTTTCCATGCCGAAGTCGGAGCAGCGATGCTCCACAAACATGTCATATTCTTCGAACGACCCTTCATCGAGCAGAAGGTCGATACGCTCGCGCGCGGTCAGCTTGCCCTTGGCATGCTGCGCGGCAATGCGCTTTTCGCCGCCGCCGAGGCGGGCCTGATCGCGACGCTTTTCCAGCTCGTCAAGAATATGCTGCACCGGTTCTATCCCCTATCGTCAATGCTGCAGGAGGCTTAGCCGTCCGTCTGGCCACTGACAAGCTTGCAGGCGGCAATTGGCACGGCTCACCTTAAGGAAAGTTAGATGTTTCTACCCTTGGAGGGCGGCAAACCAGCGCTCTAGGAGCAAAGCTTCCCCGTGCATGCTGGCCGTCCGGGCGGCGGCTTCGTCATCGATTCCCCAGCGCGCCTCTTGGAACGCCTGATCAAGCCGCGCCAGGGTGTGGGCGGACTCCCCGCTCAACTGCCCCATCTGCAGGGCAAAGGCTAAGACCGCTGAACCAAATAGCGACGCGCCAAAGGCTAGGGCCGCCAGCGAGAAATCATCCAACTGCGCGGCCATGGCCTCGGCCTTGGTCAAGGTCTCAGGCGTTTGAGGCTGGTGAATGATCCCGTGGGTCTTGATCAGTTTCAGCCCTAAGACCGTATCGGCCCATTCCAGCAACGGACCCCAATGTTCGCTCTGAAGCTTGACCAGACCTTCGGGGGCCTCAGCGAAATAGCAGATCATGTCCGAGCCGGCGTAACGCCCGACCTCGGCAGCGGTCTCGGCCCGCGCCTTACTGACCATATCGATGACCGTATAGGCCAGCCGGGTCGCACCCATGGACGGCAGGACGATAAACTCTTCTTGCATCGCCCACTCATCGGCCATCAGCTGCGCCAGCGCCTGTGATGGCACGATCAGCTTGCTGCCCAAGGGCGTCTTGGGGGTGCGCCCATCCAGCGTCACAGCAAAGCCGCCATCGGCCTCAGCGACGCTGACCTGTTTATAGAAACGCTTGGGACGTTCAGTGGTGTCGTTGGCTCTCATGGTCGGTCCAAAGGCTTTTGGGTCTGTGACGCTGCATCCCCGATCAACGGTGACGCGCTCCCCTCGGACTGGCACCGCCCTTGGAGAAGGGCTCGGGGTCGGCCTCATGCTCATCAAAGCCGAAATGGCTGAAGCCTGCGCGCATCTCAGGGCTAAGCGGGGCCTCGATGATCAAGGTGCCGCTGGAGGGATGGGGCACGGTCAGACGGCGCGCATGGAGTTGCAGCTTTAAGCCGCCGGACAGTTCCGCCGCCTTATCGTTGCTATATTTCGGGTCGCCAAGGATCGGGTGACCGATTGCGGTCATGTGGGCGCGAAGCTGGTGCGTGCGGCCCGTATGGGGGCGAAGGGCCATCCAAGCGGCCCTATGCGCGGCCCGCGAGATGGTCACATATTCGGTCTCTGCGACACTGCCTGCGGGGTCCTTAGGATCAACCGGCACCACGATCTCGCGGTCACCGACGCCCTTCTTGGCCAGCGGCAGTTCGATCACGCCTTCACGCGGATGGGGATTGCCCGACACGATGGCCCAATAGGTCTTTTGCGCCTTGCGCTTGGCAAAGGATCCCGAAAGCCGCGCCGCCGCCGCTGGCGTCTTGCCCAGCAGCAGAACGCCCGATGTATCGCGGTCCAGACGGTGAACCAGACGCGGACGATCCATCCCCTCACCCCAGGCCGACAGCAACCGGTCAATATGGTGCAAGGTCTTGGTGCCGCCCTGAACCGCAAGGCCCGCGGGCTTGTTCAAGGCCAAGACCTCGTCATCCTCATACAGGACCAGCGACTTGGCATAGGCCACATCCCGGTTAGACAGGGTCTTCTTCTCGCCGGGATCGGGCGCGTCAGGCAGGGGCGGCACGCGCACCTGTGAGCCCGCCATCAGGTGGGTCTCGGCCTTGACCCGCGCGCCATCGACGCGGATCTGGCCCGAGCGGGTCATTTTCTGGATCTGGATGTGGTTCAGATAGGGCCAGCGGCGTTTGAACCATCGGTCCAGCCGCACGCCGTCTTCACCGGCATCCACGAAAAGGGTGCGGACTTCTTTCATGCAAACAGACGCCTTGCCACTATCAAACCTGCAAATAGAGCCGCGACCGACAGGAGCACCGATGCCGAAACATAGGTGAAGGCCTGCGCATAGCGGCTCTTCTCAATCATCAGGGCCGTCTCAAGCGAGAAGGCCGAAAAGGTAGTGAAACCGCCCAGGACACCGACCCCGAACAGCAACCGCAAACGTTCTTGATCCGCACCGCCGCGATGGGCCAAGAAGCCAACCAACAGCCCCATCGCCAATCCGCCGACGACGTTGCAGATGAAGGTGCCATAGGGCCAGGCCGTTCCAAACAGCCGCCACGCATGGCTTCCCACCGCATAGCGCGCCGCTGCTCCGGCACCGCCGCCCAAAACCACAAGTAACAGTTTGCTCATGGCCCCTTATGCGCTTTGCGATGATTTTTAGCAAACCCTGCGGGGGAATGGATGGGTTCACCGCCCCCTACCCCGGCTACGCCGGTACTTCCCCCAGAGGGGGAAGAGCTTGGCGCTTTAAATCTTCCCCCTTAGGGGGAAGTGGCGCGCAGCGCCGAAGGGGGCCTTGTTTTTCGAGAAAATCCCCTTCACCCAACCCTCTCCCCCAAGGGGGCGAGGGCTTATCGGTTCTTAGCCCTCTCCCTGAGGGAGAGGGTTGGGTGAGGGCCTTTTTGCTACCCTATCGCCAGTCCCGCAGCGGCCATCGCCGTCATGAAATCCTCCGGCGGCGTGGCCTCGATCCGCCGAATGCCGCCGTCAGGATGCGGAAACTCAAGCCATTGGGCGTGGAGCATCAGGCGCGGTACAGGCTCTGCGCCGACCATCAGCGCCCCGCCATAGCGCACATCCCCGGCAATGGGCCGTCCCAGCGACGCCAGATGGACGCGGATCTGGTGCATGCGACCGGTCTCGGGGCTGGCCTCGATCAGGGCAGCCCCCTCGGCTTCACTCACGGTGCGATAACGCGTGCGGGCGGTCTGGGCATCAGGATGGTCCGGCTCACAGATGCGCATATAGGCCTCGCGCCCCTGCTCATCGCGGCGAAGACAGGCCTCGATCAGGCCCTTTCGCGGCTCCGGCGCCCCCGGCGCGACTAGGGCCAGATAGGACTTTCGAAACCGCCGGGCGGCCAAGGCCTTACCCAAAAAGGCCGCGGCAGGCTTGGTTCTGGCCGTCAAAATGATCCCAGAGGTGTCGCGGTCCAGCCTGTGCACCAGACGCGGACGGTTGCCGCTCGATCGCGCAAAGGCCCACAGGTGCTCGTCCAGCGTATGGACCTGCCCGCGCCCGCCTTGACTGGACAGACCTGACGGCTTGTTGAGCACGATAATGGCATCGTCCTGATAGACGACCATCGCTTTGACAAGGTCGATCTCTTCTGGCGAAAGGGTGACCGGATTGTCGATCGCGCGCGGGGCCTTAGGCTTTAGCGGACGTCTAAAGGGGGACTTAGCCACGGGGCGGCTGCTTTTGGCGGCGAAGTTGGTTCCAGCGGTCAAGGCGCTCCTTCACCCGCGCCTCGGTGCCAACATCCTTGGGCTTATAGAACTGCCGCCGCTCCATGCCGTCCGGGAAATAGGATTGGCCGGAAAAGCCCTCGGGCTGGTCATGGTCATAGGCATAGCCCTGACCATAGCCGAGATCCTTCATCATCTTGGTCGGGGCGTTGAGAATGTGGGCAGGCGGCATCAAAGAGCCGGTCTCCTTGGCCGCCGCCATCGCCCCCTTAAAGGCCGTATAGACCGCATTGGACTTTGGCGCACAGGCCAGGTGCACGCAGGCCTGAGCCAACGCCAACTCTCCTTCTGGCGAGCCTAGAAAGTCGTATGTGTCCTTGGCGGCATTGACCACGACCAGAGACAGGGGATCAGCGGCACCAATATCTTCGCTGGCCATGCGCACGAGGCGTCGGGCGATGAAGAGCGGGTCCTCACCGCCGGTCAGCATCCGGGCCAGCCAATAGAGCGCCGCATCCGGGTCAGAGCCGCGCACCGACTTATGCAGGGCCGAGATGAGATTGTAGTGCCCCTCGCGGTCCTTATCGTAGGCGGGACTGCGCTTTTGCAATAGCCGGCCAAGTTCTGCCGTCGACATGGGCGTCGCTGACCCCACGGCATAGAGGGTCTCGGCCATGGTCAGGAGGTAGCGGCCATCGCCATCGGCCAGCGCCACCAAGGCCTCGCGGGCCTCGGGCTCGAGCGGTAGCGCCCGCCCCTCGAAGGCTTCGGCCTTGATCAGCAACTGATGCAGCGCCGCATCGTCAAGACGCTTGAGCACATAGACCTGACAGCGCGACAGCAGCGCGCCGTTCAGTTCGAACGAGGGGTTTTCGGTCGTTGCCCCGACGAGCGTCACGACCCCCTCCTCGACAAAGGGCAAAAAGCCGTCCTGTTGGGCGCGATTGAACCGGTGGATCTCATCAACAAACAGCAAGGTCGTCTGGCCCGCAGCCCGACGCACGCGCGCGGCTTCGAAGGCCTTTTTCAGATCGGCAACGCCGGAAAAGACGGCTGAAATCTGCTGGAATTCATAGCCCGCCGCCTTGGCCAGCAGCCGCGCAATGGTGGTCTTGCCCGTGCCTGGAGGGCCCCAGAAGATCATCGAGGACAGTCGCCGTGCCTGCGCCATCCGCTGCACGGGGCCATCGGGCCCCAGCAGATGATCCTGCCCAACAACCTCACCCAGCGCCTGCGGTCGCAGACGTTCGGCAAGCGGACGGTGGCCTTGAGATTCGGGCGCAGATAGGCCAGCAGCTTCGAACAGATCAGACATGCTGTAACCTAACCATATATGGGGTCGAAGCCTAGAGCGGGAAAGCCCCCCTTTCTTTCCGTGTTCCCCGCGAAGGCGGGGACCCAGACCCTTTCACACAGACTGAAAGTGGCCCGCTGGACCCCTGCTTTCGCGGGAACGCTAAGGCCAGTGGATGAACACCCCCACTCCCAACCCTCTCCCCCTCAAGGGGGGAAAGGGCTTTGGTGTCTTAACCGCGTCATTGCGAGCGCAGCGAAGCAATCCAGAGGTCTGACACGAACCCGATGTGATGTTCCCCTAGGTTGCTTCGGCGCGATGCGCCTTGCAATGACGCAGATTTTGTCATGCGGTCGGCACCCGAAGTCCCCCTACCCCGGCTGCGCCGGTACTTCCCCCAGAGGGGGAAGATTTAAAGCTCCAAGATCTTCCCCCTCTGGGGGAAGTGGCCCGAAGGGCCGAAGGGGGCCTTGTTTCCCCTACAGCCTAAACTGGGCCGTTATGGTCTGGGGGCCGCGTTGGATGGTGATGCGCCAGACGCTGGCGCCGCTCTTGAGGGCCTCAGCAAGGTCGCGGGTCGAGCGGATCTGGCGGCCATTGACCTCGCGGATCAGGTCGCCGCGCTGGAAGCCTGCTCTACCGGCATAGCTCTGAGCCGAGACCTTGATCACCAAAACCCCTTCGCGCGCGACAAAGGGATCGGCCCCAAACTCGTCAGCCACCGCAGGAGACAGGTTGACCACGCTCGCCCCGTCCATGGGATGACGTCCGGTGAGCACCCGTTCGTCGCGAGCAGGCTCAGACGGCGGCGGGGCGACCTTGGCGGTAAGGGTTCGCATAGTCCCCTCGCGCCGGACCTGAAGAACCGCCGTCTCTCCGGGTTTGCGCGTGCCGATGCGATAGTTGATCGCCGCCTCATCATTCACGGCCTGACCATCGATGGCCAAGATCAGATCGCCCTGCTTGACCCCCGCCCGTTCCGCAGGCCCGCCGGGGAAGATATCAGCGATCAGCACGCCCTCAGGCCGATCAAGGCCAAGACTGCGCGCGATCTCGCTGGTGACCGCTTGAGTCTTGATGCCCAGCCAAGGCCGAACGACGGAACTGCGCCCGCGCAAGGCGCTCTCGACCACCTGCTTGACCATGGTGGCAGGAATGGCAAAGCCAATGCCGGAGCTAGAGCCTGAGCGCGAAAAGATCGCGGTATTGAGCCCGATAAGGTCCCCGTCCATATCGACCAAGGCCCCGCCCGAATTGCCCGGATTGATCGCCGCGTCGGTCTGGATGAAGAACGAATAGTCGGTAATGCCGACATCGGTCCGCGCCAAGGCTGAGACAATGCCGTTGGTCACGGTCTGCCCGACTCCAAATGGATTACCGATGGCCAGCACCAGATCACCAACCAAGACCGGCTCGCGCTCATCAATGGCCAGAACCGGCAGCCTCTCGCCATTGGTATTCATCCGCAAAACAGCAAGATCGGACTTGGGATCGGCAAGCAAGACCTTAGCCGGGAACTCTCGCCGGTCGGCCAGTACGACCATGATCTCCTGCATGCCATCAATGACATGGTTATTGGTCACGACGATGCCATCGGAGCGGACCAGAACGCCGGATCCCAGCGACTGCTCGACCCGCTCGCGCGGTACGCCGCCATCATTGAAAAAGTCCCAGAACGGATCGACCCTTTGACGCACTAGCCGGCCGCTAAAGATATTGACCACAGCGGGCGAGGCCTTTTTGACCACGGGCGCAAAGGAGGTCTTGATCGCGCCCGCATCCCCCGGCACACGCCGCGTTGGCTCGGCCAACTGTACGTCCGGCAGGACCGTTTCAAGCGCAGGCGCCACAGTCTGGGCCGTTGAACGGGCTTGCGGGTCAGAACAGGCCGCAAGCAGGGCAAAGAGCGCGATGCTCAGGCGGTTAAGCTTCATGGGACACTGAACCTTGATCATAGGCACAGTTATGGGAACGGTTAGGGACACAATCAAGACCGAAGCGCGGCTAGACCGGTTCATGCCTTGCATATCGCACGGCCGCCACCAGCGCGGCGAGGCCGAAGCCAGCCGCCACCAACAGGGGCAGGCCCGGCAGGCCCATGGCCGTCTCATGGCGCAGAGCAAAGGCAAAGACCGACAGATAGAGGGCCGGACCAATGATAGAGGATATCCCCATCAGAGCCGAACTGGCGCCTTGCAATCGCCCCTGCTCCGAAGCCTCAACCCGCCCTGACATCAAGCCTTGCAAGGAAGGGCCGATCAATCCACCCAAACCACCAATGACCAGCCCGATATAGAAGATTGTCGGTGTCGGGGCTAAGCCATAGATGACAAAGGTCACAATCTGCGCGGCCATTCCGACGATGATGGCACGCCGCTCTCCCAGCGCCTTAACCACTCGCCCGACCAGCAGCAACTGCACCACGACGCTCAAGGCCCCGGTCGCCACGAGCATGGTTGCCGCCTCACGTGGCCCCCATCCATAGCGGTGGCCAACAAACAGGACAAAGATGCTCGGAAACACCACATGGGCCATTTGGAACAGAAAACTGACACTCATCATGCCCACCAGACCGGGCTTTGAGCGCAGAAGATCCAACGATCCCACAGGATTGGCCTTGGCCCAGTTCAAGCCCTTGGCGCGATTTTCAGGCGGCAAAGATTCAGGCAAGACGAACAGCCCATAGAGCCAATTGACCAAAGCCAAGGCCGCCGACAGGTAAAAGGGCCAACGTAGATCATATCCGCCCAGCCAACCGCCAATCGCAGGACCAACGATGAAGCCAATGCCAAAGGCTGCCCCCATCATCCCAAAGGCCTTAGCCCGATCTTGAGGCTCTGTGACATCCGCTACATAGGCATTGGCGGTCGAAAAACTGGCGGAGGTGATGCCGTTAATGACCCTGCCGATATAGAGCCAGATCAGGTTGGGGGCCAAGGCCATGAGCAGATAGTCAATGCCAAGCCCAAAGATCGAGATGAGCAGGACCGGGCGACGGCCATAGCGATCGGACAACATGCCAAGGATCGGGCTGCAGACAAACTGCATCAGGCCCCAGGTCACGGCAAAGATCATGGTGTAGTCAGCCGCCACCGCCGTATCACCGCCAACCATATCGCGGATCAGGTTGGGCAGAACCGGGATCATCACCCCCATGGCGACAATATCGAGCACAGCGGTCGCGAAGATGAACCGGACTGCAGCTTGGCGCTGTGGCTTAGAAACCGGCTGAACCAAGATCTGGCTCCTGTGGTCGTGATCGGAACTGGATACAAAAAACCCCCGGTTTTGGCCGGGGGCTTAATGAAATCTCTTAGTCTTCGGCGTCGTAGGACACTTGGACCGGACCGGAGTCCTTGCCCTTTTCCGACGGGTCACGATCGACAAATTCGATCACGGCCAGAGGGGCATTGTCACCATAACGGAAGCCAGCCTTCAGGACGCGGATATAGCCGCCCTGACGCTCTTGATAGCGGGGGCCCAAGGTGGCGAACAGCTTGCCGACCTGTTCCACATCACGAACCTTGCTGATGGCCTGACGACGCGCATGCAGATCGCCGCGCTTGGCCAGCGAGACCAGCTTTTCCACGATCGGACGCAGTTCCTTGGCCTTAGGCAAGGTGGTCACGATCTGCTCGTGCTTGATCAGCGACGCAGCCATGTTTGCGAACATGGCCGTGCGGTGAGCGGTCGTCCGACCGAGTTTGCGGTGCGCGTAACCGTGGCGCATGAGGGTCTCTCCTTGGGGGCGGGTCACCTCCCGGCGATCCGTTGAATAACAGGGCTATATCCCATTTCGCTTCGAGGTCACCCTCAAAAGCAAAACGGGGTTTAGTGTTTTAGATCTGGTCTTCGAACTTCTTGGCCAGCTCTTCGATGTTTTCAGGCGGCCAGTTCGGCACATCCATGCCGAGGTGCAGGCCCATTCCCAACAACACTTCCTTGATCTCGTTCAGCGACTTGCGGCCGAAGTTCGGGGTGCGGAGCATCTCGGCTTCGGTCTTTTGGATCAGGTCACCAATATAGACGATATTGTCGTTCTTCAGGCAGTTGGCCGAACGGACCGACAGTTCCAGCTCGTCGACCTTCTTGAGCAGAGCCGGGTTGAAAGGCAACTCAGGCTTGGACTCTTCCGACGACTTCTTCTTCGGCTCTTCGAAGGTGATGAAGATCTGAAGTTGGTCTTGCAAAATGCGAGCGGCATAGGCAGCGGCATCAACGGGCGAAACCGCGCCGTTGGTTTCGATTTCCATGACCAGCTTATCATAATCGAGCGACTGACCCTGACGGGTAGGCTCAACGCGATAGGCGACGCGCTTGACGGGGCTGAACAGGCTGTCCACCGCGATCAGGCCGATGGGCGCATCTTCTGGACGGTTCTTCTCAGCAGGGACATAGCCCTTACCGGTCGCTACCGTGAATTCCATACGCACCGAAGCACCGTCGTCGAGCGTGCAAAGAACGTGATCCTTGTTCAGGATCTCGATATCTGCAGGCGCATCGATCTGACCAGCGGTGACTTCACCAGGACCAGTGGCCCGCAGGGTCATACGCTTTGGGCCTTCAGCGTGCATACGCAGGGCCAACTGCTTGATGTTCAGTACGATGTCGACCACGTCTTCGCGAACGCCTTCCAGAGACGAGAACTCGTGGACAACGCCGTCGATCTGGACGGCGGTAACAGCGGCGCCTTGCAGCGACGACATGAGAACGCGACGCAGCGAGTTCCCCAAAGTAACCCCGAAGCCCCGCTCGAGTGGCTCAGCAATGATGCGCGCCTTGCGCTCACCATCAACGCCGGTCTCGATAACGGGCTTCTCAGGACGGATCAGCTCGTTCCAATTTCTTTCGATCACGGATGCGGTCCCTTGAACGCGGCTCACCGGCCACAAATCGGGGCCGGTGAGGAATAATGAGGCGTAGTAGAATTAAACGCGACGACGCTTAGGCGGACGGCAGCCATTGTGCGGGATCGGTGTGACATCACGGATCGTTGTGATCGTGAAGCCCACAGATTGCAGAGCACGAAGCGCAGACTCACGACCCGAACCGGGACCCGAGACGTTTACTTCTAAGGTCTTCACACCATGTTCCATGGCCTTGCGACCTGCGTCTTCAGCAGCCATCTGGGCGGCAAAAGGCGTAGACTTACGCGAGCCCTTGAACCCCATCGTGCCCGACGACGACCAAGAAATGGCGTTGCCCTGAGCATCCGTGATGGTGATCATGGTGTTGTTGAACGAAGCGTTGACATGAGCCACGCCCGAAATGATGTTTTTACGTTCGCGCTTTTTAACGCGAGCTGGTTCTTTGGCCATCGGACTTAACGCCTCGCCTTATTTCTTCTTGCCGGCGATGGGCTTCGCCGGACCTTTGCGCGTACGCGCGTTTGTATGTGTGCGCTGACCGCGGACCGGAAGGCCCTTACGGTGACGCAGGCCGCGATAGCAGGCCAGGTCCATCAGACGCTTGATGTTCATTGAGGTTTCACGACGCAAGTCGCCCTCAACCGTATAGTCACGGTCAATGGCTTCGCGGATCTGCAAAACTTCAGCGTCGGTCAGCTGATTGACACGGCGAGCATCTTCGATGCCAACCTTGACAACAATTTCCTTCGCCTTGGCCTGACCGATGCCATGAATATACTGAAGCGCGATCACTACGCGCTTGTTGGTCGGTATGTTGACGCCTGCAATACGGGCCACGCCTTTAATCTCCTCGTCACGCGGTTGAACGCAAAGGTCGAGAATCGGCCAACTGCCACAAATGGCACAGCCGACGCCCTCTTCGCGCCCTTTCGCGGAAGCGCACCGTTATAGGGACGATTGCGTTTCCGTCAACAGCTCAAAGCACAAAAGATGCTTTTCGCTAGGTCAAATATGTCAATTCCGTCTCAACCCTTAGGAGGAGGCAAAATCAACGGTGAATGTCACTTTCCTGCCGAAGCAAGAGCAGCGTCTATAGCCTCAGCAACAGCTTCCACTGTTGCCATGCCGTCCAACTCGACCAGTTTGCCCTGATCCTTGTAGTAAGGGAGCAGCGGGGCGGTTTGTTCATTATAGGCGGCAAGCCGGGTCACGAAGACCTCTGGATTGTCATCCGAACGACCTTCGGCGGCGAACCGCTTGCCGATACGTTCAATCAGAGCTGCGTCGTCAACCTTGAGTCTAATGACCAGGTCAATAGCCGCGCCCCGCGCCGAAAGCATTTTGTCGAGCTCTTGGGCCTGCGCAATGGTGCGCGGGAAACCATCAAAGATCGCGCCACCAGCGGCCTCAGTCTCTGGTAAGCGCTCTTCGATCAGAGCAATCACAATATCGTCGGACACCAGCAGGCCACCATCCATGATGGCCGCGACGCGCTGTCCAAGTTCCGAACCTGACGTTCGAGCCGCACGGAGCATGTCGCCGGTCGACAGTTGCACCATGCCCCGCCCTGTCACCAGACGCTTGGCTTGAGTGCCCTTACCTGCGGCCGGAGGCCCGAACAGAATGAGGTTCATTTCGAGCGTCCCCCGCGCAGCTTCGACTTCTTGATCAAACCTTCATACTGGTGAGACAGCAAGTGGGATTGAATCTGAGCAACCGTATCCATCGTCACCGTGACCACGATCAAGATCGATGTGCCACCGAGATAGAAGGGTGCGTTGTAGAAGCCGATCAGGGCCTCAGGCATCAGGCAGACCAGCGTAATATAGACCGCCCCGATCACCGTCAGACGCGTGAGCACATAGTCCAGATATTCCGCCGTACGCTTGCCTGGCCGGATGCCGGGCAGGAAGCCGCCATATTTACGGAGGTTCTCCGCCGTATCGTCGGGATTGAACACGATCGAGGTGTAGAAGAACGAGAAGAAGATGATCAGGCCCGCATAGAAGACCATGAACAGCGGCTGACCATGCTGAAGCTGTCCCACCATGCCGGGAACCCACTGCGCCCACGCAGGCAGGTCAGCGGTCGCTAGGAAGCCCATAGCGGTCGCCGGAAGCAGAAGCAGGCTGGAGGCAAAGATCGGTGGAATGACACCAGCCGTATTGATCTTCAGCGGCATGAAGGAGGTTTCACCGCCATAGACGCGGTTACCCTGCTGGCGCTTGGGATACTGAACCAGCAACCGGCGCTGCGAGCGCTCGATAAAAACAATGGCCAGAACAACGAACACAGCCAGAGCGCTGATCATGAACATGGCAAAGCCGGACAATGCACCCTGTTGGGTCAAGGTCAGCATCTGCCAGATCCCACGCGGCAGGACCGCAACGATACCGGCAAAGATGATCAAGGACACACCGTTACCGACGCCGCGACTGGTGATCTGCTCACCAAGCCACATCAGGAAGAGGGTTCCGCCCGTCAGGGTCACAATGGTGGAGACGATGAAGAACATCCCCGGATTGTCGACAAGCCCAGGGCTGTTTTGCAGACCGAAGGCGATGCTGGCCGACTGGAACAGAGCCAAAATGACCGTCAGATAACGGGTATATTGGTTGAGTTGCTTACGACCCGCCTCCCCGCCTTCCTTGCGCAGCTTCTCCCACGGGGGATAGACCGTGCCCATCAGCTGGACGATGATCGAGGCCGAAATATAGGGCATCACGTTCAGGGCGAACACGGCCATGCGCTCGACAGCGCCGCCGGAGAACATGTTGAACATGCCCAATATGCCCTTGGACTGACCGTCAAAGGCGCGAGCAAAGGCACCTGGGTCGATGCCAGGAATAGGGATATAGGTGCCGAGGCGGTACACCACCAAAGCAAGGAGGGTGAACCAGATACGCTTATGAAGCTCCGTGGCCTTTGCGAAGGACCCGAAGTTCATGTTGGCAGCGAGTTGTTCTGCGGCCGAAGCCATAAGCACCCCCTAGGGCGATTTCAGAAAACGTGGCGAGAACCCGATGTCATCAAGGACGAAACCGGCTTCGCTTTAAAAGGATGGGGCCGCACGGCCACCATCCTCAGAAAGAGCGATTAGGCTTCGACGGCAGCCTTAACCACGACCTTCTTGGTCGTGGTGACCGAACCGCCTGCAGCTTCCACTGCAGCGATGGCCGAAGGGGTCGCTGAATTGACCGTGATGTTCAGCTTCACGCCGATATCACCGTGGCCGAGCAGACGAACGCCGTCCAGCTCGCGGCGGATCACGCCAGCGCCGATCAGGGCCTTGGCATCCACAGGCTTAGAAGCGTCCAAACGACCGGCTTCGATGGCCTTGGTCAAACGCCACAGGTTCACCTCGGCATAGTCCTTGGCAAAGATGTTGTTAAAGCCGCGCTTAGGCATACGCATGTGAAGGGGCATCTGGCCGCCTTCGAAACCGTGGATCGCCACGCCCGAGCGTGACTTCTGACCCTTAACACCGCGACCAGCCGTCTTGCCCTTACCCGAACCCGGGCCCCGGCCGACACGCATACGGCCTTTGGTGGCACCTTCGTTGTCGCGAATTTCGTTAAGTTTGGTCATGAGCCTCTCCTTGGAGCTAAACGCCAGACCAAACGGTCCGACTCGGCGGGATGTGGTGTCTACCCGAAAAAAGACGGCACCTGCAAGCTATAAGCCCAGGTGCCGCCCTTTGGAATTCAGGCCTTTTCTTCGAGAACCGAGACCAGGTGAGCCACCTTGGCCACCATGCCACGAACCGAAGGGGTGTCTTCGAGGGTCGAGACGCGGCCCATACGGTTAAGCCCGAGGCCCGCCAAGGTGGCGCGCTGGTCGTTCTTACGACGGATGGGGCTACCGGTCTGCTGAATGACGATCTTTGCCATTGTTGTAATCCTTAGCCTTCGGAGGCGTCAGGGGCAGACGCGCCATCGGCACGACGGCCAATGATATCGCCAACCTTCTTACCACGCTTGTTGGCGACCTGACGGGGCGAAGATTGGCCCTTCAGAGCGTCGAACGTGGCACGCACCATGTTGTAGGGGTTGGACGAACCGACCGACTTGGCCACCACGTCTTGAACGCCCAGGGTTTCCAGGACCGCACGCATCGGACCACCAGCAATGATACCAGTGCCCGGAGGGGCAGCGCGAAGCATGACCTTACCGGCACCGTGACGGCCTGCGCCGTCGTGGTGAAGGGTGCGGCTTTCACGAAGCGGCACGCGGACCATGGTCTTCTTAGCTTCTTCGGTGGCCTTGCGAATGGCTTCTGGCACTTCACGCGCCTTACCATGCCCAAAACCAACCCGGCCCTTTTGATCACCAACGACCATCAGCGCGGCGAAGGAGAAGCGACGGCCACCCTTCACAGTCGCGGCAACGCGATTGATGTGGACCAACTTCTCGACGACGTCGCTTTCGCGCTCGTCTTGGCCGCGACCTGCGCCGCGCTCTTCGTTCCTGCGAGCCATGCGGTCCCCTTAGAAGTTCAAGCCGGCGTCGCGCGCGGCGTCAGCGAGGGCCTTGACCCGGCCGTGATACATATAGCCACCGCGATCGAAGAAGACGTCCTTGACGCCCTTTTCCATTGCGCGCTGAGCAACGAGTTTACCGACCAGCTCCGCGGCTTCCTTGTCGGAACCCTTGGCATGCTCGGCCTTTGCAACAGACTCGAGCGACGAGGCTGCGGCGAGCGTGACGCCCTGCTTATCGTCGATGATCTGCGCATAGATGTTCTTGTCTGAACGGAAAACCGTAAGACGCGGACGGCCATTGGCCAAAGCCTTGAGCCGGATGCGCGTGCGTTGAGCACGACGCTGGGAAAGATCGCGTGGAGAGAGCGCCATGGCTTACTTCTTCTTGCCTTCCTTACGACGAACCTTCTCGCCGCTATAACGAACGCCCTTGCCCTTATAGGGTTCAGGAGGACGAATACGACGAATAACGGCCGCGATCTCGCCGACGACCTGTTTGTCGATACCGGAGATCTTGATTTCGGTCTGCTTGGGAACCGCAAAGCTGATGCCCGCCGGAGGAGGAATATCCACCTCGTGGCTGAAGCCCAGCTGCATGGCCAAAGCGTCGCCCTTGAGCGCTGCTCTGTAACCCACGCCGACAAGTTCGAGCGTCTGCTCGTAACCAACCGTTACGCCGTGAACCATGTTGGCGATCAAGGTGCGGGAAAGACCCCACATTGACTTGGCCCGCTTTGATTCATCGCGCGGTGAGAAGGTGAGCTCGCCACCTTCATTCTTGAGTTCAATCTCTTCCGCAACCGTCCATGACAGGGTCCCCTTAGGGCCCGTCACCGTGACGGTTTGTCCGTCTAGCGTGAGCTTCACGCCAGCGGGGATAGAAACCGCTTTTTTGCCGATCCGTGACATTTTTCTCTTCCCTCCCCGCGCCTAGTAGACGCGGCAGAGAACTTCGCCGCCCACGTTATAATCGCGGGCAACGTTGTCGGACATGACACCCTTGGGTGTCGACAGGATGGATATGCCAAGACCGTTCTTTACGGGCTTGAGATCCTTGATCGAAGAATAAACGCGGCGGCCCGGCTTGGACACGCGAGCGATCTCAACGATCACTGGCTCACCGTCGAAATATTTCAGTTCGATCTCGTACTCCGGGTGCGTGCCGGGGGCTTCGATCAGCGCATAACCGCGGATATAGCCTTCGGACAGAAGCACTTCCAAGACGCGGCCACGCAAGACCGACGCGGGCGTCGAGACCTTGCTGCGCTTGCGCATCGCGGCGTTGCGGATTCTGGCGATCATATCGCCGATGGGGTCGTTCACAGCCATGGGACCCTCCTCACCAGCTCGACTTGACGAGGCCAGGGATCTGACCGTTGGAGCCAAGCTCCCGCAGCGCGATCCGCGACATCTTCAGTTTACGATAATAGGCGCGCGGACGACCGGTCACTTCGCAACGGTTGCGAATGCGGTTCGGTGACGAGTTGCGCGGCAACTTTGCCAGCTTCAGACGGGCATCGAAACGCTCTTCCAAGGGAAGGGATTCGTCATTAGCGATTGCCTTGAGGGCTTCACGCTTGCCTGCGAACTGCTTGACGAGACGGCGAACCATCTCATTGCGATTAACGGCGCTTTTCTTGGCCATGGATTTGTCTTTCCCTCCCGATCAGGACGTGAACGGGAATTGGAACTGCTTCAGAAGCGCGCGCGCCTCATCGTCAGTACGGGCAGAGGTACAGACGATGATGTCCATGCCCCACATCTGGTCGATTTGATCGTAATTGATCTCTGGGAACACGATGTGCTCCTTCAGACCCATGGCGTAGTTGCCACGACCATCAAACGACGTCGGCTTCAGACCGCGGAAATCTTTCACGCGCGGCAGCGCGATCGTGATCAGACGGTCTAGAAACTCATACATGCGATCCTTGCGAAGGGTGACCTTCGCCCCGACGATCATGCCTTCACGCAGCTTAAAGCCAGCGATCGACAGACGCGCGCGGGTTGGAGCTGGCTTTTGACCAGCAATGGCCGCCAAATCCTTCATGGCCGCAGTGGCCTTCTTGGAATCAGCAACCGCCTCGCCGATACCCATGTTGAGAACGATCTTCTCAATCTTGGGGATCTGCATTTCGTTGGAGTAGTTAAACTCCGTCTTCATGGCAGTCCGGATCTGTTCCCGATAAACGGTCTTCAGACGCGGCTCGTATTTAGGTTGATCAACCATCAATGACCTCACCGGACTTCTTGGCCACGCGGACCTTCTTGTCGCCTTCAATCTTGAAGCCAACGCGGGTCGCTGCACCGGTCTTGGGGTCGAGCAAAGCGACATTAGACACGTGAAGCGAAGCTTCCTTGTTCTTGATGCCCCCCTGAGGGTCACCTTGCGAAGGACGGGTGTGACGCTGGACCATATTGATCCCGCCGACGAACAGCCGGTCGTCCTTGGGCAGAACCCTTAAGACTTGGCCTTGGCGACCCTTGTCGCGGCCGGCCAGGACGACGACGCGGTCGCCCTTTTTGATCTTCGCTGACATTTACAGCACCTCGGGAGCGAGGGAGATGATCTTCATGTGGTTCTTAGCGCGCAGTTCACGAGGAACTGGGCCAAAAATCCGCGTGCCGATCGGCTCACTTTGTTTGTTCACGATCACGGCCGCATTCTTATCGAAGCGGATCAGTGAGCCGTCTTTGCGCTTGATGCCCTGGGCTGTGCGAACAACGATGGCGCGCATGACGTCACCCTTCTTCACTCGGCCGCGTGGGATCGCTTCCTTGACGGAAACAACGATGACGTCACCGACGCTAGCGTAGCGCCGACCGGCACCACCCAGCACCTTGATGCACATGACCCGGCGAGCGCCCGAGTTGTCGGCAACTTCCAGGTTAGTTTGCATCTGGATCATACTGTTAGATCCTCTCTGACTATTCGCTCAGACCCGAGGAAGCCTTCGGAAGGGCCTCCCAGGACTTGAGCTTTGACTTTGGGGCACACTCGATGATCCGAATGTGCTCGCCAGCCTTGTAGGTATTTGCTTCGTCGTGGGCATGGTACTTCTTCGAGCGACGAACCGTCTTACGAAGGACGGGGTGCAGGAAGGTCCGCTCCACTTTCACGACGACGGTCTTGTCACCCTTATCGGAGACAACCACGCCTTCAAGAATCCGCTTGGGCATCGATGATCTCCCTACGCTGCGGCGGTTTTGCCGCGCAGCACAGTCTTGATGCGCGCGATCGACTTACGAACTTCGTCCACACGGTGGGTCTTTTCGACCTGACCCGTAGCGGCTTGGAAGCGCAGATTAAATTGCTCCTTTTTGAGCTTCAGAAGCTCTTCATGGAGTTGGTCAGCCGTGAGGCTCCGGACGTCAGCGATCTTCATTAGGGTTGCTCCGCCTTGGCGATACCAGCGTCAAGAAGGGTCACGACCTTGGTCTTAACAGGCAGCTTGGCAGCGCCCAGACGCAGGGCTTCGCGAGCCACGTCGTCAGGAACGCCATCGATTTCGAACAGGATGCGGCCCGGAGCGCAGCGAGCTGCCCAATGGTCCACAGCGCCCTTGCCCTTACCCATCCGCACTTCAGCAGGCTTGCCGGAAACCGGCACGTCTGGGAAGATTCGGATCCAGACGCGGCCCTGACGCTTCATCTGACGCGTGATCGCTCGCCGGCAGGCTTCGATCTGGCGCGCGGTGATGCGCTCGGGTTCAACCGTCTTTAGGCCGTAAGAGCCGAAGGCCAGCGTATAGCCACCCTTGGACGTGCCATGGATGCGGCCCTTGAACTGCATCCGATATTTGGTTTTTTTAGGTTGCAACATGACCTAGACCTCAACCCCGGTCGCGACGGCTAGGGCGGTCGCCCCGGTCACCACGATCGCTACGCTCACTACGGCCACCACCTTCGCCGGCAGGACCGGTTTCCGTGGCCAGGCGCTTGTCCTGAGCCGAAGGATCGTGCTCGAGCACTTCGCCTTTGAAGATCCACGTCTTCACACCGATGATGCCGTAGGTCGTCTTGGCTTCAGCGAAGCCATAGTCGATGTCAGCACGCAGGGTGTGAAGTGGCACGCGGCCTTCACGATACCATTCCATACGAGCGATTTCAGCACCGCCAAGACG
>CANESI010000026.1 GCA_947441065.1 Caulobacteraceae bacterium
GCAAAGACGATGCAGGCGATCAGGGTGACCAACATCAGATGAATATAGTGGACCGGTGTCCAGCCAAAGGTGAAGAAGCCATAGAGCAGGGTGCCGAAGATCACCGCACCGATAACGGCTCGGCCATCCACATTCTTGAACATCAATCCGACGATAAAGGCCGAGAGGATCGGCATGGACAGCAGGCCGTTCAACTGCTGAACCAGATTGATGATTGAGGCCGCGCCCATATAGACCGGCACAAGGGCCACTGACAAAATCATGAACGACACCGATATGATCGTGTTCAAGCGGCCGACATCGGGCTTTTCGGCAATGAACTTCTCGTGCAGATCGCAGACATAGAGCGTGACCGACGAGTTCAAAACCGAGGTGTAGCTGGTCAGGAGGGCTGCGGCCATGAAGGCGGCGAAGGCTCCAGACAGCCAGCCGGGCATGACCAGAGCGACCAACTTGCCATAGGTCGCGTCCCCAGCATCGCCGAACAGTTTGAAGGCGACCACGCCGGGCACCACAACAATGGCAGGGATGAAGATCAGGCGAATGACGGCGGCGGCCAAAACGCCCTTCTGACCCTCTTTCAGAGTGGGCGCGGCCATGGCGCGCTGCGTGATGGTTTGGTTGGTGCTCCAATAGAACATCTGGATGAAGATCATGCCGGTCAGCAGGGTCTGCCAAGGGATGGGCGAGTCTGGCCCGCCGATCATGCTCAGGCGCTCGGGGGGTATGCCAGAGAGATCGAAATTGATCGCGGCTAGGCCAAGGATCACCACCAAGGCGGCCATGCCCAAGACGCCAACGCCTGAGATCGTGTCATAGACCGCGACGGCGCGAAGTCCGCCGCCTATGGCATAGGCTCCGCCCAGAACAGCCATGGCCGCTGCGATATAGATCAGGGGGATATCGATCCCGAACATGGTCTTCAAAAACAGCGAGCCCGTATAGAGCATGATCGGCAGGTAGATGAACACATTGCCGAGTAGGAACAGGACTGAGACCACCGCGCGCAGATGTACAGAGCCATATTTGCGCTCCAAGAGTTCCGTCGTGGTCGTGCAGTTGTTGCGATAATAGATCGGCAGAAAGATCCAGCAGAGCATCAAGAGGCCCACAATGGCCGACAGTTCCCACCAAGCCAGCAGCAACATCTGATTGCCGTTCATGCCCACCAACTGATCCGTCGATAGGTTGGTCAGGGTGATAGAGCCCGCGATAAAGGGCCAGGTCAGGTTGCCGCCCGCGAGGAAATATTCGCGGTTGGAATTGCTCGACCGCCCGCCCATGCGAGACACTTGCCATGCTGTCAGAATGGCCATCAGGGCGGTCAGACCGAAAAATACGGCCCATTGGATGATGTTGGTCTGCATGGTCCCCACCCGTTCTTATAGTTTGACCTCAGTTGAGGGTCTTGAAAGGGCGGTCGTCAATCGGATTATTGGACGGATGGTCAAGACCGGCTGGCGAGGCTAGCCTGCCTTCTAAACAATAATGGGGCGGATTCGACCATGATAGGGTTGCGGTTTCGGCTAGACGCGGGCGGGGACACGATGGTGTTCAGCGCCAAGGCGACCGAACCGCCTGCCTTGGTCTATTGGGGTCCCAGCCTTGCCTTGGGGGTGGACCTCGCGGCGATTGCCGAGCTTGCGCAAAGACCCGTTCCTCATGGCATGCTCGATGGGGGCGAAGTGTTGGACCTGGTGCCTGACGCGGCGCGGGGCTTTTTGGGCACCCCATCGTCACAGCTTCATCGATCGGGTGATCTGGTCCTCAGCCAGTTTCAACTGGTGTCGTCCGAGATCAGCGATCATCGTGCCAGCCTGTTACTGTCCGATGGGCTTGCAGGGGTGGCCCTCGAGCTTGAGATTGAGATGGATGCCCAGACCGGCGTGGTCTCCTTCCGCAATCGCCTGATCAACCATGGCCCTTCAAATCTGACTGTGGATTGGCTCGCTGCGGGGTGTCTGCCGCTCGAGCATGATGAACTTCTGGCCTTTGAGGGGCGCTGGGCCAATGAGGGGCGGCCCTATCGGCTGCGCGTTCCGGGCGGCATATGGGCCAGTGAAAACCGGACGGGGCGGACCTCACACCATGCCCCGCCGCTGCTGGCCGTGGGTGAGCCAGGGTTCAGCGACCAGCATGGCGCGGTAATCGGCTTGCATCTGGCGTGGAGCGGTAATCACCGCTTGTTGGTCGAGCGCCTGCGCGACGGGCGGGTCCAGATGCAGGCTGGGGAACTGTTCTTGCCCGGCGAAATGACCTTGGCGTCGGGCGAGGCCTATCAGTCGCCAACCCTTTACGCGGCGAGGTCTGACACCGGCCTGAACGGTCTCAGCGACCGGTTCCACCCCTTTGTGCGTCAACAGATCTTGGGGGGGCGGCTAGCGGGAAAGCCTAGGCCCGTCCACTTCAACAGTTGGGAAGCGGTCTATTTCGAACACGACCCAGCGGTCCTATCCGACCTGATTAGCCATGCTGCAGCGGTGGGTGCCGAGCGATTTGTCCTCGATGATGGCTGGTTCTTAGGGCGCAATGATGATCGCACCAGTCTGGGCGACTGGACCCCTGATCCGATCAAATATCCAAGCGGGCTGGGTCCGCTGATTGCAGAGGTCAAGGCCGCTGGGATGGCCTTTGGCCTTTGGGTTGAGCCGGAAATGGCCAATGCCGAGTCCAACCTGTTGCGGGCCCATCCCGATTGGGTGCTTGGCGTTGCCGACCGGGTTCAGCCGCTCGGGCGCGGGCAATATGTGCTCGACCTCACGCGCCTTGAGGTTCGCGCCGCCATTTTCGCTCAACTGGATCGGCTCCTCAGCGAAAATGATATCGACTATCTGAAATGGGACATGAACCGCGACCTGACCCATCCGGTCCGTGGCGGTAAGGCGGCGGTCCATCGTCAGACCCTTGCGGTCTATGACCTGATCGATGGTCTGCGGGCCAAACATCCCCATGTCGAGATCGAGTCCTGCGCCTCGGGCGGCGGTCGGGCAGATTTCGAGATCTTGCGGCGCACGGACCGGATATGGACCTCCGACTGCAATGATCCGGTTGAGCGCCAAGCCATCCAGCGTAGTTTTAGTCTGTTCTTTCCGCCCGAAATTATGGGCTCCCACGTCGGCCCGCGTGCGAGCCACACGACGGCGCGAGACACAGGGATAGGCTTTCGCGCTTGGACCGCCTTTTTCGGTCATTTTGGCATAGAGGCCGACCTGAGGGCCATGACATCGCGCGAGCGAGAGCAGTTGGCGCAGGTCATTGGGACCCATAAACTGCACCGCGCCTTACTCCATTCGGGCCGCACCTTGCGTCTGTCCCATCCCGATGCCGGAATGACCGCAGTGATGGTCGTGGGGGAGGCTGGAGCCTTGGTCAGTGCCGCTCAGGTTGGAACCCCAACGACCGCGACGCTCGGACCCGTGCGGCTGGCGGGTCTCGATCCCGCCGCGACCTATCGTGTGATACTGCTAAACCCGCCGAGCCATCCGCAGCGGACCATGAAATCGACGCCGCCAACCTTGACCGGCCAGACGTTCGAAGCCTCCGGTGCCGCCTTGATGCATCAGGGTCTGCCTCTGCCCGTCCTTCGAGCCCAAGAGATTGCCGTCTATCATCTGGAGCGTCTGACATGACAGCCCACTGCGTTGCTGATTTTCGCTGCACCTTGGGCGAGGGACCTTGCTGGGACCCGCGCGATGGGCGGCTATGGTGGGTCGATATCGTAGGCCGTAAGGTCCATTGGTTCGAGGCCTCAACAGGAGAGGCCGGGAGCCTTGATCCGGGCGACCAGATTACCGCTTTAGGCCTTCGCCGGGCAGGGGGCTTTGTCGCGGCAACGGCGGCAGGGGCAGGCATTTTTGATCCACAGTCAGGGCGTTTTAGCCTGCTTTATCCCACCCCGAACGAACATCCGGGCAATCGCAGTAACGACGGCAATGTCGGGGCAGATGGCAGTTTCTGGTTCGGCTCGATGCATAATGAGGCGTCAGAGCGGTCGGGGGCTGTCTTTCAGGTCAATCCAGACTGGTCGGGCAGGGCGGTCGTTCGCGACTGGGGCATCACCAACACGCTTCGCACCAGCCTTGATGGCCGCCATCTCTATGTCGCGGACTCCCTCGAACAGACCCTCTATCGCTACGATGTCGGCGATGATGGCCTTAGCGGACAGCAGGTCTTTGCCCAAACGCGAGGACAAGCGGCGACGCCCGATGGCTCGGCGGTGGACTGCGAAGGCTACCTTTGGAACGCGCAATGGGATGGGTGGCGCATTGTGCGCTATGCACCCGATGGCAGTATTGACCTGATCATCCCCATACCCGTTCAGTGCCCGACCAGTTGCAGCTTCGGCGGTCCTGACCTCAAGACCCTGTTCGTGACCAGTGCACGCGATGGACTGACACCCCAGCAACTTGAGGCGCAGCCGCAGGCGGGCGGGCTCTTTGCCCTATCGGTTGATGTGGCAGGATCGCCGCCACTCTATTTTGAAGGCTAAGCTCAGATGAAACTTGGCGTCTGTTACTATCCCGAACATTGGCCGCAAGACTGGTGGGCCGAAGATGCTCGGCGAATGGCCGATATGGGCCTCTCGGTCGTGCGGATCGCGGAGTTCGCTTGGAGCCGGATCGAGCCGGAACCGGGGCAGTTTGACTGGGCTTGGCTGGACCAGGCGGTTGAGACCCTGTATGCGGCGGGCCTATCGGTGATTATGTGCACCCCGACCGCAACCCCGCCCAAATGGCTGGTGGATCAGCACCCTGATATGGTGGCGATCAATGAGCAGGGACAGAGGCGTCAGTTCGGGTCCCGGCGTCACTATAGCTTTTCGCACGAAGGTTACCGCGCAGAATGTGCTCGGATTACCGAGGCGGTTGCCGAGCGCTATGGCCAGCATCCCGCCGTGGTGGCGTGGCAAACCGACAATGAATATGGCTGCCACGATACGACCATCAGCTATTGCGCCTCTGCCGCGCGGCGCTTTCGGCTCTGGCTTGCGGCGCGTTATGGAACGGTCGAGGCCCTCAATCAGGCTTGGGGCACGGTCTTCTGGTCTCAGGTCTATCGCAGATTCGATGAGGTGGACCCGCCGCACCTGACCGTGACCGAAGCCAATCCGAGCCACCGGTTGGACTATAATCGGTTCGCGTCAGACGAGGTGGTGAGCTTCAACCGCTTGCAGGTCGATATATTGCGTCGGCAATCACCGGGCCGCGACATGATCCATAATTTCATGGGTTTCTATACCGAGTTTGACCATTTTGCGGTCAGCCAAGACCTCGATGTTGCCAGTTGGGATAGCTACCCCCTCGGCTTTCTTGAGCAGTTCTGGTTCAGCACCGAGGATAAGGCGCGTTATCTACGGCAGGGCCATCCCGATGTCGCCGCCTTCCACCATGACCTCTATCGCGGCTGCGGCCGAGGCCGTTGGTGGGTGATGGAGCAGCAGCCGGGACCTGTGAACTGGGCCTCGTTTAATCCATCCCCGCTGCCCGGCATGGTCCGCGCTTGGACGTGGGAGGCCTTTGCCCATGGCGCGGAGGTGGTGTCCTATTTCCGCTGGCGACAAGCGCCTTTTGCACAGGAACAGATGCATGCCGGTCTAAACCGGCCCGACCGCAGCGAGGATATTGGCGGCCAAGAGGCGCGGCAGGTGGCGGCTGACATCAAGGCCTTGGGTGAGTTTGCGCCCTGTGGGCCATCGCCTGTGGCGCTGGTTTTCTCCTATGAAGGCGATTGGGTCACGACGATCCAGCCGCAGGCTCAAGGCTATCGCGCCTTAAAAGAGGCCTTTGCTTGGTATTCGAGCCTGCGCCAGATAGGCCTCGATGTAGACATTGTCCCGCCCGGCGCGGACCTCAGTGGCTATCGGCTGGTTGTCGCCCCGTGTCTTCCTATCGTCTCGCCCGAGGCGCTCGCCGCTTTCGAAGCCACTGAGGCGGTGACGGTATTTGGCGTTCGGGCAGGCTCAAAGACGCGTGATCTGCATATCCCGGGCAACCTGCCGCCGGGCGAACTGTCCAAGCTCTTGCCGCTCACCGTGCAACGGGTCGAGAGCTTGCGTCCCGGCACCCCTATGGCCATTGATGCCAATGGCGCGGCGCTGACCGGCCGCGATTGGCGTGAGGATGTCAGCACGCACGCTGAGGTCTTGGGACGCTTTGAGGATGGTCATCCGGCTTGGATAAGGTCGGGAAAGCGTGACTATCTGGCCTTTGCACCGCAAGAGAGCGCCTTGAGCCACCTCATGTCCGATGCCGCCAAGCGGGCGGGCCTGACCGTGATGTCTATGCCGGAAGGGGTGCGGATCAGCCAGAGGGGCGGTTTTGGCATCGCGATCAATTCTGCGCCAGAACCGCGTCCTGCGCCCGTGGCCAAGGGTGCGGAATTTGTCTTGGGCGGTCCGATCTTACCGCCAGCAGGGGTCGCCATTTGGAAGGTTCCGTCTTGATCTTAGTAGAACAGCCCATGGATTCTTGTTTTCTTACCCTTTTGGGCGATGATGGGGCTCAATGACGGAATGGACCTGATGGCTGCTGTTGAAACTCGCAAACGCACGCGCCTAGCGCCAGAGGTGCGCCGGGCGCTCATCCTCAATGATGCCGCTCGGGTCATCTTGGAAGAGGGTCTGACGGCGGTCTCGATGGAACGACTGGGCCGTGAGAGCGAGGTCAGCAAGGCGCTGGTCTATAACTATTTCCCCAGCCGTGAATTTTTGCTCGCGGCCTTGCTTCAGCGCGAACAGTTGGACCTGGATAGCCGGGGCGCCGAGCGCGCGCTCGAGGCTCAGTCCTACGAAGAGCTGATCCGGCAAACCACGCGGGTCTATCTGGAGCACACCAAGGCGCGAGGTGCCTTGATCCAAGCCCTGTTAGCCGACCCTTCTGTGGTGCGGCTGATGGAGGCAGAATCAGCGGCCGCGAGAGAACGCACTATTCGCTATTTCGTCAAGGAAACGCGCCGGGAATATGGCTTGAGCCTACCTGTCGCTATTTCGGCCATGGAGCTGTTTATGTCCCTGACCGACCGGGCGGGAAAGCAGGTCGCCGAGGGCTCGATCGATATAGACACCGCCGAGACCATGGTCGTGCAGATCATCACCGGCGGGTTGCGGAAACTGGCCGACGGTTTGGCTCAGTGACCATTATTGACGGCCTATAAAATAAGATTAAGACAGCGCCTGCCCAAAGGATCACGCGCCTAAGACGGCGGATTGCACAGGATAAGACCGTGGCTCGTAAACCGCTCAGAAGCGCCCGTACCTATGGCAAGCTCGACCGTGATGGCTTTATCCATCGCAGTTGGATGAAGAGCCAAGGGCTTCCAGATGATGTGTTTGACGGTCGTCCCGTCATCGGCATCTGCAATACCTGGTCGGAACTGACACCCTGCAATGCGGGGCTGCGGGACTTGGCCGAGCATGTAAAGCGCGGCGTTTGGGAAGCGGGTGGCCTGCCGCTCGAGTTTCCTGCCATGTCGCTGGGTGAAACCCAGATGCGGCCAACGGCCATGCTGTTTCGCAACCTCTTGGCCATGGAGGTTGAGGAGTCGATCCGGGGCAATCCCATGGACGGTGTCGTGCTGCTCGGCGGCTGCGACAAGACCACTCCCGGTCAATTGATGGGCGCGGCCAGTGTCGATCTGCCGACCATGGTCGTGTCGTCCGGCCCCATGCTGAATGGCAAGTTTCGCGGCAAGGATATTGGCTCTGGCACCGACGTCTGGAAGTTCTCAGAAGCGGTGCGCGCGGGCGAGATGACGCTGGCCGATTTCATGTCCGCCGAGAGCGGCATGTCGCGCAGTCACGGCGTCTGTATGACCATGGGAACAGCCTCGACCATGGCCAGTCTGGTGGAGGCGCTAGGCCTCAGCCTGCCGGAAAATGCGGCCTTGCCTGCCGTTGACGGGCGCCGAGCGACCTTGGCGCATCTGACGGGTCGGCGGATTGTGCAGTTGGTGCGCGACGATGTGAAGATGTCCGCCATCGCCACGCGCGAGGCCTTCGAAAACGCCATCTTGACCCACGCGGCCATTGGCGGCTCGACCAATGCGGTCCTGCACCTGATCGCCTTGGCGGGCCGTTTGGGCGTGCCGCTAGAGCAAGAGGATTTCGACCGGCTGGGCCGCGATATCCCGCTCTTGGTCGACCTGATGCCATCGGGCCGGTTCCTGATGGAGGACTTTTGCTATGCGGGCGGCGTTCCGGCGGTGTTCAAGGCGCTTGGCTCGCACCTGCGCGGCGCGGCCATCACAGTCAGCGGCCTAACCCAAGCCCAGATCGCCGACATGGCGCGATGTGATAATCCCGAAGTGATCCGGACCATGGAGGCTCCTGTTGCGCCCAACTCCGGGCTTTGGGTCCTGCGCGGCAACCTCAGCCCCGGCGGCGCGGTTATGAAGCCGAGCGCAGCCTCGCCTGAGCTCTTGGTCCATACGGGCCGCGCGGTCGTGTTTGAATCCATCGAGGACTATAAGGCGCGGATCGACCTGCCCGATCTGGATGTCGACGAGACCTGCGTTCTGGTGCTCAAGGGCTGCGGGCCTAAGGGCTATCCGGGCATGCCAGAGGTCGGCAATATGGCCTTGCCTGCCAAGCTCTTGGCCAAAGGCGTTCGCGACATGGTGCGAATTTCGGATGCGCGGATGAGCGGCACGGCTTTTGGTACGGTGATCTTGCACGTCAATCCTGAGGCCGATGCGGGAGGGCCTCTCGCGCTTGTCCAAGACGGCGACATGATTGCGCTGGATGGTCCGGCGCGGACCTTGACCCTTCAGGTCAGTGAGGCGGAATTGGCGAGGCGTGCATCCGATCCGGCTTTGGCGCGGCCAGCCTCGCCCTATGTTCGGGGCTGGGCCAAGCTCTATGTCGACACGGTGCTGCAAGCTGACCGGGGCTGTGACCAAGACTTTCTGGTCGGCTCGAGCGGCGATGCGGTCAGTCGCGAGTCCCACTGATGGGAGCCTTTGCCGACTATCCCAGCCTCAAGGACCGCCACGTCTTCATCACCGGGGGTGCGACCGGCATAGGCGCAGCCCTTGTCGAAGCCTTTGCCGCGCAAGGATCGAAGGTCTCGTTCATCGATATTGCGGTTGAGGCAGGTCAGGCCTTGGCGACACGCTTGGGCGGCGCGGTCGCGTTCCAAGCTTGCGATGTAACGAGCGCTGAAGGGTTGCAGGCGGCCATCGCTCAGGCGGCTCACCAATGGGGACCGGTGACGGTACTGGTCAACAATGTCGCCAATGATCAAAGGCACCGCGCCGCAGAGATGAAGGCCAGCGCTTGGCGGGCCAATCTGGCGGTCAATCTTGATCCGGTCTTCTTGGCGTCGCAGGCTGTGCAGACCGGAATGGTGGCCAGCGGCGGGGGATCGATCATCAATCTATCCTCGATCAATGCGCTGTTGGGTCCGGCCGACCTCAGCGCCTATACGGCGGCCAAGGCGGCGGTGATCGGACTGTCCAAATCCTTGGCGCGCGAATGGGGCGCGGACAATATCCGGGTCAATGCCGTGTCGCCGGGCTGGGTGGTCACGGAACGCCAGTTGCAGCTTTGGCTGACGCCAGAGGCCGAAGCGGCATGGATGGAGCAGGTGGCCCTGAAGAAGCGGATTGCGCCGGAAGATGTGGCGCGGCTGGTTCTGTTTCTCGCCGCCGACGATAGCGCCATGATCACCGGCCAGAACCTTGTCATAGATGGCGGGCGCACGTGAGCGCTTGGCTGGCCTGCGACTGGGGCACGACCAATGTCCGCGCTTGGCGGATCGAGGCGGGCAGGGCGGTGGCCAGCGCCAGCTTTCCCTTTGGCGTCTCCAAGATCGGTCGGGGCGATGTGCCGCTGAGGTTGGAACAGGACATCCGACCGGCTGTGAAGGCTGAAGGTTTGCCCGTTCTGCTCAGCGGTATGGCGGGGTCCAATCTCGGCTGGATGGCAGCGCCCTATGTCGATTGTCCGGCGGATGCAAAGGCAGTTGCGAAGGGTCGTGTTCAGCCCGCCGAGGGTGTCTGGATTGTGCCGGGCGTTCGCACCGTAGGTCAGGCCCATGGGCCAGATGTGATGCGCGGCGAGGAGGTGCAGATCTTTGGTGCCCTAGCCTCGACCGTGCAAACCGGCCTTTTCTGTTTGCCCGGCACCCACGCCAAATGGGTCAGGGTTGAAGAGGGCAAGATCACCGATTTTGTTACGGCCATGACCGGCGAACTCTATGCCCTGCTCAGCCAGCACAGCATCTTGGCGTCGGTTGAAGACCCCGCCGAGCCAGAAGGCTTTGCCGCAGGGCTTGCCGCGGCGGGGGAGGGTGATGCCCTGAGCGCGCGTCTGTTCGGTCTTCGCGCCCGTCAACTGACGGGATCATTGGCTGAAGGGCAGTCGGCAGGGTTCCTGTCGGGCCTATTGATCGGGTCCGATGTTGCCTCAAGCCCTCATCTCTTAGGCCTATCTTACGACGAGCCCATAATCTTGATCGGCGATCCAGCCCTTTGCGCGGCCTATGGTCAAGCCTTGGCGACGCGAGGCAGGTCTCACCAGACCATCGACGGAGAAGCGGCGGCGCTGGCCGGTCTGATCGCAATCATTGAAGGGATCGCTCTATGACCATCGATCAGGCTTTGGAACAGCTTCCCATCATCGCCATTGTGCGCGGCGTGACGCCAGATGAGGTAATCGCCATCGGTGAGGCCCTCTATGGGCAGGGCGTTCGGGCCATGGAGGTGCCGCTCAATTCCCCTGAGCCGCTGGAGAGCATCAGGCGGCTCGCGATCCGGTTTAAGGATCAGATGATGGTTGGTGCGGGAACCGTCCTGAGCGTTGCAGATGTGGACGCCGTTAAGGCGGCGGGTGGTCAGTTCATAGTCTCGCCAAACGTTAATCGCGATGTGATCTTGCGCAGCCTTTCGCTAGGGCTGGAGTCCTTGCCCGGTTTTATGACCCCGACAGAAGCCTTTGCAGCCATTGATGCGGGTGCAAGGTTCTTGAAGCTGTTCCCCGCCGCGACCCTCGGTTCTGGCTATATCAAGGCCATTGGTGCCGTCCTGCCGCGTCACGTGAAGGTTATTGCTGTCGGTGGTATCGGTCCTTCCGCCATGGCCGAATGGCAGGCCGCGGGCGCAAGCGGGTTTGGTCTGGGCTCTGAACTCTACCGCCCCGGACTATCCGCCGCTGAGGTCAGTGAGAAAACAGCCGCCTGCGTGGCCGCCTTAGGCCGATAGGGTCATGGTCACGGACAGGCGCTCGTGCGGTGCCAAAATGGCGGGCGGCTCGGCGGGGCTCTTCTCGATGGGGGTCCAGACATTTGGTCTGGCCGTAACGGGCTCCAGACAGATGAAATTCTCACCGTTTGGTCGGTAGACCTGAAGATGGCTTGTGTCGGCGACAAGGGTGATCGGGCTCTGGCCTGGCGTTCGAATGGTCGCGCGCCCTGACCAGCGAGTGAGGCAATTGTCGAGAGGCTGAGCTTCGATATCGGGCCAGCCGATCGGTCGCCAGCCGCTGGGAATGAGGTCGGGACGACAGTCCCAAATCCCATCGATGTCCGTTTCAATTCGGGTCCCAGCCTCGAGCAAAAAGGCGGGATGTAGCCCGATGCTGGCGGGTGCCGAAACCGTGTCGATGTTGGTGAGGACCAGATCGACCGTCAGGCCCGATTTCGTGATGGAAAAACGTTGATCCGCCCGCCAGCGCCACGGCCAAGCCTGGTCTGCGCCACCCTCAAGGGTCAGGAGCAGATGGTCGGACCCTATCTCTTCCACTGTCCAATTCGATTGCCATCCGGTGCCGTGAAGTCCGTGGGGTTCGGGCAGGGCCGGGCTAATCTCGGCGACACGTCCCTCAAAATCCAGATGGGCCTGATCGATCCGGTTGGCAAAGGGCAGGAGCGGGTAGCAACTCGACAGTCTTGGATCGCGGCACTCATCCGGCATCGGCTGAAGCACGTCGCGTGCTCCACAGGTCAGTCGCCGGATCATACCGCCAACTGTGTCGATCGTGAGAGACCAGGGCGCGACGCTGAGGGTGTGGAGCACGGATCCGGGTCTTTCATTGCAATGAATTTTGCCACCTAATCTCTTAGGACAAATCCTTGGGCTTGCCTTCGCGTTTGTCTTGCAGACCTGGTGATGGCCAATTGGCTGGTGCTTCAGGGCGGGCAGTTGACGGGTCTGCGTTTCGCCGGTCTCGGCTTTGCCAATAGGGCAGCCTCTGAGCGGTGAAGGATAGGCCGGTTTTTCGTCTCATGTCGTTATGGGGTTAGACAGAACCGTCAAGTTGATCGACTGACGTATTGTGCAATAGTGTCGGTATTGCGGAGGAGATGAATGCCATGGTGCACTTGGAGCTGAGCCGTTCTGACGCGCAAGACTGGATGAGCGATCCGTCGACCATCGCCTTACGCGCCCATCTTGAAGCCAACAATGGCATTAAGGGGCTAGAGATTCTTGAAGCCAAGGATGTCGCGCGGGCGGTCGAGCTATTCAACCGTGATGGCTTTGTCGTGGTCGCCAACATCCTCAATGACGAGCAGACCGAGTTCCTGCGGGAGGGGTGTGACGCGGTCACTGCCGAGATCCTTGCGCTCGATGAGGGCCGTAAGGGCAATCGTGGGTCGCACCGCTATTCCTTTGGCGGATCGAGCCTGACCCGTAGCCAATTGCACCGGCCAGAATGGCAGATGTTGCTGGAGACCCGCGCGGCTACGGACCTTGTCGCCGCCATCTTTGGTTCGCCTGATTTCGTTCTTCGCGCCGCCAGCGGTGACTTCTGCCTGCCCGGCGCTGTGGGCTATCAGCCGCTCCATTCCGATGTCCGAGACTGGGCACCGGGCGGTCAGGCCCCGTTTAGTTCGTTCTATGACCCAAGGGGTCAGTTGAGCATCCGGGACCTGCCTTGCCCCTATGTCTGCGTGAACTTCCTGCCGCAGGATGTGACGCCCTTTAATGGCCCCACACGCCAGATCCCTGGGACTCAGCATTCTCGTCTGCCCATACCGACGCTTGAGAATGAGCCAGAATGGATGAGGCTCAGCACCGTGTGCCCAGCGCCGGCGGGGGCGATCATGATCCGGGATGTCAGGGCTTGGCACGGGGGCACGCCCAATATTGCCAATGCCATCCGCTCGATCCCCAATCTCGAATTCTATGCCCCATGGTTTCGTGAGCCGATCGTGCCGTCGATCACCTATGAGGCCTACAAGGGTCTGTCCGAGCGGGCTCAGTATCTGGCGCGGGAAAGTGTGGCACAGTCCGTCGAGGGCTTGCGGACCGGTGCCACTCTACGTGCGCCCTAGGGCTGGATGGAAGGGAAGATGATGGACTATCGTCAACTGGGTCGATCCGCCCTCAAGGTCAGTAGCCTGTGCCTCGGCACGATGAATTTTGGTCCGAGGACCTCAGAGGCTGAGTCCTTTGCCATCCTTGGTGACGCCCTAGAGGCGGGGATCAACTTCATCGATACGGCCAACCAATATGGCGGCCATCTGGGCGTTGGCACGACCGAAACCCTTGTCGGCAAATGGTTGGCGCAGGATCCCAGCCGTCGAGACAAGATCGTCTTGGCCACCAAGGTCCATGAGCCCATGTCCGATCAGATCAATGATCGCGGCCTGTCGGCGCGTCATATCCAGATGGCCTGTGACGCCAGTCTCAAGCGGTTGGGTGTCGACCATATTGACCTCTACCAGATGCACCATATTGACCGGACTGCGCCGCCCGAAGAGATCTGGCAGGCCATGGATCGTCTGATCAGCCAAGGCAAGATCACCTATGTCGGCTCGAGCAATTTTCCTGGCTGGAAGATCGCCCAGATGAATGAGCGGGCAGGGCAGCGTCACGGGTTGGGATTGGTCTGCGAACAGAGCTTCTATAATCTGATCGAGCGGCGGGCGGAGCTAGAGGTCCTTCCGGCCTGTCAGGCCTATGGCCTCGGCCTCATCACTTGGAGCCCCTTGGCGGGTGGGTTGCTGGCCAGCACGGGTCAGGAGACGGCGGGGCGGCGGCAGTCGCAGTCGGTTCGCGCAGCGGCCTTAGCGCGCTCTGATCAGTTGGCGCGCTATGGCGAACTTTGTCGTTCCATCGGCGAGACCCCAACGGCTGTGGCCTTGGCGTGGCTGCTGCACCAACCCGGCGTGACCTCGACCATCATCGGGCCCGGCAGCCAAGCCCAGCTTTCGTCTGTGCTGCATGTCCCAGGCCTTCGTCTCGGGGAAGATTTTCTGGCTGCCATTGATGCCATATTCCCCGCCATCGGGCCTGCGCCTGAGGCCTATGCCTGGTAAGAGCCGATCCGACCTGAGGAGAGAAAAGATGTCTAACTGGTCTTCAGGTCGGGTCGATATTGCCGATGGTTTTCTGGCCTATCATCGGACAGGCGGTGCAAAGCCCGTCTTGGTCCTGTCCCACGGATTGACCGATAATGGCCTCTGTTGGACCCGTCTTGCCCAAGCACTGGAGGCCGATTTCGACGCCATTATGCTCGATGCGCGCGGTCATGGCGACAGCGTGCGCATGGGTGCAGGGCCCGATCAGGACCCGGCCTTGGATCTGGCCCAAGCCATAGAGCAACTGAGTTTGGAGAGCCCGATTGTTATGGGCCATTCCGTCGGTGCCCGAACGACCGCGCGCTATGCCAGTCTCTATCCAGACAAGGTCGCTGGTGTGATTTTGGAAGATCCCCCGTTTTTGGCCCAGCAAGATCCTTCCATCACTGCCCGGTGGCAGGCCGATTTTCGCAAACAGGTCGCTGACCTGAGGGCCATGACCGCAGAGCAAATTACCACCGTGGGAAAGAGGCTCTCGCCCACCTGGCACGAGGATGAGTTCCCGGCCTGGACCGCCTCTAAGACCCAGGTTGATCCCGAGATCCGGCTCCATGATCCTGAACCTTGGCAAGACTATGTGGCGCGTATTACCGCACCGACCTTGCTAATCTATGGTGAGCCTGGATTTGGTGGCATTATGACGCCCGACATCGCCAAGGCCGCTCAGGAGCTCAACCCGAAGATTGAATCGGTGCAGTTAGCGGGTGCCGGCCACAATACCCGCCGCGAAAATTTCAATGCCTATTTGGCTGCCGTGGCCGCTTTTTTGGCCAAGATTTAGCCGCTGTTATAGCGTGCTCAGGTGTCTTTAGATCGTTTTAGGCCGCCTATGAGGGCAAGATGATTCCGCGATAGGGTTAGTGCACTAATGCCTTTGTACGTTCGTTAGATCGGACATCGAGGTTGGGGACGGCACGGTTGCCTTTTTTTGATTGTCCTGTGGTTTTGTTGATCTTGGCCACAGCGCATAAAATTGGTTAGATATCGAATAAATTGGGCATCTATCTTGAATAGGGCAGCGTCAAGCAGCAGACTGTGGGCGTAGAATCTCTGGTTTGAATGTAGGGAAATTCGATGCTCACCGAAGACGAGTTGCTGGCGCGTGTTGATGCGCAGTTCCTAGGCTTTCCGTCGCCAACCGCGCCGCGCATTCAGGCTGGCGGGCATCCTTGCCAGGGCATCTACTGGACGCCAAAGGGCAAGAGACCCAAGGTCGCCTTCATCGCAACCCACTATAATGTCGATTTTTCAGAGCACTATATCGCGCCCTTTATGGCCAATCAGGGCTTCGGGTTTCTCGGTTGGAACTCGCGTTATCGCGGCTTTGAGGACCAGTTCCTGCTCGAACATGCTGTGATCGATATTGGCGTCGGCGTGAAGTGGCTAAAGGAACAGGCGGGCGTTGAGACGGTCGTCATCCTTGGCAATTCGGGCGGCGGGTCTCTGATGGGAGCCTATCAGGCCGAAGCCATTGCACCGACCCTAGGCGACCTGCTGAACAGTGTCGGCAAGGCCGCATTGGCTGATTTACCCCAAGCCGATCTCTATGTGTCGCTCAATGCCCATCAGGGACGGCCAGAGGTGCTCACCGACTGGATGGATGGCTCTGTGATCGATGAGAACGATCCGGTCGCGACTGACCCCTCTCTCGATCCCTTTAGTCCTGAAAATAAAACACCTTACAGCGCCGACTTCATAGCGCGCTACAAGGCCGCTCAGATCGCCCGCAATCAGAAGATCACCGACTGGGCTAAGATCGAGCTTCAGCGGCTCAATGATGCCGGTATCCCAGATCGAATCTTCCCGCTCTTTCGCATCTGGGGCGATTTGCGGATGATGGATCCGACCATCGATCCGTCTGATCGTCTGCCCCAGTCCTGCTATCGCGGCCATCCGGCCATCGCCAATCGCTCACCGAGCATCGGGCGAGCCAATACGCTCAAGACCTGGCTGTCTATGTGGAGCCTTGAAACTTCACGCTGCCGTGGGGGCGAGCAGTTGGCCAAGTTCAGGCTGCCGGCCTTGGTCGTGCAAGGCTTAGCCGATACGGGCGTCTTCCCCTCCGATGCGCACAAGATCTATAACAGCATCGGTTCCACCGATAAGACCTTGGCCATGATCCCCGGAGCGCACTATTTCGAGGACTCGTTGGCCAACCGTCACGCGGCCGCCGATTTGATCTGTGAGTGGGTGAGGGCGCGGTCCTGATCTGTTCAGAGCGTCTTTAGGGCCCATCAAGATGGATGATACAGCCGACCTATGCGAGGCCCTGGTCGAACTTGGCTTGATCGCAGCAGGCGAGCGGCCCCGGTTCAGTTTCATGACCGGCGGCGTGTCCTGTGATGTGGCGAAGGTCGAGACCGCTGATGGCCGGGTCCTTGTGATCAAAAAGGCTCTGTCACAGTTGCGCGTCCCGACCGAGTGGCGCGCGTCGGCTGATCGTTCCGCCTTTGAAGTCCAGTGGCTAAAGCTCGTTCGTGCCCGCGTTAGCGTCGATCTGGTGCCCGAGGTGATCGCGGAGATGCCCGAGCGCCATATCTTCGTCATGGCCTATCTGCCCATCGAAACCCATCCGGTCTGGAAAGAGGAATTGCTGCAGGGCAGGGTTGATCCGGACTTTGCGGCGGCGCTTGGCCAAGCCCTCGTTCAGATTCACGCGGCGACGGCGAACGATCCCGCCCTTGCTCAGCAATTTGCCACCGATGAGCTCTTTATGGCTCTAAGGATCGACCCGTTTCTGCTCCATGTGGCCAGACACCAAGCCGATGTCGCTCCGGCGCTTCAAGCCTTGGCCCTGGACCTGCAGTCGCGCAAGATCGCGCTGGTTCACGGGGATGTCAGCCCTAAGAACATCCTGATCGGCCCAAAGGGGCCCGTGATCCTCGATGCTGAATGTGCGGTCTATGGAGACCCGGCCTTTGATCTCGCCTTTTGCCTTAGCCATTTGCTTATAAAGTCAGTTTTTATAAGGGGTAAGGGTGAATTATTTATAGATAGTGTGAGGTCTATGTCTCAGGCCTATCTCGCAGGGGTAGGATGGGAAAACCCTCTGGCCCTGTCGGCGCGAACCGCAAAGCTGGTCGCGGCCCTGTTGCTGGCCCGCTTAGATGGCAAGTCGACAGCGCCCTATCTCATAGACGAGGCAGATAAGACCTTGATCCGCCAGCAAGCCAAAGCGTTCCTGAAGGATCCGGCACTGGACCTTGCCCAATTGATCAACCGTTGGACCTTTAAGGGGCAGGCATGATGCACAATCAGATTTCCAAGGTCTTCGCGCGGCAGGTCTGGGACTCACGAGGTCGCCCGACGGTCGAGGCCGAGGTCACTCTCGTTAGCGGTGCCACAGGTCGGGCCATCGCACCGGCTGGTGCCTCTCGAGGTGCGCATGAAGCGGTTGATTTGCGCGATGGCGGCTCTGCCTTCGGAGGATTTGGCGTTGCGCGTGCCCTTGCCGGGGTCGAGGCCGAGATTGCACCGGCCCTGTTGGGGCTAGATGCGACGGACCAAGGCACCATCGACGGGCTGCTGATCGACCTCGACGGGACCCCAAACAAGAGCCGGTTGGGGGCGAATGCTCTGGTGGCCGTGTCGATGGCCAATCTGCACGCGGTGGCTGCCTCCGCTCAAGTTCCCCTGTGGCAATGGCTGGCGCAGGGTAGGCCCGTGCGAATGCCCTTGCCTGAAATTCAAATCTTCGGCGGCGGGGCCCACGCCGGACGCCGCACAGATGTTCAGGACTTCATGGTCATGGCGCCCAAGGCCGGTTCCTTTCGTCGCGCGCTAGAAATCACCGCCGATATCTATCGCGCCGCTGGCCAGCTTATGGAGGAGAGGGGGCCGATCACGGGTGTCGCGGATGAGGGTGGATGGTGGCCGAACTTCACCTCGAACGAGGATGCCCTCGACGTCCTGACCCAAGCCATAGAACGGGCGGGATACCGGTCCGGGGAAGAGGTCTTCATCTCGCTCGACATTGCCGCCAACGAGTTTTGCGTTGATGGCGGTTACAGCATGGCCCTCGACCAAAGGGTTCTCAGCGCCGATGAGATGGTCGAGCGAATGGTCGCTTGGGCGGGCCGCTATCCGATTGTCTCCATAGAAGATCCCGCCGGGCAGGACGAGTTCGCTACCTTGGCCAAGATCAATGCCCAGATTGGCCATCGGGTTCAGATCATCGGCGACGATGTTCTGGTCACCAATGCCGAACGGGTCGCCCGCGCGTCGGATGCTGCGGCCTGTAATGCGGTGCTGATCAAGGTCAATCAGGCCGGTACTGTCACAGAGGCCAAGGCCGCGCTGGACGCAGGTAAGGCCAAGGGCTGGGGCACCATTGTCTCGGCGCGGTCGGGCGAGACCGAGGACGTCACCATCTCCCACCTGTCCGTGGGCTGGGATGCAGGCCAGTTGAAGGTTGGGTCCTTCACCCGCTCCGAACGGATGGCCAAGTGGAACGAGGTCCTGCGCATCGAGGAGAGCCTTGGCTCAAACGCTGTCTATGCGGGCTGTGACGCCTTTTTTGCGCCCGTAGCGGCTAATCTGACCAAGGGATGAGCATGAAGACCGTTTTACAATATCGGGCCAGCCCAGGCTTTTGCGATCAGATCAAGACCACCTTTGCCCAAATGGAGCCAGTGACGGTCGTCGATGAGTTCGATGGGCCGCGCTTTGATGAGGCCATGCTGACGGCCGAGGTCCTTCTCCATGTCCTCAAGCCCGTGACCGCTGAGGTGATCGCCAATGCGCCCCATCTCAAGCTGATCCAAAAGCTCGGTGTCGGCACCAACACCATCGACCTTGTCGCTGCCAAGGCGAGGGGGATTGCCGTCTGCAATATGCCCGGTACCAACAGCCAAGCCGTGGCCGAGATGGCCCTGACCCTGATGCTGTCTTGCCTGCGCCGCACGATCTATCTCGACAGCCTGACGCGCGCGGGCAACGGCTGGAACCCCGATCTTGAGGTGCTGGACAGTGTCGGCGAGGTCTGCGGGCGTACGGTGGGTCTTGTCGGCTTTGGACAGTCGGCTCAGCGCCTAGCGCCCGTCCTCACGGCCCTTGGGGCTAAGGTGATCTATACGGCAAGGTCCGCGCGGCCCGATGCGCCCTATGGGTTCCGCGACCTAGAGGCTTTGCTGGAGGAAGCCGATATTGTCTCGCTCCACCTGCCCTTGACCGACGAAACCCGCAATCTGATCGACGCCAAGGCCTTAAGCCGCATGAAACCCGGTGGGATCGTGATCAATACCTCGCGTGGAGAGATCATTGATGAGACAGCCTTGGAGGCGGCCCTAAGGTCCGGCCATCTGCGCGGCGCAGGATTGGATGTGTTTGCCAAGGAGCCTGCAGGCGCTGACAATCCACTCTTCGCCCTCGACCATGTTGTCGTGGCCCCCCATCAGGCTTGGCTGACCCCAGAGACCCTGTCACGGAGCCTTGCCGTGGCGAAGGAAAACTGCCGCCGGCTCGCTGCCGGTGAAGCGCTTCTGCATCGGGTGGTCTGAGATGTCGATTTCTTTAAAAACACCCATCGCCTTTGCGTGCGGCCAGCTTCTGGACGAACGGTGCTGGGAACCCCAGCGCGCGGCTTTCGCTGACCAGCGCAGCCTCTTTGTTTCCGATCACCGCAGTGATGACACGATTGCTGGTATGGCCAAGCGGCTTCTGGCCAGCGCGCCGGATCAGTTCCTGTTGATGGGCCATGCGATGGGCGGTTTCATTGCGCTGGAGGTCATGCGGCAGGCACCTGAGCGGGTCAAAGGCCTTGCCCTCTTGGCGACCTTGGCCAATGCCGATGGTCCGGCCCAGACTGAGCGGCGCATGGGCTATATCAGGCTGGTAGAGGAGGGGCGGTTTGAACAGGTCGCCGAAGAGCGCATCCACATGCTTCTGGCCCCCTCGCGCCGCAGTGACCCGGTCCTAACAGGTCAGATTCGAGCCATGGCGCAGGACACAGGGGCGGAGATCTTTCTGCGCCAACAACGGGCCATTATGAGCCGGATCGATAGCCGCCCCTCGCTTGGCGCCATCACTGTACCGACCCTGATCCTTTGGGGAGACGAGGACGGTATCACCACCATGGCTCAGCAGCAGGATATGCTCGACGGTATCTCAGGCGCGCGACTGGAGGTCTTGAAGGGCTGCGGACATCTCTCGACGCTAGAGGCACCAAGCGAGGTCAATGTTCTCCTATCCGCGTGGATGGCGGGGCTCTAGGTCAGCCCTTCAGTTCACGCCGAACAATCGCGGCCCCATCGGCCATGGCCTTCAGCTTGCCGAAGGCGACCTCGCGGCTGTGATATTTCATGCCGCAGTCCGGCGCGATCCAGAGCCGGTCCGACGAGACATATTTCAAAGCCTGCCTGATACGGTCGGCCACCCGTTCTGGGGTCTCGATCTCGGGGTCGGACAGGTCTAGCACCCCATACATGATGATCTTGTCGGGCAGTTCGGCCAAGATCGATGGGTCAAGATTGGGCTGAGCGGCCTCAACCGATATCACATCGACGCGCGAGCGGTTCAATTCGGCCAAGAAGTCATAGGCCTTGGGCTTGACCGTGTTGCCGTGCACCAGTGCATAGCCAAAACAGATGTGGAGCGCCGTCGTTCCCGTGACGCCCTCTAGAGCGCGGTCGATGGCGGCGAGCGCATAGTCCTGAGCTTGATCGGCTCGGGCTTGAAGATAGGGTTCGTCCAACTGCACCACGTCGACGCCGGCTTCGAACAGAGCCCTGACCTCCTCATTGACCGCTGCTGCATAGTCCATCGCGAGGGCTTCGGCGCTGGGGTAATAGTCGTTCTGCGCCTGCTGGGTCATGGTGAAGGGACCCGGGATGGTCAGTTTGACAGGCTTGGTCGAATGGCGCTTCAGGAAGGCAACATCCTGAACCTCAATGGGGCCAACCCGGCGAATGGGACCAACCACGCGCGGCACAGGATTGGCCTTGCCGGTGCGGTCAATGGCGGTGCCGTGATTGTCAGAATCGATGCCGCTTAGTGCGGTCGCGAGGCGGTTGGAATAGCTTTCTCGGCGCATTTCTCCATCGCCGACCAGATCAATTCCGGCCAGTTCTTGATCGCGGATCGCGACTAGGGTCGCGGCCTCTTGCGCGTCAGCGAGCCAAGCCTCATCGATGCGCCAGAGCTCTTTGGCGCGAACGCGCGGCGGCAGGCTCTTCTTCAAACGCTCACGGTCTATCAGCCAATCCGGCTGAGGATAGCTGCCGACGATTGTGGTTGGGAGGAGAGGGAGTTTGACCACGCGGTAGTTCCTTAAGCTCGATACTGGACTATGGTTAGAGTTCTAACCATTAATTATATGCACCCGCTCTATTTCTGAGTCCAGCCCGCATTAGATATGGACATTAAGACTGCCTAAACCTATTCCGCCTTCAAATTCGGTAACCTAGTATGACAGACCATGCCAATTCGAGTGATCCTATGACAGTGCCGGTTGATGGACATTTGCCCCCTGAGGTGCAGGCCTTGCCCCTCGAAATCTCGGTCTATGCGCAACCTGAAAACAGCATTGGCTACCTGTTGCGGATGGGGTTTCGCGGCTTTTCAACCATGTTGGAGCGCAAGACCTCGACCCATGGTGTGTCGAGCGGTCAATGGCGTTTTCTGAGGCAATTGTGGATTGAGGATGGCCCAACCCAGCGGGAGCTGAGTGTTCGGGTCGGCATGCGCGAGCCGACCACCGTGGTTGCGGTCAATAGTCTGGTCAAGAGCGGGCTGGCGGTGCGCGAGCCGAGCGTCGAGGACCGGCGGAAGGTCCATATTCGCCTCACCCCACTCGGGCGGTCGCTGCAGGCGACGCTCTTGCCCATGGTCGCAGACGTCAATGATCGCGCGACAAAAGGCCTGACCAAGGCCGAGATCGCTACCCTCCTAAGGCTGCTTCGCCATATCAATGGCAATATGGCTCAAGAGTTGGAACAGATTGGCGGCGACGCCGTTCCCTGAACGCCTATGAGACGTTCAGGGCGATAGGGACGGCCTAGTGGTGAGCGGTGACCAGTCCGACCACCTTGACGCCCTCAGCATTCATCGGGTCATGCTCGACGTCGGCGGGGGTGAAGTCTCTCGTCCAGCACGCAAACTCTAGGCAGGCACCGTCCGGGTCGGAGAAATAGAGTGAGCGGACATAGACCCCCTCATGCAATTCGTCGCTTGATTGGGTCGGCGAGTTGTCGTGGTTGAGGATCTTGGAGACATTGATCCCCTTGTCGATCAGCCGCTGGTGATATTCGTCGAACTTCTCGGGGGGGACGTCGAAGGCAATATGGTTCATCGAGCCATGGGCTGACATGAAGTTGCCTTGGGTCGGGATAGCACCGGGGCTGGAAATGCCAGGCACGGCCTCAGGCGCATCCTTGAACCAGAAGAAGGCGATGGAGTCGCCATTGCCAATATCGAAGAAGAAGTGCTGACCAACGCCGCCAGGCAGGTCCAAGGTCTTGAGCAGCGGCATGCCGAGCACATCGCGATAGAAGGTGACGGTGCGGGCCATGTCCTTGCTGACCAGCGCCAAGTGATTGACGCCGCGAAGTTCAAATTGACTGTTTTTTGGACTGGTCATGGGTGTCTCCTTAATGGTTTTAAGGTTCGTTGTTAGATCGCTTAGTCGCGTTTTGCAGGCCGAGCTGCGCTGAGGAAGTCGGCTGCGCTAAAGCCTTTAGGCGCCGCAACCTCGACGATGGGATCGGCGCGATTATCGAACTCTAGCCCCAAGGCCCGGGTCATAACCGCATGCATGTCATAGAGGCAGGTGATGTAGGTGAATTCAAAGATCTGTTCATCCGTCCAGAAGGTCTTGAGCTTGTCAAAGACTTGCACAGGAACACGGCCACCGGCCTGTGACAAACAGTCTGCATAGGCCAGCACGGCGCGCTGTTCGTCGTTGAATACATCCGACACTGTCCAATAGGGGATGGCGGCGATCATCTCTTCGGACACGCCAAGGCCACGCAGCGACTTACAGTGCTGAGAGAAGACGAACTGGCTGCTTTTCACCCAACCGGCTCGGGTTTGGCCCAGTTCGCGCAAGACGGGATCGATCTTGCGTGACGGATGGCGATAGACCGCAAAGCCATCGACCGCATGCTGCAAAATGTCCGGCGCCAGCGCAAAAACGGTCCACCAATCGCCCGGGGTGCCTGTCGCGGTGCCAGGCTCGCTGACCGGGTCACGATCGCCGAACAGACGGTCATACATGGTCAAGACGATATCGGCGGTGGCTTCAGCCCGTGGGACTTGGCGAAGAACAGGCATGGAGAACTCCTAGGGGCAGAACAGTTTCGTTCTGATGATCGGGTTTTATAACAAGGCCTTACGGCGCAGTTGGCAAGTCTGGGTCTGATCGGTTGGCCTAAGTCACGGGGGAATCTGCAAGACTTATCTCAGCGCGTTCAACACTTTGCGCGAAGGACCTTAGGCCGAAGCTTAGAATAATGGCGGACATGGGTAAGGCTACACCTGTGACGATCGCGATTGAGTAGCGCAGGGCATTATCGTCGCCAAAGACCCGGTCCGTAATCAAGGCGATGGCCGTTGGGCCGATGCCAAGCCCTAACAGGGTCACGACGAGGAAATAGAGCGCGGCTAGCCGAGCCCTGAGGTGACTGGGGGCGATCAGTTGCAGGGCCGATCCCGCCGCGCCGCCATGAAGGGTGCCGACGAGCATCGAGATGACCATCGCAGCGAGTGACAGGTTCAGGCTTGGCGCTAGGGCCATGAAGATGAATAGGGGTGTCAAGATGATGGCGTTTATCCGGATCACCCGCAGATGGCCATCGCGATGGCCGCGCCGATAGAGCCAGTCGGCCAGCCATCCACCGCTAAGGATGCCGCAGCTGCCGCAGACGGCCGTGGCCGCGCCAAACCACAGACCCGCTGAGGCGACCGGCATGCCGTAGGTGCGATGGAGGAACTGAGGAATCCAAGCGGTCGCCCCATACATGACCATGGCGACGAGGGACATACCCAGAAAGTGGCTGATGATCCCAACCCGATTGAGCTTGAGGAAGGTCAAAAACTCGCCCGGTACAGGGGCCGTCGTGCGCGCGGTTCGCGCCGGCTCGCGCATGGTCAGATAGAAGAGCAGGGCGACCAACAGGCCGGGTAGGCCGACGATCAGGAACACCAGCCGCCAAGGCTCCATCTGCCCAAGAAGCGGCAGCATGACGGCAGGTCCTTGGGTTACCAACTGGACGACGAATGATCCAAGAACCAAGGCGATACCGGAACCGATAGGAACCCCGAGGGAATAGACCGCTATGGCTCGCCCTAACTTCTCGCGGGGAAAATAGTCACCCAATAGGGAGTAGCTCGCGGGAGACAGAGCCGCTTCACCGACGCCCACACCGATCCGAAATAGAAATAGAACAATATAGGACCGTGCTAAGCCGCACAGAGCGGTCATCAGGCTCCAGATCGCAACCCCGGCAACGATGAGGTTCCTTCGGTTCATCCTGTCCGCGGCAAGGCCAATGGGCAATCCGAGCACGCTATAGAAGATGGCGAAGGCGAGCCCCATCAAGAGGCTCATCTGGGTATCGGATATGCCCAGATCATGGCGGATCGGCCCGACGAGCAGGCTCAAGATCATCCGGTCGATGAAGGATAGGGTATAGGCCAGCAGCAGAAGCGCGACCACATACCAAGCATAGCCGAGCTTTTGACCGGGCAGGGGACTTTGGCTTGAACTAGTCAATGGCGTGAACCTCATAGGTAACGCCCGTTGCGGTCCGGCGGCCGAAGCCGATAGCGACGAGGCGGTTGAGCCAACCATAGCGAGGGTCGGCTGTTTCAAAGGTGGGCTGGATGCGGAAATAGTACTGATCGGTCGTCAGATTGCTGATCTGATTGGGGTCTCGAAACTGAGGCAGGATCGCCGCTGGAATGTGAAGGCGGCCGCTGTAGCGGACATGGATCAGGGTCCCATCATGGGTTTTCCAGACTGAATTGACATCGAGCAGGGTGACCGCAGATCCATCGGGTTCAATACCCAATTCAGACCAATCACCGCCTTCGGGCAAGACCGTTCCGCTCAGCCGTTCACCCGTCAAGCTACCGCCGACAATGGCGCTATGACGCCGATTTCGCCACGGGGTCTGTCCAATCACGACGGGCGCGGCCTTGGCCAATTCGATCTGCACAATGCAGAGAGGCGTTGACGCTATGGAACCGTCGGATGTCACTTGAACCGTCTCCCTTGCGCACTGTGACCTGCGCTGTTTGGGCCATTTGGCCTTAGCTTATTCCTTAGGGTTCTATATATTTTGCCCCTTGGCAACTGGATAAAGGCCTGTCGTCATTCACAGGCCACGGACAGAAATAGGATCAATGATGGAACAGCCCTTCACCTGGGACCGATTGGACCACGAGCCCCTCTGCGTCGCTGATTTTCACGTCGAAGGACCGATCCTGTCGCTGGGACAGTCGCCCTTTAGCGAGCGTCGGGTGGGCTATATAACCGGCGGCTCATTCGAGGGTGCGCGCCTGAAGGGTGAGATCTTGCCCGGCGGCGGAAACTGGTCGCAGAACGGCGCGTTGGAGCCAGATGTGGCCTGCGGCCTGTTTGACGCGCGGTCTCTTTGGCGCACGGCCAATGGCGGCCTCATCCATGTCACCTATACGGGGCGCAGTGTCATTCCGAAGGCCGCGTCGGTGCAGATCCGCGACCCTGAAGTCACCGAGGTCGACCCTGCCAGCTACTATATCCGCATTGCGCCCGTCTTTGAGACCAGCGATCCGGAGCATCTGTGGCTCAATGGCATATTGGCCGTCGGCTGTGGCCAGTGGATGCCGTGGGGCATTCGCCACTGGATCTTTGCCATCCGCTAGCCTGTCGATCAGACCAGTGGAGAGTTCATCGGCAGCCCGACCAAGGCGCGGCCGTGCAGTTCGCTGACGGAGTCGAGGTCATAGACCACATGGCTCGACATGACATTGATGTCTCGCAAGGCCCTCTGGATTGGGTTGGTGACGAAGTGGGCACTGGATCCACTGGCCGCCGACGCGAGGCTGATAACATTGCGGCACAGGTCCATGGCGTAGGCGATCTGCATCCGCACGGCGACGCGCTGTTCGGCCATCGGGGCCTCGATCTGGTTGGCCATCTGCATGATCTTGTGACCGGCGTCGCGCACGAGCATCTCGGCGGTTCGCGCCTGCATGTCGGCATGGCCCAGCCTCATCTGAGAGGCGGGCTTATCGGACTGTTTCAGATCGGTCAGATAGACTTGCCGCTCTGACATATAGGATTTGAAATGGGCGACAGCGGCCCGGGCCGTGCCAATGGCCGGTATGGCGGCGGTCAAGGCCAAGAAGGGCATCATCGGCATGCGATAGATTGGATTGTCATAGAGGGCCGCGCCGTTTCCGCGTCCGTCTCTCAGCCCCGCGACTTCGAAAGACCGGTGCTCTGGAATAAAGACCTGGTCTGCAACCACATCATGGCTGCCGGTGCCGCACATGCCATCGACGTGCCAACTATCAACGATCCGGCCTTCTGAGGTTGGGAAGATGAAGAATCTGATCTGGGGCGGACCCTCTGGGCTGGCGATCGCGCCATAGGCCATGATCCAGTCCGAATGCATGACACCGGTGCCCCAGCGCCATTGGCCGCTGAGCAGAAAGCCGCCATCAACGGCCTTGGCGCGGCCCATAGGATTGGTGACACCGGGCGCAATAACATAGGGGTGCGAGCCGAAGATCTCGTCCTGAGCCTGCTTGGGGAACTGGGTCAGAAGCCAGTTATGCTCGACGCAAAAGGCAGTCACCCAACCGGTCGAGGAACAGCCCTCCGACAAGGGAAGCATGGCGTCGATGAAGGATTGGACGTCAAATTCCAGCCCGCCATAACATTTGGGTACGAAATGATAGAAGACGCCGGTCTTTCGGATCTCATCCCAGACCGCATCAACTGGATGTCGTCCCATCTCAGCCCGTCGTGCGTTTTCCGAGAGCAGACCCTTCAGGCCTTCGGTCCGCGCGGTTAGGGCTTGAGGGGTTAGAGCCTGCAGGTCAGCCGCCGAAAGCCAGTGTTTGTCAGGGTTGGCGCGCGATTGGAGATGTTGGATAGCGTCTGATTGGCCCATTGATCAAGGCTTCCGAGTGGTTGATCCCAAAGCAGAGGCTATAGGAGGATTTGCAAGGAGGCGAGGGGTAGATCCTTTCAGATCCACCCCCCAATCTTAGGTTAGAAACGCTTAGACAGTTCGAGCGAAACGGTTCGAGGCGGGGCAATCATCGCCCCGTGGCTGTTGCTGCCGATCAGGGGCACATTAAAGGCCTGACTGAAGGTCACCTCATTGGACAGGTTGCGGCCAATCAAAGCGACTTCCCAATTTTGGGCGTCGTTCTTGATGCCTATGCGGGCATTGACCTTGGTGAAGGCCTTTTGGGCGTTCAGAGGGTTCATGTCCGACTGATAGTAGACCAGATCCGTATAGTCCGCCGAAATGCGGGCGGAGGCCTTCAGGTTCTCACCGACCTGGCCTTGGAGTTGTAGATAGAGATTGCCCTTCCACTTTGGAGCGCGGGTCAGGTCATAGCCCTTGAGGTTATTGGTCTTGGCCACGCAGGTCACAGGCGCATTGAAGGCGCAGGCGGCGCCGGGATAGTCAGAATAGGTGGCATCGAGATAGGACCCGCTACCGCCGAAGCTGATATTTGCGGTTGGCCGCCAGTTGGACTCAACTTCGATCCCTTTAGAGATCGCGCCCGCCGCATTGCCGGTCGTAAAGCCCGTGCCGGTGTAGGACGAGACCTGCAGATTAACGAAGTCGGTCGTGAACAGCGCGACGTTCAAATCGCCCTTGCCATCCAACAGGCGCAGCTTGGTACCTAACTCCCAAGACTTAGCCTTTTCAGGCTCGTAGCTCATCTTCTGGCCAAGATAGAGGATGTTATATTTCAGATTGCCATCGTTGGAGATGAAGCCTCCGCCCTTGGTACCGGTGGCGTAACTCAGATAGACCTGAGCATCCGAGTTGATTTTGTACTGAAGCTTGGCGGAGTAATCCCAGAGGTTCTCGGTCTTGTCGCCGTCGAGATTATAGGGGATCACAGAGGCTGGGAGCGCACCGGTGTAGAAGGAGACGACATTCGCGGTCTTGTTTTCCTTGTTATATCGGACGCTGGCATCGAGCGAGAGCTTGCTGCTCAGTCGATAGTCGACCGACACGTAGGGCGAGATGGAATAGCCATCCTGATAGAAACCGCGGGTCGCGAAGGCCTGATAGGCTGGTAGCCCGTTTGCGGCGCCTAAATACCAAACCCGCTGGGTGATCTTCAGCTTGGTCTTCATGTAGGTCGCGCCGGTGCTGATATCGAGATTTTTCCCGATAGCGCCGATGCCGCGGATTTCTTGGAAGAACTGGTTGGAATCTTCAGCCTGATTGACGTCAAGCAGGGACAGGGCGCTGACGTCGCTGTCGATCTGCTGGCGTGAATGGATCACCAGATAGGAGGTGATCGAGGTGAACTTCCAATTGTCCGTGCGCCAATTGACCGTCGCGGTGCCTGCGCCGGTTTGGGTATTGTTCTGTTCCGGGCGCTCGGTCGCGGCCGTGCGCCAGAAGGACGGCCATTCTTGAGCCGCACCGGCACCGCCACCCAGTGTTCGTGCGGCAATGCTCAGGGCATTCGTACCCAACCGATTGAAGACGATGTTGCCACCCTCAATATCGTTCTGGCTGCCTTCGAGCTTGAAGGTCGCATCGAGGTTTGGATTGATGTCCCACCGGACCTGACCGCGAACGCCGCGATAGTCGGTCGAATATTCATCCTTCTTGGTCAGGCGATTTTTGATGTAGGCACCGTCAGAACCAGCCGAGACAGACAGGCGCGCACTGACCTTGTCGGATAGGCCACCTGTGATGAAGCCGCTACTGCTCCAACCGCCGACCGCCAACTCGGCACCGGCGCGGACCTCGGCCTGATAGTCTTGGCTTGGAGCACGCGAGATGACGCTGATCGCACCCGCATTGGTGTTCTTACCAAAAAGCGCCCCTTGCGGTCCCCGCACAACCTCGACCCGTTCGACGTCGAGGAAGGCGGTTTGCAGGGATCGCGCCCGGCTGGAATAGACGCCGTCAACAAACAGACCGACGGATTGCTCAAAGGCGAGGTTGCCCGGACCAGGGCCAAGACCTCGGATCGTGATCGCATAGTTGCCGTTGGTCTGGTCAATCTGAAGGTTCGGCACCATGGACTGGAGGTCCGTGAATTGGCGAACAGCTTGCGCCTCCAACGTGTCGCCAGTGACGGCGGCGAGGGAAATGGGCACTTCCTGCAGGGTTTGAGCCCGCTTGGTCGCGGTAACGATAATCTCGTCGACCTTGGCTGACGCCTCGGTAGCCGCGTAGGCAGTTGACGAAGCCATGGCCAATACAGCCATGCTCGCACTAAGCAAGATGTTCGTTTTCACAATTTCCCCCAAATTTTACAGCGTCCTATGACGGCGCTGACAAGAGGTTAGTATTCAAAGTATTTTTTCGCAAGCGGTTAACGGCCTATGCCCATCAGGCGGCAAGCCGCGCAGAAGCATCGGCATCTCGCAACCGTTAAGATGAGGATCTGGCTTGCGACCGTGAAGCGGTCAAAGCGCTTAGGGCCTCTTCATCTGCCCGATCCACTGGCGGATCAGATCTAGGCCTTCTTGATCGAGCACCGTGCGGCCCAATTCGGGCATCATGACGCCGGGCTCTGTGGAGGCCATGCGATAGGCCAGTATGGAGCGCTCGGGATGGCCTGGATCAATGCCGACCTTGAGATCGCCTGCGCCCCGCCCGGCGGCCACCGGCTGTTTGCCAAAGCCCAAGGCTGGGGAACGGTTTTCTTCTAGGGTCAAAAATAGGCCCGAATTGCTCGCGGCCGCGCGGGGGTTATGGCAATGGGCGCAGTTGGCATCGAGATAGGCCCGCGCGCGATCGTTCAGAGGCGCGCTGACATCATCCCAGCGTGCTGTTCGAGGCACCTCATGCAGCGGTGGCGCGCCGCTCAGCAGGCCCTTTCGGACCCAATGGGCCAGTTGGTTTTCTTGGCCCTCGCCATAGGCAAAGACCCCATTGAGATTGCGCGCCTTGGGACCGATGGGAGTCACGGTCTCATCGAGCTGATGGCACTCTTTGCATTGGTTCTGATTGGGAATGGCATAGTCGATCCGGCGCGTTTGGCCGGTTTGGTCGATGAAGGACACTTCTGCTCGCCCGCCCGCCCGTTTCAACACGGCATCGGTCTGATGGTCGTTCCACCTGTAGGTCTGGGCCACCCAGCCATCGGCCTTGCGAATAAGCAGTCGGGTCTCAATCGAGCGCACAGCCTCATTGGGCCGTCTCATATCGGCCGGATAGGCGAAGGTCTTGACCAGAACCGCCCCGACCGGAAAATCCAGAACGCCAACCTTCGTATAGACCGCCGCTTTTCCCGGCGGCAGAAAGACGAACCGGGATTTGACCGCATGGTCCGTGAAGAGGGGGCTGTTGAGCCCGTAAGGAGACAGTCCGGCATTGGGCTGGCGGCCCGCCGCATCGGTAAAGAGATGGTAGTCAGAGAGCCTTGGTGCTGGCGTGTTTGCCAGCAGGGCCTCTAGCGCGACCCCAGGCCGCAGCGTGCTCGCGCCAAGACAGATAAGGGCTGCAAGCCCGGCAAGCCAGCGCCTCATAGGGCCAGATCAGCCTGACGCTTGGGCAGAACAACGGCCGCAGGCTCCGCGATCTTGGCGTCGCCGACGGACTTGGCAATGGTCGGCTTTGCCTTGTCTACCTGACCGGGAGCGGGAAGGTTCAGGTTCAAGACCGGGCCATCGCTGAAGCGGACCTGAGCCACATCGGGGAGGCCCTCGAACCGAACAATACCGTCCCATAGGACAGGTGGCAGTGATCCGCCCAGTTGCTTGGCAATCATAGAGCCCCCATCAAATTTCGGGTCCCAGCCATTCTTGCCGATCCGATTGTCGCGCACGACAATGTCACGGGGCAGGGGGTTATAGTTCTTGTCGGTGAAGGGCTGATTATAGCTCACCACCATCACCCCGGCGGTCTGATTGCCAGAGATGGTGTTGTCAAAGACGTGAATATTGCGATTGGCCATGATCATGATGCCAGTGCCGGTTGGCACGGATGCAACAATATTGCCCTTTGGCGCGAAGTTGGGGGTGTCATTATCGACGGTCTGATTGCGGAAGAGACGCGTGGAGTTTCCGCCCATCTGCGGCAGGTTTGGCAGGTCAAAGACCAAGATGCCGCCCGCATTATGGGTCGCGACATTGTCGAACACATCGGCATTGATCGAGTTCTCGATCTCGATCCCGGCGACATTGAACTCCGCGCGGCTGTTCTTGACGATGATATTCTTGGACTGACCGACATAGATGCCCGCGTCAGACGCGCCCTTCACCGTCACACGGTCGATCAAGACATTGGTCGAGGCCACGGGATAGACACCGTAGGCGCCGTTCTTTTCGTTTGGCCCACCCGTCCATTCGACCCGGAGATTGATGAAGCTGATTTCGTCCGCCCCCTTGGACTTTATCCCGTCTCCGCGGCTGTCTTCGACGGCGAGGTCGCGGACCGTGACGCGATCAGAGGTAATGAGCAGGCCTTCGCCCGCGCCCTTTTGGCCCTTGAAGGACAGAACCGTCGCTTCGGTGCCTGCGCCCTTGACCGTCACATCATTGATATCGAGCGAGAGCCCGTCAGTCAGGTCATACCGCCCCGGTGCCAGTTGAACCATATCGCCGGGCTTGGCATCGAGCAGTGCGATCTGGATCGCCTCTTGTGCATCTGGTCCGGGGTTCACCGCAATGACCTTGGCCTGCGCCACAGAGACGAGGGCCCAAGCGGCGATAAGGGCGAGTGCGAAACGGTTCATTATGAACTCCCAGAGGTTTGCCGCTTGACCGGCAGGGCCAAGGCCCCGCCGCGCTGGTTCTTTTCATGTTGGCCAAAGGTAAGGGGCTAGGGCCTAGATTGGCAAGGGACCGGCTTTGAGCCCTATTTGACCAGCGATGCGCGAACGGCCCTGGCCATTTCCTCTTGTGCGATCCAGTCCTGTTCCTTATCCGCCGATGCCCAAGCCGAATTGACGGCTATCACCAGCTTGTCCTGCGGGAAGACAAAGATCTGTTGGCCAAAGATGCCCTCAGCCGCATAGCCGCCGGGGATGAGCCACATGAAAAAGCCATAGCCCCGCTCCTTGCCGAAATCATTTTGGTAGGAGGTGGCCAACTCGACCCATCTTTCAGGGACCATCGGCTTGCCCTGAGCGACGCCGTCTTCGAGCAGAAACTGGCCCAATCGTGCATAGTCGCGAAGGGTCATGGATAGGCAACACCCGCCGCGCTCATGACCGCCTTGATCGGTCATCCAGACCGCATCCTGCTCCATGCCGTAAGGCTGCCATATCTTCTCGGACATATAGGTCGAGAGCGGCTTGCCCACGGCGGTGGACACAAGCAGACCGGTCAGATCCGTCTCGCCCGTATTATAGACAAACTTGGAGCCGGGCGGATGGGCGCGGGGCAGTTTGCGCATGTAGGAGATGATCGGATTGACGCCCGGCTCATCGGTCTGAAGCCCGACGCGGGCCACGTCCGAATTGGGGTCCTGATAGTCCTCGTTCCATTTGACGCCAGAGGTCATGGTGATCAGTTGGCGCACTGAGACATCATCATAGGCGCTGCCCTTAAGCTCGGGCAGATAGGTACTGACCTTGTCGTTCAGACTGGTGATCTTCCCATCTGCAATCGCTGCGCCGACAAGGATGGCGGTCACCGATTTTGCCACTGAAAAGGAGGTCCAGCGTTCTTGCGGCGTGCGACCGAGGCCATAGCGTTCCAAAAGGATTTTGCCGTCCTGGAGAACCAGTAGGCCCGACGTGTTCATCGTCTTCATATAGGTGGCGATGGTTTGCGGCTTGCCCTGCCAGGTCCAGGTTGGGTTGATCTCCTGCTCCGCCTTGGGCAATTCACGCACCGTCGCGCCGCGCGCGACCACCTTAACGGGGAAGGCATCTTCCATATGGCGATAGCCCCAAGCCTGCTGCTTGGGCGTCCAAGATAGGACTGAGGGCGTTAGGGTCGGCGGGTCGGCGGCAAAGGCCGCTGTGCCGAGACTGAGGGATAGGACGGCAATTCCAGTCAGAAGTCGCATCACGCTCTCTCCTTTGGACTTGGGTTATCTAGGTCAGAATGACCTAGATTAGGGCCTCTATTTCATCCGGCCGCAGGCCAGCGGCTTCTAAAATCTCACGGGTATGTTCACCCAGCTTGGGTGCAGCCCGGCCAACGGGGGGCGCGCCTTCCGGGAAGCGGGCCGGGGAGGCGGGAGCGCGGAAGGTGCCGCCCCAGCCATCCTCGACCTCTATGAAACAGCCTGCCGCCTCGGCCATGTCGGAGTTGGCGAGATCGGCCAAGGTGCTCATCGGCGCCCAGGCCAGATCGACCTCATCCAGTCGCGCGCCAGCCTGCTCTAAGGTCAATTTGGCAAAGCCCGCATCGCACAGGGCGCGGACCTCTCGCGTGGTGTCGAGGTCGATGATCGGCGGTTCAAATCGCGCCTGACCGATCATCTCGAGATAGCCGAGCGCGGTCATCATCTTGTCAAAACAGTTGGGCGCGCGCGGAACGATACAGAGCCATCGGTCATCGGCGGTGCGGAAATAGCCCGCTATGCCATTGGGCCGATCATTACGCGGCTGAGCCGTCACCACCTCGCCATAGCGCAGATGTAGGGCCAGATCCCAGCTTATGGCATAGGCGCCGGCTCGGATCAGGCTGGTCTCTACCAGACGACCCCGACCAGTCGATGTCCGCTCATGCAGGGCGGCGAGCACGGCTGAGGCGGTGGCCAGCGCCGTCACATGGTCGCCAAAGCCGGGCCGCGAGGTGAAAGGCTCTTGATCAGGCGGGATGGTGGCGTGGGCCACGCCGCTGCGGGTCCAGAAGGCGGTCATGTCAAAGGCGGGCACATCGGCCTCTGGGCCGACCAGCCCATAGCCGGTGACTGCGGCATAGATCAGCCGGGGCATCTCGGCCTTGAGGCTGTCATAGTCGAGGCCAAGGCGCTTGAGCGATCCAGGGCGGGTATTTGTGATGAAGATGTCGGCTTGGCTGAGCAGGATCTTGAGCGCCCGCTTGCCTTCGGGCGTGGTGATATTGAGGACGACGCCCTTCTTGCCCCGGTTCTCATTGGTGAAGACGGGATTGCCCGGGCTCTCGGCGGTGTCGGGTTGAAAGGTGCGGGTCGCATCGCCGGTCGGGCTTTCGACCTTGATCACCTCAGCGCCCCAATCGGCCATGACGGCGGCGCAGCTCGGCCCTGCGACCCATGTGGCCATCTCAACGACCTTTAGACCCTCAAGCAGCATGGTCGCCTCCTGTCAGAGCCTGATTGGCTGACTAAACATTGGCACCGGGAGCGACCGTTTCAAAACTCGTCCGCCCACCGGCGATCATGCCGCCATCGACGACCAGATCGTGGGAATTGATATAGGCCCCCTCATCGGAGGCGAGGAACAGGGCGGCGGTGGCGATGTCGTGTGGCTGGCCCGAGCGATGGAGGGGCGTGGCCTTGGCGAGGTTCTTGGTCAGCTTGGCCATCTTGGCGTCGGCATCGGCTGGGTCCAGACCGGCCGATACAGACGATCCGCCAAAGAAGATCGGCGTGGCAATGGCCCCGGGCGAGATGCAGTTGACGGTGATCCCGTACTGGCCAAGCTCCATCCCCGCCATTTCCGTGGCGCGCTTCACGCCGGCCTTGGCGATGGAATAGAGATAGCCGCCCATGTGCCCGCGCAGGGCGGCAACCGATGAGTTGTTGATAATGGCCCCGCGTCCCTGCGCCTTCATGATCGGCGCGGCATAGCGGATGCCGAACAGGACACTGCCGAGCAGCAGGTCCATGGCATAACGATAGTCCTCGGCGCTCATGGTGTCGGCATCACCGCGCGTTGGGCCACCGGCATTGTTGAACAGGCAATCGAGGCGGCCAAAGCTGTCGACGGTGGCCTCTATCGCCGCCCTAATCTGGGCCTCTTGGGTGATGTCCGCGACGATGAACTTGGCGTTGGGCCCGAGCGCCTCGACCATGGCCGCGCCCTTGTCAGCATTGCGACCGGCGATCATGACCTTGCAGCCCTCAGCGATAAAGAGTTCGACTGTGGCCTCACCAATGCCGCTCGTGCCACCGGTGATCAGTGCCGTCTTTCCCGCCAAACGTCCGCCCATATCGCTTTTCCTCTTTTTGCTTGGTCAAAGGTCTAACATAGGCAGGGACGCCTGCAAGGCGCAGATTAGGCACCTACTCTAGCTGGGCGCGTACCAGATCGGTGAGCCCCAAGCCCGCTCCTCGATTGTGCGATCAGCATCCGGATAGTCGGCGCAGCGCCCCTCCTTGCGACATTGGACCGAGGACCAGCGCGGTGTCGGCATCTCGATGACCCTTGGGTACCAATAGACGCCTTGGCTGCTTTCGAAGGTCTTATCGCGCCAGGTCACGCAGGCGTGGTTTGCGCCGGTTGAATTGCTCCAGACGGTCTCAACCGTCTCTTCAAACTTTCCGTTACGGGTCGCGCCCTTGACGATCTCGATCCGAGCAATTGGGGTCCGGTCGGCGTTAGCCTCGATACGGAAGAGCGGCGCGCGATTGCCTCTGAGCAACATGCCGCCCATGGGCGTTGACCGCTCGCGCTCGACCTTGCCGCCAGGCCCCTGACAGGACAGACCGCTATTGGCCATGGTGGCATGGAACCGCAAGCCGATACGCGGCCCGCTGGTGGCATAGACCTCGCGCCTTTTTAGAGCCGCAAAGATGCTCGCGCGCGTATTTTGCTCAGCCCAGACCCCGACAATACCGCCGGGATTAAAGCCCAGACGCGACATGTTGCGTTGGAAATTGCCGATGCCAAAGACGCTGCCCTGCCATTGGCCCTCTTCCACATTCCCGCCCAGACCTGTGTGGGTATCGGTCGACCCGATGAAACCGACCTGCAAGGGGTTGGATCCGGTCTTGGCCTGCATCAGGACGCCGCGACGCAGGAGGCCGCGCGCATAGCTGCCGCGCATCTGTTCCCACTCTGGCTCGCTGAAGTCGGTGAGCGGTTTGGTTCTGGAATGAGAAGTGATGTAGGTCTCGAAGTTGCAGTCCTTGCTTGTCAGACGATCCGCGTGGGGCGGCAGGCACTCGCTCGTGCCCTTTTCTTGGGTCACCTCGACCAGCCGCTCATAGCGTGTTCGCAGGGCGAGCTGTTGTTCGTCGGCGTTCTCGACATCGAAGCTGAGACCATCGCCCATATTCATATTGTGCGGGATGGCGATGGCATCGCAGCCCTCTTCAGGCCGACACTGGGCAACCAATGCGTTCCAAAGGTCGCTGGCACGCGGATAGCGGATATAGTCGATGGGATAGGCCGTAACCTGACTATTTTCGAAGATCACATTGCGATGGGTATGTGAGGCGCCGGGCGTCGCAGACCATTCAAAGCCCACAAAGGCCGTGAAGTGGCAGGGTTGATCGGCGGCATTGGCCTGCTGTTGAACCCGTGCCCATTGGCTATCTCGCGCGGCAATACAGGCCTTTGGATCCTCTTTGCAGATGTCGGTAGGCTCTGGCTTTGGCCCGGTGATGGTCGGATTGACGAGCTCTTGAAAGATCGAGCCGCCCGTCGCCTGAGTACTCTTGGTGCGGAGGTTTTTGCAGGTGGGATGGTTTGAGAATCCAGGCTCTGAGCAGGTGAACATCAGATCTAGCCATTCGGCATGGTCGGTCACAGCCATGAAGTCGAGCGGCCGATCGAGCTGGACCGGCCCAGTCGGCAGATCAAGCCGCTGGCCCTTGGCAAATCGAAAGGCATCGGCAGGGGTCTGCAGCGTGCCATAGCCATAGGCATCGAGCGAATAGGCCGTGTGAACGTGAAGGTCGCCCCAATAGACTCGCTGGGTGCCGGGCTTGGCGTTCTCGCAATTCACCGACGCGGTCTGAGGGGAGGGGGCTTTGATAATCGCTTGGCTATCGGGAGTGCGGGGCGCTGAGCATCCAAAAAGATAGAGCGCTAAGATAACCGCACCCCAGCGGCAATGTTTCAGGTTGTGTGTCTTTAGGAGGAACTCATGGTTGTGATGATCTGCATAACACCTGTCCATCAGATTTGGCTCCGTTCCTAACCCGCGCAAATTGACATTTACCCTTAGTACCCTAACAGTATCTGACAAGATGCTTTGGGGACTCGTCAAGGAACGAACCTAGGCCGGACCAAAACTATTTGGGGAATTTTCATGGTCATATCGACAGCCAAATCACGCAAGCGCGCGCTTGTCATCGCAACCGCGCTTAGCACCAGCTTAAGCCTCGCCGCCCCAACGCTTGCTCACGCGGCGGACCAACCGGGCTTAGCGATTGAAGAGGTGGTCGTTACCGCCCGCAAGCGCGAGGAAAACCTGCAAGAAACGCCCATTGCCATTTCGGCCATCAAGGGTGCAGAGCTTGAGGCCCGAGGGGCCGCGGACCTCTCGGCGGTCGAATCCTTAGCCCCCAATGTTCACTTCTCCACCAGTCAGCCGACATCGGGTCTGTCTGGAGCGACCGCCGTCTTTATTCGCGGCATTGGTCAGCGCGACTTCACCATCAATGTCGATCCAGCAGTCGGTATCTATTTTGATGGCGTCTATGTCGGTCGCTCAATCGGCGCCCTGATGGATCTGGTCGAGATTGATCGGGTCGAGGTCCTACGCGGTCCGCAAAACACCCTGTTTGGCCGAAATACCATCGGCGGGGCCATCAGTGTCATGACCAAGGCCCCCAGCCAAACCTTTGGCGGATGGGTCAAGGCGGGCGTTGGTGAAGCGGGATATGTGGACCTGACCGCGACGGTCAATGTTCCCATTTCCGACAAGGTGCGTACCAAGTTCAGCGCCTTCTATCGCCATCAGGACGGCTATGTGAACGCCCTGCAATATAGCGACGTTAAGCTGGGTGAAGACGATGTGAAGGGCGCGCGCGCCAAGATCGTCTTTGACGTCACCCCCACGGCGACCTTCGAGATCTCTGGCGACATCGCCCGTACCGCCAATACGCCGGGCGCAGTTGTGCCCGTGGTCCTCAATACGCTTTTGCCTGTGGGTACGGTCGGGACGGGCCCGTTCAACAGCTTCTTCAATAATAACCTGGCCCTTTCGGGGGATGCAGCTTGTAGAACCACAGCGGGTCATGCAACCAACAGCAAGTGCTTTGGCTCGGTCTGGCTGCCCTCATCTCCCTATGCCTCAAACGCAGTCTTTACCGATAAGCTGGGTCGTAAGGTCAAGCCTGAGAACAGCTTGGACACCAACGGCATCAGCGCCACCCTCTCGGCTAAGACGCCCTTTGGTCAGTTGAAGTCCATTACCGCCTATCGCGACTTCAATGCCGTGACCTTCAATGACCTCGATTTCACGCCCTACAATCTGTTTGCCAACAACCACCCTGAATTTTCGCAAGAGCAGTTCTCGCAGGAGGTTCAGCTCGTTGGGTCAACCGAAGACGGCAAGATCGACTATGTGACCGGCCTCTACTACTTCAAGGAGAAGGGGTTGGAGCGGATCTATAACCAAGTCATCACCGCCTACAATGCCACGACCAATCCCGGCGGTTTGGCACAGGATATTTTCCGCAATATCGAGAACACCTCGCGGGCCGTCTATGGCCAGATGAGCTATCACCTGACCGATAGCCTGGTTCTGACCGGTGGCGCGCGTTATTCTAAGGGCGAGAAGGCCTTTACGATCAAGAACATCCTGCCCACCGGTGCGACCGACGGTCCCTATCGCGGCAATAAGTCGGTGGATAAGCTGTCACCGACCGCAACCCTTGGCTGGAAAGTCACGGACAAGTCCTATGCCTATGCGACCTATTCCGAAGGCCTGCGCGACGGCGGCTTTGCAGCCCGCTTCTTGGGTGTGCTGCCCCGCGACCTGCCGTCCTATAATCCAGAATATGTAAAGGCCTATGAGATCGGATCGAAGAACGTGCTGTTCAACGACCGGCTTCGCTTGAACCTTGCGGCCTTCCGCACGGACTATAACGACATGCAGGTCGATGCGACCGTGCCGCCTTCGCTGCAGATTTCTCAGCAGTCTACAATCCTGAACCTTGCTCAGGCGCAAGTGAAGGGCGTTGAGGGCGAGTTTGATGCGCGTTTGACCCAGTGGCTGCGGATCGACGGTTCGGTCGGCTATCTCGATGCCAAGATTAAGAATGTTCTCGGTGGCCGGGTTAGCTCCGGTGCCTTTGGCATCACGACCGCGACCCATCTGCCCTACACGCCGGAATGGACGGGCAATCTGGGGGTCTTGGTGACTGCGCCTTTGGGTGACTTCGGCAAGGCTGCCGCCCGTCTTGATGTCAGCTATGCCGACAGCCAATGGTCTGGGATCGATGGCAACTATCAGACCAAACTGCCATCGCGGAGTCTGCTGAATGGCTCCATCCGCCTGCTACCCAACTCTGGCCGCTGGGAAGCCTCGGTAAATGTCAAAAACCTGACCGACGAGAAATATTTCGTACAGAAGACCAATATCCAGGCCCTGAACTCGGCCTTCGGTGCCATTGGCCGTCCACGCTCCATCTATGCCACCGTGACCTATCGGTTCGGCGGAGAATAGACCAAGGGGCACGGTTTAAGGACCGGCGCGAGGCATCTCTATCTCGCGCCGGTCTTGGCTTGGCTAGGCCTCAGCTTTCAAACC
>CANESI010000027.1 GCA_947441065.1 Caulobacteraceae bacterium
CTCATCCTTACCCGAGGCCAGACCATGGATGCGAGGGCCATAGGCCACATTCTCATAGATCGACTTGGGGAAAGGATTGGGCTTTTGGAACACCATACCAACGCGGGCGCGCAGGACCACCGGATCGATGGACTTGTCGTTGACGTCCTCGCCGTCCATCTCAATCGCGCCGGTAACCCGGCAGATGGGTATGGTGTCGTTCATGCGGTTCATACAGCGCAGAAAGGTCGACTTGCCACAGCCCGAGGGGCCGATGAACGAGGTCACAGACTTTTCAGCAATATCAATGGCGACGTCAAACAGCGCCTGTTTCTCGCCATAATAGACATTGATGTCGCGGGCCCGGATCTTGATCGGAGGGCCTTGCACGGCAGCAGGGGCCTTTTGATCACTCAAGGCTGAAGCGGCACCCTGGCTGGCTGAATCGTCGCGGTTCATGGGCATGACAGATCTCGAAAAGGTGGAACCGATGGGGGTCATGACGGCTACCACCGCCGCTCAAACCGGCGGCGAACAATAATCGCCACCGCATTCATAAGAATCATAAAGACCAGCAGGACCATGATGGCCGCCGCGGTCCGCTCGTGGAAGGCCCGCTCCGAGGCATTCTCCCAGATAAAGACCTGCACCGGCAGCACAGTCGCGGCCTGATCAAAGCCTGTCGGCACGCCCGGAACGAACGAGACCATGCCGATCATCAAGAGGGGCGCGGTTTCACCCAAGGCATGGGCTAGCGCCAAGATCGAGCCAGTCATCACACCGGGCATCGCCAATGGCAGAACATGGTGAAACACCGCTTGGGTGCGCGAAGCACCAACACCGAAGGCGGCTTCCCGGATCGAGGGCGGCACGGCCTTTAAGGAGGAGCGGGTCGCGATAATGACGGTCGGTAAGGCCATCAGGGCCAAGACCAGACCGCCCAGCAAGGGCGAGGACCTAGGCACACCCAAGGTATTGATAAACAGTCCCAAACCCAGCAGGCCGTAAACAATCGAGGGCACCGCCGCCAGATTGTTGATATTGACCTCGATCACATCGGTCCATCGGTTCTTGGGCGCAAACTCTTCGAGATAGACCGCCGCCATCACGCCGATGGGAACGGCCAGGAAGGCGGTAACCAACAGCATCATGGCTGAGCCAACCACAGCCCCCAAAACCCCCGCCTGTTCAGGCTCGGTGGAGTCGGACTTGGTGAAGAAACCGCTATTGAAGCCGGTCGTAACCACACCAGAGGACTTTAGAGCATCGAGCCAATCGAGCTGCTGGTTGGTCAAGGTCCGCTCTTCTTCAGGAGAGGCGCGTTTGATCTCGCCCTTGAAATAGAGGTCGGCATTGGCCCGCAGGGGGCCCGATACGGTGACCGTCTTGCCGATCAGACTGGCGTCCGCCTTGATCATATTGAGCAGTTGGAAGCCAAAGTCCGGCGACATCAGGTCCTTGATGGCTTCCGACTTGGAGCCATAATCATCATCCTTTTCACCAAGCTTGGCGAGGACCGCATCGGCGACCATCAGGTCATAATTGACGCCTTCCAGCTCGGTCTGATCAATCCGCGCCGGATCAAGCGGAACCTGCACCGAGATCGAGTGAACGACAAAGGTCGAGGCGCCCTGGGTGACGATGCGACCAAGCAGGAGGACCAAGAACCCTAAGGCAATGGCGATGGCCAACTGACCATAGAGCTTGAACCGGCGCTCGGAGGCGTGCCGAATCTTAAGACGGCTTTCGACCGCCGCACGGATATCCCGCGCGCGATCAGAGGCTGTGGTCGTGGTGAGGGGGAGGTCAGTCATACTGTTCCCGATATTTCTGGACGATACGCAGGGCGACGATGTTCAGCACCAAGGTCACGGCGAAAAGGGTCAGACCAAGGCCAAAGGCCGCCAAGGTCTTGGGGCTGTCAAACTCTTGGTCCCCGGTCAGCAGGGTGACGATCTGAACCGTCACGGTCGTGACCGTCTCCAAGGGGTTCAGCGTCAACTTGGCCTGCAGTCCAGCGGCCATGGTCACAATCATGGTCTCGCCAACGGCGCGGCTAATGGCCAGCAAGAAGGCACCGGCAATCCCGGGAAGGGCGGCTGGAAGCACAACCTTCTTGACGGTCTCGGACTTGGTCGCCCCCATGGCATAGCTACCATCACGCAGGGCTTGGGGGACCGAATTGATGATGTCGTCGGACAGGGACGAGACGAAGGGGATCAGCATGATGCCCATCACGAAACCCGCGACCAAAGCCATCTGGTTTTGCACCTGCCCCAGATAGAGCCCTAGCTCATTTAGCGGGCCACCGAGGAACAGGCCACCCAAGCTGTTGAACGCCTGGCGAAAGATCGGGCCGACGGTCAGGGCGGCGAAGAAGCCATAGACGACGGTCGGCACGCCTGCGAGAATCTCCAGCAGCGGCTTAAACACGGCCCGCGCCTTAGGGCCGGCATATTCCGACAGATAGATGGCTGAGAACAGGCCCACGGGTCCTGCGACGCACATGGCGATCAGCATGACCAAGAAGGTACCCGCAAACAGCGGCAAGGCGCCAAATCCACCAGACGATCCAACCTGATCGTCGCGCATACCAATCTGCGGGCTCCAATGGGTGCCCAGCAAGAACTCGGCGGGCGGCACAGAGCTAAAGAACCTCAAACTCTCCCAGACAAGGGATAGGATAATGCCCAAGGTCGTAATGACCGCAACGATCGAGCAGGCCAATAACAGACCATCAACCCAGCCCTCAACGCGATTACGCGCCCGGAAATCTTTGTTTAGACGCGGAAAGGTCCAGAGGAACCCGGCCAGAACCAGAACGCCCATGAGGGCAAAGGTGCCTTGCCTAAAGGCGTTGGAATAGACGCGGGCCTCGTTGGCCTTCGCCTCCAAGGCTAACTTCACATCTGGCTCATAGATGGCTTCGCTCAGCTGGCGGCCCTCAGCTAGGGCCTGCGCATCTTCGAAGAACAGTTCTTTTTGCTCAGACGAAAGCTGTTGCAGAACAGCGGGCTCTGTGGCGGTCAGAAGGCCGTGCTCGAGACGCCCACCGAGCATGATCGAAACAAACAGCAAAAGGGCTGCCGGAACGCCGACCCACAGGGCGACATAGGTCCCGTAATAGCCCGGCAAAGAATGCATCTTGGCCGACGAACCGCCCGCAGACGCCAAAGCCTTGCGACGTCCCACGAGGAACGCGACGGTGGATAGGGCGGCCAATATGAGAATTGCGATCCAAGTCAGCATCTATCGACCGTATCCATCTGGCATAGAACCCAACGCCCCGCCGTGCGAGCGGACGCTTATCTCAGGAGACCGTGCCCGAAAGACAATGCGTCTTTACGACAATATTGTGACGGTTTTTTAACGCAATCAGGGATAAACCCACGACCCTACCCTAGGCCTCATTGAGCGCGGGCCTGACGGGCAACCAAGGCCTTGGAATGGATCGGGAAATAGACAATGAAGGCTGCGCCCTCACCTTCAAAACTTTCTACCGCCAAACCGCCGCGGTGACGGTTCATAATATGTTTGACGATGGCGAGGCCAAGGCCGGTGCCCGACCGCTCACCGCTCTTCTGGCCCTCGACTCGATAGAACCGCTCAGCCAAGCGCGGCAGATGCTCGCGCCTTATGCCGGGCCCGGAATCATTGATCCGCAAATAGACATAGATCTCTTCGCCGGTCTGGTCTGGCGTCAGCAGAGACAGACGTGAGGCCGACGGCTTCCTCAACGCCAGCGCCGCATCCCCGCTAACCCCGACGCCGCATTCCACAATGACACTGCCCGAGACAGAGCCGTCCCGGCCGCGAGAATATTTGACCGCATTGTCGATGAGGTTCTGCACGACCTGAACGATCTGATCCCGGTCACCGATAACCAAAGCCTCACCGCGCGGCGGCATAGCCGTTTGAATTTGAACACCCGTCTCTGCGCTAAGCGGCGATAGGGCGTCGATCACGTCGCTAACAGCTTGGCCCAGATCAATACAGCCATCCGGCGCTATATGTTCGTTCAACTCAATACGGCTAAGAGACAAGAGATCATCAATCAACCGCGCCATTCGGTCGGCTTGGGTCGCCATAATGTTCAAGAACCGGTCCCGCGCCACAGGGTCTTCCTTGGCATGCCCACGCAGCGTCTCGATAAACCCCGTCAAGGACGCCAAGGGGGTGCGCAGCTCGTGACTGGCATTGGCTAGGAAATCCGCGCGCATCCGCTCATTGCGCCGCGCATCGGTCTCATCGCGCATCATCAAAAGGGCCACATGCGAGCCATCGGGGCGAACCGGCAAGGGCCTCGTCAGGGCGCGAAGGTAACGGTCTTGCGCCCCGCCCGAATCATAGGCCACCTCTCCGGGAATATCGCCGAACAGGGCCTCGTCCACCGCCTCAAGGATCTTGGGATTACGGATCGCGGTGACCAGCAAGGCACCAGAGCTTTGGATACGAAAGAACTCGCGGGCGGCACGATTGGCAAAGATGAACCGCCGTCCCGCCAGATCATCCGCCTCTTGCGCCGCAATGACCATCACCGGATCTGGCAGGCTTTCGAGAATTTCAGAAAAAGGCGTTTGCGCCTCTTGGGGCCGAGATTGGACCAGCCGATCGACACTGGCCTGATCAAAGCGCCGCTCACGATAGCCCCGCAGGGACAGGTAAAGCGTCAAGCCGCCGACCAGCAGGGCCAACATCACGCTTGGTCCCCTATTGGCCTGCCCTGTAATCGCCAAAAACAGCAAGGCCCCCGCCCCGGCCGATCCTGCCACGACCGCACGCCAAGGGAGGCGAGATCTGCGGATAGGATGGGTATTCGGGGACATGGGTGGTCAGTTTCCATCAGGGGCTGGAGCGAGGCGCCCCCAGCTCGAATCAAGACAATAGGATCACGAGTTCATCTCAATCGCGTGACGATAGTCCATAGGCTGATAGAATTCCTAAAGCCCACGCATTTTTAATCCATATTGATCCGGTGGGAATTATTATAAATGGTGAGGATGACCGGTGATTTGGCCTCGTCGCCCTCACCGATCTGCTCGAACCCAGAGGCCGCCATGTCGATTGCAGATCCCTCCGATCACCCCTCACGCCGTCAAGCCCTCCTGATGGGCATGGCGCTGAGCCTGCCCCTAATCGGCTCAAACCCAGCGGCGGCGGCAGGCCGCAAGCCCGTCACCCTCCTCAATGCCAGTTACGACCCGACGCGAGAGCTCTATAAGGACATCAACGCCGCCTTTGGAGCCTACTGGAAGGACCGATTGGGCCAAGATCTGACGATCAATCAGAGCCACGGCGGATCGGGCAAGCAGGCGCGTGCCGTGATTGACGGCTTGGAAGCGGATATTGTCACCCTCGCGCTGGCCTATGACATCGACCAGATCGCAGCCAAGGCCAAACTTCTGCCGGTGAACTGGCAATCGCGCCTGCCGAACAATTCCTGCCCCTATAGTTCGACCATTGTCTTCCTCGTGCGCAAGGGCAACCCGCTCAAGATCCGCGACTGGAGCGATCTGGTCCGTCCGGGTGTGAACGTCATCACCCCCAATCCCAAGACTTCGGGCGGTGCGCGCTGGAACTATCTGGCGGCCTGGGCCTTCGTCTTGAAGCAACCGGGCGGTAATGCGGCCACCGCGCAGGCCTTTGTTGAAAAGCTCTATAGACAGGTCCCTGTCCTTGATACTGGCGCGCGCGGCTCGACCACCACCTTTGTCCAGCGCGGCCTTGGCGATGTCTTGATCACTTGGGAGAACGAAGCCTTCCTCGCCCTCGAAGAGTTCGGGCCCGGCAAGTTCGAGATCGTCGCCCCCAGCCTGTCGATCCTTGCCGAACCGCCCGTGGCGCTGGTGGACAAGGTCGTTGACCGGCGCAAGACCCGCACCGTGGCTGAGGGCTATCTGAACTTCCTCTATAGCCCCCGCGCTCAAGACCTGATCGGCAAGAACCACTATCGCCCGCGCAACGCGGCGGCCTTGGCCAAATATGGCAATAAGTTCCCGAAAATCCCGATGGTGACCATCGACCAGACCTTCGGCGGCTGGAAAAAGGCCCACGCGACCCACTTTGCGGACGGAGCCCTTTTCGACCGTATCTATCGGCCGGGCTGAGCCAAGAGCGCCTAGGCGCGAAGTTCGGCTTCAATGGCCAAAAGCTGATCCTTGCCGAAATAGATCTCGTCGCCGACAAAGAAGGTCGGGATACCGAAAGCTCCGCGATCATAGGCCGCTTGGGTATTGTCACCCAGCTTGGCCTTGATGTCAGGGGTCTGGCTGAGTTCGAGGATGGCCTTGGCGTCCAGACCGGCCTTGGTCAGGACCTGGGCCAGAACCTCTGGATCTCCGGCCTGAAGCTGATCTTCCCACATGGCGCAGAACACGGCCTCAACATAGGTCTCGAACACCCCCAAGGCCTGGGCCGCGACCGCGCCGCGCATCAGGTTCAGCGTATTGATCGGGAAATGGGGATTGAAGCGGTACTTGCTCAGGCCATTGACCCGCACGAACCGTTCCATCTCGATACGCCCATAGGCCATCTTTTTAGGAATATCGCCAAAGGCCACCATGGGCGCCTGATTGTTGGACAGCTTGAACAGACCGCCGAGCAGGACCGGCTGATAGTCGAACACGGCACCCGTGCGCTCGATAATGCCGGGGATCACCCGGTGGGCGAGATAGGCGTTGGGGCTGCCGAAATCGAAGAGAAAATCAACCTTAGCCATCATCAGATCTCCGCAAGAGGATTAGAGGATATGGCCCATCTTGGCGCGTTTGGCGGCCAGATAGGCGCTATTTTCAGGCCGCTCGACCGTCCAAGCCGTCACCCGCTCGGTCTCAATCCCGGCGCTGCGCAGGGCCTCGACCTTATCGGGATTATTGGTGATCAGCCGGACCTTGGTCACGCCCAGCAACTTTAGGGCCTTGGCGGCAATATCGAAATCGCGCTCATCGGGCGCAAAGCCAAGCGCCACATTGGCCTCAACCGTATCCATACCCTTGGCCTGAAGCGCATAGGCCTTAAGCTTATTGCCCAGCCCGATGCCCCGGCCCTCTTGGCGTAGGTAAAGCACCAGCCCGACCGGGGCCTGGGCGATCCGGTCCAGCGCCGAATGGAGCTGTGGGCCGCAATCGCAAAGGTGCGAGCCAAAGACGTCGCCGGTCAGACATTCCGAATGGATCCGCAGCAACACCGCTTCACCCATGCTTGGACCACGCAAGGTGCCGATGGCCACGTGCTCGCGCCCGTCACCCAGATCATTCATGACCCGCATGGAAAATCGGCCATGGGAGGTGGGAAGTTCCACCGCCTCGGTGCCTAGCCATTGTGAAGTCTGCGTAACGCCCGACATACCTTCTTCTTTCTAAACGCCGCCCGATCAAACCCGGTTCAAATCGGAAGCGCAGCGCTGACCCCTCATCTGGGTCATTCGCAAATAGGGTTTAGGGCACCAAGACCTAGGGGGGCAACCTAACAATTGGTCTCTTGCCCTAAGGGCAGGGTAGAAAATGTGCCCCAAGCCGCCCCCGACTGCGACACAAAGGCGCTCGACAGGGGGTCTCAGCCAATCCAGAATGGTCCCATGGGTCGACCCTCAAACCATCGCAGCGCTTGGACATCATGGGCTCTGGCCGTGACCGTGCTGGCTATGGCGATGCGCGTGGTGATCCCTAGCGGCTATATGGTCGCGCGGTCTGACGCTAGCCACGGTCTGCCTCAGATGGTCATCTGTACCAGCCAAGGGGCCATGGCGGTGGCCGTGGATGCTGAGGGGCACCTAGTCAAGACCAGCCTGAAACCCGCCTCCGAGCCCTCGCACTCAGACCCAGAGCACTCTGACAAGGATCGGCCAGACGATCCTTGCGCCTTCTCCGCCACCTCTGCTGCCGCCCAAAGCGCTAACCTCGCCCTACCGCTCGCGCCGCTGAGCTTCAGCCACTCGGCTCCCCTACCACTCGCCAGCGCTCAGCGTCCGGGCCTTGGGCTCGCCGCGCCGCCACCCTGGACCACGGGTCCGCCTTCGATTCTCTGACCTGAACCGTCGCCGACGTGCCCCGCACGCCGGTCTCTTCACGTTTTGAATCGGATATTCCATGTCTCGTAAAGACCTTGCCGGCCCCGCGCCGCGCGCCCTCTTGGCTGCCTTGAGCAGCTTGACCCTCTTCGCCGCCCATAGCGCTCAAGCCTCAGAAGTCGACGAAGTGATCATTGTCGGTCACGCCGACCGACCCGTGACGGTTCAGCCGCGCGGCCTTTCGGTCTCGCTCGGCCAGACCGAGTTCGAAGCCATCAATGCCGTCAATGTCGAAGACATGATGAAATATGCGCCGAACTTTTTCGTGCACAAACGCTTTGCCGGTGATGACAATGCCGTGGTCGCCCTGCGCGGGGCCAATACGGTTCAGAGCGCCCGGACCATCGTCTTGGTCGATGGGTTTGTGGTCTCCAACTTCCTGGGCAATCGCTGGGACTTTCCGCCCAAATGGAACGTGGTCGGCCCGACCGAGGTGTAGCAGTTCGACATTGTCTATGGCCCCTACTCGGCCCGCTATGGCGGCAATTCCATGGGCGGCGTGATCTCGGTCAGCACACGCGAGCCAGAGGGCAAGGCGACCTATGCCACCGCCCAGACCATGATCATGCCGTTCAAGGAATATGGCTTCGATCAGACCTTCAAAGGCTACAGCCTCGAAGGCGGCGGGTCCTACAAACAGGCCGATGGGCCATGGAGCGCGCGCGGCGGCTTTCGGCATTTCGACAATGTCGGTCAGTCCATGACCTACAACCTACTAACGGCGACCACCGGCACGGGAACGCCCGTAACCGGCGCCTTTGACGACAAGCGCCTCGCGACCCCCGTCTTTGGCGCAGCCTCGCCCGTCCATGTGATCCAAGACCAGCTTCGTCTGCGCATCGGCTATGAGGCGCAAAATGGCTGGAAGGCGGAGGGCTTGGGCTTTGCCTGGAAAACCGATCAGGACCTGACCGACACGCGCACCTTCCTGCGCGATGGGTCCGGCGCGGCCATCGGCCAAGGCAAGGTCAGTTTCGGCGGCAAGACTTGGAATGCCACGGGCCTGACCCAGTCCCTGACCCGCCGCACAGAATATCTCGGCGGGATAAAACTCAGTGGACCGCTGGCCGGATGGACGACCTTTGCCAACCTTTCGCGCTACTGGATCGCCAGCCAAGATGCGCGCACCTCCAAAGACTATCTGACCGGTCTTTCCAACGGGGCAGGCACCCAGACTAAGCAGAACACCCCCGGCTGGTGGACGGCAGACGCCACAGCGGAGCGGACCTTCGGCGGCCATGACGTGGCCCTTGGCGTCAATGCCAACCTCTATGAGACCTCGCAGGACAGTTTCACCACCGCCCAGTGGAAAGAGGCCTCCAGCGGAGTCTATTCGGCCTCGACCTATGGCAAGACCAGCCTTTGGGGCCTGTGGGCCGAGGATGCTGTGGCCTTAAATGACGATTTCAAACTGACGCTGGGTGTTCGCTATGACCAGTGGCGGGCCTTTGACGGGGGTATTGGCAAGCTGATTGGGGGACGGCGCGTCGACAGTGCCTATGCCAGCCGTACCGACAGTTCGGTCAGTCCCAAGCTGAGCCTTCAGGGCCGCATTCCCGGCGACATTGACCTTCAGATCAGTCTGGGCAGCGCCGTGCGCTTCCCCACGGTAGGCGAGCTGTTCCAAGGCCGCATCGATGATGTAACCCGCCAGATCGACCCGCAGAGCTTTGACCCAAACCTCAAGCCGGAACGGTCCAAGGACGCCAACCTGATCCTGCGCCGCAGCTTCGGCAAGGTCCGAACGACTGGCAGCCTGTTCTATCAGGACATTGACGACGCGATCTTCAGTTTCAGCGGCCTGAACCAGTACGGAACCGTGATCTCGTCCTACAAGAATGTCGACCAGGTGCGTCAGGTCGGGGCCGAACTGATCCTTGAGGGTACGGACATCTTGGTCGATGGCCTCAATATCGACGCCAATGCCGCTTGGATCGATGCCAAGACCGTCAAGAACCGCGCCAACCGGGCCGCCGAGGGCGTCGCCTTTCCGCGTATCCCGCAGTGGCGTTCCAACGGCAATCTGCGCTATCGCATGACGCAGGCCCTGAAACTGTCGCTGGGCTGGCGCTATGGCTCGCGGCCCAATTCGGACCTGTTTGGTTTGGTGCGCGGCGATGCCTACGGTTTCCAGAGCGAATATTTCACCGTCGATAGCCGCCTGTCTTGGGACGCGACCGAGAAGGTTCAGGTCAGCGTCGGGGTGGATAACCTCTTTAACGACCAGGCCTATGTCGCCCACCCCCTGCCGCAGCGCAGCCTCGTCGTTGATCTGAAAGCCAAGTGGTGAGGGACGAAACATGACCGTTCAGCCCCTTAAGCCACCCTTCAACCTCTATCGCACCCTCTGGCGCTGGCATTTCTATGCGGGGCTGTTCTGTGTGCCCTTCGTCATCATTCTGGCGCTCAGTGGCTCGCTCTATCTGTTCAAGCCGCAGATTGAGGCTTGGCTGGACCGGCCCTATGACCATCTGGCCTTTGCAGGAGCCCCCGCCAGCGCCGATGCCCAGATCGAGGCGGCCCTCGCCGCCGTGCCGGGCGGGCGCCTGAAATCCTACGAGGTGCGGCACGATCCGCACGATAGCGCCCGGATCGAGGTTAGCGCCAAGGGCGAGACAATGCTCGTCTATATCCACCCCCAGTCCCTCGCGGTCCTTCAAAAGGTCAATGATAAGGATCGCCCGATGGTGGTGATCAAGACCCTGCACGGCGAGCTTTTGATGGGGGATAGGGGTTCGAACCTTGTCGAGTTGGCCGCGTCCTGGGCCATCGTCATGGTCGTCAGCGGGCTCTATCTGTGGTGGCCTAGGCAGGCCCAAGGCTTGGCGGGGGTGGTCTGGCCGCGCCTCAAGATGGGCAAGAAGCTGTTCTGGCGCGATCTCCATGCTGTGACGGGGGTGTGGATCTCCAGCCTTGCCCTGTTCCTGCTGCTCACCGGCCTGCCTTGGACATCGGTCTGGGGAGAGGGCTTCAAGGCCGTGCGAAACCTGACCCACACCGCCGCCGTTCAGCAGGACTGGGGTCAGAGCCGGTCGGCTGAACAGGCCATGGCACCTTCCTCGGTCCATGACGGCATGGATATGGGCGGTGTGGAGATGGACCACGCCATGATGATGCCCTCGCCCGCCATCTCGGTCGAGCAGATGGCCAGCACCCTTCGGCCCCTCAACCTCGCCGCCCCGGTCCTGATCTCGCCCCCCTCCAAGCGCGAGCCGGGCTGGACGGGCAAGTCCGATGCTCAAAACCGAACCTTGCGCGTGACTATGGTGCTCGATCCCGTCACCGGGGCCATCCTAAACCGAGAGAATTTCAACCAGCGCCATCCCATCGACCAGATCGTCGGCTATGGCATTGCCGCCCATGAGGGGCAGTTGTTCGGTTGGTTCAATCAGGCTCTGGGCGTGCTGACCGCAGCGGGCCTGTGCCTTCTGGCCGTCAGTGGCGTGGTCATGTGGTGGCGCAGACGCCCCGACGGCAAGCTCAGCGCGCCAGAGCCGGTGGGATCGGACCGATTGGCGCTGGGCCTAGGCCTTCTGCTGCTCGGCTTTGGCCTGTTCCTGCCGCTCTTTGGCCTGTCGCTAATCGTCGTCGGTCTGATCGAGCGTCTGGTCCTGCGCCAGATACCCGGTGTTCGGGCTTGGCTCAGCCTTCGGCCAGCCTGATCAGATCAGGCTGGCCAGGTCTGGGGAGTCTCAGGCGTCAATATCCACGTCCTTGGTTTCTTTCAGGAACAGGATGCCAATCACCGCTGTCACGCTGGCCACCACAATCGGATACCATAGGCCATAATAGATATTACCCGTCGCGGCGACCATGGCGAAGGCTGTGGTCGGCAAGAAGCCCCCGAACCAGCCATTGCCAATATGATAGGGCAGGCTCATCGAGGTGTAGCGGATATTGGTCGGGAACATCTCCACCAGCATGGCGGCGATTGGGCCATAGACCATGGTCACATAGATGACGAGCAAGAACAGGATACCGATGACCTTGGGTCGGTCGACAAGGGCGCTGTCAGCCTTGGCCGGATAGCCCGCTGACTTTAGGGCTGCGCCGAGACCGGTTTCCCATTCGGTCTTCTGAGCCTTGAACGCGGCCTTTTCGAGCCCCTTGCCGTCAAAGGCCGTGAGGGTCTGGTCGCCGATCTTGACCTGCGCCAGCGTTCCTGCCGGTGCGGCCTGATTGGTGTAGGTCACACCAGCCTTGGCCAGATAGGACTTGGCCAGATCGCAGGAGCTGTTGAACACCGTCTTGCCGACCGGATCGAACTGGAAGGCGCAGTCGGCGGGATCAGCGACCACCGTCACCGGCGCCGAAGCCACCGCTGTGGCAAGCTGCGGATTGGCCGCGACGGTCAGGGCCTTGAACAGGGGCATATAGGTCAGCGCCGCCAAGACGCAGCCCAGCATGATGATCGGCTTGCGCCCGATCCTGTCGGACAACCAGCCGAACAGGACAAAGAACGGGGTGCCGAGCAGAAGGGCGGTAGCCACCAGACCATTGGTCAAGGCCCCGTCCAGCTTGAGGGTCTTTTCGAGGAAAAACAGGGTGTAGAACTGGCCCGTATACCAGACCACCGCCTGCCCCGCCGTCAGCCCGACCAGCGCCAAAATCACGATCTTGAGGTTCGGCCATTTGCCAAAGGAATCGGTCAGCGGCGCCTTCGAGCCCTTGCCCTCATCGACCATGCGCTGGAACGACGGACTTTCGGACAGTTGCAACCTAATCCACAGGGACACACCGAGCAGCAGGATCGAGACGAGGAACGGCACCCGCCAGCCAAAGGCTTGGAACGCATCCTCGCCCATGACCTTGCGGGTCAGCAGGATCACCACAAGGCTAAGGAACAGGCCAAAGGTCGCCGTGACCTGAATGAAGCTGGTATAGAGGCCGCGCCGGCCCTGCGGCGCATGTTCGGCCACATAGGTCGCCGCCCCGCCATATTCGCCGCCCAAGGCCAGACCCTGAACCAGACGCATGGCCACCAAGGCCACGGGCGCGAGGATGCCGATCTGATCATAGCTGGGCAACATACCGACCACGAAGGTGGATAGACCCATCAAGAGCATGGTCACGAGGAACGTGTTCTTGCGGCCCCAAAGATCGCCCAATCGGCCAAAGACCAGTGCCCCGAACGGCCGCACAGCAAAGCCCGCCGCAAAGGCCAGCAGGGCGAAGATATAGCCCGTGGTCTCATTCACGCCGGAGAAGAAGTGGTGGGTAATGTAGGTGGCGAGTGATCCATAGAGATAGAAGTCATACCACTCAAAGACCGTGCCCACCGACGCGGCCCCGATGGTCATCGCATCCTTGCGCCCGACCGAGGCTGGTTGTGCTTGGCTCATGGTCCTGTCCCCCTACGCGATCGCCGCTTGGCACGGCCTGTCTTGGTCCGCCCCACAGCCGACCCTTAGGGGCGCATGTTTGCGGTATTTTGCGCCCCTGTCAGCCCCGTGATTGGAATTAGACGGTTCGACAGCCCGACAAGACCTGACAAGCCACCTAATTTCAGCTTTGGTCTTGGCGCGAATGGGCTATCCTTGGCAAAACATAAACGCTGGAGGCGACCATGACCGATCACCTAATTGAGACCTTTGCCGATGGGGTTGCGACCCTGACCATGAACCGTCCAGAGGCGCGCAACGCCCTGTCCGGCGAGATGATGGCCGCCCTGTCTGCGGCGGCGCCGCGTCTGGCCGCTGATCCGAAGGTTCGCTTGGTCGTGATTACCGGTACCGGCGCGGCCTTCTGCGCGGGCGGGGACGTCAAGGGCTTTGCCTCTGGCCCCAAGGCGGGCGCGGAACTGCCAACCTTTGAAGAGCGCGTCCATGGGCTTCGCACCGGCATGGAATTTAGCCGCCTACTCTATGAAATGCCCAAGCCGACCTTGGCGGTCATTCCTGGTCCCGCCGCAGGGGCTGGCCTGTCCATCGCTCTGGCCTGCGACATGCGTATCGCCGCCAACGAAGCCAAGCTGACCACCGCCTTCTCAAAGATCGGCGCATCGGGCGATTACGGCGGCAGCTATTTCCTGACCCAGTTGGTCGGCACGGCAAAGGCCCGCGAGCTCTATTTCACGGCCGATGTGATTACGGGCGCAGAGGCCGCAGCCCTCGGCATCGTCAATAAGGCCGTCCCGGCGGCAGAATTGCCAGAGGCCGCCGCCGCCCTCATCCACCGCTTGGCCAACCTGCCCACCGCCGCCATCGGCTATATGAAGAAGAACCTCGGCATGGCCACCCATGGCTCGCTGAGCGATGTGATGGACGCAGAAGCGGTCGGCATGGTCCGCACCATGATGACCGACGACCACAAGGCCTCGTCGCTGGCCTTTGTTGAAAAGCGCGCGCCGGTCTTTAAGGGCCGCTAATTCGCGCCCATCCGGTTTCATCAATGAAAACCCCTGCGCTTTGCGGCGCGGGGGTTTTTCTCTTTAGGCCTGAACCAACCGGACCCGTGTTCCGCAAAGGACCACATTGCCCTCCGCATCGAGACAGTTCTGAGCCTTGGCACGGGCCAGAACATCAGCGGGATTACGCACGGCGACATCAAACGCGCCTAGGCCTTCGCCCCGGCCATCGGTGGCGGTGACAAAGCGCAGTTCCCCGCCGTCGGTCTCAATGCGCCAGCCGCCAGCAACGGCCTTGGCCTCCAGACCCAAGGCCCCGGCCCAGCGCGCGGCCATGGCGGCAGGATCATCGCCCTGCAGTTCTGCGCCCACGATTTCGCAGGCCACTTCGGTACGGACATTGGCCTGCCAATCGGGACCGCCCCATTGCCAGCGCTCGGTGGGCACCATGGCATCGACCGAGACAATGGCTCCGCCTAGATCGCGGGGGTGCAGATGGGTGAAGGCCACGCCATCGCCATCAAACTGATCGGCAATGCGCACGCCTTGAGCAACGATCCGCTCGCGGGCCGCAGCCAAGTCTTGGCATTGGAAGATCGCCATATAGCCGCCGTCGCCGCCGCGCTTATCGATCAGCCGCCCCGCCGTGGTGCCCGCTTGGGTCGGAGAGACCACCTCTAGGAACGTATCGCCAATCGGCCAGACGCCATTGTGCAGGCCATATTTGCCCACGCCCGGATCCGCATAGGCCGCGCCAAGACCCAAGACGGCGGTAATGTCGGCGCGAGCGGCCTCTAGGTCGCTGCCCACCAGGGCGATCTGTCTAAGGCGCATCGGGCGCTCTCCCACATATTGGATGGGCCGCTGATCCGGCCTCTGGTCCCATCTAGGAGCCGATCTGGCGCGCTGGCAAGGACCAAGGTCGCGTAACTGTCTGTTGGCGCAGCCGACTTCCTCGCTATGATCGGTGCCAACCATAATCGAGCGGGCGGACCCACCCATGACCAGCGACATGATCACCCTGAATATCCATGGGCACGTGGCCGAAATGGTGTTTCACAATCCGCCGCACAATCACGTCAATGTCGATCTGCTCCGGGCGCTGGCCGATCAGCTGGAAGGGCTCGATGCCAATCCAGAGATCCGGGCCGTGGTGCTGGCCTCTGAGGGCAAGTCCTTCTGTGCGGGGGCCGACCTTGCCACCCGCGACGGGATGGGTGGGGTCAGTGCCGATCCGGTGCGCGAGTTCTATGATCAGGCCCTTCGGCTCTTTGCCTGCAAAAAGCCCATCGTCGCGGCCATCCAAGGGGCAACCATCGGGGCGGGCCTGGGCCTCGCCATCGCAGCGGACTATCGCATCGCCGCGCCCGAAGCGCGATTTGCGGCCAACTTTACCAAGCTCGGCTTTCACCCCGGCTTTGGCCTGACCCACACCCTGCCTCGCCTGATCGGTGCCCAGCGCGCGGGCTTGATGGTCATGACCGCGCGCCGGTTTAAGGCAGAAGAGATGCTGGACTGGGGCTTGGTCGACCAGATCGCCGAAGCCGCCGCTCTGCGCGGCGCGGCCTTGGCTCTGGCACAAGAGATCGCGGAAAATGCCCCCCTCGCCCTCTTGGCCACCCGTCAGACCCTCAGGGCTGGACTGGTTGAGGCGGTGACGGCCGCGCTTGTGCATGAACATGCCGAACAGTCGATCCTGCGACAGACGGCGGACTATGCCGAAGGGGTCAGTTCGGTGTTCGAACGTCGTCCGGCCAAGTTTTTGGGCCGATAGGGCGGAGGGACCGCCGCCTCTATTCCGAGGCGCTCAATCTTGCATTGAGCTTAATCATTGCGCCAATCTGCTGAAGGATCGCTTCGATGGCGAAGCTTGGGACGTCGCAACAGTAAAGGCGCGACTTGTCACGAACGATGACGCCCTTGAGTTCGAGGGAAGCACACTTGCGCCGAACAGTTTGCCGAGGAATCCCTGTCATATCCGATATACTTGCAATAGACAGGACACCAGAAGACATTTTATCAACACTTTCGTGACCCAACTGCATAAGGTCTCGGGTTGTGTCTGAGGATGAAGCTAATAAAAATGCACAGAATATAACCAATTCTGTATGATCACTTATCTTGCTTCTCAATGTTATGTTTTTTATGTCGTTAATTATGCCGTTCGAAAAGCTTTGGACGAGCGCTATTTCTCTAAGAGAGAATGATTTATTGACTTTTTCAATATCGAAATTTTCTACAATGATCTCTGGTTGATAAATTGACTTGTCCACCTATCAAACCCCACATCAAAATAGTAATTTAATTATTTATAAATAACTGAGTAAATACAACCGTCATAAATCTATATGTTTGGAGATATAATCTTTGTCAAAATCAGTGTGATTACGGTAGGCTCATTTTGAGTTAAATCAATCAAATATGAGATTTTGAAGGATGATCAGGTAAGTTTTTATCACGATATTTTGTCATTTATCTTCAAGAGACCATTAATCTGAGCCGCCATCTCTTCAACGATGTGGGTGTGAATGACGCACCGATAGAGACGTGATTGATCTCGAATAAGGATATTGCGCCCCTCAAGGTCAGCGCATTTGCGTCGCACCGTCTGTCTTGGAATGCCGGTCATATCCGAAATGCTGGCGATGGAAAGCAGGCCGTCCGCGATGATGTGCGAGCTGGCACTGCCCGATTGAATAACCAGCCGAATAGTGTCGGACATGGATGCCAGCAAGAAGGCTGAAAGGATAACGGTGTCGGCCTGATCGACCTCACCGATGCTCTCAGAGACTCTCCTTGTGCAAGTTAGCAGCATGTTTGCGGTGTATTGAACCAGCGCGAACTGCTTAAGCGAAAAGGACTGTGGCTCATTAATAGTCATCTAAAACCTCATTAACACTCTAGCTTGAGCGTTAATACGAACTCACTGACTAGTTGAATATCATTACTACTGATTAATAATTCAGCCGCTATCCCTCATAACGGCCACATTGTCGAAAATGGCTAATAAGTCCACTTTCGGTGGCTCAAATTGAACTTTTTAAACCAAAATGATAATTAACGTCGCTATATCGCGTGATAAAAACCGAAAACTGAGATTTTTGCGGCCAAATAGACGCGTTATCATTAGATAAAAATACGCAAACAATCACCAAGAGCACGAAAATTCATTTTTTCTACAAATTAAATTTCACATAGATCCATAATAATTTCATTTAGAAAGGACAGTTCAAATTGGTTTGCAATGAACTTTAGGTGAGAAAAGCCAAATCGGCCAGATCAACAGACATTATTACATTGTGATATAATTACCGCATGAATGAGCACTCCGGATATCGAGACTCCAGAAATTCCATGACAGTTTAGTACTGCGATCAACGCTCAACTGTGATGAGGAATTCACCATGGCCACTGCAACCCTTTCCGTCACCGCCGCTCGTAAGGGCGCTAAACCACAAGCTCTGGTTCAACTCGAAGAACAGGCCGCTCAAGCGACCCGCCTGATGAAGCTAGTGGCCAATGAACAGCGCCTACTTTTGCTGTGCAAGCTGACCGAAGGCGAGTGCCCCGTCGGTGATCTGGCCAACTATGCGGGCCTTGGTCTGTCGGCCACGTCTCAGCACCTGAGCAAGCTTCGCGCTGAAGAGGTTGTTGCGACCCGTCGTGACGCCCAGACCATCTATTATCGTCTGGTCGATCCGGCTGCGATCCGCATCATCGAGACCCTGAGCGAAATCTACAAGCACTAGCGCCCAGCCGTTGGAATTGACCGCGTGATCTATTATCTCGCCGATCATCCCGACAAGGCCCGCGAAGCGGACGAAGGCACGAACGCCCTGCTCTCAGACCAGTTGAGCCTCTTGGACAATCAAGCGGTTCGCTGGACTGCGGCGCGCAAGGCTCAGGTCGTGTCGGCAGTGTCGCTTGGGCTGCTGAGTGAACAGGATGTGCTGCAGCGATTTTCCATCTCCTCCGAAGAGATCGCGGACTGGCGCCAACGCTTGCGCCTGCACGGATTTCGGGGATTGAACCGGCGCGATCAGCACGGACGAAGCGAACCAAAGGGCGAGGACTGCGCCAAATGACCCACCAAACCACGGCCCAACTGACCGGCCTACTCGATCAGGTCAACCAGATCATGGACCGCCAGATGCGGCACCGGATCACGCAGCATAATCGCGTGATCAGCCGCCTTGGCTCCTTGATGCGGCTTGGTGCGCCGGTCCCGACCATGACACCGACCAGCCCCTTGGCCCTCAAGAGCCCTGCCCCGGCCCCTGCGCCCCCTACGCCAGGCGACAGGCGCGGCAAGATGCTGACCAGTCTCTATCGGGTCCTAAACTCCACGGCCCGCCTTGGCGAACTGGATGATAATCTGGACGAGGTGGTCAATATTGTCATCCAGCGCAGCGAAGATACCCGCGCCAAGATGGTCGAGCTGGACCGAAAGCTGCAAACCTTGTCATCAGTGTCGCGTCAGCAAAATATAGCCTTGGCCCGTGCCGCCGAGGTCGCCCAGAGCCTAGAAATTGCCCGCGTCAATGCCGTGACCCATGCCGATACCCTGCGCAATCGCCTGATCAGCCGCACCGAAGAGGTCCGCGAGTTGGAGCGTCAACTCAAGCAGATGCGCGAGCAGCTGTTCATCGCCCAAAATTCCCAGATCGCCGTCTTCGAAAATGGCTGGTCCGACGAGGGGGCGTAAGGCCGATCTAGAGGTCGAAATTCACGCCTTGCGCTAAAGGAAGGGTCTTTCCGTAGTTCACCGTGTTGGTCGCACGGCGCATATAGGCCTTCCAGCTGTCTGAGCCGGACTCACGGCCACCCCCGGTCTCCTTTTCGCCGCCAAATGCGCCGCCAATTTCCGCGCCTGACGGGCCAATATTGACATTGGCGATCCCGCAATCTGACCCTCGCGATGAGATAAAGACCTCAGCCTCGCGCATATCATTGGTGAAGATCGAGGAGGATAGGCCCTGGGGCACATCATTATGCAGAGCAATGGCCTGTTCTAGATCCTGATAGGGCATCACATAGAGGATCGGCGCAAAGGTCTCGCGCTGAACAATCGGTGCCTGATCGGCGATCTCAACCAAGGCCGGTCGGACGTAAAAACCATTGCCAGACCCCACGCGCTCGCCGCCCGTGACCTTGCCCCCCGCCCCTTGGGCCTCAAAAAGCGCCTGCTGCATGAGGTCATAGCTGGCGCCATCGATCAGGGGGCCAACCAGAACATCGGCTTGACGAGGATCACCCACCCTGACCGAGCCATAGGCCATCTTTAGCCGGGGCAGGAAGGCGTCATATTGCTGTTTATGGACAAATAGTCGCCGCAGGGTCGTGCAGCGTTGCCCGGCCGTCCCCATCGCGGCAAAGGCCACCCCGCGCAGGGCCAGATCGAGATCGGCGCTTGGCGTAATGATCGCGGCATTGTTTCCACCCAACTCTAACAGGGCGCGGGCAAAGCGCTTGGCCAGACGCGGGGCGACCGTCCGGCCCATCGCGGTGGAACCGGTCGCACTGACCAGTGGCACGAGGCGATGGTCAACCATCGCCTCTCCGACCTCACGCCCACCCAATAGAACCGTCATAAGCCCCGGCGGAACCGAACCGAACCTCCTGCAGGCTCGCTCAAACAGGGACTGAACGGCGAGGGCCGTGAGTGGGGTCTTTTCAGACGGTTTCCAAACACAGCTATTGCCACAGACCAGAGCGAGGGCTGCGTTCCAAGACCACACCGCGACTGGAAAGTTAAAGGCTGAAATGATCCCCACGACGCCCAAGGGGTGCCAGGTCTCCATCATCCGATGGTCCGGTCGTTCGGTAGTGATGGTCAGACCAAACAGTTGACGCGACAGACCCACGGCATAGTCGCAAATATCAATCATCTCCTGCACTTCGCCGAGCGATTCCGACAGAACCTTACCGGCTTCGATCGTAATCAGGCTGGCCAGGTCGGCCTTGGCCTCTCGCAGTTCCATGCCCAAGAGACGAACAAGTTCACCCCGCTGCGGGGCTGGTCGGTTTCGCCATTGCAGGAAGGCCGCGTGGGCCTGCTCGACCGCAAAGGCCACCTGACCACCGGTCGCATCCTGGATATGGGCCATGACCTCGCCGGTGATGGGCGAGGTGACGGGACAATTTCCACCGGTCCACAGACCCGGCGCCACGTCCAGTCGCGACAGAACCGCCGACAGATCATCGGCAACGGAGGGCAAGGGATGGTGCATCATCGTCATCTACTCAGCGGCGGTCTGGGCCGGATGGGCCTCGGAACGATAGAACCGTCCAAAGCGATTGGCTAAAAATAGGGGCAAAGGGATCTGCTCTTGGCGCACAAAGCCCGCTGAGGGTAGCTGTCCATCGACGATCATATCCAGCACCGCGCAGATGGCACCGGCTGTGGTGATCTGGATGGCACTCTTGACCTCTCCGTCGATCGGCTGAGCAAAGACCTTATTGACATAGGTTTCTTGCATCAGATGTCCCGCCTTCATCCCAGAGACCGTGACAAAGATAATGACCACATCCTGCATGGTCGCGGGAACCGAATTTTCCAGAATATCCTTCAGCACGTCGCGGCGGTTGCGCAGGTTCAGGTCGTTGAGCAGGGCCTTCATAATGGCCCCATGTCCGGGATAACGCACCGTCTTGTAGTTGAGGTTTCGAACCTGTCCGTCGAGTGTGAGACACAGGGTGCCTAGGCCGCCTGAGGTGTTGAAGGCCTCATAGGTCACACCGTCGAGAGAAAATTCCTCACATTCTTCCAAAGCAGGCGTTTCTCTCAGCCGTCCATTCACAATCGCCTCGCAGGGCTCGCAATATTCATTGATCACCCCATCGGTCGACCAGGTGAGATTGTAGTTCAAGGCGTTGGATGGATAGCGCGGCAAGGCTCCAACCCGCAGCCGCACATCGTGAAGCTGGTCAAAATGCTTGATCAGATCCCAGGCCGCGATGGTGATAAAGCCGGGCGCAAGGCCACATTGCGGGATAAAGACCGTCTGGGCCCCTTCGGCAAGATCGCGCACGATGCGGCTCGAGGCGACATCTTCGGTCAGGTCCAAATAATGGGCCCCCGCCGCCTTGGCCGCCTGAGCCACGATGGTCGTCAAGCTGTAGGGCGCGCAATTGACCACGGCAAAACACCCGAACCGGGTCAGGGTCGCCGCAAGCGCCTCGGGATCCTCAATGGCCATCGCAACCTGATCGACATGATCGCGGCCGATAAAGGGGGCGAGGCCCTGTTCTGACTGGTCAATCAACAGAACCTGATAGTCGCCGGTCTGGACCAGCAGATCCAAGACCGTGGAGCCGATCTTTCCAACCCCGATGATCGCAATTTTGTGCATGGTATGACCCTTCAAAAGCCGCCCCTCAGACTCGCGGCCTGAACCGTCATATTCAACTGGCATTTCGCCGATATGATCGATAATTATCGGCGATTAGCCGAGCTAATAGGACGAACCGACGATGGACAGTGTGGATGAAGAGCTTCTGATCCGTCTGCGCGCCAATGCCCGAACCCCTATTGCGGAATTGGCGCGGGGTTTGGGGCTGTCGCGGACGACCATCCAGAGCCGACTTGCGCGGCTGGAACGGAGCGGCGTCATTGCCGGCTATGCCGTACGATTGGCCGAGGCCTACGAGGCCGGGCGGGTCCATGCCTTCATCATGCTGACCATCGAGCCAAAACAGGCCGCTGCGGTCACCTCGGCGCTCAAGGGTCTGGCCACAGTGCGCCGCCTGCAATCGGTCAGTGGTCCCTTCGACATGATTGCGACGGTCGAGACCCGCGGCGTGGCGCAGATGGACGCCACCATCGACCAGATCGGTGCCATCAAAGGGGTCGAGCGGACCAACTCATCGATCGTTCTGTCCAACAAGTTCGACCGGTAAAGGGGCCTCGTCACGCGTGGCGGCGAGAGCGGGTCTAGGCCTCTAAATGGGGCGTTAGATATTGGCAGACGGCGGCCTTGGCCTCCGCGATCCAAATGGCAGGATCCTCGGACGGATTAAACAGAGCAAGGTCCAGAACGCTGTTGCCGATATCCACGGCGACGCGCGCCACCTGCATAGCGCGGGTGGGGTCCAAACCCCCTCGGGCGATCAGGAAATCCGACAAGAAGGCCGCCGTCTCGAGCGACTCCTCACGGTCGAAGGACTGCAATTCAGGCAATGTCAGCACGGCCAGTCTCAATGCATGCCCCCGGGCATATCTTTCCGACGACGTGCGGCAAATTCGAGAATCTGCTCCATCGTCACGCGCCAATCCGCGCCGTCAAGGACGGAAGCCACAGATCTATCTGCGGCCTTGAGCCAAGCCTCGCGGTTTTGCTTGAAGATGGCGATAAGGATCGAATGTCTGTTAGGGAAATACTTGTAGAGGGTCGCAATATTGACACCGGCCGCCTCGGCTATGACCGTGGTTGTCAGCGCGTCATGACCCCTTTCCTGCAAAAGGATCTCGGTCGCCTTTAAAATACGCTCCACCGAGCCCTCGTCCTTGGCACCTTTGGATTGGGCGCGTAGGCGGCTATCGAATGACATAGACATTAGAACGACTACTTCGTTTGAATAGGGGCAGATTGCCCATTGCCTACCACTCAGACGCTAATAAGCGACCATACACTGTCTTTGAAGCTGACTACCCTCGTCTAGCGCATAGTTGCTCAAAATGAGTACCAGACCCTATGATTGTTGCGAAGGAGAGATCGATGATCTAGGCGGCTGTGGCCCTTTGGCTGATCCCGCCTGATCTCAGACCACCACCGGCAATTGCTCCAAGCCCCGGAAGAACGGCAAGAGCCGCCACTCGCCGGGGCTGTCGGGATCGGCGAGGCGCATGTCGGGGAACCGTTCAAACAGCTTGGTCAGGGCGATCTGCGCCTCGAGCCGCGCAAGGGGTGCGCCAATGCAGATATGGGCCCCACCGCCGAACGCGACATGGGGGGCCTTTTTGCGAGTGATGTTGAACCGGTCAGGGTCCTCGAACACATCTGGATCGCGATTGGCGGCCCGCAGCGAGACCAGCATCGACTGACTGTTACGGATCGGACAGCCGCGCACCTCCATATCGCGCGAGGCGATGCGGCCGGTAATGTCAACCGGCGGATCAAACCGCAAGATCTCCTCGACCGCCGCCCCGATGAGCGACGGGTCAGCCTTGAGCTTATCCAGTTCACCCGGATTGAGCATGAACAGGCGCACGCCATTGCCGATCAGGTCGGTCGTGGTCAGGTTGCCGCCAACCAGCAGGGCCGACAGGTTGATGATCAGATCGACATCATCGATCTGCGCCCCCTCGGCCTGAAGCGTGACCATGTCGGTAAAGAGATCATCCTGCGGGACGGCGCGGCGCTCCTGCATCAGGGCGTTCATATAGAGGCTCAAGGCCTCCGAGCAGCGGGTCATCTCGGCAGTCTGTTCGTCGTTTCGAACCGGATTGAGGGTCTGGATGATGCCCTCTGACCAGGTGCGGAACTCAGCAAGCATCCCGTGCTCGACGCCCAATATGGCGGCGATCACATCAATCGGGATCGGCAGGGCGAAATCGGCCATCAGATCAAAGGCCTTGCGATCCCCGATCCGGTCCAGCGTCTCCTCGACGATCCGCTCGACTTCGGGTCGGAACTTGGCGACCCGCTTATAGAGGGCCTGGGCCAGAGGACCGCGCACACGGGCATGGTCGGGATTGTCCATGGTCAGGATCGACTGGCGCGGCGGGCCCTTGATTGGGTCAATCGGCTCATCAAGGCCTCGGCGGGTCAGCACTGCCGCCTCTTCGGCGTGCTCGGCCCCGCGCCAGAGGGTCAGGTCGGTGACGATGGCCCGCACATCCTCATGCTTGCTGATGAAGAAAACGCCCGCCATGTCGTCTCGCATGACCGGATGCTCAGTGCGCAGCTTGTTGAGCATGGCATAGGGGTCGGCCCGGAACTCCGGATTGAGCGGTGTCAGGCTCAAGACGAGCGGCGGTCCATCATCAGCCATTACAGTATCTCCCAAGCGCGTCTCAAGGCGAGCCGTTCTGTAGGGACTATATGGGAAACCAAGGCCCAAACAAAAGGCCTAACGCGCGTGCACAACCCCGTCACCTCGCGCAATCCGCGAGCACACCCTTCTCATCCCAAAGTTGTCATTTTAATGAGTTCTAAAATTCAAATATGTGTCGCCAAGGCGTCATCAACGATCCCCAAGAAGCAAAGCCTTTAGGACGCTGTTCGTCGTTGAGTCCTTCAACACGGACCGTTCGGTATCGGGGGATACAATGACAATTAGAACCACTCGCCGACTTCACTATACCGGCGCCATCTCCATCTTGGCCTTCTCCGCAGCCCTATCCTTTGCGTCCACAACGGCCATGGCCGCTGATGCGCCAGCCGCCGCTGAAGACAGTGAAATTGTTGTCACCGCGTCCTATGCCAAAAGCTTGCAAGCGGCAGCGGCGCTGAAGCGCGCATCGGATCATGGCCTTGATGCCATCAATGCCGAAGACATCGGTAAGTTTCCCGCGCGCAACGCGGCAGATGCCCTGCAATTGGTGACCGGCGTCACGGTTGAGCGTCAGCGCGGTGCGGGTCTCTATGTCAGCGTCCGAGGCCTTGGCCCACAGTTTCAAAATGTTCAGCTCAATGGCCGCTCCATTGCCGTCAATGACCTGATCGAAAATGGCGGCGCACGCGGTCGTCAGTTCCGCTTCGAAGTCCTTCCCGCTGAACTCATTTCGCAGATCGAGGTCGTCAAGACGCCGACGGCCGATATGGATGACGGCGCTCTGGGCGGTAACATCAACATCAAGACCTTCAAGCCGCTCGACCTCGGCACCAAGAGCACCTTTGCGGTTCGCACGACCTACAATGATGTTCGTGAAAAGAATGACCCATCGGCCTCGGGCCTGGTGAGCTGGCGCAATGCCGACAGCACGGTCGGCCTGCTCGCCTCGGCCCTCTATGACGACAGCCATACCCGCACGGACCGGCTCTATCAGTCGGGTTGGAACCTGAACAGATTTACCAGTGTTCTTGGCGCGGGTCTCTATACGCCGACACGGACCCGCCCAACGATCGAGACCGAACATCGGACCATGAAGTCTGCGAGCTTTGCAGCGCAATGGCACCCCAATAGCGACTTCCAGACCGACTTTGACCTGCTGATCACGCGCCTTGACGTTGACTTTGATGAGTTCGGCCTCGACATCTATCCAGACGATACGACCTTTAGGACGCCGGTTTTTGTCGCCGGGACTCAAAAGATCGTCGGCAACTCGGTTCAGGCCGGCACGATCAACAATGTGCGTTGGATGTCCTCGCGCGAAACCAGCCTCAACCGCCATGACCTGATGGCGACGGGTATAAAGCAGACCTGGACGCCCGGACGTTGGGATTTCTCCGCGGAATATGCCTATTCAAAGGCTCGCAGCTGGCATCCTGATGGCAAGGCCACGACCCGCAACCGGATTGCCTTCTTCGCGCCTTTGAGCTTTGATTTCTCGCGCGGCTACACAGAGATTCCACAGCTGACGACGACGGTGGACTATACCAACCCCGCAAACTTCGTCGGCCAAGCCTTTGACTACACGCTCAAAGACAGCAAAGACACGGACGAAATGTTCCGCCTTGATGGCGCACGGACCTTCGACAGTGTCCTGACCAAGGTCGCATTTGGTGCTGAGATGCACCACCGCAACCGCAACTATAAGCGCCGCGACTGGGTGCTGAACACGGTGCTCAATGTGCCGCTTTCAACTCTGGGCTCGACCTTCTACAGCCCCCTGCCCTATTCCGGTTTCCTGTCCGACTACAGCGGATCGACGCCTCGGACTTGGGTTAACCCGTCTTCGACAGCCTTCTACAACCTGATCTACACAGCCGCCGTTGCGGCCACCCCTGCAACCGCTGCAGACCTGCGCAATAGTTTTGAAGTCGATGAGAAGATTTCGGGTGCCTATCTGCGTGGTGACTTTGCCTTCAAGGCCGGTGAAATCCCCGTCAGTGGTAACCTCGGCATTCGTTATGCACAGACCAAGCAAAATTCGAGCGGAACCTTGGTCAGTGGATCAACACCGGTGCCGGTTTCCTATCCACGCACCTACAGTGATGTTCTGCCCAGCCTGAATGTGAAGGCTGAGATCACAGACAGTCTGATCGCGCGTTTCGCAGCGTCGCGCGTCGTCAATCGCCCGAACGTCACCGATACTGCGCCTCGCATCACGGTATCGCGCGACACGCCGACGGCCGGTGGTGGCAATCCCGGCCTCGAAGCCTTCCTCGCCAACCAGGTGGATGCCTCTTTGGAATGGTACCCCAGTGAGAGCACGGCTGTAACGGGCGCGGTGTTCTACAAGAAGCTAGACGACTACATCACCGCTCAGAACACGATCATCCAGGTTCCAGGCCGGGGCGATGTCTTGCTCTCAACCAATGCCAATGGCGGTAACGCCAAGGTTAGCGGTGTCGAGTTCGCCTTCAACCAAGCCTTTACGATGTTGCCCGCGCCCTTTGATGGTTTCGGCGCTCAAGCCTCTGTGACCGTCGTCGAAAGCCAAGCCAACTACACCGCTGGCAATCGCCAAATCACAGACTCCTTGGTCGGCCTTTCTAAAACCAGCTACAACGTCGTTGGCTATTACGAAAAAGGCCCCTTTGCCGCCCGTCTCGGCTGGTTCTGGCGCGGTAAGTATCTGAACTCTATCGGCAGCACGACGACGGCCCAGAACTATGTGGATGACTATGGCTCGCTCGATGGTTCGGCCTCCTATCAGATCACACCGAACTATACGGTCTCTGTCGAGGGCTCGAACCTGTCCAATCAGGATCGCTATATCTTCGGTCAAACCAAAGATCAGCCGCAAGAAATCTATCACTGGGGCCGCACGGTTTCTGTGACCCTGCGCGGTAAGTTCTAAGGGACTGAACTTTAGGGGGGCGTGAGGGGTCCATCCGCAAGGATGAAGGCCTGTCACGCCCTCATTTCCCATCGCAAACAAAACCAGTCTATGATTTGGCGACCCGCACATGAAGGCTCGCCCCATGACCTCGACAAAACCCCTTCCCACCCCCGAAGAGTGCCAAGCCATCCGCGAGGGGGTGCGCGCGGTTGTGACCCGCTTTGGCGATGACTATTGGCTAGCGCGCGATGAGAACGGGGTCTTTCCGCGTGAGTTTCACCGCGCCATGGCCGATGCAGGCTGGCTCGGCATCACCATGCCTGAAGCCTATGGCGGCGCGGGTCTGGGCGTGACCGAAGCGGCGATCATGATGCATGAGGTGGCCAGCCATGGCGGCGGCATGACCTCGTCCTCCTCGGTCCATATCAACCTCTTTGGTCCCCACCCCATCGTGGTCAAGGGCACACATGAGCAAAAGAGCCGCTGGGTGCCGCGCCTGATTTCCGGCGAGGATCAGTGCTGTTTTGGCTTTACCGAGCCCGATGCGGGCCTCAACACCACCCGCATCACCACCTTTGCTGAAAAGGTGCCCGGCGGCTATGTCGTCCATGGTCAGAAGGTCTGGACCTCGACGGCGCAGGTGGCCAATAAGATCATGCTCCTGACCCGCACCACCAAATTCGAAGACTGCGCTCGGCCCACCGACGGCATCACCATCTTCTATACCGACCTCGACCGCAGCAAGATCGATGTGCACCGCATCCCCAAGATGGGCCGCAAGGCGGTCGACTCCAACGCCATCTTTATTGATGGCCTATTCATCCCCGACGAGGACCGGATCGGCGAAGAGGGCAAGGGCTTTGGCTATATCCTTCACAGCCTCAATCCTGAGCGGATCTTGATCGGGGCCGAAGCCATCGGCATTGGTCAAGACGCCCTGCGCCGCGCCACGCAATATGCCAAGGACCGGATCGTGTTTGACCGGCCCATCGGTCAGAACCAAGCCATTCAGCACCCCTTGGCCGAACGTTGGATGTATCTGGAATCGGCTTGGCTAATGGCCCTAAAGGCGGCAGAGCTCTACGATCAGGGTCTGCCCTGCGGCGCAGAGGCCAATAGCGCCAAGTTTCTGGCGGCACGGGCAGGCCACGATGCCTGCTGGCAGTCGATCGCCACCCATGGCGGCTTTGGCTATGCCAAGGAATATCATGTCGAGCGGCTCTATCGCGAGGTGGCCATCACCCGTCTGGCCCCGATCACCGAACAGCTCATCCTCAGCTTCATCGCCGAAAAGGTGCTGGACCTGCCCAAGAGCTATTGAGCCCAGAACAGGATTTCTTGGCCCCTATCAAAGCTGACACAATAGGAGGCTATGGTTCTTCGACATTCGCTGAAAGGCCACGCCCATGATCTCGCTCGTTCTTGCCGCCGCCCTATCGGTCCTGCCGACCTGCGATCTGGAAAAGCCAACGGGCCAACCCGGTTGCACGCGCGAGGCCGTCGATGCCTTGCCGATGAATGCCATTCAGGTGATCGGCACGCACAACAGCTACAAGGCCGCGATTGCGACTGAAGAGATGGCGACCTTGAAAGCCATCAATCCCAAGTCGGCCGCCAGCCTCGACTATGCCCACCCTCCCCTGCCAGAGCAGCTCAATGCCGGGGCAAGACAGATTGAGCTAGACTATGTTTATGACCCAAAGGGCGGGCGCTATCTGTCGCCGCTGGGTCTTAAGCTGGCCAAAGAAAAGCAGCCCTATGATACGAGCCTGATGGCCGCACCGGGTCTAAAGGTCATGCATGTACCCGACCTCGACTATCGCAGCGTCTGTCAGACCTTCGTCCAATGCCTGACGCAAATGCGCGACTGGTCAAAGGCCCATCCCGATCACATGCCCATCTTGGTGATCATGAACCTCAAAGATAGTCAGATCCCTATGCCCGGCGCGACGCCTTTGCTGCCTTTTGATCTGGCGGCGATGGACTCCATTGATGCTGAAATCCTGTCGGTCTTTGCCCCCGATCATCTGATCACGCCCGACAAGGTTCAGGGCCGTCACCCGACCTTGCGCGAGGCGGTTGCCGCAGGGGCTTGGCCGAAGCTGAAAGCCGCCCGGGGAAAGTTCCTGTTCGCCATAGATGAGGGCCCGGCCAAGACCGATCTCTATCGCGGCGCGCGCAAGTCCCTCGAAGGCCGTGTCATGTTCGTCAATGTCGATGAAACCTCACCGGCGGCGGGCTATATCACCCTCAATGCGCCCAAGACCCAGACCGGGCGCATCGCCGCCGCCGTCAAGGCGGGCCTGATCGTCCGCACCCGCGCCGATGCCGATACGGTTGAGGCCCGTAGCAATGACACGAGCACCCAAACCGCCGCCTTCGCCTCTGGCGCGCACTATGTCTCCACCGACTATATGACGCCCGATCTGCGTCTTAGCCCCTATGAGGCGCGCCTACCCGGCGGTGGTGTAGCGCGGCCCAATCCTGTCGCGCAGGCTGAAGATGTCGGCCTTAAAAGCGCCCAGACACTTGGAAGCCAATAACCCGAGAGGCTTCAGAGGCTCCGTCTGACTCTCGAACTTCTGAGCGCGATACCCGACCAGAGGCGCGGCTACCGGCATAGAAGCTGCGGGTTCTTGTCTCGGTCGAGGTGAAGATATTGTTGGCCGAAACCCGGATGGTTACGGGTTTAAAGGCCGTCGTCTCGAGGAACAGGTCTAGGCGGGGCTCTTTACGGACATAGTCATAGGCCTCAGCCAGGCGATATTCTTGGCGACCCGCCCACTGGGTCATGATGATGCCCCAAGAGGATTTCAGGGACGGCAGGTTCTGGCGGAAGTTGACGACATAGGCCCAATCCTTGTTGCCCCCATTGAGCGTCATTGACCCGTTCGGGGTGCCTTGCCGCTCGAGCGGAATGGAGAAGGACCGCTCCTTACCGGTCAGGGGATCGGTCACCCGCGTCTGCTGCACAAGCCCGCTCAACCGCAGTTCGGCATTGGAAAGGCCCAAGCCCGACAGGGGCATGGTGGCGCGAACCTCGAGCCCGATCTTGCGACCCTTGCCGATATTTCCATAGGCATCCTGACCGTTCAAAACCACCAGATCACGGACATCCTCGATCTGATCATAAAAGGCCGCTGCGGTCAGGGCCGTGCGCGCGGTCAGGCGGGACTCCCACTCAACGCGCATCTTCCAAGCCTGTTCCGGCCTTAGGCTCGGATTGCCTAGGATCGTCGAGGTGTTCACGAAATCGACCGCACTGCTAAATTCGGCAAAATCAAGTTGGGAAACGTCGCGGGTCAGGCTGGCATTCAACACGTCCTTGGGGCTCAGCGTGTAGGTCGCAATGACACGCGGCTTCACATATTTGAAGTCTCGCTGCTGTTGCTGATCGCCCGACTGGGAAATGCGAGACGCTTCGATATTGAGACCGGTCTCGACCGTCAGATGGGGACTGATGGTCCAGATGTCTGAGGCAAAGATCTCGCCGCGAGTCTCTTCGATCCGCGCATCCGCGACCGGCAGCAGTACGGGCGTCGGCGCCTTGCCCGGCAACTGGTTGGTGATGGTCAGGTTCGTTTCGCGAAAATTGAAGGCCCCCTCTGCGCCAAACTCTAGCGTATGGGCGCTGGAGGCGGTCCACTTCACGCGCCCACGCACGATCCGCTCGCCCGATTGGATCAGGCGGTCCTGAATACGGGTCAGGCGCGTCGATGGCGCATTATAGATCTCGAAACTGTCCCACTGATCCAAGGCACCGTTTGAGGCCAGCACGATCAGCTTGGTCGAGAGGTTGGAACGGATCTGGTGATCCCAGTCGCCGCCGACCTCTAGACCATAGTTTTCGGGAAACTCGGTCCGGCCCAAGATCGAGGCTGACAGATATCCGTTCGGCAGGGCTTCGACCTGAAAGGAATTGGTCACGTTCCAGCCGGGTGAATATTGGGCATTGAAGTTCACGACATTCTGCGCATTCGGCTTCCAGCGCAGACGCGCCGAGCCCTGAAGGCCAACAAAGGTCGGGCGCGCTACGAACAGCCGCGAGCCTGTGACCGCGCCAGAACTAGAAAGTAGAACATCCCGATTGACCGCTCGCCCCAAAATGGTTGGCGACTGAATATCCAGCGACAGATCCGCCGTCGGGCCCAAGGGAATGGAGCTCGAAAACTGAGTGATCCAGGCAATACGGTTGGAAAACTGGATGTGACGCAGCCCGAGCGTATAGCTGGTTGAGGCCGACTTCTTGGTCGTACGGGTGATCACATTGACAAATTGCGACTGGCCCCGAACGTCTGACTGGGCATTGGTTCCGGCCACCACATCAATACGCGCCACATCTGAGGCGGGGATACGCTTTAGAAGGTCCGTCGGGGTGGCTTTGGAACTTGGCCGTTCGCCATTGATCAAGAGATTGCCCGCAGAGCCGCCAAAGCCGCGCCGCTCATCCCCCTCGCGAAGCTCGAAACCGGGTATGCGCGATACCATGTCCCCGGCTGTGACCGGATTATAGGGCGCGAAATAGGCGGCCGAGAAACTGGACGTATCACTCTGCGTCGAAGCGGCCACAGAGGCGGTCGGCGCGGTCTGAGCGAAGGCCTCAGGGGCCAAGGCGGCCCCGAAAATGAGCGCCGTGCTCGCCAACCCGCCCGTTTGCTTGATCATAGTTCCAGCGCCCCCTGACACATATCTGCGGCCCCGGGGCGGGTCGGCTACCGGGGCCAACCCAGATCAGGGCGGCGTGCGGATAGGGGACAATCCATTCGGGACATTTAATCGCAGGACCAAGACCATAAAATCAGATCGGCTGTCCAGACCTGAGCGCACAACAGGGGGCAACCCGGATGGTTTTTTAGCGCTTGAGATCAAAAGACTCAGATGTTCGGCGGACCTTGACCAACGCAATTTGGAGGGTCAGCACCTTCAACCTATGGCCTATCCAGCCCGGTTTTCTTGAAGTTTTATAGACCCCTAAACGGCGGGTGGTGGACCGTGACCATTGGAGGTCACCCTAATCCGGCTGAGCGCCACGCTGCCAAGCAATAGTCCAAGGGCGATGAGCGCATAAAAACTAAGGCTGGGAACTGCAACCGCCGGAACGGTAAAGGGACCAATAAAATCCGGCACACCCGACACCGCGATGGTCGCCACGACGGTGTTTGTCGCGGTTCTGATAACCGACACAGTGCGACTGGTTCGGTTCGCCACAAGCACCGTGCTCCCATCGGTGCTCACCCTCACGCCCGCGGGTCCTGAACCTACGGGGATAGACGATGTAAAACTTGGGGTCGCCGCATCAATGACCGCTACTGTACCGCTGTTTCGGACGCTGACGTAGACACGGCTCCCGTCGGGGGTCACGTCGATGCCTATAGGACCTCCGACGATGGCGACTGTTGCCACGACGCTGTTGGTTGTCGTGTCCAACACTGAAACATTATTACTGATAAAGTTATTGACGTAGACTCTCGAGCCATCGGGACTAACCGCAAGGTTCGTCGTCAACACCCCCATGGGCACAGTGGCGACGAGGTTGCCGTTCGTCGTATTGACGACATAGAGACCATTTCCACTATAGCTCGAGACATAGGCGACGGCCCCATCGGGACTGAGGCCTATGCCATAGGTCGAACTGCTCCCAAGGGACCAGGTCGCAGTGATACTATTAGACGCAGTGTCGATGACCAAGACCTGCCCCCCCAATACAAATTGGGTTGCGTAAAGTTTCGTCCCATCAGGACTGATCGCAATGCCGTAAGATTTTTCCGGAGTTGCTATGCTATAGACGACGCTGTTGGTCGCCGTATCGATAACATCAATACCTGTCGTACTGCCCTTGCTTACATAGAGCTTCGCGCCGTCTGGGCTACGCGCGATGGCGAAGCCGCTAATACTGGGTAGGTTCGCGGCAAGTGTGTTGGTTGTGACATCGATAAGATTGAGCTCTGAGCCGGTAATATAGGCGCTCTGTGCCTGAGCTGCCCCAGACCAGAGTGCGCAGACCAGGCTGAAGATGAGCGCGACCGACTTGCCCATCGTCACCGGATAGGACCAGCGAAGGGGTCCTATTCCTGAAAAGCACCTCCGGTCGCTCTCTCGGTTCGAGGTCATGTGATCCTCAATAATTGCCCACTATGAGTAGTTATTTACCAAGCCCGTAACCGAATTATAACATCTCAAATTGGAAAAGCCATATTACTCTCCAGAGGGGGTGATTTGGTCGCACCGATCTGACCTTTGGCTTGGCCCCATCAGCAGCGCCCGCCCAGACCGGTTCATGCCCGCCCAAAGCCCGATGGGCAGGGCGAGGGGCAGGACCGTCATGGCGATATACATGCCAAGCCCTGACAGGAAAAAGGCCGCCTCGCCCATAGCAGGCTGGGTGACGGTAAAGGGCGGCGGCGGAACCGTGTCCATAACCAAGGATGCCCGGTGATTAACGATCACAGCGACGCTGTTGAAAATCAGGCTACAGGCCGAAAAGCAAAAGGCCACGACCAGCACCGCGCAGCCGATCAAGGCCGTGCGCAAAGGCTGATAGCGCGGCACGGCAAAGATCAGGGCCAAAAACAGGGGAAAGCCAAGCAACAGGCGGCGCAACTCTCCGACCCCAAGCGGGATCACCACCGCGCCGATCTGACTGCCTGAGGCGCGGTCAAGGCCGGTCTCAACCAGCCAATCATGATTGGGCGTTGATGAAATGGATTGGGCCAGATGAAGTTGGCCCGCCAGCCAACTGGCCCCGGGCCGCAATAGATCGATCATCACCCCTGCCCCCACCCACCAGACCACGAGCAAGGGCACGAGTGCCGTCATCGCCGTCGATAGAAACTGGCCACGAGGCGTGGAGAGATAGGCCTTCAGGCTCACGACGCGGCCTCCTGCGAAGGCTCCACCGGCCAACGCTCGGCCTGCCAATGGTGCCACACCAAGAACATGACCACGGCATCGAGCATGATGAAGGCGTCCCAAAAGAACAGGTGGAAAAAGTCGAACAGGTTTTGCGCGAACCTCGCCAAAAACAGCAGGCTAATGATCCGCGCCAGATTTAGGATCTGGATCACCGCCACGCCGACGACGATCCCCACGATCCGGGCCCTAATCGGGGCCGGAAAGGGCGCAATGGCGGCGGCAAACAGGATACAGACCTCAACCCCATTACAGCCGCTGGACACCATCACCGCGCCAGAGGCATGGGCAAAGGACAGCACCACCCCGCTCGCGACGACGTTGGCTCCGAAGAGGTTCATCACCCAAGTACAGACCACGACCAGCGCCCGGGTAAAGGGCTGGGTAAAGCCACTATCCACCGACGGCACGATCAACAGCGCCATCGCCCCGACGGTTAGCGCGGCGAAGACGGCGATATAGGCTAGGCCACGAAAACGCTGCAGCACAGCGGTGCTCCTGAGGCTATTTGGTACCCATAAATACCTTATACCAGAGAGCCTGCCTACGAGCTGCGCTTGGGGCTAAGCGAGTGTCGCGCGTGATTGCCGAATCTGAATCATAGCGAACCCGGCCAGCAATAGACCCATCAGAATCAGGGCCCACTGAGATAGGGTTGGAACGGCAGCGGCTGGCTCGACTTCACGGCCTTGGCCCAAGGCGACGGCCTAAGGATCTCTACCGATCAGCAAAATGCTCTGCTATCGGCGCTCACCATCAGAGTGAGCGCTGACTAACCCCTCCCATCGTGATCTGCGCACAGCAGCCCTTGGCGATCAGCCCATCTCAGTCCATCCTCGACCGATGCTGACCCAAGACATTGCCATCCGCGCCAAGCGCAAGCTAACCAATCGCCTGATTGCAGCCCATGATGCCGCGCGGCTTCGTCCCCACCTGACCGACGACATGATGCTGATTGCGGGCAATGGCGATCTGATTGACGGGGCCGATGCCGTGGTCGCAGCCTTTGCCAGCCAATTTGCCGCCTCGGGCTTTATCACCTATGTGCGGACGACAACCTCCATCGAGATCACCGACGATGGCCAACGCGCCGCTGAAATGGGCCGATGGACCGGAAACTGGAAAGATGGCGGTGAGATGAGCGGCATCTATATGGCCACCTGGCGCAATAATCGCGGCCAATGGCTGCTTGAAAGAGAGCTCTACATCACGCTGCAGGGGTGAGCAGGGAGGCTCTTTTCGACCCTTTACCGAAGCAAACTCAATGAAACAGGCCTAAACCGTCAATCACCAGTTTCAGCCCAATGGCGATCATCGACAGATAGATCAGGCTATAGAAGCGCTCGGCATTGATCTTCCGGACCAGATAAACGCCAAGGGCCGTAGACACCAAGGCCACCGGCACGAGCTGTGCCGAAGAGATGAGGTTGGTGGGTGTGAACTGGCCAAGCGCGATATAGGCCGGAACCTTGATGAGATTCATATAGGCAAAGGACAGGGCATTGGAGCCAACCAGCTCGTCACGCGGTAACTTGCGCGGGAGCACCCACATTTGAAAAGGCGGCGCACCGGCATGGGCGATCTGACTGCCGAACCCCGAAGCGACACCGAACAGAACGCCCACCCACCGCGGTGCGTTACTGGGCAAAACCACCGCTCCACTGCGATCTTGCCACAGGCGGTGCACGCCGAAGACGAAGGAAAGACCCCCAACCGTTGTTAGGATGGCGGTTTCAGAGACACGCGACGCGAACAGATAACCCAAGACGACGCCGATCGTCATTCCCGGGATCATGACCGCCAAAACCACCTTGTCGAAGGTCTTACGGAAGGACCAAACCCCGACCATGTCCTGCACGATCAAGATGGGCAAAAGCACAGCCGCGCTCTCCAGGGGCGGGTTGGCGATCACCATCAAGGGCATGGCCAAGGCACCCAGTCCGGAAAAACCGCCCTTGCCTATCCCCGAAAGGATCACCGCAAGCACCGCCCACCCTATCGCCCACCCATCATGAAACATCAGATCTATCGCTCACCCGTGCAACCGCCGAGCGGTCGGCGCCATCCATAGAACCGGCAAATCCAGATGCAATTACTATTCGCCCTTTTGGGTCTGGTGAGAGCACCAACCGGTCACGCGGACAGCACAGCGGCGCCGAACGGTGCCGTGGATCGGGGCGTTTGAGTGCGAACTCTACGTCATGCTGCAGGGATGGGGACGGCGAGGGATTGACGCCATAGCCGTCTAGATTTGAGGTCTGTTATCCTGCGCAATTCGGTTTTATGATCGTCTGATATTGGTTGGGCAGGTTACGCTTTGTGGAGGCGATCATGTCATTGAGGATGCCGCAGAACTTCTCGTCTTCGCCGCGGTTCGAGACGGGGTTGAAAGTTCTGGAAACCCAAATGATGGCCGAACAGGCGTCCAGCCTCGGGAGGCTTGGCAGTGACGCTGAAAAGGCGCTTGCCGCGCTTAACGCAACCTCGACCGCGCCCGGAAGCGACGAGCATGAGGCCCTCACCAATGCCGCCGCGAAGGCTGTCTGGTATTTTTTCATCCAGCGGGATGCTTGCGGCATCCGGGATCACGATACCTTTATCCAACATTATAAGGTACCAAGAGCCGTTCTGGCTCGGCTCGGCACAAAGGTCTGAGCGGATCTAATCGCCCGCCATGCGGTAGATCTCGTCGATCAAGCCCATATGGGCCAAGGAGTCGGTGCCGCCAACGATGGGCTGACACTGCCCCCCCATGACCTGAACCACATGCTCAAGCTGCGCCTCAAAGGTGGCCACAGGATCAATCGGCAGCTCCTCGACCTTGCCGCCAAGGGTCAGGGCCGAGCGGCAGCCAATCTGCGGGGCGATGAAGTTGGTGATGTCCAAGCGCCCAAGGCTGCCGATCGCGGTCAGTTGGGACACCATGCGGTTTGGGACCATCGAGCTGGAGATCTTGGCCGTCACGCCCCCGCCAAAGGCCAAGGTCGCTTCGAGCGCCGCATCGACGCCATGCTGCTTCTGCGCGCTGGCCGACAGGACGGTGGGCTCTGACTGAGCCAGCATGCGAACGGCATGAAGACAGTAGGTGCCCAGATCCATCAGCGACCCGCCGCCCAAGGCCTTTTGCCAGCGCAGCTCAGTCTCACTATAGGCAATCGGCACATCAAACACCGCCTCCAGCGACTGGACCGTGCCCAGCACACCGCTCTGAACGAGCGCGATTGCGTTTAACATCACCGGATGGTGGCGATAGTGCAGCGCTTCAAACAGAGGCCGACCGTTGCGCTCTGAGGCATCGACCATGGCCTGAGCCTCGCCCAAATTCATCGCAAAGGGCTTTTCGCAAAGGACCGCCTTGCCAGCGTCCAAGGCCTTGATCGTCCATTCGGCATGAGACCCGGCAGGCAAGGCGACATAGACCAGATCAACATCCTCGCGCTGGATCAGGGCCTGATAGCTATCGGCTACATTTGCGATCCCCTGCTCGTCGGCAAAGGCCCTCGCGCGGTCAGGATCGCGGGCGGCAACGGCCGTGACTGCTACATCGGAGCGAGCCTGAGCAGGCTTGACCAAGGCCCATGGCGCGATCTTGGCCGCGCCCAATATGCCGATACGCAAGGGGGAGGATGTCATAAGGCCTCGATCTCTATCCGAACCGGTCCAGCGACCTTTGACCAGATCAAAACCCGTTGGCCAGGCAAGTCAATCTCATGCCCGGATCAAAACGGTCCCACCCTCGATAGCCACCTCAATATGGTTTTGCGGGAAATAATTGGCGCGCCCGGAACGATTCGAACGTCCGACCCTCAGATTCGTAGTCTGATGCTCTATCCAGCTGAGCTACGGGCGCGCTGTTGCCCTGGGGCAAGGTGGCGGAAACTAGTCGGTGGGCCGTCTTAAGGCAAGCGTTAGTTCTCGCTTTTTTCTACAGGCTTTTGGCTGGCGCGAAATGGGCCGGGCGCTATGGTGAAAACTGTTGGTGCGATTGAGACATTGGGGATTGAGATGCGAAAGTCCGTGGGCGGTCTGGGCCTTGTATTTTTGGCCCTTGCTGGGGCGATGGCGCCGTCCTCTTCGGTTTTCGCCGATCCCGTGGCCAAGGCGGTTGCCGCAAAAAGGTCTGCTGCCTCCCCTGCCCTCGCCCCCCATGCCATGGTTGCGGCAGCCAATCCCTTGGCGGTTGAGGCTGGACTGGCGGTTCTTAAACGCGGGGGCTCAGCGGTGGATGCCGCCGTTGCCGTTCAGGCCACGCTGGGTCTGGTCGAGCCGCAGAGCTCTGGCCTCGGCGGCGGGGCCTTTATGGTCTTTTATGATGCCAAGACCCGCGCCGTGACCGCCTATAATGGCCGCGAGACCGCGCCTGCTGGTGCCAGCCCTGACATGTTCATGCGCACAGATGCCAACGGCGTAGCCAAACCGATAGGCTTTTTCGAGGCGGTTCTCAGTGGCCGCGCGACCGGCGTTCCCGGCGCGGTGGCGATGCTGTCCCTCGCCCAGTCGCACCATGGCAAACTGGCTTGGAAGGACCTGTTTGGCGATGCCGAGCGTCTGGCCTCCGATGGCTTTATCGTCAGTCCGCGTCTGGCGGGCATGATCAATGGTGCCTCGCCTCAGGCCAAATCTCCCGACGCCACCGCCTATTTCACCAAGGCCGACGGCAC
>CANESI010000028.1 GCA_947441065.1 Caulobacteraceae bacterium
CAGAGCCGCTAGGGCACTGGACTCGACCGAGCGAACACGGCCAACACCAGCGCAATGTTCGCAGATGTGAGTGGTGCCTTCCAGCACGCCGGACCGGCGACGCTGGCGAGAAATTTCCATCAGGCCAAAGGACGAGATCTTGCCCATCTGAATGCGGGCGCGGTCGTCCTTGAGGCAATCTTTCAGTTTCTTTTCAACGGCCCGATTGTTCTTGGACTCGTCCATATCGATGAAGTCGATGACCACCAGACCGGCCAGGTCGCGCAGACGAAGCTGGCGCGCCGCCTCTTCGGCCGCTTCCATGTTGGTCTTGAGGGCCGTCGCCTCGATATTGCGCTCGCGGGTCGACTTGCCGGAATTGACGTCCACAGCCACCAGAGCTTCGGTCTGGTTGATGACCAGATAGCCGCCCGACTTCAGGGGAACGACGGGCGTATAGATAGCCGCCAGTTGATCCTCGACCTTGTGCTTGACGAACAGGGGCGTGGCTTCGCGGTAGGGCATGACCTTCTTGGCCTGCGAAGGCATCAGCATCCGCATGAATTCTTTGGCTTCGCGATAGCCCGCTTCGCCCTCGACCCAGATGCCCTCAAGCTCCTTGTCATACATGTCGCGGATGGCGCGTTTGACCAGATCTTCTTCTTCGTAGATCAGGGCTGGCGCGATGGAGTGCAGCGTCACATCGCGGATATTTTCCCACAGGCGCAGCAGATATTCATAGTCGCGCTTGATCTCGGCCTTGGTGCGCTTTGCACCGGCCGTGCGGACGATCAGGCCCATGCCCTGCGGCACGTCCAAGCTCTGAACCACGGACTTCAAGCGCTTACGGTCGGTGACGGTCGTGATCTTGCGGCTAATGCCGCCGCCGCGCGCTGTGTTGGGCATCAAGACGCCGTAACGACCGGCGAGGGACAGATAGGTGGTTAGGGCCGCGCCCTTATTGCCTCGCTCTTCCTTGACGACCTGGATCAGCATGATCTGCCGACGCTTGATCACCTCTTGGATCTTATATTTGCGCATCAGGCGGCGACGGCGGCGCGCAACCTCTTCTTCCATGACATCGCCTTCGTCATGGTCGCCATGGTCACTGTCGTGGTCACCATCGTCGGAGTCGCCGTGGGCCGGGGCGTGATGGGGCTCGTCATCATCCTCCATCATGTCGCGCATCAGCGCTTCGCGGTCGGCCATCGGGATCTGGTAATAGTCCGGATGGATTTCGTTGAAGGCCAAGAAGCCATGGCGATTGCCGCCATATTCCACGAACGCAGCCTGAAGGCTCGGTTCGACCCGAGTGACCTTGGCTAGATAGATATTTCCGCGGAGTTGCTTTTTAGACCGGCTCTCAAAATCAAATTCTTCAATTCGTGAACCATCTACAACCACCACCCGCGTCTCTTCGGCGTGGGCGGCGTCGATTAACATTTTCTTCGACATTTAAATTATCTCCACGGCGCGCGCAGGACCTTGGGTCCAGGGGCCGGATTTGAAGGGGGGCGCGCGCACCACGAGCCTTGTCGCCAGAAGAGGCGACACAGGGAGCCCCGCCACCCCGAAGGGCGGATGAGAGGGGCTCGGGCCAGTAAGGGGCGTTTGCGACGCTGCCCATGAGGTTTTTGGTTCCTTGACGCGCCGTTGGGCGCGGATCGGAGAATGAGTCAGTGCCGCCGATAGGGGCTGAGCGTTAACTCGGGACACGCCGACCGCGCCATGCAGGGCAGGGCGATCGAAACGTGATCACCATTTTGCAGCATTTCCAGAAAAAAGAAAGCTTTCTGCGGAGAAGTCATGTGCTTAACCATTTGTCTACGGACTTGGGGTGATAAGGTTTGCCTCCGTTAGCGGCCCTTAAATCTAGTTGGGGCTATCTAGGGTCTTGCATGTTCGATCGTTTGGCAAAGCTAGCACAGGTACCCGGTGGGCGTTGGACGCTCGCGGGAGCAGCGGGCCTTTGCCTCGTTGCGGCGGCTCTGTCTCACAACGCGGCGGCGGCCGGACCGAGTGTAACCAAGGTTCGTTTCGGTGGCACTCAGGCTGAAACCCGAATTGTTATCGAATTGGACAAGGCCACAGTTGGGCGCTTGGAAACCAGCCCTGATGCGGATCAACGGATCATATTGACCCTTGCCGATCTTCAGGTGGCGGGGGATTTACAAGGTTCTGGCCAAGGGTTGGTCAAGGGTTGGATGATGGATCAGGCGGGCGGCGCCGCGCGGCTTAGCCTCGATCTCGCCGGGCCCGCCAGTGTTAAGCGCCGGTTCTTGCTGCCTCCAAGCGAGGGCTCTAGCGCATATCGCTATGTCGTCGATATTGTGTCCTCCAGTTCAGTCTCTGCGATCACGCCGGTCTCTGCGATAACGCCAGTCTCTACGGTCGCGCCAGTGGTGGTGGTCAAGCCAGCGGTGTTGACGCCCGTGTCCGTCAAAGCCCCTTCACCGGTTCTGTTGCCGCCTGTGCCTGCCGTTCGCGCTGTGCCTGTGGCCGTGCAGAAGGTCACATCGACGCCGCGCCCTTATGTTGCGCCTCTGCGCTTGAAGAAAGTCATCGTCATTGATGCAGGCCATGGCGGTCACGATCCTGGCGCTAGGGGGGCTGTGGCCAATGAGAAAGACATCAATCTTGCAGCGGCACTGGGTCTGAAAGAGCGGCTAGATCGGTCGGGTCGATACAAGGTTATCCTGACGCGTGACACCGATGTTTTTATCCCGCTGGAAAATCGCGTTCAGATCGCGCGTCATGCCAATGCAGATCTTTTTATCTCTCTCCATTCGGATTCGGGTGCCAATAGTCAGACCCGGGGCGCGAGCGTCTATACCCTCTCTGACAAGGGGTCTGATCGCGTCGCACGCAATGCGCTTGAGAAGAACAACTGGTTCCATGACGTGAACCTTCCAGCGCAGGATAAGGCTGTAAAGCAGATCCTGCTGGACCTCACCCAGCGCGCGACCAAGAACCGGTCTGCATCCTTTGCCCAACTGCTGTTGACGCGAATTGATGATCACGTGCAGCTTTTGGCGCGCAGTCATCGCGATGCCGGTTTCGTGGTCCTGTTGGCCCCGGATGTCCCCGCCGTGTTGCTGGAAATGGGGTTCATCACCAATCTCGAAGATGAGGCCCTCCTGGCCAATCGCGAGTCTCGACAGGACTTCATGGATTCCGTTGGCGATTCTATTGACGCCTATTTCGACGAGGAATTGCGCATCGCATCTCGATAGTTAGCGCTATGCTATCGCCAAGTCTGCCTCAGGTTCAATTTTCAATCGCTTAAGCTTTACCTCTGACCGCGACACGGGATAGACCAAACATTGTGCGGGTTTGGCGTCCGTAGGGGTGCCCCGTGGAGGTTCTGGGTCTTGCAGCGGTTTGAGCGTTGGATTTCGATTGCGGGCGTTGCCATCCTCAGCCTGATTGCTGCGGCCGGTATCTGCTTGGCAGTCTATTCGGCTTGGCTGTTTCACGACATGCCCGATGCCTCCGACCTCGTGAATTACCGCCCCCCGACCGCGACGCGGGTCTATGCTTGGGACGGCACCCTGATCGGTGAGTTTTCGCGCGAACGTCGTATTTTCGTGCCCTATGATCAGATCCCGCCACGGGTGGTGAAGGCCTTTATGGCCGCTGAGGACCGTAACTTTTACGAGCACGGCGGCATCGACTATCAAGGTCTGAGCCGCGCGGTTCTCAAGAACGTCTTGAATGTCAGCCGGGGCCGTCGGCTAGAGGGTGGGTCAACCATCACCCAACAGGTGGCCAAGAACGTGCTGCTCAATAGCGATGTTACCTTTGGCCGTAAGTTCAAAGAGGCGATCCTTGCCAATCGTCTAGAGCAGGTGCTGAGCAAGCCCAAGATCATGGAACTCTATCTCAACGAGATTTGGCTCGGCTATCGGTCCTTCGGCGTGGGCGCTGCGGCCTATAACTATTTCGGCAAGCCCCTGTCGGACCTGACCTTGGCCGAGACCGCCTATCTGGCCGCCTTGCCGAAGGGGCCGCAGAACTATCAGCCCGTCCGCAATAAGGCCAATGCCATACGCCGCCGCAACTGGATCATCGGCGAAATGGCTGAGCTAGGCTGGGTCACCCCGCAAGAGGCCAAGGTTGCCATGGCTGCGGACCTCAAGGTTCAGGCCGAACCTAGCCGAGCGCGCTATCGCGATGCGGACTACTTCATCGAAGAGGTTCGCCAGCGTGCGATCTTGACCTTGGGCGATAAGGTCAATGAGGGGGGCTATTACCTTCGCACCACCTTGGACATTCGTTTGCAGACCGCCGCCCGCGTCGCCTTGATGCATGGGCTAGAGCTCTATGATCGCCGCCACGGCTGGCGCGGGGCCGTCGGTCGGGTCGAGATTGGTCAAGAGGGTTGGGAAAAGAAGGCCAAGGCCCTGACCCTACCCTATGAGCGACGTGATTGGGTCATCGCGGTTGTTGAAGCCGCTAAGGGCCCGGTCAAGGTTCGGCTAACGGACGGTAAGACGGGGTCTATTGTCGAAGAGGATGTGGTCTGGGCGCGGGCGACCAAGGGCTTCAATGTTGGGGACCTGATCTTTGTCGCACCCGGCAAGTCGCCGGGACAGTTTGCCCTCAAGCAGATTCCGACCGTCAATGGCGCATTGGTGGCGATGGATCCCTATTCAGGCCGGGTGCTGGCCTTGGTCGGTGGCTATAGTTTCTCCCTGTCGAAGTTCAATCGCGCGACCCAGGCCAAGCGTCAGCCGGGCTCGGCCTTCAAGCCCTTTGTCTATGCGACGGCTTTGGATAATGGTTACACCCCGGCCAGTGTCGTGGCCGATGCGCCGATCACCATCAAGGGCGAAACGGCGGACAAGGATTGGACGCCAGAGAACTATTCCAAGGACTATTACGGCAATCTGGTCCTGCGAAAGGGCTTGGAGCAGTCGCGCAACGCCATGACGGTTCGCTTGGCGCAGGCCATCGGTATGGACAAGGTGCGCGAGACCGCCATCCGCATGGGGGTCGTCAAGGATATGTCTCCGGTTCTGGCTATGTCGCTTGGGTCGGGTGAGACAACGCCCTTTAAGCTCACCGCCGCCTATGCGCCGTTCGTTAATGGCGGGCGCCGGATCGAGCCGCACCTGATCGAGCTGGTTCAAGACCGTGAAGGCAAGCCCTTGCTCAAGGGGGACGGCCGCGATTGCGAGCGTTGCAATGTCGGCTTCTTAGGCGAGGAATCGCCGCATCTGCCTGCGGCCGGAACCGAGGTTCTAGACCCCATTACCGCCTATCAGATCACCACCATGCTTCAGGGCGTGGTTCAGCGCGGTACGGCGGCGCAGGTCAGTTCCTTGGGTCGTCCCTTGGCCGGAAAGACCGGAACCACCAACGAGTATCGCAGCGCCTGGTTTGTCGGCTATTCACCAGAGATCGTGGTCGGCGTCTTTGTCGGTTTTGATGATAACCGTTCGCTCGGTAACAGCGAGACCGGCGGCCAGGCGGCTGTGCCGATCTTCATCGAATTTATGCAGACCGCATTGCGCGGCAGTCCCTATCGCGATTTCCAGCCACCCAAGACCGCCAAATTCGTTCTGGTCAACGGTATCCGAGAAGCCTTCCGACCCGGGACCGAGCCCAAACCTCAGCTAACGCCTGAAGGGCCGGTTCCCTATGGCGAAGCTTGGGGTGGGGGCCCAGCGGTTCCGCCGCCACCGCCGCCGCCCAAGGTGCAAAAGGTGCCTGAGGACCTGTCGGGCCTGTACTGATCGCACGGGTCCATTGTCTTATGACGCGGCGCACGGTAAGCCGCCCCTTCAATAGCGAGGAGCCAATCATGAGAGCGGATGTCGAGGCAGCTGCTGCCGACATCGAGCAGTCCATCGGACTGCTCAGGAGGAGACTTTGACTGGGATCCAGCGCTGCGTAAGCTCGACGAGCTCAATGCCAGGGTAGAAGACCCCACCTTGTGGGATCGTCCAACCGAAGCCCAAGCGGTGATGCGTGAGCGCACCCAACTGTCCGGTCAGATCAATGCGGTTCTTACCCTTGAGCGTGAGCTTGAGGATGCGGTCGGCTATGCCGAAATGGCCGATGCGGAAGGCGACGAGGCTTCGTTAGAAGAGGCCCGCGCGCAGTTGGCCGCGATCAAGGAGCAGGCGGCCCGTGCCGAGCTGGAGGCCCTGTTGTCGGGTGAAGCCGACAGCAACGATGCCTATCTCGAGATAAATTCTGGCGCAGGCGGGACAGAGTCCAACGACTGGGCTGGCATGCTGCTGCGGATGTATACCCGCTGGGCCACCGCCCACGCCATGAGCTTTGAGGTGATCGAAGAGACCCAAGGTGAGCAGGCCGGGATCAAGTCCGTGACCCTGCAGATCAAGGGGCATAATGCCTATGGCTGGCTGAAGACCGAGGCGGGCGTCCACCGTCTGGTGCGCATCTCGCCCTTTGACTCCGCCGCCAAGCGCCATACCAGCTTTGCTTCGGTCTGGGTCTATCCGGTCGTCGACGATACGATCGAGATCGATATCAACCCTTCGGACGTGCGCACCGATACCTATCGGGCCTCGGGCGCTGGCGGACAGCATATTAACAAGACGGACTCCGCCGTTCGCCTGACCCACATTCCTACGGGCGTTGCTGTGGCCTGTCAGTCGGGCCGCTCTCAGCACCAGAACCGGGAAGAGGCGTGGAAAATGCTTCGCGCCCGTCTCTATGAGTTGGAACTGCAGCGTCGTGAAGCCGCAGCGCAGGCCTTGGAAGACCAGAAGACCGATATTGGTTGGGGTCACCAGATCCGGTCCTACGTTCTGCAGCCCTATCAGATGGTCAAGGACCTGCGCACGGACGTGGAAACATCCGATACGCAAGGCGTTCTGGATGGGGATCTCGACAGCTTTATGGGCGCGTCATTGGCTCAGCGCGTCGGTGTGACGCGCGAAGGCTAGCCGATGGGCCTAGTCCTCCGCAAAGCCGTCTAGGCCGACGCTGGCCGCCGGGACGTGGACGGAGGCCGTGATTTGACGCTGGAACTTTAGGCTGCGACCTTGGAAATAGGCACCCGGTTCCATGGACAGTTGCTCATGGGTGATGTCGCCGTCGACATGGGCCGTGCCATAGAGCTTGACCTGCTTGGCCGAGATGGTTCCAGTCAGCTTGCCCCGAATATCGACAGTCTCGGCCGTAACGGTGCCTTCAACCTGTCCGGTTTCTCCGATCGACAGACGTTCAACCGTAATTTCGCCGCGAACCGTACCGTCGAGGTGAAGTTCACCTTGGCCAGAGATGCTGCCATCAATGGTGACGTCCTCTCCGATCACGGAAGCAACCTTATGAGATTTACGCCCGGACGTGTCTAACGACGCCGATAGGGCAGGGTAGGAGGTGTCAGAGTCAGCCCGCTTGTTGAACATAATCGCCTGCCTTTACGAAACGGTTGGGATTTTGAGCCCGGCCATTGACCCAGACCTCGTAGTGCAAATGAACGCCCGTCGATCGCCCGGTTGACCCCATCCCCCCTAGACGCTGTCCTACGCCCACGCGCTGACCTGTATTGACCGAGATGGACTGCAGGTGGGCGTAGCGGGTCTTGAACCCTGCGCCGTGATCAATCTCGACCGTTTTGCCATAACCTGAACGTATGCCCGTAAAGGACACGATCCCGGGAGCTGTGGATTGAATTGGGGTCATGAACCCCCCTGTGAAGTCCAGCCCCGAATGGAAGGCTGGACGTCTGGTGAAGGGATCAAAGCGCACGCCAAAGCCGCTGGACTGCGGTGTACGATTTGTGGGGCGGGCAAAGGGCAGGCGTTCAGCGGCGCGGTTCAGCGCTCGCATATCGTCCATATTATTGGCCGCACTCTGAATCCGTTCCGCAAAATCTTCATCCACATCCAGCACAGCCGCCAAGGCGCGGGGATCCTTGGCCTCGATCAGGGGCCCGCCGAGGCCACTGCTGACCGAACTGTTGCGGTCGGCATAGCTGACCGGATTGAGGCCCGCGAGGCGAAAGGCCAGTCTCAAACGGTCGGCGCGGGTCTTGGCGAAGCTCTCAGCGCGCGTGATCATACGCTCCTGATCCATGCTGACCGCTTGGACCCGATCCATCGGCGAGGCGACGCCGAGTTCGGTCTTGAGGGACTTTGACGGGGCCAGTGCGACCTCCGCACCCGGCACACCCTTGAAATTACCCATAAGCTGGGCCAGCGCGGCATGGCGCTTTTCCACACTACTGGCCAGCTGGTCTATGGAGCCATTATTGGCGTTGATCTGAGCCACAGCGCTATTGAGACGGGCCTGCCGGTCCGCGATCCAGCGCTCATATTTGGCTTGGGTCTTGGCCACTTCGCGGTCGGTATTGCTGAGAGACAGCGCGTTAATCGCCATAGAGGCGGTGGCCACGCCCAGCCAAAGGCCAAGCGCGAGCAGGGCCGAAGCTATGGCCATCTGACGTTTTGGCGTCAGAACCAGGCTCTTGAGCTCACCGTCTGAACGGACATAGAGGTGCCGCTCAGGAAATAGGCGCTCTAAGGCCTGTTTGAAACGCGCCACGTGGCCATTCGTCATGGTCTCGGATACTCGCCGTTTTTGCTTTAGGCGATATGCAATGATCATGGACTAAGAGTCTATAGCTATCGTCAGCGCACACTAAAACAATATTTGTGATTATGCTTAGATTCCCGACCCTTATCGTCTGCAAACCGACTAATCAGCTTGGTCTCAAAAGTCACTCAAGTCTGAAGTTTATCAAAGGCTAGAGCGCTTTAATCTCAGCCAGAACCGCTTCGGCATGGCCGGGGACCTTGACCTTGCGCCAGACCTTGCGAACCACGCCTGAGCCGTCGATGAGGAATGTTGAGCGCTCAATGCCCATATAGCTTCTGCCATACATGCTTTTTTCAACCCAGGCCCCATAGGCCTCGATGGTGGTTCCCTCAGGGTCGGATCCCAGCGCAATTGTCAGGTCGTACTTGGTACGGAAACGCTTGTGACTGGCGACACTGTCTTTGGACACCCCAATCACGACCGCACCGGACTTGGCTAGGTCCGCCGACAGGGCGCTGAAACCTTTGGCCTGGTTCGTGCAGCCGGGTGTGTCGTCCTTTGGATAGAAATAGAGGACAATCTTTTTGCCCTGTAGATCGCTCGAGGACAGGTTATTTTCGCCATCTGATGCCAGATCGAAGGCTGGAGCGTGATCTCCGGGTTGGAGTTGGTCAGTCATTGACGTATCCCATCGTTAACGCACTGATTTTCGGTGCGGCCATGTTCTCGATATATTTGGTGTCTGTCCGCCGCCACGTCCAGCCGTTCCCCGGCCTTTACGGAGATATTTCTGTTGCTGAGACCGGCGCTGAAGCATGGGCTTGAAGCTGCTGTCGTCCTTATCTTGGCGATGATCGCGCTATTTGGCGTGGGTGCGATGAGGCTGGCAAAGGGCCCGATTGCCGCCGACTTCCTCAAGCCTGTGATCATTGGCGGTTTGGAGCGACAGGTTAAGGGTGGCCAGGCGCAAGTTGGCCATGTCGGGATTGTCTGGTTCGAGCAGGCCAAGTCCCTTGGTGTCCAGATGGAGAACCTCTCCGTCACTGATCAAAAGGGCCGGTCTGTGCTGCGCGCGGGTCGGGTTCAAGCGGCCATGGCTCTGGACTCGGTTCTGGTTTTTGCGCCAGCACCTGGACATATTGCTGCCTCAGACTTTTTTCTTGCGGTCAGCGTCTCTCCGCAGGGACGGTATGAGTTGGGCTATGAGGCGCTGGGCCGTCCTGAGGAACTGACGCTGCTTGGGCGTCTCTTCTCAGAGGTAACCGGACCGGCAAAACGCGGTCGATGGGCCAGTTTCCTGCACGATGTGCAACTGACCAACGGCACCCTGTCTTTGCGTCAGATCGGTGGACCGGTCTCTTGGTCGGGTGATGTGCGTCTGCTGTCCCTGCGCAAGGCCCTCGGCCGCTTGGATCTGGTTGGGGATGTGGCCCTCGGGCAGGGCAATCAACGGGCTGAGCTTTCGATCAAGGCCAAGGCGGCCGAGGGGCTGAAGGAAGCCTTTATTTCTGGTAAGATCAGTCGCCTAAACCCTGCCAAAATCTTCCCCTCGGTGGGCGTGACCCGGCCGCTTTCGGCCCTTAATGCACAGGTCGACGGGCAAGGCTCGCTCAGCTATGCCCTCGATCAGGGGATCCGGGCGGCGGATGTGAGCTTCACCGCAGGCGCGGGTCAGATCCGCTTTGGCAAGGCCCTGCAGCGCTTTGATCGGGCTGAAGCTCGCGCCACCTATGATCCCGCCAAAGGTGAGGTCGAATTCGCCTCCGTTAAGCTCAAGGCCGCACCCCTGCAGTTGGACATCAAGGGCCGGTTAAGACTGATACCAGAGGGCCGAGACAAACAGCCTGCGCGCCTCGACTTTGAGTTACAGGGTCCCCAAGCCGTCATGGCCTTTGTGCCCAAATCAGAGCCCCAGACCCTAACAAATCTCTATGTCAAAGGTGGCTACACACCCGAAGCTGGCCATTTGAATCTTGCCAAGGCTGGCGCGGTTCTGGCGGGCGCAAAGGTAACGGCCAGCGGTGATCTGATGCAGGCGCTTGGCAAGGATGGCCTGCCGCAAGGGGCGTGGGGCGCCAAGCTTCAAGCCCAGATCGATGGCAAGGCGAATGTCGATCAGGCCTACCCGTTCTGGCCCGACACGGTCGGTAAGGGGGCTCGCAATTGGGTCAAGGCCGCGCTCAAGCAGGGCACGCTTTCGAACGTCAAGCTCACGGTTGACATACCGGCAGGCACAACCAAACGCGGTCTGACCAACGAGATGCTGAAGGTCGGCTTTGACTTTGACGGCGTCACCATTGTCGTCGTCCCCGGGCTTCCCCCCATCGAGCAGGGCCGTGGCAAGGCGATGGTTCAAGGCAACCGCTTCGACCTGACCGTCGCCTCGGGAATGATGGAAGGCGTGCGGCTCAGCGAAGGGCTTGTGTCCTATCCCCGGTTTCGCCCCGCTGCAGCAGGTCTGTTCAAGGGTCGGGCGCGGGGTCCGGCGGACGAGATCTTGAACGTTCTTGATCGGAAGCCCCTGAGCATCTTGGCGCAGAGCCCTTTTAAGGCGCAAAATTTCTCTGGGGATGCGGACGTCTCCTTCGCCATTACCCGTCCGACGGGCAAGGTGGTTTTGGCCAAGGACTATGGTTACCAATTTGCCGGAACCGTGAACAATGGCGGTATCAGCAAAGTTGCCTTGGGCCTCGATTTGCAGCGGGGCATGGTCAAGGTCAGCGGTGATAATCGCGGGCTCTCGGCGTCGGGATTGGCCAAGGTCGGCATCTTCAACGGCAATATTGATTATCAACTGCCCTTTAGAAACCCGACGGGTGCGCCGAGCCGCTTGGCGCTGGACGGTGTTATCGCGCTCGATGCCCACAATCCTGTCCCGACCACCGGTCAGTTCGCCCTTGATCGGTTCGGCGCGCGGGGTCGGTTCGACAGTAAGGCGGCGTCGGGCAATGTCAGTTGGACCCTCGGCGATGCCGGTCGTGTGACCATCGACGGTCAGGTCGCAGCGGGCGGATTGCGTCGCTATGGATTGCCCCTATCGGCCAAGGCTGCAGCCTTTGATCTGTCGGTCATTTTGGATCGCAAGGGCAATCAATGGCTAGGACCGGTTAAGGCTGGGGCCTTGGTTGGTGATCTGGGATTGCTGACCGCCGATCAGCTTGATGTGGGTTTTACCGCCAAACTTGATCGAGCGGGTGCCACCGTTCTTGGCCTTGGTGACATGCCGCTCTTTGCCATGGTTCAGCCCCTGACGGTAAAGGCGCGCCTTTCAAAGCAGGACGGAGACGCCAATATCACGCTTGGTGCACTGGGGGGGCGATTGGGCTGGGAGCGCCGGTCAGACGGCCAACTGGTCTATCAAGGCCGCTCAACCCTCTCTAAGGCCGATCTTCGGGGCATTGGTGCGCCAACCTACATCAAGCCCGCTCAGCCCGTGACCGTTGAGGGCCGGTGGGTGGCCGAGACCGAAGGTCTGAGCGGTGATGTCGCAATCGCGGGGGCGCCGATAAGGTTCGACAGTCTCCAATCTGGACCCGGACATCAGTCGGTCGAGATCAGCGCCCGGCTCAATGGCGATGCAGCGGTGCGGCTGGGTCTGCTGGTCCCCGGGGAATTGACCGGCGAAGTTCCGCTGAGCGCCCGTCTCGAGTTCGAAGAACGCGGTCTGATCAGCGGTCATGCAGAGGCTGATATGACGAGCGCACATCTGGCGCTGGCCGGCACCGACTGGTCCAAACCCGCTGATGAGGCCGCGACCCTCAAGGCTGATTTTGTTGGCCAAGAGGACGACGTCATCGCCTTGAGCGCTATTCGCGCTGAGGGTCCCTCGATGGAGGCCCTTTTGTCAGGCACAATTCGTAAGGGGCAGGTGGTGAGCCTATCCACGGCTCGCGCGCGGCTTAAGGGCCTGTTCGATGGTCAGGTTCAGTTCGACAAGTATGGTTCGGGTAAGGCGCTGGCCGTCAAGGCGGACTTTCTCGATGCCCGCCGCTTGCTGCACGAATTGCAGACCATCGATCCGGCCGATCTAGGGGCGGGGCAGGGTGAGGGCGCAGGACCGATCCGCTTGGATATTGCTGTCGATAGGCTGAAGGTCACTCAGGCGGAACCCCTGTCGGATCTTCGTCTATCCGCCGATTGGGCAAAGGGCTTGAACCGTCAGCTCGAGGCCTCGGTCAAGGGACCCGGTGACGGTGCGATTAGCCTCACCATCGCGCCCAAGGATGATCAGGTCCACGTCGCTGGACGAGTCGATGCCGTTGGTCAGATGGTCGAGAGCCTATCGGGTTTCACCAATCTCAAGGGCGGCAGCGCACAATTGACCGGGCGTCTGGTTCCCGGAGGCGCTGATCTGGTGCTTACGGCCCAATCGGTCCGTGTCGCGCGGGTTCCAGCCCTTGCCCAGATCCTGACCCTTGGGGCCTTTAGCGGCGTGGCCAACACGCTCAATGGCGAGGGCATCCAGTTTTCGGAGGTGTCGAGCCGCATGGCTCTGCGTGGAAAGACGCTCGAAATCACAGAGGCGCGGGCGACCGGCGATGCTTTGGGCCTGACCACCCACGGCTATATTGATCTGTCCAAGAGAGAGCTCGATCTGGCGGGGGCGATGGCCCCGGCCTATGCGCTCAATTCGGCTGTGGGTAAGATCCCGGTACTGGGAGCCCTTATGATTTCGCGCCAGGGCGAGGGTATTTTCGGTCTGACCTACTCGGCCAAGGGCGCGATCAAGGCGCCGCGCCTGTTTGTTAATCCGCTATCGTTGGCAACGCCGGGCATGTTGCGGCGGGTCTTTGACGGTGTGCCGCTCGGCAAGGCGGTGTTCAAGGCCCCGACACCGATGCCGGAGCCTTGAATCATCAGTTAGACCGGCTTGATCAGCACGATCTTCTTTTTACCAGCGGCCAGCTTGATCACGCCGTCCACCGTCAGGTCTGCAAGGGTTAGAACCCGTGCCCCGTCGGCGACAGGCTCATTATTGACCCGAAGGCCGCCGCCTTGCGCTAGGCGCCGGGCATCCGAACGAGAGGCGGCAAGGCCGGCATCAACGACCAGATTAGCCACGGGGATGCCGGCCTCTAAGGTGGCGCGATCGACCTCTAGGGTTGGCAGGTCCTCCGACATTACGCCCTGTTCAAAGGCCTTGTCAGAGGCTGCACGAGCGGCCTGAGCGGCTTCGCGGCCATGCAGCAGGGTGGTGGCCTCATCGGCCAGAACCTTCTTGGCCTCATTGATCTCAGCGCCGGGCAGGGCGGCTAGACGCTCGCACTCTTCAATCGGCAATTCCGTGAACAGCTTCAAGAACTTGCCCACGTCGGCGTCCTCGGTATTGCGCCAGACCTGCCAATAGTCATAGGGGCTGAGCCGGTCGGCATTGAGCCAAACGGCACCGCCAAGGCTCTTGCCCATCTTCTGGCCCGATGAGGTCATCAAGAGCGGCGTGGTCAAGCCACAGGCAGGCTTCGCATCGACGCGGCGGACCAGTTCCACCCCATTGATGATATTGCCCCACTGGTCCGAGCCACCCATCTGGAGGGCGCAGCCATAGCGACGGCTTAGCTCCAGATAGTCGGTCGCCTGCATCAGCATGTAGTTGAATTCGAGGAAGGTCAGGGGCTGCTCACGTTCCAGACGCAGCTTGACGCTGTCGAAGGTCAGCATGCGGTTGATCGTGAAATGGACGCCGTAATCGCGCAGGAACTCGACATAGCCGAGCTTTTCAAGCCAATCGGCATTGTTGACCATCACCGCATCGGTCGCGGCGTTGCCAAAGCTGAGGAACTTGCCAAATGTGGTTTGGATGCTGGACATGTTCGAAGCGATCTGGGCGTCGGTCAGGAGCGGGCGCTGCTTGTCCTTATCGGTCGGGTCGCCAACCTTGGTCGTGCCGCCGCCCATCAGGGTGATCGGACGATGGCCGGTCTTTTGCAGCCAACGCAACATCATGATCGAGATCAGATGGCCGATATGCAGGCTGTCCGCCGTGCAGTCATAACCGACATAGGCCGTCACCACGCCTTCGCTGGCGGCCTTGTCCAAGGCTTCCAGATCGGTGCACTGATGAATATAGCCGCGCTCTTGCAGGACCTGCAGGAACTTTGATTTGGGTTTAAAGGCGGTTGCGGTCGGTTCAGACATGGCGTTGGGCTTTCTTAAGCAAGGGCGTGCGTGTAGCACGGGCGCACACAGTCGGCCAAGCCGTGGGACGAGAGAGGGTGCAAATGCAGCAGGTCTTAGGGTTCATGAGCGGCACCTCCCTCGATGGGATCGATATGGCCATCCTGCGCACCGATGGCGAAACCATCGACAGCTTTGGGCCGTCTGGTGAAGCGCCCCTGCCTGATGATGTTCGCACGCTCGTGCTCGAGGCGATTGTCGCGGGCCGGTCTTGGGCGCGTGGGACGCCAGAACCAGAGGTCTTTGCCGAGGCTGCAAAAGCGATTGCCGAGGCCCACGCGTTGGCGGCGGCGGGGTTTCTGAACCACCACGCGATGGGCTTTGCCGATCTCGACCTGATCGGCTTTCACGGTCAGACCGTGCTGCATGAGCCGCCGACATCCAGCGCTGTTGGTCGGACAAGGCAACTGGGCGACGCAGCCCTGCTGGCCAGCCTCACAGGCGTTCGCACGGCCTATGATTTTCGCTCCATCGATGTGGCGGCAGGCGGGCAGGGCGCGCCCTTGGTGCCGGTCTATCATGCCGCCTTGGCAAGGCGTTCGGCGCTGATTGGACCCGTCGCGATCTTGAACATTGGCGGCGTGGCCAATGTGACCTTTGTCGGCGAGGAGGGCGATCTTCTGGCCTTCGATACGGGGCCGGGTAATGGACCTCTGGATCAGTGGGTCGAGTCCCATGGCCTAGGCCGTTATGATGCAGGCGGGGCCCTATCCCAGTCCGGACAGGTGCATGAGGCTGTTTTGGCCCAGATGATGAGCCACGGGTTCTTCACCCAGACTGGTCCAAAATCTTTGGATCGTTATGATTTTACAGCAAAACCCGTCGAGGGGCTTTCGCCTGAAGATGGCGCCGCGACCCTTGCCGCCTTTGTCGCTCAATCGGTGGCCCACGGCTTGGGGCAGGCTCCTCAGTCCCCCCGCGCCCTGATGGTTTGCGGCGGCGGACGTCACAATGGCGCGATCCTAGAGGGATTGCGTCAGCGTTGCGGTGTGCAGGTCGTCACCGCTGAAGAGGCGGGCTGGCGCGGTGATGCCGTAGAGGCCGAAGCCTTTGCCTTTTTGGCGGCCCGCACGGTGCGCGGTCTGCCGATCTCGTTCCCCGGCACCACGGGTGTTCCCCAGCCGCTGGTCGGCGGCCGGGTGGCTGATCCTTAGGCTGGGTTGGCTTCTAGGCGCATATCCAGATAGGCCCCAACGCGCTGCTCGACCTCTGGCAGCTTTTCGCCCCAGAAATGGTTGGCCTGATCAACGACATCATAATCGATGGTGATGCCCTTTTGCGTCCGCAGCTTTGAAACGACCCGCTCGACTTCCAACGGCGGAACGATCGTATCGGCTGAGCCATGCAGGATCAGACCCGAAGCGGGGCAGGGCGCCAAGAAGCTGAAATCATACATGTTGGTCGGCGGTGACACCGAGATGAAGCCATCGGTCTCCGGACGGCGCATCAAGAGTTGCATCCCGATCCAAGCGCCGAAACTATAGCCCGCCACCCAGCACTGAGACGCCGTAGGGTTAGTGGTCTGCAACCAGTCCAAGGCGGTCGCCGCATCAGCCAATTCGCCAATGCCGCTGTCAAATTCACCTTGGCTGCGACCGACGCCGCGGAAGTTGAACCGCAGAACCGCAAAGCCACGCTTCATGAACAGGTGGTACAGCTGCACCGCCACGGGGTTGTTCATATGGCCTTGGGCCTTGGGGTGAGGGCTGAGGATCAGGGCAATCGGGGCGTTTTCGCGCTTGCCCGGTGCATAGCGTCCTTCGATTCGTCCGGCTGCTCCGGTCAGAACCACTTCAGGCATCGTCTCTCCAACTTAACTGCGGCGGACCAAGGCGGCGCAATCTGCGCCAAATCAGCGGAGAATACTTGACCGCTGCGCTTGGTCTTCCTATGTCCAATCTATGAACGGCTGTCCAATGTTCACCCGCTAGGTCGCGGTTTGTAACACACAGGGCGGCTGTTGCGCACGATTTCTGCGGGAGCGAACCATGCGATTGAGCACTAAAGGCCGTTATGCCGTCATGGCTATGACCGATCTCGCCAAGCAGAGCGGAACCAAGGCTGTTTCGTTGGCCGATATCGCCTCGCGTCAGGAAATTTCCCTGTCCTATCTGGAGCAACTGTTTGCGCGTCTGCGGCGCGGCGGTCTGGTCAAGAGTGTGCGTGGGCCCGGCGGCGGCTATCGGTTGGCACGCCATGCCAACGAAACCTCGGTGGCTGAAATTGTTTTGGCCGTAGATGAGCCCCTGCGCGCGACCCGCTGCGCTGGCCAAGGCTCCCCTAAGGGCTGCATGATGGGCGGCGAGCGCTGCGTGACCCATGCCCTTTGGGATGAGATGGGCCGCCATATCCATTCCTATCTCGCCAGCGTGACCCTCGATGATGTGATCTCCGGCAAGCTTAGCCAGGACTCGGCGCAGGCGGCCTGATTAGTCTTGACCGTTTCGAGCACATATCTGGATTATAACGCCACGGCCCCGGTTCGGCCGCAGGTGAAGGCTGCCATGATGGCGGCCCTTAACCTGGTGGGTAATCCGTCCTCGATCCATGCCGGTGGCCGCGCAGCCCGGGCCGTGATTGAGGCCGCGCGCGAGGCGGTGGCGGCGCTGATCATGGTGCCCGCCCAGACCATCATCTTCACCAGCGGCGGGACAGAGGCCAATGGCCTTGCCATTGAAAGCGCTGTCGCGGCGGGCAGTCGGCGCCTGATCATTGGCGCCACGGAACATGATTGCGTGCTGGAAACGGCGCTCGCCAGTGGCGCAGCGGTCGAGATCTGGCCCGTTGACGCCAACGGTGTTGCCGATTTGGCTTGGCTGGAGGAGCGACTGGCCCGTTGGGACCGTGCTGATGGCCGCCCGTTTGCGGCCCTGATGCTCGCCAACAATGAAACCGGCGTGATCCAGCCTACGGGCGAGGCAGCTGATCTTTTGCGGACCCATGAGGGTTGGCTCCATGTCGACGCGGTACAGGCCGCCGGTAAGATTATTGTCGATGGACGCGGCTGCGGTGCCGACACCCTGGCGCTTTCCGCGCACAAACTGGGTGGTCCTCAGGGCACGGGAGCCCTGACCTTTGGCCCTCGCGCAGTGCTGTCGCGCCGTTTGCATGGCGGCGGGCAGGAGCGCGGACGCCGGGCTGGCACCGAAAACCTGCCGGGCATTGCAGGCTTTGGCGCGGCTGCTGCAGCGGCCATGACGGATATGGCCCAGATCAAGATGCAGGCGGCTTGGCGTGATGAGGCGGCGGCATATCTTAAGACCCAAGCGGGAATTCAGGTTGTTGGCGAGGGCGCGACGCGTCTGCCCAACACGCTTTGCTTGGCCAAGGCAGGCTTTAGCGCGGACCTTCAGGTGATGGCGCTGGATCTGGCGGGGATCATGGTCTCCACCGGCGCGGCCTGTTCATCGGGCAAGGTGCGGCCAAGTCCGGTCTTGACCGCTATGGGACTAGAACCCCTCGCCGGATCGGCCCTTCGGGTCAGCGGCGGCTGGGATACGACACAATTGGATTGGACAAGATTTGCGCAGGTTTGGCTTGAGGCCAACCAGCGTCATCAGTCCCGTAGACCCGCCTCGGCGGCTTAAGGGACAGGAGCGTAAAGACTATGGCTGCGGTCAAAAAGACCATCGATCAGGTTGAGCAACTCGAGACGTACGAGCATGGCTTTGTCACGGATATTGCTCAAGATTTTGCACCGCGCGGCCTGAGCGAAGATATTGTGCGGTTCATTTCGGCTAAGAAGGAAGAGCCGGAATGGATGCTGCAATGGCGGCTAGAGGCCTATGCCCGCTGGCTGCAGATGGAAGAGCCGGACTGGGCCAAGGTTGAGTATGCCAAGGTCGATTATCAGAACCTCTATTACTATGCCGCGCCGAGCCAAAAGGCGGGGCCGATGAGCCTTGATGAGGTCGATCCCGAACTGCTCAAGACCTATGCCAAGCTGGGCATTCCCCTTCGCGAGCAAGAGGTGCTGGCCGGGGTGCAGGGCGCGCCGCGCTATGCGGTTGATGCGGTGTTCGACAGTGTCTCGGTCGTCACCACCTTCAAGAAAGAATTGGCGCAGGTCGGCGTGATCTTCTGTTCGTTCAGCGAGGCGGTTCGCGAGCATCCCGAACTGGTGAAGCGCTATTTGGGATCGGTCGTTCCGACGACGGATAACTATTTTGCCTGCTTGAACTGCGCGGTCTTTTCGGATGGATCGTTCGTCTATATTCCGCCGGGCGTGCGCTGTCCGATGGAGCTATCGACCTATTTCCGCATCAATGCCCAAGAAACCGGGCAGTTTGAGCGCACCTTGATCATTGCCGACAAGGGCGCTTACGTCTCCTATCTGGAGGGCTGCACGGCACCACAGCGCGACGAGAACCAGCTTCACGCCGCTGTTGTCGAGTTGGTGGCGCTCGATGATGCCGAGATCAAATATTCCACCGTTCAGAACTGGTATCCGGGCGACGCTGAGGGCAAGGGCGGCATCTATAATTTCGTCACCAAGCGGGCCGATTGCCGTGGTGTGCGCTCTAAGGTGTCGTGGACCCAGGTTGAGACGGGTTCTGCCGTGACCTGGAAATATCCCTCCTGCATCCTGCGCGGTGATGAGAGCGTCGGTGAGTTCTATTCGATCGCCATCACCAATGGTCGCCAGCAGGCCGATACCGGAACCAAGATGATCCATCTTGGTAAGAACACGCGCTCACGCATTATTTCTAAAGGCATTTCTGCAGGAAATTCTTCGAACACCTATCGCGGTTTGGTCTCTGCCCATGCCAAGGCGACGCGCGCGCGCAACTTTACTCAGTGCGATAGTTTGCTGATCGGCAAGACCTGCGCGGCCCATACGGTCCCCTATGTCGAGGCGCGCAACGCCTCTGCCAAGTTCGAGCACGAGGCCACGACGACACGGCTGTCCGATGACCAACTGTTCTATGTCATGCAGCGCGGCCTTTCGCGCGAAGAGGCTGTGCAGTTGCTGGTCAACGGCTTTGTCCGTGAAGTTCTCCAAGAGCTCCCCATGGAATTTGCCGTTGAGGCGCAAAAGCTCGTAGCGATTAGTTTGGAAGGTTCGGTGGGCTGATCGGCCTATTGTCCACCTCGTCTGTACCCAACCCATCCTGCGTCGCACAGATGGGCGTTTGAGAGAAATTCCTATGTTGTCAGTCTCTAACCTGCATGTCGAAGTTGGTGGCACACCGATCCTAAAGGGCCTGTCCTTGGAGGTTCCAGCGGGCGAGGTCCATGCGATCATGGGCCCCAATGGCGCGGGAAAATCGACCCTGTCCTATACGCTGGCCGGGCGTGAGGGCTATGAGGTCACGCAAGGTGCCGCCAGCCTGAATGGCGAGGACCTGTTCGCGCTGGAGGCCAATGAGCGGGCGGCCAAGGGGCTGTTCCTGTCGTTCCAATATCCGTTGGAAATTCCAGGCGTGCCCAGCCTGACCTTCATCCGTACCGCGCTCAATGCCCAGCGTAAGGCGCGCGGTGAAGACGAAATCGGCGCGCCTGCCTTTCTAAAGCTCGCCCGTGAGAAGGCTGCCAGCCTGAAGATCGACTTCGACATGCTCAAGCGGCCGCTCAATGTTGGCTTCTCAGGTGGTGAGAAGAAACGGATGGAAATCTATCAAATGGCGATGCTTTCGCCGATATTTCTTATCCTGGATGAAACCGATTCCGGGCTCGATATTGACGCTCTGAGGATCGTGTCCGAGGGGGTCAACGCCTTGCGCTCGCCCGAGCGGGGCATGTTGGTCATCACCCACTATCAGCGCCTGCTCGACTATATCAAGCCGGACCGGGTCCATGTTCTGGCTGGGGGCAAGATCGTGGCTTCGGGCGGTCCCGAGTTGGCCTTGGAACTGGAAGAGACCGGCTATGACCGGTTCTCGCAGGTCGCAGCATGAGCCTAGCGCTCGCCCTTCAAAGCGGGGATGTCACGTCCCTGCCCAGTCGCCGCGACGAGGCTTGGCGCTATACGGACCTGCGCGCGGCTTTACGGGCCATTCCGGAGGCGTCGCCCAAGGATGAGGCCTCAATAACGGCTGGACCGTTCGCGGCCATTGCCGAGGCTGAGGCGCTGGTGATCGTCAACGGCTTTGGACCTGATCGGCTCACTGTTGCGCCCGGCGAGCATCGGACGGTGAGCTTGCGCTTTATCGCCAGCCCAGCGGCCCGTGCCCATCATGCGGCGTTGGCCATTGAGGTGGCCGACGGCGGTTTTCTTACGCTGCTGGAGAGCCATGAAGGTCTTGGATCGGACTATGTCAGCGATCTGGCCATCAGTCTTCAAATCGGCTCTGGCGCAACCGTCGAGCGGGTCGCGATTTTGAACGACAGCGCAGAGGCCATCAGCGTTGTGACCGCAACCGTTGATCTGGGTGCCAATGCCACCCTCAACCAGACCGTCCTGACAACTGGGGCCAAGCGTCAGCGCTTTGAGACCCATGTCAGCCATCCGGGGCAGGGCGCATCGGTGCGACTCGACGGCGTCTATCTGCTCGGTGACGCGCGCCACAGTGACCAAACGACAGTTGTGACGCACAACGGCGAGGGCGGGACGACCAATCAACTGACCAAGGGTGCCGTGCGCGACAGTGCTCGGGCCGTTTTCCAAGGTAAGATTACGGTCGAGCGCGGTGCCGATCAGACCGATGCGCGCATGGGCCACCATGCCCTGATCCTATCGGAGCGAGCGGAGATCGACGCCAAGCCTGAGCTGGAAATCTATGCTGATGACGTCTCCTGCGCCCACGGCAATACGGTCGGGGCGCTGGACGAAGAGGCCCTGTTCTATATCCGCTCGCGGGGGGTGCCTCTTGAAGAGGCGCGCGCTCTGCTGATCAGTGCCTTTGTCGGTGAGGTCACGGACCGGATCAGCCATGAGGGCGCGCGGCAAGTGGCGCAAGATTGGCTCTTGGCTTCAGGTATGGGGGCGTCCTGATGGGTTTTGACGTCGCCAAGGTCCGTGAAGAGTTTCCCATTCTGTCGCGCCAGGTCCACGGCAAGCCGCTGGTCTATCTGGACAGTGCGGCCTCGTGCCAAAAGCCGTGGACGGTGATTGAGGCGATGAGCCGGGTGATGGAATCGTCCTATTCCAACGTCCACCGCGGCCTGCACAGCCTCGCCAACGAAACTACCGAGGCCTATGAAGCTGCGCGCCGCAGTGTGGCCAAGCTGATCCATGCTGGGTCCGTCGATGAGATCGTCTTCACCAAGGGCGCGACTGATGCGATCAATCTGGTCGCGGCCTCGTTCGGTCAGAGGCTGGTTGAAGGCGACGAGATCATTCTGTCGGTGATGGAACATCACGCCAATATCGTGCCTTGGCATTTCCTGCGTCAGGCCAAGGGCGTGGTTTTGAAGTTCGTTCCGGTGTCGGACGAGGGTGAGTTGGATATGGACGCCTATCGCGCCCTGTTCAGCCCCCGGACCCGGCTCGTTTCCCTTAGCCACATGTCCAACGTGCTGGGCACCGTCAATCCCGCCGCAGAGATCGTGGCGATCGCCCATGCCCACAGCGTGCCCGTGCTTCTCGATGGCTGTCAGTCTATCGTTCACGAGATCGTCGATGTTCAGGCGCTCGATGTCGATTTCTACGTCTTTTCGGGTCACAAGCTCTATGGCCCGACGGGGATTGGCGTTCTCTATGGCAAGGCTGAAATGCTGGCCACCATGCCGCCCTATCAAGGTGGCGGCGAGATGATCGCCTCTGTGGCGCTGGACACCATCACCTATGCCGACCCGCCGCACCGGTTTGAGGCCGGGACACCGGCCATTATCGAGACCATCGGTCTTGGTGCGGCCGTCGACTGGTTGATGGCCCAAGATCGCGATGCCATCGCCGCCCATGAGCACGCCCTCTATGAGCGGGCCTATGAGGCTGTGCGGGGCATTAATGGTCTTCGCGTGATCGGCACGGCACCGGGCAAGGGGGCTGTGCTCAGCTTTACCATCGACGGCGTTCACGCTCATGATCTGGCCCAGATTCTGGACCGTTACGGTGTGGCGGTGCGGGCCGGGACCCACTGTGCCGAGCCCCTCATGACCCGATTTGGCGTAACCTCGAGCGCGCGCGCCTCTTTTGGCCTATATAACACTGTCGAGGAGGTCGACCTGTTCGTCGATGCCTTGATCCGCGCCCAAACCTTTTTTGCTTAGGCCTGCGACGTGACCCCTATGGACGATGCGACCGTGAACCCAACCCCCGAAAGCCCAGCCACCGCTCTGGGCCAAGATGAGCTTGACCGCATGACCGACCGCTTGGTCGAGCAGCTCAAGACCGTCTATGACCCTGAAATACCCGTCGATATCTATGAGCTCGGCCTGATCTATAAGGTCGACCTGTCTGACGATATGGATGTGGTGATCGACATGACCTTGACCGCGCCGGGCTGTCCGGTGGCCGGGGAAATGCCGGGCTGGGTGGAAGAGGCGATCCTTCAGGTCGGTGGCTTGAAGTCCTGTACTGTCAATCTGGTCTTTGATCCCCCGTGGGACCCCTCGCGGATGTCGGATGAGGCCAAGCTGCAATTGAACATGTTCTGATCATGCAAACCGAACCCACCATCCCAGAACCCGTCATCACCCCAAGGCTCCGCCGGCCTCGGCCCAAGGTCGTCAGCCTGACCGACCGCGCCGCCGAGCGTGTGCGCGAGATCATGGACCGCGCCGAACAGCCCTATGCTGGCCTACGGGTCGGGGTAAAGAATGGCGGCTGTGCCGGTCAAGAATATATCCTCGAATATGCCGAGACCGCTGCCGCGCTGGACGAGGTGGTTGAGGATAAGGGGGTTCGGATCCTGATCGATCCCAAGGCCGTCCTGTTCCTGATCGGCTCAGAGATCGATTATGAGACCACGCGCCTGTCGTCCAAATTCGTGTTCCGCAACCCCAATGAGACGGATGCTTGCGGGTGCGGTGAGAGCGTGACCATCATTCCGGCCCTTCCCGACGCCGACTAGGACCCAAACCTGATGGCCGTTGATCCTGGCTTTCTTGATCATGTGACCGACCTGCTGTCGGATCTTGGTCCGGTTCAGGTGAAGCGCATGTTTGGCGGAGTGGGGCTCTATCAAAGCGACCTGATGTTCGCTTTGATCTTTGGCGACAGTCTCTATCTGAAGGCGGACAAGCAGACCGAGGCCCAGTTCGAGGCGGCAGGCTCTAGCCCCTTTACCTTCGAGATGAAGGATGGGCGCACCGGCATCTTGCACTATTGGCTTTTGCCGCAAGAGGCAGGCGATGACCGTGCGGCGGCTTGCCGATGGGCGCGTCTGGCCGTGGAGACGGCGATCAAGGCCCGCTCAAGGGGCAAGGTCGTCGGTAAGTCCGGCGCGAGATCTAAGGCCAAGGCCCGCAAGGAACCGGAACTTCTCATCGACGGGCCGTGGGACGATGATTGACCGGTCCGCGCGGATTAGCGTACTGCGGCGGTCATGACCTTCACGGTGATGATCTATTCGATGGGAGAGGTGATAGGCGATGGCCTGATCAAGCTGCCCTTTATCGCCGCCCTTCGCCGGGCCTATCCGCAGGCGCAGATTGTCTGGTGTGCGGCCAAGGGTGAGACGGTCTATTCAGGACCTCTGCGGGCTGTGGTCGAGGGCCTGATTGATGAGGTGCTGACCGAGGGTGTTCTGGGGGCTGGCCTGTTCGATCTGGTCCAGCCCAAGCCCTTTGGCGGACGCCGGTTTGATCTGGTCATTGATACGCAAGACAATCCGCGCCGTAGTTTGGTAGCGAAACGGGCTGCAGGTCGGTTCATCTCTGGCGCTGCAGATTTTCATCTCAGTGATGCTAAGCCGCCCACTGGAACGGTTCAGCCCGATGCGGTGATTGACCGTCTGACGCAGCTTCTAAGCTTAGCGACGGGACAGCCGACGCCGCTTGCGCCCATCAATCTTGCGGGTGCAAGGGCAGGGCAGGCGGCGCTTGCACTCCTTCCCGATGGGCCTTGCTATATTGGCCTTGCGCCCGGTGCCGGTGGACAAGATAAGCGCTGGCCGTTGGAGCAGTATCTGGCCTTAGCGCGCACGCAGCTGGATCTAGGCCGGGTGCCTGTCTTCTTCTTCGGTCCCGATGAGCAGGCCGACCGCGCCGTGGCGCAGGCGGCTTTGCCTGAAGCCCTATTTCCTGAGGTGAATCGTCAGGATGACTTTGCCGACATTAAGGGCCCCTTGCTGGTCATTGCTCTGGCAGGCCGTCTGGCGGCGGCGGTGGCCAATGATGCGGGTCCCGGTCACATGTTTGCAGCGGGCGGGGCACCCTTGCTGAGCCTGCAAAAGCATCGTCGCAAGGCGGTGAAGTTTCGCCCCTCTGCCCAGCGGCTGTCAGTCTTGATTGCTGAGGACTATGGTCAGGACATGGCGGCCCTGCCTTTGGACGTCGTACAGACGGCGCTAGACGCCCTCTTGTCGGGAGACACCCTATGAGCCTTTTGATCCCTGTCTCAGCGGGCGAATTGATCGATAAGATCACCATCCTGCGCGTCAAGGCCGAGCGGATTGGCGATCCTGCTAAGGAGGCTAATGTCCGTAAAGAGTTGGCCCTGCTGGAAATGGTCTGTGTACAGACGATAGGGGGTGTTCAGGGTCTCGATCCCCTGACCGCTGAGCTATTTTCGGTCAATGCGGCGCTCTGGGACATTGAAGACGGCAAGCGCGACTGCGAGCGACGGCAGGATTTCGGCCCGGCCTTCATTGCTCTGGCTCGGTCGGTCTATATCGAAAATGATCGCCGCGCGGCAATCAAGCGGCGGATAAATGACCTGACCGGCTCTGATATTGTTGAAGAAAAAAGCTATCAGCCCTATCAGGCCTAGGCTATGCCGGAACCGGCTCGGTTGAGCGGTTCCGGTGCCATCAGGTCCTATTGGCCCTTAAACTGGGCGACACGCTTTTGCAGGAAGGCGCTGACGCCCTCGATGAAATCGTGAGACTTGCCCGCCTTGCGCTGGGTCTGGCGCTCGGTGTTGAGTTGGCCGGTCCAGTCGGCATCGAGGCTTTCCCACATGATCTTGCGGATCAGGCCAAGCGCCATCGGTCCGTTGGCCAGTTCCTTGGCAATCCCCATTGCCGTGTCCATTAGATCGGCATCGGCGACGCAGCGATTGATCAGGCCCCATTCCAGAGCCGTTGCAGCTGGGATCTTGTCGCCCATCAGTGCCATTTCCATGGCCCGCGCCTTACCGATGATGCGCGGCAGCAGATAGGTCGAGCCACCGTCAGGCACCAGACCGATCCGGCGGAAGGCCTGCAAGAAATAGCCGCTTTGACCCGCGACCACAATGTCACCCAGCAGGGCCAGCGAACAACCGACGCCTGCCGCCGCGCCATTGACAGCGGTGACGATGGGCATAGGGAAGTCACGCATCATGCTGACTAGGGGATTATAGTGGGTTTCGAGGGCTCGGCCTGCGTCAGGCTTACCGTCCGCCTCGACCTCACGTCCCGAAGCGCCGCCGCCGGACAGATTGGCACCGGAGCAGAAACCGCGACCTTCGCCGGTCAAGATCACAGCGCGGGCGCTGACCGCCCCAAGCGCGACGCGGTTGAACGCGTCCAAAAGTTCCGTCACCATTTCCAGACCGGCGGCATTCATCGCGCTTGGGTCATTCATGGTGATCACCGCGACATTGTCGATGACGTCCAACTTGATTTTTGAATAGTCCATCTGATCCTCCCACGCGCCGCAAGGGCTTTGACCCAAGCTAAGTCCTACTAACGCAACGGAACGCCAGCGAATTTTGAGTGGAGCGGCCTACTATTCCTCGGTGCTAGAGGTCCCAACATTGGTCACGCGATTTCGACCATTGCGCTTGGACACATAGAGGGCCGCGTCTGCCCGGTCGATCAGGGTGTGGACGGGCTCATTCTGGGTTCTTTGCGCCAAGCCCACAGAGACCGTGATCATCCCCAAATCCTCGTTGGTCGAACGACGTTTGAGCATGCGTGTAGAGATTTCGTCTCTTATCTCGTCAACGACCTGTTCCACCAGATTGGCGTTCTCATTCGGGAAGATGATGCAGAACTCTTCACCGCCATAGCGGGCGGCAAACCTAGGGGCTTCAGCGACCCGTCCAATGACGCTGGCGACAAAACGGATCACCTGATCACCGGTTTGATGACCCCAAGTGTCATTGAATTTCTTGAAGAAATCGATGTCGATGACGGCAAAACTAAGGGGGCGACCGCTTGCGTCAGCCTTTTCGCAGAGTTGAGTCATTTCGTCGTCAAAGGCCTTGCGATTGGCAAGGGCCGTCAAGGCGTCGGTGCTTGCCTCCCGCCGGACCTGATCGAGATGCACCTGAAGCCTTCTGACCTCCGCTGTTGACCTTTCGAGCAGGACTTCGAGGCTGCGGTTTTCGGTTCTTACGACTTCGGTCGCGGTATTTAGGTCCTTGACGACGTTACGCACCGTGGTGGGCTCGATATCCAAAGCCAAGGAGCGGTCGGCAATTTCAAGTTGGGAATTATACTCTTTGCTGGTCTGTCGAGCCCTTTTTATCGCCGAGGTGACAGAGACCAGTTCACGATTAAGTTGGTCACCCGCTTCACGGACTTCGTCGTCCAAGCGCCGATTGGGCAGGAACTCGACGGCGAGCCTGTCGCTCGTCTCTTCCGTGATCATCCTATCGCGTTTGAGCAGGCGCTGAATTTCGATCGCCAGATCCCCATCCGGATTGGCGACGGCATGCATCCAAATCTCGTAATTGAGCGGCGTTGGCCAAACCTGGTCGCGTTCCATGGCGGCGAGCGTGGCCTGCCCAAGCTGGTAGGCCTGCATCCCACGCAATAGGCTATCAACATCAGCGGACATATCAGGACTTTCTAAAGGGCACCTCACATAAGCTTGGTTCGGCCAAGGTCGTCAACCCAGTGGATGATGTGTTTTTGTATCGAATATGGGCGATCAAAACTTTTAGAATGGTTCCATATCCGACAAATAACGTTAGCTTAAGGTCCAAGAGGACGATTATCCCAGCTGTTCCAAGGAGACTGACCCGTGAATGCCAAGGTGACTGTTGACGCGAGTTCTGACATTGCACGGATGCAGGCCATCTTGGCGTTGCAAAAGGTCGCACATCTTCGCGATGGTGCGCCATCCTTGGCAAAGCGGATCGATTGGCTCAATCGCTGTATTGGCCTGTTGGTGGACTATTCAGACGAGATCGAGCAGGCCTTGAACGCCGACTTTGGCGCGCGCTCGATCGAAGCCACGCGCTTCACAGACGTGGCCGGTTCGATCGGCCCCTTAAAGTTCGCTCGGGCCAATGTTGCCAAATGGATGAAGACCGAAAAGCGCAAGACCACCCCTGCAATCTTGGCCCTTTTCGGTGCCAAGGCTGAGGTGCAGTTCCAGCCAAAAGGTGTGATTGGTGTCATCAGCCCTTGGAATTTCCCGGTCAACCTGACCTTCGCGCCGCTCGCAGGTATTTTGGCAGCGGGCAATCGCGCCATGATCAAGCCTTCAGAGTTCACCCCCGTGACCTCGGCCCTGATGGCCAAGATGATTGCCTCAGTCTTTTCTGAGGAAGAGGTGGCGGTCATTACCGGCGGTCCAGAAATCGGCCAGGCCTTCTCTGGTCTCGCTTTTGACCACATGATCTTCACCGGTGCGACCGGTGTGGCCAAACATGTGATGCGCGCGGCGGCTGAGAACCTCGTGCCCCTGACCTTGGAACTTGGCGGCAAGAGCCCGGTGATCTTGGGCAAGTCTGCGGACTTCGCCACCGCTGCGGCACGGGTGATGAATGGCAAGACCTTGAACGCCGGTCAGATCTGCTTGGCGCCTGATTATGTGCTGACGCCAGAAGACAAGCTGGAAACCTTTGTGGGTGAGGCCCAGGCCTCGGTGGCCAAGATGTTCCCGACCATCAAGGACAATCCCGACTACACGGCCATCGTTGCTCAGCGCCATTATGATCGTATCATGGGCTATGTCGAAGATGCCCGGGCCAAGGGCGCGCGGATCGTTCAGATCAATCCCGCTGACGAAGACTTCAGCCAGCAGGAACATCGCCGTATTCCGCCAACCCTGATCATCAATCCGACAGATGATATGAAGGTCATGCAGGAAGAGATCTTTGGTCCGGTCTTACCGGTCAAGACCTACAAGACTGTGCAAGAGGCCATCGGCTATGTGAACGCCCATGACCGGCCTTTGGGGCTCTACTATTTTGGGGATGATGCGGCTGAGCGCGATCTGGTTTTGAACTCGACCACCTCAGGCGGCGTTAGCGTCAATGACGTGGTGATGCATGTTGCCCAAGAGGAACTGCCTTTCGGCGGCGTGGGGCCAGCCGGCATGGGCAGCTATCACGGCCATGACGGGTTCTTGGAGTTCAGCCATAAGAAGGCGGTCTTCACTCAGATGAAGAAGGACATTGGTCCCTTGCTTCAGATGCGTCCGCCCTATGGCGCGGCGATCCGCAAATATCTAGCCGGTGAATTGAAGCGGTAAAACAAGGCCCCCTTCGTCCCTTCGGGCCACTTCCCCCAGAGGGGGAAGATCTTGGAGCTCTAAATCTTCCCCCTCTGGGGGAAGTACCGGCGAAGCCGGGGTAGGGGGACTTCTTTTACGACAACAAGAAAGGCCCTCACCCAACCCTCTCCCTCAGGGAGAGGGCTTTTCTGTTCTAGCCCTCGCCCCCTTGGGGGAGAGGGTTGGGTGAGGGGGTGTTCATCCCCTAATTTGAAAAACCTAATCCTCGCTGTCCTTGACAGGTACCCGCTTGGGCAGGGGTTTGGCGAGGAACGCGGGAAGGTCACCGCCAAAGCCGACGACGCGGCGATCATCATCATCACGAGGCCGAACCGACTGAACACCGCGTGAGCGAAGTTCGGTTTCTGGAACCGCTGGACGCGGCGCTGGAGCAGCAGCTTGTGGCTCTGGGCGGCGTTCAGGGCGCGGGTTGCGCTCACGGCGCGGTTCCCGTTCGCGAACGATGACAGGCTCAGGGGCTGGCGCAGTTTCCACCGCCAGAGCCACCGTTTCAGTTGCCGGCTTGCCGCGACCGCGTGAGCGAGCAGGGCGGCGTGGGGCAGTCGCCTCGGGCGTTTCAGTCGTTTCGGTACGCTCGAACGAAACGCGCGGTGCGTCCGTCTGCTCAGCGATCACCGGGGTCATGGAGGCGACCTCGTTGTGCAAAGGTGCGCCATCGCGGCCCTTGGAATAGTCGCGCTTGGGCTTGCGGTCCGAGCCACCGGCGCGGTCACGTCCACCGCTACGGCCAGAAGGAGCCCGACGAGCGTCACCGCCAGCGGCTGACGCCCAATCAAGGTCCAAAATGGTCTCGTCCGGCTTTTGGCCGATCAGCTTGAGCACCTTGTCGAGATTGCGGCTGTCGGCAGGCGTGACCAGCATATAGGTCTCGCCCAAGCGACCGGCGCGGCCCGTGCGCCCGATCCGGTGCACATAGTCGTCGGCATGGTGGGGCACATCATAGTTGAACACGTGGCTGACATCAGGAATGTCCAGACCGCGCGCCGCCACATCCGAGGCGACCAGAAGCTTCAACTCGCCCTTACGGAACGATTCCAGCGTCTTGGTGCGCATGCTCTGGTCCAGATCGCCATGGATCGGGGCCGCGTCAAAGCCATGCACCTTCAAGGACTTAGCGACGATGTCGACTTCGCTCTTGCGGTTACAGAACACGATGCCGTTCTTGATCTCCGAGCGCTCGATCAGGGCCCGCAGCGCCATGCGCTTGGCCTTATGGTCGATGATGGGGATCGGCACGATGTGCTGGGTGATGGTCGTGGCGGTTGTTGCCGGACGGCTGGCCTCGATCCGCTCGGGATCATTGAGGAACTGCTTGGTCAGGCGGGTAATTTCCGGCGGCATGGTCGCCGAGAAGAACAGGGTCTGTTTCTTGGGCGGCGTCATCTTGAAGATGCGCTCAATGTCGGGGATGAAGCCCATGTCCAACATGCGGTCGGCCTCGTCGACGACCATCATCTGGACGCCGGTGAGCAGCAGCTTGCCGCGCTCGAAGTGGTCGAGCAGACGGCCGGGCGTGGCGATCAGGACGTCAACGCCCCGATCAAGCTTTCGCACCTGATCTTCGAAGGACACGCCGCCGATCAGCAGGGCCCAGGTCAGCTTGGTGCCCTTGGCGTACTTCTCAAACGACATCGCCACCTGATCGGCCAGTTCGCGGGTCGGGGCGATGACCAGAGCGCGCGGCATGCGCGACTTGGAGCGTCCCGACTGCAACCGCTCAATGAGGGGCAGGGTAAAGGCGGCGGTCTTGCCGGTTCCGGTCTGGGCAATACCCAACACATCCCGGCCTGCGAGGGCGATGGGGATGGCGGAGGCCTGAATGGGAGTGGCAGTGGTGTAGCCGGTGTCAGCTACGGCTTGGAGAGTCGTGGGCGATAGGCCCAGTTGGGAAAATTCTGTCATGTCACGCTGTAAGGAGCCGGAGCCGCCCGTGCTTGGGCGAACGGGCAGCGCGGATTCGCCGAGCCTGCTCCTGACTTTGGGATTGTCTTACGGTGAATGGCGCAGAAGTCAAGGATTCGAGGTCGGGGCTCCGCGTTCCTTGTTCAGACCACGGGTGGCTTGGTCCTAGACGTCGAGATCATCCACCGCGAATTCTGCATTTTCTTGAATAAAGCGGAAACGCAGCTCAGGTTTGCGGCCCATCAGGGTCTCGACCAGATCTTCAACCGCCTCTTCAGAGCGGGGCAGGGTGACGCGGGCCAAGGTTCGCTTGGCCGGGTCCATGGTGGTTTCTTTGAGCTGGGCGGGCATCATCTCGCCAAGACCTTTGAAACGTCCGATCTCGGGCTTCTTGTTCTTGAACATCCCAGCCATCAGCTCGTCCTTGTGGGCGTCGTCGCGGGCATAGACGGTCTTGCCATTATGGCTGAGGCGATAGAGCGGTGGCAGGGCGAGGAACAGGCGTCCCGCACGGATCAGTCCTGGCATGGTGCGATAGAAGAAGGTGATCAGCAGGCTGGCAATGTGGGCCCCGTCAACGTCAGCGTCGGTCATGATGACAATGCGCTCATAGCGCAGGTCCTCTTCCTTGAACCGGTTGCCGCCCTGAACACCGAGCGCCAGCAACAGGTCCGACAGTTCAGTATTTTTCCCCGCCTTGTCATTGGTGGCAGAGGCGACATTGAGGATCTTACCGCGCAGGGGCAAGATGGCCTGGGTCTGGCGGTTGCGGGCCTGTTTAGCCGAGCCACCAGCGGAATCGCCTTCGACGATGAACAGTTCCGTGCCGTCCGTGGCTTGGCCCGAACAGTCAGCCAGCTTGCCGGGTAGGCGCAGCTTGCGCGTGGCGGAGGCGCGGGCCACATCCTTGTCGCGGCGACGCTTGAGCCGGTCTTCGGCCCGCTCGATGATGAATTGCAACAGACGGTCCGCCGACTTGGGCGCCGCTGTCAGCCAGTGGTCGAACGGGTCGCGCAGGACGGTTTCGACCAGCCTTTGCGCCTCGGATGAGGACAGCTTTTCCTTTGTCTGGCCTTGGAATTCCGGGTTGCGGATAAAGACCGAGATCAGGGCACCAGCATTGCCGATGACGTCCTCGGCGGTAATCAGGCCCGCCCGTTTCTCGCCGGTCATCTCGCCATAGGCCTTGAGGCCGCGCATCAGGGCCGCGCGAAGACCGGCCTCGTGGGTGCCGCCTTCGGTCGTCGGTACGGTGTTGCAGTAGGACTGCATGAAGCTGTCGCTGTCACCAAATCCGATGGGCGACCAGGTGATGGCCCATTCGACCGCGCCGCCCTCATTGCTTCCGGCCTTGGTCGGGCGCTCGATACGGCCGCTGAAGGTTTCGGTCAGGGTTTCGGTTGTGGCTACCCGTTCGGCTAGGAAGTCGGCTAGGCCATTGGGGAAGCGGAAAATCGCCTCGGGGGGGGTCTGGTCGGTGACGCGCTCGGGCGCACAGGACCAGCGGATCTCGACGCCTCGGAACAGATAGGCCTTGGAGCGGGCCATGCGATAGAGGCGGGCAGGCTTGAAGGCCGCGCCCTCGCCAAAGATGGTCTCGTCGGGCAGGAACCTTAAGGATGAGCCATGCTTGCGAGATGGACCGACCCGCTCTAGCGCGGTGACAGGCTTACCGCGTGAGAAGCTCTGGCGATGCTCAGCCCCGTCGCGCCAGACGGTGACGTCGAGCTGTTCGGACAGGGCGTTCACCACCGAAATGCCGACCCCGTGCAGGCCGCCGGAGGTCTCATAGCTCTTGCCCGAGAACTTCCCGCCCGAGTGCAGGACGGTCATGATCACTTCGAGCGCCGACTTGTCGGTATATTTCGGGTGCGGGTCGACCGGGATGCCGCGACCATCGTCGCGCACCACGAGCGCGCCGTCCGCCTCTAGGCGAACCTCAATGAACTTGGCATGGCCTGCGACAGCCTCGTCCATGGCATTGTCGAGCACCTCGGCGAAGAGGTGATGCAGGGCGCGCTCATCTGTACCGCCAATATACATGCCCGGGCGCTTGCGGACCGGCTCCAGTCCCTCGAGGACCTCAATGTCTTTGGCTGAATAGCCTGAGGCGGCCGCGGCAGCGTTGGACGCGGCTTGAGACGGGATGTCCGCAGCAGCCTTAGGCGCGGGTGTCGGGTCCGCAGCCTGCACGGGTGAGACAGCCGCAGGCTTTGGGCTTGCGGGTACAGCAGCGGGCGTAGGGGCAGCGGCCTGTGGGGTATCGTCGAACAGGGAGCCTTGGGGGGGATTCGTAGCCATAGCCTTAGAATGCAGCGATTCTCACCCAGACCGTATGCCGCTTAGCGATAGGCCGGTGGGTAGTCAGACTTAACCGGGCGATAGCGATTGGCCAGTTCCAAGCTGCGCGAGGTCATGGGCTGTTCCTTGCCTTGGATAAAGACCGAGGTGGCGTAGGTCGTCACCTCCAAGGGATCGCCGGTCCAGATGACCACATCCGCATCCTTGCCGGGCTCGAGGCTGCCGATCCGGTCAGCGAGGCCCCAGATCTTGGCGGGGTTAATCGTCACTGAAGCCATGGCGGCGCTGTAGGGCAGGCCATAGGACACAGCCAATCCGGCATTGAACCGACCTTGACGCAGATTGTTATAGTCGCGGCTGCCCATGACAGCGACCGTGACGCCCGCAGCATTGAGGCGGCCCGCATTTTGCAGGGTTGAGCCTAGGGTCTCAAAACTACCGGGCAGGTTGGTCTGTGCATCGATCAGAACGGGAACCCCGGCCTTAGCGATGGCATCGGCGACCATCCAGCCCTCTTCGGCCCCCTCAAGGATCAGCTTCAGCTTTTGATCGGCGGCGAATTTGAGGATTTGGGTAATGTCCGAGGCGCGGTGGACGCGAACGAGCAAGGGCATGCGCCCCTCGACCACGGGGATCAGGGCTTCGAGATCATCACGGCTATAGGGATAGGGACGGCTGCCCCCCATATCAAAGGCCGCGCGGTTACGAGCATAGTGGCGCGCATCCTCGAGTGCTGATTTCAGCAGCACAATCGCCGCGCCACGTGAGCCGCCGGCATAGGCTGCACCGGCTTCGCCCAGATCGAGCGCCATACCGATCTTGGCCTTAACGACCGCTTCGGTGACGCCTGCAGCGAGGGTGGCGGTGGCGACTTGGCCTGCAAACAGGCTGGCCTCACCATCTTCGAAACTGCCGGAAAAATCGTCCGCGCCATCGTCCTTGTGGCCGTCAGAGCCGCCGCGCCCGAGCACAGGGGTGACAACCGCGCGTGTGACGCCGCCCAACCGCGCAAGAGGGGTGAGGGCAGAGTTTGGATTGACGCCATATTGCACATCAAAGGCCGCGCCCATCCGCTGACCCGCTGAATCGTCCCGCGTATCGTCGATCTGCTCGACCTCTGCTACGGTCAGGCTGGTGCTGGGCAGGACAAGGCCAGGGCTGACGGTCTTGCCGCTGGCATCGACAATAAGGGCGTCTGCCGGAACCGTGACCTTGGCCCCGACAGCAACGATCTTTCCATCCTTGATCAGGACCGTGCCAGAGGCGATGTCACCGGCTGGGCCTTGGCTCAGGATGCGGCCACCGACAATAGCGATGGTCTGGGCTACGACGGGCAGGGCGCTGAGCAGGCTCAGGGCCGAGGCTGCAGCAATCAGTGAGGTCTTGCGGATCATGGGTGAACCCCTTCGCCTGGCTGGCCAAGTTCGAAATCGGATTTGGGTTGATAGCGCGGGTCCTTGCGGTCAAAGACCACGGCCCCATCGATGAAGACGGTCTCGGCCATCGAATAGACGCTGAACGGATCGCCGCTCCACAGAACGACATCGGCATTCTTGCCGGACACCAGTGAACCGGTCTTGTCGTCAATGCCCATCCCCTTGGCCGGGTTGAGGGTGATCCAGGCGATGGCGTCAGCGCGGCTGACCGGCAGGCCCATCCGAGCTCCAGCGGCCATCGCGATCCCGACCTCTTGGTTTAGGCGTTGGGTCATGATCTGGTCGTCAGAATGGATGATCACGCAGGCTCCGGCCTTTTGACCTATGGCCGCATTTTCTGCAATTCCGTCATAGGCCTCCATCTTAAAGCCTGCCCAATCGGCCCAGGTGGCATAACAGATGCCTTCCTTGGCCAGTAGGTCTGCTACCTTGTAGGCCTCAGAAGAGTGATGGAAGGTGCTGATTTTAAAGCCAAATTCGCGTGAGATCGCGATCATGGTCGCCATCTCATCGGCGCGATAGCAATGGTTCTGAAGGCTGATCTCACCGGCCAAGACCCCGGATAGGGTGTCGAGATTGAGACTGCGCTCAGGGGGATCGGCCTTCTCGCCCTTGGCGATCTTGGTGCGATAATCATCCCATTTACGCTTATAGCTCGCCGCTTGGATCCACGCGCTGCGATAGCCCGCGACATTGCCCATGCGCGTAGCAGGCGAGCGACCCTTGCGCCCATAGACCCGCTTTGGATTTTCACCGCAGGCCATTTTCAGACCATAGGGCGCACCGGGAAACTTCATGCCGTCGGTTGTGATGGAGGGCACATTCTTAAGTGCCACAGACCGGCCACCAAACAGATTTGCCGAGCCGGGTAGGATCTGGAGCGTAGTAACGCCGCCAGCCCTTGCCCGGTTAAAGCCGGGGTCCTGCGGCCAGACCGAATGTTCGGCCCAGACATGCGCCGTATTGGGTTCCGTGCCCTCATTGCCGTCGGAGTGCGCGCCCACGCCCGGCGAGGGATAGACGCCCAGATGGGAATGGATGTCGATAATGCCAGGCGTGATCCACTTGCCCTTGGCGTCGACGATCTTGGCGCCCGCGGGGGCTTGGACGTCCTTGCCGATCGCGACGATCTTGCCACCGTCCATGACCACGGTGCCGGTCTCAATCTCTTCGCCGGTCGCGGTCAGGATATGACCCCCTACCAGAGCCGTAAGCTGCGAGGGAAGGGGCTTGTAGGTGCTGGCAAAGGGCGCAGGTCCGGCCTTCGGATCAGATCCTTTGGGCAGGACGACGGCGACCTTAGCCGCATCGGTGACCTTGGCCTTTACGCCCGGTTTGTTCGCGGGTGCAACCGACGCAACGGGTTTGCTGGAGGGGGTGACCGACACGACCGAGACGCAGGCGCTCAAGAGAGCCGCTGCGGCAGCGCTAAGGGTCAGTCTGACCAGTTGCGATGTGTGCATCATGATTCATCCTACAGTTTCTAAGCTAATGCGCACCTTAACTGGGTTTGAATCAAGACCTTCTATGACAGTTGTCCACGAAAAAGGGCTGCGGATCGCTCCACAGCCCTAGATCGGTCAATCTCTCATCAGCCTAGGCTGACGGGATTAGCACTTGTAGTACATGTCGAACTCGACGGGGTGCGGGTGCAGTTGCAAGCGCATCACCTCTTCCATCTTCAGCTCGATGTAGCTGTCGATGAAATCGTCGTCCATGACGCCGCCAGCCTTGAGGAAGCCGCGGTCCTTGTCGAGATTTTCCAGAGCTTCGCGCAGGCTTCCGCATACTTCTGGGATCTTCTTCATCTCGCGAGGGGGAAGATCATAGAGGTTCTTATCGGCAGGCCCGCCTGGATCGATCTTGTTGGCAATCCCGTCCAGACCGGCCATCAGAAGAGCCGTGAAGGTCAGATAGGGGTTGCCCATGGGATCGGGGAAGCGCGCTTCGATACGCTTGCCCTTGGGGCTGTCAACGTGAGGAATACGGATCGAGGCCGAACGGTTACGGGCCGAATAGGCCAGCTTCACCGGAGCTTCATAGCCGGGGACCAGACGCTTATAGGAGTTGGTCGTCGAGTTTGAGAAGGCGTTGATCGCCTTGGCATGCTTGATGATGCCGCCGATGTACCACAGGCACAGTTGCGACAGACCGGCATATTTGTCACCGGCAAACAGAGGCTTGCCTTCACCCCAGATCGACTGGTGCACGTGCATGCCGCTGCCGTTATCGGCAAACATTGGCTTGGCCATGAAGGTTGCAGACTTGCCATAGGCGGCGGCAACATTGTGGATCACGTACTTATACATCTGAAGACGGTCGGCCATGACGATCATGGTGTCGAACTTCAGGCCAAGCTCGTGCTGAGCCGGGGCCACTTCGTGGTGATGCTTCTCAGGCTTCATGCCCAACTCACCCATGACCGCCAGCATTTCGCCGCGCAGGTCTTGACCGGAGTCAACGGGGTTCACAGGGAAATAGCCGCCCTTTGGCCCAGGGCGGTGGCCCATATTGCCTTCTGGATAGGACTTGCCGGTGTTGATCGGCAGCTCGCTGGCATCATAGGAATAGCCGGTATTGTGGGGGTCGGTGGACCACTTGACGTCGTCGAAGATGAAGAACTCAGCTTCGGGACCGAAATAGACCGTGTCACCCACGCCTGCGGACTTCACATAGTTGAACGCCTTCTTGGCGATCGA
>CANESI010000029.1 GCA_947441065.1 Caulobacteraceae bacterium
ATAGAGGGTGGGGGCCAGATAGAGGATATTGATCAGGGCGCTAAACAGCACCGCAAAGCCAATATGGCTTGAACAGGCCTTCAGGGCCGACCGCACAAGGCTCATAAATTCAGGCTTTGGCATCGGACCTTTGGGTTTCAAAAGCTGGCATTGGGCCGAGCTGGACGGCAAAGTCCAAAGCTTAAACCACCTTCCCCTAATATTCTATCTATGGATCAAAAGCCGCTCCGAGACGCCTCTACAACACCCACCCCTGGCTGGTATCCTGCCGCCCGTTAATCTGCAGCACAAAGTCCGCCACGCCATCTCCGTCGACATCGGCGCTAAAGGTGGAGGTGTTGGAGGCCGCGTCATAGGTCAGGGTGGCCTGCCCTGCCTGCTTGGTGAAGCTGTTCACGAAGCTGAAGGCTTGGTCGCCTGCCGTCGTGGTGTTGGCATCGATGCGGGACAGGTCAATGTAGTCGCCGTCGGCCCAGTTGAAGTCGGTGATCTTGTCTGGGGCGGCAGAGGTGCTGTCGCTTAGCGCGGTGAAGAAGAAGGCATCCGCTCCTGCGCCGCCGGCAAGGGTGTCTAGGCTAGGGCCGCCGACGAAGACGTCATTGCCGTCGCCCCCCCCCAGGATATCATTACCCTCGCCGCCGCCGAGATAGTCGTTGCCCGCATCGCCGTTGAGGGTGTCATTGCCAGCGCCGCCATCGAGGCCGTCATTATCAAGACCGCCGTTCAGGGTGTCGTTGCCGTCATTACCCTGCATATTGTCGTCGCCGTCGTCGCCGCTGAGCCGGTCTGCCCCGTCTCCGCCCACGATGTAGTCTGCGCCCGCACCACCGGTGACAGTGTCGTCACCCTCCATGCCCAGAAGCGTGTCGTTACCGTCTCCGCCATCGATCGTGTCGTTACCGGTGAAGCCATAGAGATTATCGACGCCTAGGCCGCCCGTGATCGTGTCGTTACCGTCGTTGGCACTGATCGTATCATTACCATCTCCGCCATTGAGAATGTCGTCACCGTACCCACCGGCGATCCGGTCATCGCCAATACCGCCCGTGATCGTGTCATTATCATTGCCGCCGGACAGATCATCATCGCCAGCGCCGCCATCGATCACGTCGTTACCGGCGTCGCCATAGATGGAGTCATTACCCGCATCGCCGTTGATGACGTCATTGCCATTACCGCCATTGATCAGGTCGTTAGCGTCGCCTGCGTTGACCGTGTCTATGCCATCGCCAGCGTCGATGAAGTCCGCACCAAGGCCGCCGCTGACCGTGTCGTCTCCGGCCTGGCCAAGCAGGGTATCGTCACCGTCGCCGCCATCGACGCTGTCATTGCCAGCCCCTGCTGCAATGCCGTCATCACCTGCGCCGCCGATCAGGGTGTCTGCATAGGCACTGCCGCCAAGGAAGTCGTTGCCCGCGCCGCCGTCGAGATAGGTCGCGGTAGCTCCGGCCTTGAGGACGTCATTGCCCGATCCACCGATCAGCCCCTCGATGGAGATCAAGGTGTCCGTGCCGAGCGCCGTGGTGATGGTTCCAGAAAAGGCCGATAGATCGATCTCAATATTTGCTGTCAGGCCTGCAAACGACGCTACATCGAGCCCAGCGCTGCCATCGATCCGATCATTGCCAGACCCACCTTCAAAGATATTATTGTCGCCATTGCCCGTCAGGCTGTCATTGCCCGCCCCGCCAATCAGGCCCTCGATCGAGATGAGGGTGTCGTTGCCCGCACTGCCCATCGACTGGGCTGTGGTCAGGGTCAGGTTGAGGGTCAGGTTGGTGGTGACATCGGCATAGGAGGCGATGTCCAGCCCCGCTCCGCCGTCCAGGCGGTCATTCCCCGCGCCGCCGATCAGGAGGTTGTTGCCGCTATTGCCCGCGATGACATTGTCCAGGCTGTTACCCGTGCCATTGATCGCCTCGAAACCCACCAGGGTCAGATTTTCAAGGGTCGAGCCCAGGGTGTAGCTGATGCTGGCGCGGACCTCATCGGTGCCGCCTCCGGCCAGTTCGGTGACGATGTCCAAGGCGGAATCGACCCCATAGATATCGTCTCCAGCCCCGCCGGTGATCGTGTCATTACCGAGGCCGCCGTCGAGATAGTTGGCGCCGCCATCACCCTTCAGCACGTCATTGCCAGAACCACCGATAATGCCTTCGATTGACACCAAGGTGTCGGTGCCCAGGGAGGTCGTGATGGTGCCGAGGGCTGTGGACAGATCAATCGAGAGACTGGTGGTCGTTCCCTCAAAAGAGACCGTGTCAGTGCCACTGCCACCATCGAGATAGTCGTTGCCCGCGCCGCCGACCAAAATATCATTACCGTCGCCGCCCAACAGGCGGTTATCGGCGCTATTACCGATCAAGATATTGGCGTCTCCATTGCCGGTGCCATTGATCGCCGCCGCGCCGTTCAGAACGAGATTTTCGACATTGGCGCCGAGGCTGAAGCTAAGGCTTGAATAGACGCTATCGATCCCACCGTTTGCCAGCTCGGTAACCGTATCGCCTTCGGAATCGACGATGTAGGTGTCGTTTCCGCCGCCGCCAGTCATCGAGTCCGCGCCAGCCCCGCCATCGAGGATATTGGCCGCATCATTACCGATCAGGCTATTGTTCGCGCCATTGCCGTAACCGCTGATCGCGCCGGTGCCAAGCAAGGTTAGGTTTTCAAGATCGTCGGCAAGCCGATAGCTAATGCTCGACCGAACCGTATCGATACCTTCATTGGCCAGTTCGGTGACACTGTCCCCAACCGAGTCCACCCCATAGATATCGTCACCAGCGCCGCCGACGAGGATGTCATCTCCGGCCCCGCCATCGAGGCTATTGGCACCAGAGGTCCCCGTTAGAATGTCGTTAAAGCTTGAGCCCAACAGATTCTCGACGCTGATCAGGGTGTCGGTCCCAGCACCGCCGGTATTTTGCGCCGCAATCAGGCCCAGGCTTACCGAGACGGCAGCACTCGCCCCCACATAGGAGGCCGTGTCGGACCCAGACCCGCCAGAGAGACTATCATCCCCGGCACCGCCCCAAAGGGTATCGTTTCCCGCATTTCCGGTCAGGCGATTGTTAAGTCCGTTACCCGTAAGCCGGTCATCGCCCCCGCCACCAATGGCATTTTCGATATTTGTGTTGACCGCGACTGCGACATTACCGACGGCACCGCCGATATCCGAAAAGGACCCTTGCTGCAGATTGATATTTTGAGCGGCCCCATAGCCCGAAAAGTCGAATGTATCGATGCCGCCAGCATCCCAGACGGCGAAGATAACCCAGCGAACCGTGCCTTCAGCGCTGGTGCAGGAAAACCAGTCACGGTCCGCCGTGGAATTAAAGCCATAGGTCGTGTCGCCCGTCCGGGTCGACATATTGGCACCGTAAAGCAATTGAGCCGCAACAATGTCATCAACCAGCGGCGCGGCGGCATATCCGATCACCGTGGCGCCCGTATTGCTGGCGCTGAAATAGCTCATGATCGTGTACTGCCGCGTGTCTTCGACATATTCGGCATTCGCCGCATAGGTGATGGTCACGCCCGGCGCGGCATTATAATCCCCCGGATGGTTGAGCCCGATGGCATGGCCAATCTCATGGGTCAGCACCATATCTCCGTAGCTCAAATAGCCCAGCGTGTTGCTACCCTTGGCGAACTGATTGACCCAAAGGTCACCAGCATTGGACCCGTCGGAGCGGCTCCCCGGATAGTAGGCATAGGCAGCACCGCCATCGGACTTACCGCTATTATAGTTGGCGAACAGCATGGTCGCATTGTCGGCATAGGCATTATCGCCAGTCGTGCCATAGCCAACCCGTGTAAAGACGATATTGGCGACGTCGGACCACGACTGCAGCGCAGCGGTCGCCGCCCCGATCTGGGCCTCGTCAAACCGCGAGAAGGCGAGCGGACTTTCAGCGTTAAAGGTGCTGCGGAAGGCATAGCTAACCCGCGTCACCCCATCAAAATCAGCCGTCCAGCGAACATTGTCGCGCACGATCTGCGCGCCGGCCTGTTGGCGGGTGAAGGACGGTTTGGGGCTTGGAACGGCCGCCGCAGCGACATCGACCGCAATTGCGCCTAAATCTTCGTCGAGACTATCAATCTCGATCAGGGGATTGAACCTTTGCGTGCTAAGCTGGACCAAGATGAACGCGCCCCTTAAGCACAGATTTTAGGGTCTATACCCATTGGCGATAAGTCCATCATAAAACCTATGGGGACTCAAGCGGAGCGGTGACATGATTGCAGCCACTATGACCACCCTCGTGCTTCTTGGCGCATCCCTTATGCCAACGCAAATTTCACATCACAAACTGAGCCCATCCACCATGCCATCTCAACCGTTCACAGCCATTACACAAGCGCGCGACATGGGCGGCTACTGGCAGACCGAGCCTGGCATTGTCCCCGCCTGCCGCCTGATGCTCACCTTCCGCCCAGCCAGCATTGCCAAGGTCGAGGCTTGGGAAGTCGTCGCCCGCGAATGTCCGGATGGTCCCCTGTCGAAGGCGGCCTTCTGGCATATCGACCAGGGCAAGGTTCAGTTTCTCAATGGCGAGGGGCACGCCATCGCGCGCTTTGGACTAACCCAAGTTGATCGCATCGCCCCCGCCAAGGCCTCAGCCGGTCTGTACCCCATGATCCGGGGCTTTATTAGCTAAATTAGCTAACCCATCCGCGCAGCAAAATCGCGGCCATCTTGGCATTTGTGCGGCCCTGAGGTACCTCTATCGCCAAAGTTTTTCGGGGGAATAGATGAAAACCGTCCGCCTCATCGCCATGGCCAGCGCTGCCTTAATCTTGACCAGTTGCAACCGGATCGGCGCCGTCGAGTGCAACAGTGACGATGCGCAGGCCGTAATCAGCGGCCTGATGGCGGACCAGATCACCCAAGCGGCCCGGTCCCAATTCGGCATAAACATCAACGAGCCGCCAACCAACGAGGCCAAGATCAAGGCCGCCGTTGGTCAGATCAAGATCCTGATTGAGGATATCCGCACGACCAAAAAGGACGAGGCCAGCAGCAAACGCAGCTGCGCCGCGACGGTCAAGCTGGTCTTGCCCCTCACGATGGTTGCGGACGCCGAAAAGCTGCACGCCACCCTCGGAATACAGTCAATCGACAGCCTGACCCAAGCGGTAGGGCTTCAGCGCTCGGCCGACAGCTACGCCCATCAGCTAACCTATTCGGTCCAGCCGACCGACGATAAGAAAAAGGTCTATGGCGAGGCAGAGGCCTTTGGTTCGGTTGCCCAAGCCTTTGGCGCGATCATTTACGCCCACATCACCGGGCCGACGATGGCAGCCAACCTGCAGAGCGAAGCCGCCGCAACCCAGGCCCAACAGGCCCTGCTCGACCAACAGATGAAGGCCCAAAGCCAAGCCGATCTGGAACTGGCCACCGCCGAGAACAAACTGGCGGTCCAAGCCTATGCCGAGGTCTGGAAATCCCTGCCCGACACGGTCCGCGCGCAAAATGTCGAGATCCAACGCGCCTGGGCCAAAAAGAAAACCGCCGACTGCAACATCCAAGCCGCCGAAACCTCCACCGACCCCCTCATCAAAGAAGCCGCCCGCCTAAGGTGTGAGACGGAACAGACGCAAGGGCGGGTCGAGGAGTTGAAGGGGTTGATGTAGGAGGCGGCTCAGGCCAACCCTTTAACCTCACCTATAAACTGGCTGAGGGTCTGAAGTTGAGGCCGGACGCTTTCGGGGAAGGCTGTGACGAGGTGTTCGGGGACGACCAACCGCAATTGAGCGGCTCTCATCTCTCGAAATTGCGCCTCTGAAACCCCCTCTTGAAGGGTTAGAAAACATTTTCGAGTTAGTCTTGCAGCTTCGCGGCCACCTGCCGCCATCGGTAGCCGCAGGTGGATTTGGCAGTCAACATGCGCAGTCGTGCAGCAAGAAAAGACGGGGCCCGACAGGCCGTCTCTGAAAGAAACCAAACATCCAGGTTCTTGTCATGATCAGATCCTGTTGATGTAAAAACAGACGATTTTGACCTCGTCGATCTTCGATCAATCATTCGCGGGAGTGTAATTCAAAGTGTCACTTCAACAGCCAAGGGCAAGCTTTCCACTGCTATGCAAGCAAAACAGTGGAAAGCGAATACGCCTAGAACTTAACGGACAAGCCAGCAGTCACCATTCTCGGCATCCCACGAATATAGGTGAGGATGCCAAAAGCACCGCCTGTGTTACCTGCATCGATCAGATATTCTTCGTCTAATAGGTTTTGAACCGACAGATTGGCAGCCCACTTTTTACTGGTGGGTTCAATGCCAAAACGCACATCGGCAACCCCATAAGCATCCTGCTTTTCGCGTGGATCATTGTCATCTTCAAAGAAATGCTCGCTTTTCCAAGTGTAGCTCGGGATGATATAGATCTCACCTTTGCCAGCAACAGGATAACGCCAGTCAATACCGATCGCGGCGTTGTGCTCAGGGCTCAGGCGGAAGCTATTACCCGCAAATTGTAATTTATTGCCGGCACTGTCTGTATCGTCATATTGTGAGAAGTTATAGGCGTAACTTCCAAACAATTGCACTGTGGGTGACAGATTCCACTGCCCTTCAAACTCAAAGCCGTATTGGGTCGCATTACCAGAGTTTTCTGTAATGAACGTTCCCTGAGTTGGGCTGAAGCGCGAAGTTTGGAAATCCGTATACTCACCATAATACAAGGAAGAGGTGACGCGCACGCTGCGGTCAAAGAAAAAGCCGGTTAAGCCGGTTTCGACATGGTCGTACAACTCTTCTGCGACGACAACAAAGCCTGTCGGATTAGCCGTCGATGAGCTCAAGGCTTCGGGACGACGGCCACGACCGTAAGCAAACCACGTATTTACATCATCACTGAAGCGATAGGCGGCGTTTAGGCGCCACGTATAGGCACCATCCGACGTTACATCCCGCTGCCGCAAGACACCGACAGGTTGGGACGACAAAAATACCTTGTTGAAAAATACGCCATTTGAAGCACCGCCAAGAGCGGGGTTCCCGCGAACCAATGAAGCCTTCGATGTCGCTCCGAGTTCTTCTTCCGTATAGCGCAAGCCGGCCGTCAACGACAATTTGTCATTGAATTTATAAGTGATGTCGCCAAACAGATCGCGGGTTTCAGTTGTCGTAGTGCCATAGCTTTGCTCTAGGTGAGCCGGATTTAAGGGAACGATATTGCCCTGCAGTGCACCCAAAGCCGAAACACGCAAGGGATTGACCACATTGTCGAAATTGGCGGCATTTGGAACACCGCGCATCGCTAAAACACCTTTGACCTGGGCAACACTCAAACGTGCAGCTCCGGCAATCGTGGGTGCAAATAGAGCCTGAAGGTGTGCCTCATCAGTTGAGAAGCGCAAAAGCTGGCTGGCGCTTTCGTTATAGTAATTAACGCCAAAAAATCCGCTTATAGGACCTTCCGCATTATAATTGAGGCGCAATTCTTGACTAAATGCAGTCGCTTTATCGACTAAGCCAAATTGTAGTAGGTTGAAAGCTGTACCATCGGAGTCAAATGCTTCGAGCGAAACGATGTTGCGGCTGTCAGTAATTGAGTTCAACGTCCAGTTTTTGCCAAGCTGATAGGAAACAATGGCTGTGGCAGTCGCAATATCGCGATCATTGCCGAGCTTGGAACGGAGTTGGTCGCCATTGATATTCATCGCTGTTGGCGTGAACGGGCTTAAGTCGCCGCCGGCAGGGGCAAATACACTTGATTTGAACTGCGTACCGGTCGAGTCATCCTGCTGACCATTGAGGATTAGGTCCATACGCAACTTGTCATTGGGTGTCCAACGCGCTGCAAGGCGAAGCGCATTAGTGTCCTGCCCCATGAGATCAGGGCTATTACCCAAATTTTGCACATAGCCGTCTCGAGCACTCGAAAGGACGGCACCGCGAACCGCAAACTTATCGTTAACCGCGAAATTGCCGATGAATTGCGCTTTGGTTGCGTTGTAGTTGCCGCCCTCAAGTTTCAGCTCGCCCGTTGTCCCGACAGTTGAGGCACGGTTTTGGATAAAATTGATACCGCCCACCAAGGCGCCTTGTCCAAACAATGTCGCTTGGGGGCCTTTGACGATTTCAATGCGCTCCATATCGTGGATTGCCATGCTTTGGCCTGAGCGAACATTGCTGATAGCAACCCCATTTTGAAACAGCGCCACGCGCGAGCGTCCACCGTCAGAGGTAATACCGCGCAAAGCAAAGCTGGGTGCGTTCAAGCTTTGAAGCTGAACTTCAAGTCCCGGCACGAAGTCAGCCAAGCGATCCAATTCATCTAGATTAAGGCGATCAACCCGGGCACCGCCGAGGACCGAGATGTTAATGGGTACGTCAATCTGATTTTGCTCACGCTTTTGAGCCGTCACGACGATGGTTTCAATTTGTCTATTATTGATTTCGTCGTTCGTGGTGGGTGCTGTTTGCGCCCAAGCTGAGGTCGTTATCGCACAAAGGCAGGTCGTGGCGAGCACGAGCGATTTAAGGTTACGCATCTAGATTACCCCTGAGTTTAGAAAAATGTTGGCCCGAATACGAATTTGTCGCAGGCCTATTGCTTGAAGAACGTGCCAGTGCCAACCAATTGCTCACGCCAATCAGATTGCCAGCCAACGGCGAGCGGTGGACGACTTGGTTTTGACTGCGGATCAATATCGTTAATTGCGATGTTAAGGCGCAAATCGGTCCAATTGCCGCTTGGATGTTTGGACGCGATATAGGCCAAAGGCACACGAAACTCTGCCGTATAGCCGCCGGTCTTACGCTTCATCTTGACAGCAAAAATGGGAGGCATGATGGCACCAAACAGGCGCTCACCCTCCTGAGCATTGGGTGTCCCCATGATGAAGATCCAATCGCCTGACTTCATCGTGGTGGTCAGGGCAACATTGGTCGCACTTTGCGCCACAGGCCGACCATCTAGCGTCAAAATAGCCAAATCTTGCGCGTCGTGTTTCCCACTCAACAGACCCGGCGTCACCTCATCATCTTTCACATCAATCGCGACATGAAGGAAATTGTCATCATAAGCCACGTCAAAGCGGAAAGATGCATCGTCGGCGGTGACGTCAAAGGCCTTGCCGTCGGGCGCGCGTGCGGGTGTCTCTCCCGCAAAACGCAGGCTGCCCCATTCACCGATGGAACCATCATGGACAATCGGCTTAGACGCCTTGGTCAATAAGTTACGTGCAACAGGTGCTGCCCGCATCACATTGTTCCAATCGACTTCGCGGTCACCCAAAGTGACTTTAGCCGCGGCGCGCAGTTCGAGGGGACGCGACGCGCCTGAAGCTTTCGAAACGGTGACGGGAATATCAAAAAACTGATCCGACGCTGCGGGCACGGTTCCTGACAGGGGATCACCGGTCAACAGGATGCTCGGATGCTGGGGCGCTTCAATGGAGAAGCTTAACGGCGCATCAAACGGGTTGTGAACTTTGAGGCGCAAGTTTGAACCCACGCCGCCACCTTCAGAGACAAACCATGGCTCCAAAGCGAAAGTTGGCAGTTTTTGGAACCGCTGCGCGAAACCTGGAGCGGTGACATATTTGTCCGTAATGCCGTCCAGCGCCAAATTGGCGATAACCGGGCCATCTTTAGCCATGGTGACCCACGTAACGTGATCAAATTCGCCGTAAGCTTCGCCGCGCAATTGGCTGCCGCCGCCGGTGGTGCCCAAGGTGATGAGGTCGCGGCCAGCCTGCTCGACATGCTCATAGGTATGCATGTGACCGGCAATCCCTGTATAGGCGCGACCTTTCAACAGGGCCTCAACCTCAGCCCAACCCGTATCGGTGCCAATAGACCAGACAGGCTGGTGCATGAACAGGAATGTCCAGCGTGGCTTTGGATTGTCAGCCAATACTTTAGCCAGATAAGCGCGTTGCTCTTCATCAATTTTTGGCTGGCCCCCACCGGGGTGTTTGTTCTCGGTGTTCAGCACCACAAACAATGCGTCTTTATAAGTAAAATGGTAGAAGGAACGACCAAACTTCTTTTTCCAAATATCAGCCATGACATTGTTTGAGTAATCGTGATTGCCCGGCGCATAAAAGAAAGGTGCTTCAATGCGGCCCACCATTCCCTCAAAATAGGCCCACTGGCTGGCAAGGATTTCAGGGCTTTCCGAATAGCCTTCAATTAAGTCACCGACGCTGACCACAAATTCGGGCTGAAGCAAATTGATCTTGCCAACAGCGCTTTCAAAGATGCCCGTGCGCGCGCCACCCGTATTGTCCGAGACAATCACAAACTGAAAGGCTTCAGGGTCGTTCCGAAAATTCATGTGGCTGACGGTGCTGACAGTACCAGCGATCGCGTCGGTCTTGAAGCGCCCAACCAGGGCTGGGCCAGAGCCACCAGAGCTGCCTTTTTGAGTCACTTGAGTATTATGACCGGGGTGTGCGGTGGTTGAACTCACAGCAAAACATGCAATGGCAACACCTAATACTGAAGCCAACAATAGGCTACGCGCACTTTTCTCTGCGCCGGTATGCATACTCATGCCGTTATCTCCCCGAATACCTGATCTGTAAGATTATCGGTGAGGCCTATATTTTTCTATCAGTATAAAATGAATTTTTTGTCTCAAATTTATAAAATCCACCCTACAGGTGCGCAACGAGTTCATTCAGTGATGAGCGTCAACAGCTTTGCGACAGCTCGGAGCTTTCGCAGACAGGAGGGTTTCGGTCTCATCGCCAACGCGCTTGGGCCAAAAAGAAAACCGCCGACTGCAACATCCGAGCCGCCGAAACCTCCACCGACCCCCTCATCAAAGAAGCTGCCCGCCTACGCTGCGAGACAGAACAGACGCAAGGGCGGGTGGAGGAGTTGAAGGGGTTGATGTAGGAGGCCTCGCTTCGGATTTCGGGTCCAAAGCCCTATTACCCAGCCTTACGGTCAGGCTCTAACGCTATCAACGCATGGTGAGGGTCACGGCTGAGGATCCGAAACAAGGCGCGAGCGGCCGGATCGATACGCACCCGCCCCTGCTCCCAGTTGCGAAGCGACGCGACAGGAATTTGCAAAATCTTGGCAAATTCGACTTGGGTCATGCCGATCCGCGCCCGAATCTGGGCAGGCGGAAGCTCTTCGCTGAACCTGACAAGAGCCGGATCAGCATCTTCCCCATCTTCAGCCATATGGATGACAATATCGGCCTCGCTGGTCGCCGCGATCTTGGCGCGATCCATTTTCGGCTTCGAGGCCCTGATCTGTTCCAGTGTCATGCGAACCATAGCGCGCGCTCCTTTTTGTTTGCCAACCTGGCCGAAATGATCCAGCGGACATCGTCCCGATCTGTGTAGATCACCACCAGCACCGTGGCATCAACCTCGCCAATAGCCTTGACCCGAACCTCGCCATAGTCTGCTCGGTCATCAACCTTCGTAAGCACCCGACCAAAGAAAATCTGAGCCGCGAAATCGAATCCAAAGCCCCGCGCCTCAAGGTTCCGGGCGCTTTTGATATCGTGCCAGTCAAACTCCATTGGGGATGAGTACGCTGATTGCGTAGAAAAAACAACTGACAACTACGCTGACAGCGTTGTTAAGTCGAGAATATACCCGCATTGAAACCCTTTCCTGATCAAAGAAACCGTCCGCTTAAGGCGCTGCGAGACGGAACAGACGCAAGGGCGGGTCGAGGAATTGAAGGGGTTGATGTAGGGGGCGGGAGTCAGGCCAACCCTTTAACCTCACCTATAAACTGGCTGAGGGTTTGAAGTTGAGGCCGGACGCTTTCGGGGAAGGCTTTGACGAGGCGTTCGGGGACGACCAACTGAACCTGCGCGGCTTGCATCTCTCGAAATTGCGCCTCAGAGACACCCTCTTGCAGGGTTAGAAGATGTTTTCGCGCTATTCTTTCGGCCTCATGGGTCACCTGCCGCCATCGGTCGCGGCAGGTGGTTTTGACCGCCAGCATGCGTAGTCGCTCAACCGGAAAGGACGGGTCCTTATAGGCCGCCTCCGAGGGGAACAGAAAATCCGGCTTTTTGCCGGGATCAGATTCCGGTTGGTGCGAAAACTGATGATTTTCCATAAACTTCTCTTCGAGCAATATCTCTCGGGTGTGCAATTCAAGAGACCGTCCAGACCTTGCTTTGCGCCGTTGCAGAATGGTTTGAGCACGGCGCATGAACCCGTCAATGGTCGTGAAACCAGCCTTTATCGTTGGAAGCTCAATCGCCTCTTCGACGCTCAGATAGATTTGAAACTCACACTGCCGCCGTCGCAAGAGACGCTCGTCGGCCGAAAGGCGTGACAAATCTCGGCGCGCAACCGCCCGATGAACAATGTCGGATGGTGACGGAAACTGCTCTAACCACGCAGGTGGCATATCAGTTGGTTTCAGCCAACAACTCGAATCCACCAGCTTCTGGCGGGACCCACCGATAATTTGACCAGTATCAGGCTGCCATATGATCCATTCGCCCGGATCAATCGGGCCTACTCGATCCTCAAGGACACGGTCGTCACCCGCCTCTAAACAGACCCAGACCTGACAGCGTCGGGCCGATCCATCGGGCAGAAGGTGAAACGAAAAAACTGCGAAGGCCCCTGTGCTATCCACATTCAAGAGCGCCGATTCCTTGCCTCCAAAATTAGTCAAACGCACTTCATTGCGTCCACCTTTTGGATTTTCATGGAATTTGTTGTTGTAGTAAATCGCGCGAATTTGGCGAACATCACTGTGGGAGTCGATGGACAGGGGCAAGTAGGCATCGGGGTTTTTGATGTCCCGTGTTGCGATTGCCGGGATCATGCTAAACATCAATTCGCGGGGCAGATAGGGTCCCGCCTGATGAGTGCCATTGGCCAGCGTGTCGTTGGCCGACAGGCGCTTAATGTACCAAATGATGGTTGAGCCCGACTGTTGATCAAGCCATTCAACAAAATCCCCGGCCATTACAACTCCATCTCTGTCGCGCAACAGGCCCTCTGGCCTGTTATTCAGGCTATAGCGAGGCTCAAGCCTTCCTCCGCCCGCGATCCATCATCCCGATCCCGCCCCCGCTGCCCTATTGCAAGAGCGGCTTGGAGATGGGGCTGCATATGTCTTGCTATAGCCTCCACGACGGGGACGACGACCGCATTGCCAAACTGCCTGTAGGCTTGGGTGTCGGACACGCCAAAGCGGAAGGGCCGATCCGCCGTCTCAAATCCCATTAGCCTCGCACACTCGCGCGGTGTCAACCTACGGGGGCGTTTCCCTTCCTGTTTAACTAAGATTTCAGAACCGTCCTTGTAATAGCGTGCCGAGAGGGTGCGCGAGACATCGGACGGCCCGACCAATCCAAAGCCAAACCCATGGCCTGCCGCCTCATGCTTAGCCCGGTAGTTTTGCAGATACTCCCAAAGCTTCTCTGTCAGGGTGTATTTGGGATCAACACTGTCATTGGGGTCTAGGATAGAGCCCATCTTGGGTCCGAACCCCGGCTTGCCCACATCCATGGCGGCAAAGTCGAACGCGGTCCTGTCCTTAAAACCGACGATAAATATCCGTTCGCGCTTTTGCGGCACCCAAGTTTCCGAGCTGATGATCCGGCTTTGAACGTGATAGCCCAGCTCATTTTCCAACACATTCATGATTGTCCGAAAGGTCTTGCCTCCGTCATGACTGCGCAGGTTCTTCACATTCTCCAAGACAAAAGCAGCTGGTCGGTGATGCAACAGGATCTTGGCCGTATCAAAAAATAGCGTGCCTTGGGTTTCATCGAGAAAGCCATGAGGCCGCCCCAAAGCGTTCTTTTTCGATACGCCCGCAAGCGAGAAGGGCTGGCATGGAAATCCCGCCAACAGCAGGTCGTGCTCTGGGATCAGTTCTGGCGCTTGCGAGAACTCTCGTATATCGCCGCCGATCTCATGATTGTCGGGGAAATTGAGCGCATAGGTCTGGCGACTATATTTGTCCCATTCGGACGTAAAGACACAGCGCCCGCCAATCGGTTCGAACCCTCGGCGCAACCCCCCTATCCCAGCGAAAAGGTCGATGAACCGAAAGTCTGACGGACCTTGAGCCTGCATCCGATGGCCCGCAGCCTCCCTCATGGTCTTAAGTACCAAGGCCGGAACGCGACGCCCTTCGGACTCATAACCCCACACGGTTCGGGGCGCGGCAAACAGAAGATCGCAGGCCTCAGCGATGGTCAGTCCGGCCTGTTCACGCAGCCTCTGAAACTCTGTTCGCGGACGCATAGCTCGACTACCCTCGAATCAACCGGTGACTTTCCCCCAGATTGGCAGAAAATGACCCAGCGTCGATAGTTGTTCACTTTATGTTCCGAAATCAAGCGGAATTTTTCAATTCGTGCGAGCCTTAAACAGCGGAAGATTGATCGGGAAAAGATTGGTGGACGCAGTAGGGATTGAACCTACGACCCCTGCCGTGTGAAGGCAGTGCTCTCCCGCTGAGCTATGCGTCCGCTTCTTGCGAAGGGCTGGTCCTATATCGCGGTGTGGGGCGGGGGGCAAGGGGTCTGGCGGGGATGGGGGGCAAATGGGCGTCAAAGCGGTTGAATGGTTGATCTCTGGCCCCCAATCACCGTACTAGACGCCAGCCCTTTTGCGGCGGGCTGTGCCCTGCCGTGCCTTCCCGATTGGAGAGCCCATGACCGACGCGCGCATCATTGATGGCAAGGTCTATTCTCAGAATGTGCGCGACAATGTCGCTGCCGAAGTGGCCGAGTTGAAGACCAAGCACGGTCTGACCCCCGGTCTGGCCGTAGTGCTGGTCGGCGAGGATGCGGCCAGCCAGATCTATGTGCGCAATAAGGGTAAGCAGACCGAGGAATGCGGGATGTTGTCCGTGACCCGCCGCCTCCCCGCCGACACGGCTCAAGGGGATCTGGTGGCCATCGTCAAGGCGCTGAATGCCGATCCGGCTATCCATGGCATTTTGGTGCAACTGCCCCTGCCCGATCATCTGGACAGCAACGAGGTCATCGCCGCCATCGACCCGGCCAAGGATGTTGACGGTCTGCATGTGGTCAATGCGGGGCTGCTGGCCAATGGACAACCAGCCCTGACGCCCTGCACACCGCTAGGCTCGATGATCATGCTCAAAGAGACCTTGGGCGATCTGCGCGGCCTTAATGCGCTGGTCATCGGCCGCTCGAACCTGGTGGGCAAGCCGATTGCGCAACTTCTGCTTCAGGCCGACTGTACCGTCACCATCGCCCATTCACGCTCGCGCGACCTGCCTAGCCTTTGCCGCCAAGCCGATATTCTGGTCGCGGCGGTGGGTCGTCCAGAGATGGTGCGCGGCGATTGGGTCAAGCCCGGCGCGACCGTGATCGATGTGGGCATCAACCGCGTCCCCTCGCGCGATCCGGCGGCGGCGGCGGAGGGCAAGACCCGCGTGGTCGGCGATGTGGCCTTTGACGAGGCCAAGGCGGTCGCGGGCGCCATCACCCCGGTTCCGGGCGGGGTTGGCCTGATGACCGTCGCTTGCCTTCTGCAAAACACAGTCACCGCCGCAAAGCGCCAAGCGGGCCTTTAGCGTCCAAACGCTAAGCGTTGCCAAACCCGCGCAGCCCCTTAGGATGGGCAAAAACGGGGATGGATAATGAATAAGGGATATTGGCTTGGCGGGGCATTGATCAGCGGCGCCCTGTTGATCAGCAGCTGCACCAAGCCCGTGCCCCCGCCGCCCACGCCAGAGCAGGCCCTCGCCCTTCGCCCTGCCGATCCGCGCATTACCAGCCTCTATGAAACCTCCTGCAAGGCCTGTCACGCTATGGCGGGCACGGGCGCGCCTCTGGTCCACGATCACGCCGCCTGGGACCCGCGTTGGAAACAGGGCCTGCCGGTGCTGGTCGACCATGTGCTGCAAGGCTATCGCGGCATGCCTGCAGGCGGCCAATGTTTGACCTGCACCCCTCAAGATCACCAAGCCCTGATCCGCTTCTTGGCCGATCAGCCGGAGCCGAAACCATGATCAGTCGCCGAACCGCCCTCACCGCCCTTGGGGCCGGAGCCGCCGTCGCAGGAACAGGCGTCGCCGCGGTTGCGATTGCCAGCCATGACAAGCCCGAACCGCTGGCCCCGCCCTCGACCGATAACCAAGGCCGGGTGGTCTGGCGCAACTGGTCAGGTATCCAACATTGCTATCCCCAGTCACGACTGGCCCCCACCAGCGCTGAAGGGTTGGCCCAAATCCTGAAGACCGCGCAGGCACCGATCCGAGTGGTCGGGGCCGGGCACTCCTTTACCGCGCTGGCCGTGACGCCCGGAACCATGATCTCGCTGGACCAGATGTCGGGGATTGTCGGCTGGCAGGGTGACAATGCGATTGTTCAGGCTGGAACCCGACTGGGCACCTTGGGTCCAGAACTGGCGGCCAAGGGGCGGGCCATGGCCAATTTGCCTGACATCAATAAGCAGTCTCTAGGCGGGGCGCTCGGCACCGGCACCCATGGCACGGGCAAGACCCTAACCGCCATCCACGGCGATGTGGTGGCCCTGACCTTGGCCACGCCGGGCGGGGATCTGATCGATTGCGACGCCACCCGCGAGCCTGACATTTTCCAAGCCGCCAAGGTCTCACTCGGCGCATTGGGGGTCATCACCAAGGCGACCTTGCGCACAACGCCCAATCGCCGCCTGCACCGCCATGTCTGGGTCGAGCCGCTGGAGCAGACGCTGGCCGAGGCTGAGAGCCGCTGGGCCAAGCACCGCAACTATGAATTCTATGCCATCCCCTTCACCGACATGGCCGCCTGTATCAGCCATGACGAGACCGACCTGCCCGCCCGCGAGCGCGCCAACGAACAGGATGATACGATCCTTGTGGCGCTCAAGGGCCTGCGCAATCTGCTCGGCTTCTCCACCACACTGCGAAAAGCCGCCGGTAAGGCTCTGTTATCCAGTGCAAAACCGGAAGAGGCGGTCGATGAGGGCTGGAAGCTGCTCTCCACCGATCGGCCCGAACGGTTCAACGAGATGGAGTTCCATCTTCCCGCCGAAAACCAGCTCAAGGCCCTCAAAGAGGTGATCGAGACCATTGAGCGCGAGCGTCCAGACGTCTTCTTCCCCATCGAGGCGCGCCGTATTGCGCCGGATGAGGCCTGGCTCTCACCGTTCCAAGGCGGGCCACACGGGTCCATCGCTGTGCACTGCCACTATCGCGACGAGTTCGCCTTTCTGTTCGAGTTGATCCAGCCGATCCTCTTGCGCTACGGCGGACGGCCCCACTGGGGCAAGCTGCATAATCTGCAAGGACGGGCGCTCGAAGCCCTTTATCCAAAATGGAATGATTTCAAAGCCCTAAGGCAACGTCTTGATCCAGAAGGTCGGATGTTGAACCTCTATCTCAAGGGTCTGTTCAATGTCTGACGCCCCGTCACGGCGTGGACTGGTGCGGGCAGGATTGGCGGGCGGTGCCCTCGCGGCCCTGACCCTTGGAGGACTATCGATGCGTAAACGCGATCAGGGCGGTCCCCACGACGCCTATTTCCTTGGCCTGTCCTCAGCCCTCGAGCGCGCGGGCCTAGCCCGTCCGACCTTGGTCATTGATCAGGCAAGGCTCGAGGCCAACATCAAGGCCGTGAAGGCAGCCCTGCCCGAGCGCCAGCATCTGCGGATCGTGGTCAAGTCCCTGCCCTGCGCCAGCCTGATTGATGCGGTGGCCGAGGGCATGGGCACAGAACGGTTCATGGTCTTCAACGCCCCGATGATGGCCACCATGGCAGTCGAGCGTCCTGGCGGTGACTATCTGATGGGCAAGCCCCTCGCCGCCGCCGAGGCCAAGGGGTTCTTTCGCGATCTTCATCGCAACGCCTTTGATCCGGCAAAGCAACTGCAGTGGCTGATCGATAGCCCCGAACGGCTAGACCAATATGCAGCCCTCGCCAGCGCTAATGGCGCGCCGATGAGGGTCAATCTGGAAATCGACATCGGCCTCCATCGCGGCGGATTTTCAGGTCCCGAAGGGTTCAAGGCAGCGCTGGATCGGCTCAAGGCCACCCCGAACCTGACCCTCTCAGGCGTGATGGGCTATGATCCCCACCTCTCTCATGTCGCTGCTGGCGAGGCTCGCGCCAAGGCCTTGGGCCGCAGTCAAAAGACCTATCAAGCCTTTATCGATCAGGTCCGCGAGGCAGACTTTGCCTTAGAGGGCATGACGCTCAATACGGCCGGCAGCCCGACCTTCCACATGCACCGCGACAATCCCTATGCCACCGAGGTTTCGGTCGGCTCGGCCTTCGTCAAGCCGGTGGATTTCGATACCGACACCCTGACCGATAATGTCCCGGCGGCCTTCATCGCCACGCCGGTGATCAAGGCCCTGCCCGAAACCCTACTGCCCACGGCGGAGCAATTGGCGGGCCTCTTGCGGTTCATGGACCCCAACACCAGCCGCGCCTTCTTCATCCATGGCGGACATTGGCTGGCCACACCGGTTTCGCCGCCGGGTCTGGAATATTCGTCGCTGTTTGGGCGCTCGAGCAATCAAGAGCTGCTCACCGGTTCGAACAGGGTCACGCTGCAGGCCGACGACTATATCTTCCTGCGGCCCAACCAGAGTGAGGCGGTGCTTCTGCAGTTCGGCGATATCGCGCTCTATGATGGCCGCGAAATCAAGGAACGCTGGCCGGTCTTTAGCCCTTCGGCTTAGCAAAGCCAGCGGCGGACTGATCGGTCCATTTCACCACCTGGCCTTGACAATCGGACAGGGCCTCGTTCAGGGCCGCGACCAGCGACTGAACCCGGTTGCTCTCGGCCGGGACCTGACAGTCAAAGACCGATTGGCTGACGAGGGTGCGCTGATCGGCATCGGCCAAGAGGCCGCTCAGATTGACCACCGCCACCGGAGACCGGCGCGAGCCCTCACCATAGCGGATCTCAAGCGCGCGAACATCCAGTCGCAGGACCAGCTTGGCGCTGACAGGGTCCTTGGGCGAGATCAGGCGCGCATCGCCGGTGCCGCGCATAAAGGCCTTGGCGAGGCTTTCTTCGAACAACAGGGTGGCAGGCATGGTCCAGCGCGCCTGTGCGACATAGGCCGCCTGATTTCCTTGGCGGGTCAGAAGACGATCGCCTGCGACCTCGCGATTGAACTGGATCGCGCCCTGCAAGACGCTCACCCCTGCCCCAGAGGCCGCCTGTGGGCCACCCTCAGCCTCGAGCCCCAGATGATAGAGCTGAGCGGGCTTGGTCTTGGGGAACACCGTCACGCAGGCTGAGAGGCTGATGGCGGCAAGGCCCAGGCCGATGATCGCAGCGGCGCGCCTTAACTGAGCGGGGGCGTGGATCATGGGCGGACCTCCAGTTCCTTAGCCGGGGCCTTACTGACAAGGCCACGGGGATTGACTTCAGCTTCGGTGGCCAGACGGTCCAGAGATTCCGCTGCCGCCTGAAGGGTCGAGATCGCAGAGCTTAAACGCGGCAGGCCGGTCTTGCTGAACTCCGCCGTCGGTTCTTTCAGCTGCGCAATCAGGGCGCGCGCCTCAGTCGTAGCAACGTCGAGTTCTTCGGCGGCGGCACTGACATCGGCCATGGCCTTGCGGGCATCGCCATTGACGAAGGTCTCGCTCGTGCGGCTGAGACTTTCAAAAGCCAAGGCCGCCCGATCAATATTTTTCAGGGCCACTTCGGCCTCTGCCAAGATGGCCTTACGGTCGCGCGCCTCGGCGGTGACCGCCTCGATATTTTTGAAGGTGCTGCTCAGGCTCTTGATGTTCTCATCGGACATGACCTGATTGACCCGGTTGATCGCGTCTAGGGTACGGGTCAAGACCGTGCCGCCGCCCTCCAACAGGTCGGCCAAGGGGCCTTGCTGGCTCAAGATGACCGGAACCGTGCCGCGCTCAGCCGCATCGCGCAACAAGGGCTTGGTGGCCGTGCCCGCTGTGATCTGAACATAGTTGACCCCGGTAATGCCTTGGGGCTCCAGCGTGGCGTAGGAATCGGTGCGGATGGGCACATCAGAGGTGATGCGACCTCTAGCAATGACGCGCTTAGGGTCTTTCGGATCGAGCGAAATCTTGGTCACTTCGCCGACCTTGATGCCGTTGAAATGGACCTCCCCGCCTTCGGTTAGCCCGCGCACAGGCCCCACGAAAGAGATGTCGTAGACAGCATAGTCCTGCGCAAACTGAACCCGCGCCAGCCAGGTGACGAACACGGCCGCGAGGATCAGCAGGATCAGAGAGATCAATCCCACCAAGAAATAGTTGGCATTGCGTTCCATCAACCTGCCTCCTCGGCACCCGCTGCCGGGCTCTTTAAACGGCTGGACGCTGCGACCGAAGCCGCCGCTGCCCGACCTCGAGGACCACAAAAATACTCTTGGACCCAAGGATGTTTGGACTGTTCTAGATCACGCGCCGAAGCCTTGGCGACGATCTTCTTATCCGCCAGTACCGCTACGCTATCACAGATGGTATAGAGGCTGTCCAGATCGTGCGTGATCATAAAGACGGTGAGACCCAGACTGGCCGAAAGGTCGGCGATCAGCTCGTCAAAGGCTCCCGCCCCAATCGGATCGAGACCAGAGGTCGGCTCGTCCAAAAATAGCAGTTCAGGATCAAGGGCCAGCGCCCGCGCGAGAGCTGCCCGCTTGATCATGCCGCCAGAAAGCTCCGACGGTTTGAGGTCAATGGCATGGGGCGGCAGGCCAACCAAGGCGATCTTCAAGGCCGCCAGTTCGCGCATATCTTTGGCCGACAGGTTGCCATGCTGAAGCATCGGAGCCTCGACATTTTCTCCCACCGTCAGATTGGAAAAGAGCGCGCCGCGTTGAAACAGGACACCCCAGCGTCGGTCAACCGAACTGCGCTCAGCTCGACTGGCCACCGACAGGTCCACACCAAAGATCTTGATCGTGCCCTCATCAATGGGCTTAAGGCCCAAAATGGTATTGAGCAGAACCGACTTTCCAGAGCCTGACCCCCCGACCACGCCGACGATCTCACCCTCTGTGATGGTCAGATCCAAATCCTGATGGATCACGCGCTCACCGAACCGAGAGACTAGGCCTTTTATCTCAATGACGGGGGTGTGACCGGGGCTCATAGGTCGAGCTCCATATAGATCAGCGCAAAGACCGCATCGATCAGGATCAGGGAAAAGATCGCCTGCACCACCGCTGAGGTCACGCGTCGGCCTAGCGATTCCACGTCGCCGCCGACCTCCATGCCCTGCCGACAGCCAATCGAGGCGATGACAGCGGCCATCACGGGCGCCTTGCTCATGCCGATCCAGAAATGGGTGATGCCGACATTCTCGACAATCCGCTGCAGGAAGAAGGATGGCCCAAGATCGAGCACCGACCAGGTCACCAACATCCCGCCCAAAAGCCCTGACAGGGTGGCGATAAAGGTCAGGATCGGGATGGCGAAGAGCAGCGCAAAGAACCTTGGAATGATCAGGGCATCGAAGGGATCAATACCCAGCACCCGCATGGCATCAACCTCTTGGCTCATCTTCATCGACCCGATCTCGGCGGCAAAAGAACTCGCGGACCGACCGGCAAGCAGGACAGAAGTGATGATGACGCTGAACTCGCGCAAAACCGCGATCCCGATCAGCTCGACGGCAAAGACCTGAGCGCCGAACTGAGAGAGCATGTTAGCCCCGAGCAGGGCTATGACCGCACCGATAAAGAAGCTCGTCATCGCCACAATCGGCATGGCGTCCAACCCTGCCCGCTCGACCAGCGAGAAACAGGCGGCCCATCTCACCCGCTGGGGACTGCGAACGGCCCGACCGATGGCAACGAGCAATCTGCCATTGAAGGCAAAGGTGTCATAGATGTCGTCGCCGATGGAGTAGATGCCCCGCCCGACCCGTTCGACCAAGGCATGGAAGGGCCGGTTGACGGGCGCAGCTGGCTTTTCCAAAGCGGCGGCATCGGCGACGAGGGCGAGAAGGTGAAGCGTTGCCGGTCTGCCACTGAGCCGCTCAGGGGCCATCTGACCGCCTAGGGCACGAACCACAGCCAAGGCGCCCGCCGTATCCAGCCTGGCCACCTCAGACAGATCAATGATCGCGTTGGGCGCGGCCTGCACAGCTTGGACAAGGCGCGAGCCTGCCTTGCCTAGTTCCACCGATGTCCAATCACCACTGGCGATGATGCGACAGGTGCCCTCGGCCTCTTCGAGACGAAAATCAGCGCGCAAGCTCATGAAGGCAGTCTAACAGAGGTCAAGTGCAACCCCAAGGCGCTTAGGCCACAACGGCGCTGCCCCATTCACTCCAGCCCAAGATTTGCGGCGTACCGGGCAGGTACATGCCGTGCTGATCCTGCAACTGAAATCCTGCGGCGGCGATGGCGCTCGCGATGGGGCGGGTCATGTGGCAACCGCCCGCCAGCCGCTTCCAGATCGGCTCGATCCGGCGCTGCCAGGTTTGCACCTTGGCGTCGGGGGCAAGGCCGTGCTCACAGAACAGGAAGGTCCCACCCGGCTTCAAGGCGCGCTTGGCCTCAGCCAAGGCGGCGGCGGGGTCTTGCACGGAGCAGAGGGTGAAGGTGCAGACCACCGTGTCAAAGCTTCCATCCGCAAAAGGCAGGGCCTCAGCGGTTCCCTTGGCGATGGTCACATTCAGGCCCTCAGGACGCGGGGCCGCCTCAGCAAAGGCGCGAAGCTCGTCGGAGGGATCGACGCCCTCAACGCTGCTGACCAATTTGGGATCATAGAAGGCCAGATTCAGGCCACCGCCGATGCCCAGTTCCAGCACCCGCCCCTTGGCCAGAGGCACGACCTTGGCCCGCTGCTTCATGATCGGCTTGGAGGCACAGGCACAGCCAATCAACTTGGGCATGATGTGGCGGTCATAGAATGACGTCATCGGATCCTCCCAGCCACGCCTTGATCGGTGCGGCTTGTCTTAGACCCTCAGGCTAAATCATTTTGGCCCAAGACAAATAACAAATCGCTATGGGCCTAGTCCTGACCATAGAGCAGAGGATAGACATCGACCTTGCCGCTGACGACATCGGCGACACTGACCTCGGGCCATCCGACCTTGCTATTGGCACTGGCGGCCCAGGCCTCGGCGACCATATCACGCAGACTCGATGCAGCCTCTGCCAAGCGACGATTGACGAACTCTTGCCCGCGCGGGTCGCTGGCAACCAAGCCGCCCGCCTTTTCGAGATCATAGAGCGGCTCAAGCTGAGCATTGGTGGCGCGCAAATAGCGGACAGTCATCTGCTCGATGGTGCAGCCGCACGGTGTGTAGGGCGTCATGGCGGCCTTCAGTCGGGCCTGATCCATCACCTGTCGCACCAGCGCCCCTTCAAAGCTGCCATGGATCGTTCGAGCCCTCGAATAGCCCTTGGGATTGGGGCCATCGCTCCAGCCGTTATAGTGGATGCTGGTATGGAGCGGCTGGCTCGCATCACCGACATAATGGGCCCAGATGCCGATATTGTTGAGAATCAGGGTCTCGCGCCGCGCCAGATCAGCCTTGATCCAAGCCCGTTGCTGCGGGTCTTTGGCCCTAGGCAAGGCGGCGGTCAGGACGCGCCAGTGGGCAAAGTCCTTGGTAATCTGTTGCCAGCCATCGACCATCGCATAGGGCAAGAGGCCTGCCTTGGCACTGTCGCTACCGCCTGCGCGCAGGGCGGTTTCATAGTCAGACCGGGTCGCGGCCATAGGCTCAAGAGGCACCGCGCCCATGATCAGGCCTTGGTCATCCAGATCCACAAAGTGGTTGGAGTCGCGCATGGAACTGTGAAGCCGACCTGCCCCCTTGGAGCGATCCAACTCCCGAGCCAGTTCCCCCACTGTGATCACGGCGTCGGGTTTACGAAGGAAGGCTGGAAGGTCTGCGGGCAAGGCCTGCATCCCTGCCTCGGCGATGATCCGATGACCCGTCGCGCCCCAGGCCAAGGCTGAAACCGGGACCGCCAGCGCGATGACGGCGCTCAAGGCCGAAAGTCCAAGGCGCGCGCGCCTGGAGAGGGAAACCGTCATGGAGCGCCGCCTTTTCGATCAGTCGGTAATGTTCAGATCCGTCTCGACTCGCGCAATCCAAGCCCGAACGAGCGGATAGGCCTGCATATCGAATCCGCCCTGAGGTGCAAGTCGCGTATAGGCTAGCAGGGCCACATCCGCCAAGGTCACACGATCTGACGCCAGATAGGCGCGACCTGCAAGGCCTGTCTCCATCCGCGCCAAGGCCCCATAGCCCCGCTCCATCAGACGCGGCTCGATCTGGTCGGCGCTCTTGCCCATCATGTGCCGTTGAAAGCGCACCACGGCGATATAGGGCTCATGGCTATATTGCTCCCAATACATCCATTCCAGCATCTTGGCCCGGTCAGAGGCGTCCGCAGGGATCAGGTCAGAGCCCTCGGCCAGATAGGTGATGATGGCGTTGGACTGGGCCAGAACCCGCCCATCTTCGAGCACGACTGTCGGCACCTGACCGGCTGGATTGAGCGCCAAAAAGGTCGGCGTCTTGGCCTCGTCTTTCAGGACATCAATGTCGATCCATTGATACGGGATCGACAAATAGTCCGCCGTCCATTTGACCTTCAGACAGTTTCCAGAGATCCGGTCACCATAGATTTTCACGGTCATAGGGGCGCAGCCTTCACCAACAGGGTTGATCCGAGCCCTTCATGCCCCTTAAATAGCGTCGGCTCAATACGCCAAGGCTGACCTCTGGTAGATCTTGTCTCGACGCACGCGCCTTTTCCCTGTCATTGGGTTCCTGATCGCAGCCGGTCTGGCGGCCCCATCCGCGTGGGGACAGAGCGCTCCTCAGCCCAAGCCTGCGCCCTCAACGCCCGCGCCTGCGGTAGCAAGCAAGCCCGCAGCCGACGATCCCATCGGTGATCTGGTCAATTCCGCCCTCGAGCAGGTGAGCAGCCTCGCCTTGAGTCCAGCGGCCATGATGCTGCCCGATTGGAAATTGGCTGTGCGGATGTATCATGTTGGGGCCAAGGGGGTTGGGAACCGGGACTCTCTCGGCTGCAAGGTCGTACCGATGCGCACCGTCGCCATCGATCCAAAGGTCGTTCCCAAGGGCTCTGTGGTCTATATTCCCGAGACGGTCGGCCTTCCGGTGCCCGGCGGCGGGGTCCATGATGGCATGTGGTACGCGTCCGACACGGGCGGGGCCATTCGCGGGGCCATGATCGATCTTTTTACCGGCTTTGGATCCTATTCGATGCAGCCCCTGATGAAGAAGGGTTTGAATCTCAAGACCCTTTCGGCCCACCGGATCGGGGAGTTTAAGGGCTGCCCTCCAGCTTGGCCGAACGCCAAGCCGACAACGCCAGCGCCAGCGCCTAAGCCCTAAATATCGGCACCAACATCACCGACATCGGTATCCACTTCGAGCGGACGGTGAATGCCGCACTCGGTCTTGTCCGAACCGGCCCAGCGCCCCGCCCGAACATCCTCGCCCTCTTCGACTGGATTGGTGCAGGGCCAGCAGCCGACAGAGGGATAGCCCTGTGCCACCAAGGGATGGGGCGGCAGATCGTGCAGGGCGATATAGGCGTCCAGATCGGCCTTGTCCCAATTGGCCAGCGGGTTGAACTTGACCTGATCGGCTGCCTGCTCAACCACGGCCAAGCGCAGACGGTCCCCGCCATGGAACCGCTTGCGACCGGTAATCCAGCCGTCAAATGCGCCCAAGGCACGGTCAAGCGGCAGGACCTTGCGGATGTGGCAACAGCCGTCCGTATCAATCTTCCACAGATCGGCCTTAGGATCGCCCGTCGCCAAATCTTGGAACTGAGGGCGCAGGTCCCTCACATCGGTCAGTCCAAGGCGGGCCACGAGAGACTTGCGATAGTCGAGGGTCTGACCGAACAACATCCCCGTATCGAGGAACAGCACCGGCATGTCTGGCTTGATCTGGGCGACCAGATGCAACAGCACCGCCGACTCCGCCCCAAAGGACGAGACCAGCGCCAAACGATCGCCAAAGGTCTCGACTGCTCGGCCCAAGATTTCTTGCGGCGAGGCATGGCGCAGGTCTTGATCCAGCCGGTCAGCGAGGCTGACTGCGCCACCCGTGGTTTGGTTTTGCAAATCCAACGCCATGGGCCTAGCGCCTACCCGGTTCCGCATAGGCCGGGGTCCGGCCATCCGCAGCGGTTTGATAGACATGGCGGAAGTGACCCGCCGCCCGCGACCATTCCGCCGCGCTGGAGCCATCAGCAGGGACAAAGGCATCAATGCCGCAGCGGGTCATGACATAGGCCTGCTCGCGCAAGACATCGCCCACCGCCCGGACCTCACCGTTAAAGCCTAAGCGCTGGCGCAGCAGGGTTGCGGAGGTATAGGCCCGGCCATCACGAAATTTCGGGAAGGCTACGGCAACGAGGGCCAGACGTGGCAAGAGCTCGGCCAAGTCTTCAACCGCCTCAGCCGGTTCGATCTGAACCCCGACGCGAACGCCGCTGGCCAGCAGGGCCTCGCCCTCGGCCTTGATCCGGCCCAGCGAGACAATGATGTCCGCGCCCTGCGGCACGGGCTCACCATCGACCACATGGACAAAGCTGTTCTCGATCTCGGTCGCGCCGTTGGCGGTGTACTTAATGAGCGTCGACATAGACGGCCTCCTTGAACGGCGTCATGCCAATCCGGCGATAGGTGTCGAGGAAGCGCTCCTCGCCTTGGCGCTCAGCCAGATAGACCTCGACGAGACGGTCCACCGCTGGAGCGACCTGATCGGCATTGAGGCCGGGGCCGAGGATCTTGCCGATACTGGCATCTTCCGCGCCAGAGCCGCCGAGGGTGAGCTGATAATATTCCTCACCCTTCTTATCGACGCCCAAAATGCCGATATGGCCGACATGGTGGTGACCACAGGCATTGATACAGCCCGAAATCTTGATCTTCAGTTCGCCGACTAGCTCAGCCCGATCCGCATCGAGGAACCGCTGAGCAATAGACTGGGCCACGGGAATGGCGCGGGCATTGGCAAGGGCGCAATAGTCCAGCCCCGGACAGGCGATGATATCGGACACCAGATTGATGTTCGGCGTCGCCAGACCCACAGCCACCAAGCCTTCGAACAGGGCGGGAAGATCGCTCTGCTTGACGTGCGGCAGGACGAGGTTCTGCTCGTGCGTGACGCGAATATCGCCAAGGCTGAAACGCTCGGCTAGGTCGGCGATGGCTTCCAACTGATCAGAGTTGGCATCGCCTGGGGTGGCGTCATGGGCCTTGAGCGAGACATCGACGATGGCATAGCCGGGGGCCTTGTGTGCACTAACATTGTTACGCGCAAAACGGGCCAGCGCTGGATTGGCGCCGCGAGCGGCCTCGTAGCTGTCACTAACCGCAGGCAGGACCTCTAGGCCCGGCTGGATAAAGGCCGCGCGAATTCGGGCCAGTTCGGTGTCGGGCAGGTCCGCGCGGGCCGCATCGATCTGGGCCCACTCCTCTTCGACCTGACGGCCAAACTCTTCGGCACCCAGCGATGAGACCAAGATCTTGATCCGGGCCTTATAGATATTGTCCCGGCGACCGGCGCGGTTATAGACCCGCAAAACCGCTTCCAGATAGGACAGCAGCCGGGTCGCGGGCAGGAATTCCTTGATCGTCTGACCGATAAAGGGCGTGCGCCCCATGCCGCCGCCGACCATGACCTCAAAGCCTAAGGTGCCATCGCGGCCTTGGCGAAGGGCCAGTCCAATATCGTGAACGCGAGCCGCCGTCCGATCCTTGGCCGAAGCCGTCACCGCGATCTTAAACTTGCGCGGCAGGTACGAAAATTCCGGATGCAGGGTCGACCATTGACGGATCGCTTCGGACCAGACGCGAGGATCGTCGATCTCCTCCGCCGTGGCACCGGCGCGGGGGTCAGAGGTGGTGTTGCGGATACAGTTGCCCGAGGTTTGGATGGCGTGCAGGTCCACCTCCGCCAAGGCATCGAGAATGTCTGGGGCATCGCGCAGCTTGACCCAGTGGAACTGGATATTCTGGCGCGTCGTAAAGTGGCCATAGCCCTTGTCATAGGTCCGCGCGATCCAAGCCAGACGGCGGACCTGCGCCACATTCAACGTGCCATAGGGAATACAAACCCGCAGCATATAGGCGTGCAGTTGTAGATAGAGACCGTTCATCAGGCGCAAGGGCTTGAACTGATCTTCGCTCAACTCGCCTGCCAAGCGGCGGCCAACCTGATGCCGAAACTCGTTCGAGCGGTCGGTCAGAAATTCCTTATCAATCGCATCATAGCGGTACATGCGGCGTCCTTACTTGCGACGGATGAGGTCAAGGCGACCGGTCGAGCGGGCAGCTCCGGACGCCGCTTGCAGGGCGGCGATTGCGGCGCCGCCAAGGGCCTGCTTGCCGTGCCCCAGTTCATTGGTTGGGCCAAGCGCCCGAAGACGTTCGCGATAACTAACCGGGGCCACGCCCTGATCGCTGCGGGTCACATCGATGAGATAGGCATCCACGACGATGCGGGGCTGCGCCTTGGCGAGCGCCACCGCCGCCTCAGCCGGACCCTCTTCGGTGAACAGTTCCGCATCGGCAAACTGCTCGACCCATTGACCACCAGACCAAAAGACCACGTCACCCTCGCCCAGCCGATTGGCTGTCAGGGCCTTTAAAAACTCGGCGCTCATGCCTGAACTCGCTCTAAAACTTGATCCAGAAGGGTCGCGTCCTCCGCCAAGGCGGCGACCTCTCCGATGATGAGGATGGCAGGACCGTCAATGCCGCTGAGGGCCGAGGGCAACTGTCCAAGGGTGGATAGGACCCGCCGCTCGTCTGGGCGGCTAGCATTTTCAACGGCAAGGACCGGCGTGGAGGCTGCGCGCCCCGCCTCGATCAGACGTGCCGTAATGATCGGTGCACTGGACAGGCCCATATAGACCACGACCGTATGGTTGGCGCTGGCCAAGGCGTTCCAGTCCAGATCTGGGGCTTGGCCGCTGGCTGCATGGCCAGTCACAAAGGTCACAGCCTGCGCCATGCCGCGATGGGTCAGGGGCGCACCCGCGCCCGCCGCCGCCGCGAGGGCTGCGCTGACGCCGGGGACGACCTCGACCGGAACCCCAGCCTCACGGCAGGCCTGCATCTCTTCGCCGCCTCGGCCAAAGACAAAGGGATCACCGCCCTTGAGCCGCACGACCTTTAGGCCTTCGAGCGCCAAGGCGACCAACAGGGCATTGATGTCATCTTGCGGCAGGGTGTGGCGCGACTTGCGCTTGCCCACATCGATCATCCGCGCTTGGGGACCGGCCAGATCGAGCACGGGCTGAGGGGTCAGGCGGTCATGGACCACCACATCGGCGCTTTGCAGCAGCCGCAGGGCCTTGACCGTCAAGAGATCAGGATCGCCCGGACCACCGCCGACCAGCCACACCTTACCCACAACGCGGCCAGACTCCGGCGCATTGGCAGAGGATTGCAGGACAACAAGTCGTCGGGCCATAAGCCTAGAAAGCCTTCAAGGGGTCGGACCGGCATGGATCGCCGGGTTGAACGGAGTGGACAATTAGCATCCACTCCGCAGTCCGCACCACAACGAAAGGGCCATAACGTTGCGGAACAGTTGCAAAATGTTGCGGATGCTGCCACTTCGCAAACGAGGACTTCTGCCCGAGGCTATAGGAAAACTATGGACCGCCGCCGACTACCACCCCTAAACGCGCTAAGGGCCTTTGAGGCCGCTGCCCGGCACCTGAACTTCAGTCGTGCCGCAGAAGAACTATCGGTGACCCCCGGCGCGGTCAGCCAGCAGATTCAAAATCTCGAAGACTATGTTGGCGCGGCCCTGTTCAAGCGCACGCCCAAGGGCCTGTTGCTGACCGACGCGGCCCAGATTGCCCTGCCCGCCCTGCGCGAGGCCTTTGATCGTCTGGCTGAAGCCGCCTCGATGCTGACCGCGGCGATTGATGGTCGGCGCTTGACCGTCTCGGTTGCCCCCTCCTTCGCTGCCAAGTGGCTGGTCCCGCGTCTGGGCAAGTTCGAGGCTGCCCACCCCCATGTTGATGTCTGGGTGTCGGCGGGGATGGAGCTGGTCGATTTCGGCGGCGGTGAGGTGGATATCGCCATCCGCTATGGCTCGGGCCGCTATCCGGGGCTCGAGGTTCACCGCCTGATGCAAGAGACGGTGATTGCTGTTGCCAGCCCCGCCTTCTTAGAAGCGCACCCCCTGAGCAACCTGTCCGATCTCAGCGGGCAGATCCTTCTGCATGATGGCTCGCCCGACGCGGACGAAAGCTGCCCCGACTGGACCATGTGGCTGGCCGCGCGGGGCGTGAAGGGTATGGACGGTGCCAGAGGGCCGCGCTTTAACCAATCCTCCTTGGTGATTGAGGCGGCTGTCGGCGGGCGCGGCGTGGCTCTGGCCAAGCGGGCCTTGGCCCAGGCGGATCTGGATGCTGGCCGATTGGTCGCGCCCTTTCAGATCGCCACCGCCGTCGATTTCGCCTATTACCTCGTCCATCCCAAGGCCAAGGGACGTTTGCCGCAGGTTAAGGCCTTCGTCTCATGGCTCATCGCGGAAGCTGAAGCCCACGAGGCTGCGCTTCTGTCCATTGACAATGGTGCTGGAATCTAAGGCCCTATGACGTCTGAACGCCTCCCCCCCTCTGACTGCACCACCATGACTGACGTCCGCCAAGGGGTGGATGAGCTCGATCGTGCCCTTGTCGCCCTCTTGGCGGAACGTCAGGGCTATATGGATGCCGCCGCCCGCATCAAGCAGGACCGCAATGTGGTGCGCGACGTGCCGCGCATCGAGGACGTGGTGGCCAAGGTCAAGGCCGAGGCGCAAAGGGTTGGCCTGTCGCCCGCCATCGCAGAGCCCGTCTGGCGCCTGCTGATCGACCGGTCTATCGCCTATGAACTCAGCGTCTGGGATCAATCGCGCAGGGACTGAATGTTCTTTTCGTACTGATAGATCGTAATATCGGCCAAAACCGCCTCTACCGCATCGCGCACGCGGATCAGGGCAAGGGTCCGGTCCATATGGGCATCGCCCAGCACCCACTCCGCCGTTGAGCAGGCCTGCGCCAGAGACACAGCCCCCACACCCAAGGCGGTTCCCTTCAGGCTGTGGATCGCATCGCGCCAGCCTTCACCCGGATCGTGCGGATCCATGACCCGCAGCCACAGGGCCGCCTGTTCGCGAAAGAGATTCAACACCTCTTCCACGACCACCATATCGCCATCGGCATAGGTCTCGAGATAATCGAAATCTAGCGCTCCCGTCTTTTCTCGTCCGGCCATGGGTGCCCCCCATTTTCCTTACTAAAGTCACATCAAGTCGCTTGCCATCCCAATAGATTAGCGTATGTATCGCGCCCTCGCTGCTGCCCTCGCCAAAGGCAGTTCTAGTGCGGGCGCATAGCTCAGTTGGTAGAGCAGCTGACTCTTAATCAGCGGGTCGTAGGTTCGAATCCTACTGCGCCCACCATTCCGTCAAGACAAGCTTCCGTGACTGGATGAGAGCGATAAATCTCAAAAAATCAAAGTTTTAGCTATTTTTACCAAATATCTTTGTAAAGACGAACTGCGGGGCAATCCTATTGCGCCCCGCCGCCCATCCATTTTCTGGCTTTAGAGCCCGACCAGCAGGTTTTCTATCCCATAGACCCGCGCTGCGTTGCCCGCATAGAGGGCGCGTTTCTCTTCGGCGGAAGCGCCTGCCGTGATGCGCTTGAAGGCGTTCCAGAGGGTGGCATAGCTCGCGCCCCACTTATCCACAGGGTAGTTGCTTTCAAACATCCCCCGCTCCGGACCAAAGGCTTCGATGCAGGTCTCGATATAGGGCTTCCACATGGCGGCTAAGGCCTCTGAGCGCACGCCCGCCTCCGGCCCCTGCTCAGGCATGCCGCAAAAGGCCATGGCGAGGCCGCCAAGCTTGACCGTCACATTGGGACATTGGGCAATGGCCCGGATCGAGGTGCGCCAGCGCTCGAAGTTCTCATCAAGCTTGCCCTGATAGTTGGCAATGTTCAGGGGCGTTCCGCAGTGGTCAAGGATGATGCTGGTGTCTGGAAAGGCCCGGGCAAGCTTGAGCACATCGTCCAACTGCGGCTCAACCACCCAAGCGTCAAAGGTCAGGCCCATGGGGGCCAGTACCTTGAAGCCCTCATGGAATTCGTCACTGGCTAGCAGGCCTTGCGGCGCATGGAAGGGAGGACCCAGGACATCGGGATTGGCATCCCAAGCGCCTTGGTGACGAATGCCCTTGAAACGGCCATTACCCGCCGCGATCAGGGCCTCGAGCACCGGCTTGGCCCCATCGCCCAGCGTCATGTCAGCGTGGCCAATGATGGCAGCTGCCGCACGCAACTCACCATAGATGCCGCTGGCGCTCTGGGCGGCGACGCCATTGACGAACTCGACCTCACCGACGGGCTGCATCTCTACGGATGCATCGGCGCGATAGAAGGCCCCGCACTCCATAAAGACCGTGCCAACCACGCGGTGACCGCTCTGAGCGTCGCTGCGCAGCTGGTCGAACGTATAGTAGGGCGTGCGCGCGACGGCGGCGATAAAGGGATGATGCGGCTCCGGAAAGTGGCCGAGCAGCGGGGTCAGGTCCCAGAGATGATGGTGGGGATCAATGATCGGCAGGTTGGGTTCAAGAATGTCTTCGACCATGGTGTTCCCCAGTATGGATTTGGTTTTGATTGCCGTCAGCTTATGGCCCGCGGCGAGTTAGGCAAGGTCCAATTGCCCCCTAAAATGACAATGCCACCCCCTCGCTCGCAGGAGGGGATGGCATTGGCGTTCGGTCGTCTGTTACCGGTCAGATCAAGGCTTTTGAGCCGCCTTGGCTGCCTTGGCTGCCTCTTCGGCGCGGGCACCGGCCAGAATATGGCGCAGCGCATAGTTGCCTTCGTGACAGGCATATTCATAGATCTCGCCTGCCGTTGGCGAGAATTCATATTCCCCGCCCCAAGGCTGAGCCCACATGGTGGGGTCGACGATGCTGTACTCATAGTGAAGCCGCTGAGGTCCGACGCGGGTAAAGCGTTCGATGACGGTCAGATCCTTCCATGAGCCGTGATAGGCTTGGGTCTCTGGGATATTGGTGGTTTCGACCACCAAGGTGTCGCCTTCGAAACGGCCAATCGAGTCGCCCATCCATGGCCGCAGTCCATCGGTGCGGTGCTTGCCATTGAGCCGGATTATCCGGGCATCGTGAACCATCTCGACCAGGATGCTGATCACGGTTGGGGATTGGGTTATCTTATAGTCGTTATTGTAGAAGCCATTGGCCAGCATGGGCGGGCCGGCATTGCGACCAAAGCCCATGATGCAACGCTCCCCAATGGAACGGTTCTCAGGATTTTCATAACGGTCCCCCGCCTTCCACCATGGCTCAGGGCCCTTAACACCGGGAAGATAGGGCGGCACCTGCCCGTTCGCAGTGGTCAGGATCGAAGAGCGAGGCTGACCCTTGACGCGCATGACCCGATTACCCGGATCCAGCCAAAAGGCGTTGTAGCCGCCCACGGCACCGCCTGCCGCCGCAAACTCAACGCGGGTGCCCGGAGGCGGCTTGTCTCCCCCCGCCGTGGGGGCTGGTGCGTCGGGATCGGTCGGCTGATTGGCATCGTCGAGGGCCTTGACGGCACCGGTCTCAATCGCCTTGACCTCTTCTTCAGTCAGGACAGCGCGATTGCCCATGCCGCCGCGACGGGTCTCCGGCGTTAGGCTGACATTGGACCAGTTCTCGCCCAAATCCGGCTGACCGAAGGCCAGACGCGGAGCCTTGTAGGGTGCGGGTTCAGCCGCAAAGGCGCTGACGCCAAAGGCCCCGACCCCGAGAGCGAGGGCTGCGACCGCCCCCATCGCCAAAAACTTGATCCGCATTGGTTTTCTCCGTCTTGGTGTCGATTAATCGGTGGGTGTCGAAGCTTGCTTGGCAGCCTTGTCAGACAGGTCCTGCAGGGCCTTTTCGTGGTCAGAGCGGCTCACCTTGTAGGTCGAGATAACGGCGACCATGGAAAGCCAAAGGAACAGAATGGAAGGGACATAGAGGATCGCCAGACGCGCCGTGACCTCATCAGAAACCTGACTGGGGTCCGCACCCTTGGGGAAGTTGGCAAATTGCAACAGTAGGGTCGCTAGGATCAGGCCAAGGCCGGTGACCATCTTTCGCGCGAACCCATCGGCGGCGAAGAACAGACCTTCAGACCGCTTACCCGTGCGCAGCTGGGCCTGCTCGACCAGATCGGCCATCATTGAGGAGGCTAGGATCTGAAAACAGATGATCAGGCCCGTATCAATGGCGGTAAAACCAAAGACGATCCAAAAGAGCTCCGGCGTTCCATTGGCGGGCATCAGGCCCAGCAGTCGAAGAACGATGGGAACGGGAGAGCCTATGAAGGCAATAAGGCCAATAATGACGGCGCCTTGCTTCTTGCCAATGGTCCGGGTTGCCCAGGGCGCAGCCAAAAATCCGATAATGGCTGAGCCGAAAACACCCATCGCCAGATAGCCATTTTGGATGGAGGTAAAACGCCAGAAATAGGTCGAGAAATAGAAGGCCAGACCCGCCGCTAGGCCCGCAGATATGGCGCCCAAGGTCGCCGCGATGAATAGGGCGGCAAAGGAGCGATTGCCGAGGGTGGCAAAGATCTCACCGAATAGGGACTTGATCGACTTGGATTCTCTGACCGGCGGCACGGTCAAGTTGGGAATGTGCCGATGGGTTCCAAGGCCCGATACCAGCATGGCAAAGGGGGCCACGACCGACACCAAGATCCCGTAAAAGGCATAGGCATCGCGGTTGAACTGACCATTGGGCACAGCCGGCGTCGAGAAGGCGGGGAAGATCAGGTAGAACATCGACACCGTCATCAGATTGCCGACCACCCAACCGAAGAAGAAGCGGTAGCTCATCAGACTGCTGCGCTCGTCGTAACTGGTGCTCAGTTCTGGAGCGAGAGCAGAGGATGGGATCTGGAACAGGGACCCCGCGGCGCGGATCAGCACCGACAGCCCGAGCAGATAGAAAAATAGCGCCTGCTCTGACCAGCCAACCGGCGGATTCCAAATCAGGAAGAACAGCAGACCGGTCGGCACCACCGACGCATAGATGAAGGGGTGACGACGCCCCCAAGGCGAGCGCAGATTGTCTGACCAAAGGCCAATGATCGGGTCCAGACAGGCGTCGATCATCAGACCGATGGTCAAGGCCAATCCGACCAAAATCGGGCTTAGGCCAATGACCTGACCATAAAACATCAAGAGGAAGTAGCTGAAGGCATTATCAGCGACCCCATTGGCCGCCGCGCCAAATCCGTAGGCGAGTTTGGTCCCGAGCGTTGGTGCGGCGGATGGCGTGCCAGTCATGTCATTTGGTTCCCTGTCGCAAGGTGATCAAGACGGGAAGCCTCGGCCACCTTGCTGACGTGCAATCCCCTATGGGGCCTCTGACGCGGCCTTGATCTGACCAAGCATCAACTTCAAGAAACCGCGGCGCTCAGCGATCTTCGCCTCACGCGTGGCTGGGTCTGCGCCAAAGGTCGGGTCCAACAACAGCGAATAGATCACCAAGGATTTTCCGGCGCCGTCCGGCAGGATTTCTACCGTGCCATGATAGAGGTTGGGTTCCATGGGCTGGGCATAGGTGTAGGAGGTCGAGGTTTTGGCGACCAAGATTTCGTTGACCCGGCCTGCGATCAGGCGGTTCGAACCGACATCCCCGTTACCCGACGTGATCACGCAGGTGGTCTTCAACATCGCGCCAATATCGCAATATCCACCAGTCTTCTTCCAGACCACTTCCGGGGCCACACCGATCTGAGCGCGATCTGAAATCACAACCAGGTTCAGAGGGGCAGCCGCAGGCGCTTCCGCCGCGACGACTTGGCCTGCCGCTCCACACAGGGCTAGAGCAGCAACCATCGCGCCAAGGCGAGGGGTAATGGACCAAATGGACATTATTTCTTCCCTTCAAGGAACTGTTCTTGTTTGAGCTTCACGTCCGCAGGCCAATCTGGCAGGGGCGCGCCCACAGGCTCGGCGCCGGGTTGCAGCGCTGGAACATATTTGGTGTGGCAAGCGATGCAGGTCTGGAACATCTCTGCCCCGACAGCATACATTTTTGCAGAATCTTTGGCCTCAACCGCCGCCTTTGCCGCGAGCCCATCCTGGGTCAGTTTCTTCGACAGACGGATCCATTCTTCATCGCGAACGCGGCCCGGAAGCAGCATAAGGTTGCCGCCCTCGGCAACCTGCACGGCACCATTTTCGGCCGCAAGCCAGCCCTCCTCAGTGGTCGGACGCAAGCTCTTGGATCCGGCTGCGTCCGCCACTTCGCCGGACGCACCCCAGAAGGCCCAAGCCCCAGGATCGATCTGGTGAACCATGACCTCCAAGACCGGAAGGCTCGTATCAAAAAGCGCTGGCTTGGGCTTCTCACAGGAGGTCAGCAGCAAAACTGCCGCAAGCCCCAAGACCCAGACCGATGCATCCCTACGCATGATCGCCACCCCCACCCCAACCTATCGTCAATTCTTTTCAGATCCGTCCTTCGGCGCGCCGGTTCCGCTGGAGCCCATGAACAGCTTTTGTCCATTCTCTAGCGTCAAGTCGCGGCCGTTGGCGCGGCACTGTGGGGTGCAGAGGTGATCCTTGCTCTGATAACCTCGCACAATGATTGCAGTGCCAGGCCGCAGCGAGGCCTTGTTGATGCCTGCGCGGAATAGGGTGTTGGGCGTACCGCCCTCGACCATCCATTCTTGATCGGGCTTGCCCGGCGTTTGCACCATCAGATGCACCCAAGCATGGGGATTGATCCACTCCACCCGCGTGACCTTGCCACGCAGAAGAACCGGCGCGTTGCTGTCAAACTCAGCAGCAAAAGCATGGTGCGCCTCGGCCTGACCGGATACACCAAGGGCAAGGGCAAGGACGACAGATGCGAATTTAAGACCACGGGTCATGGGCGTTTAGGCTCCGAAAAGATCGATAGACAATGGGGTTTGGGGACTATTTCAGCGGTTCTTTGCGCAGATCGCCGTACAGCAGCTCTGTCACATATTCCACGCACTTA
>CANESI010000030.1 GCA_947441065.1 Caulobacteraceae bacterium
GCGCGGGGAACACGGAAGACAAAATAAGGCCCTCGCCATCCCCCCACATCCGAGTTCCCCGCGCAGGCGGGGACCCAGACCCTGACACGCAGACTGAAAACGGCCCGCTGGGCTCATGCTTGCGCGAAGACCGTGGAAGAAAACAAGGCCCTCACCCAACCCTCTCCCACAGGGAGAGGGCTAGAACCGATAAGCCCTCTCCCCCTTCAGGGGGAGAGGGTGGGGTGAGGGGGTCATCCACCCTCCCCTCCGCACGCTCCCCACGAAAGCGAGACACCAGCGGGCCACAATCCGCCGGAGTGAACCGTTCTGGATCCCCGCCTGCGCGGGGAACACGGAAGACAAAATAAGGCCCTCGCCATCCCCCCACATCCGAGTTCCCCGCGCAGGCGGGGACCCAGACCCTGACACGCAGACTGAAAACGGCCCGCTGGCCTCATGCTTGCGCGAAGACCATGGAAGAAAACAAGGCCCTCACCCAACCCTCTCCCACAGGAAGAGGGCTAGACCTGATAAGCCCTCTCCCCCTTCAGGGGGAGAGGGTGGGGTGAGGGGGTCATCCACCCTCCTCTCCGCACGCTCCCCTCGAAAGCTTGGGTCCGGCGGGCCACAATCCGCCGGAGTGAACCGTTCTGGATCCCCGCCTGTGCGGGGAAGACGGACGAGATAGCGGGCCTTGATATTGATCATGATCGCCCCACCATCACGATAGTCGCTTTCAGAGTACGGCTTTCGTTGACAGGCCAGAACCGGAAGCTAAAAGTCCGAACAAGTTTTTGAAACACTGGGGTACCGAACCAATGAGCCAGGGCAAACCCGGCGCGGCCAAGGCCAGGCCGCTGTCACCGCACCTTCAAGTGTGGCGTTGGCACATCACCATGTGGGGCTCGATCCTCAACCGCGCGACGGGCGTTGCGCTCTATGTCGGCGCCTTGATCCTCGCCGGTTGGGCTGTGGCCCTCGCATCGGGCCAAGATGCCTATATCGCCTATACGGGTATGCTCGGCACGCCCCTAGGCCTTCTGATCATGCTCGGCCTGACCTTCTCGCTCTATTATCATCTGGCAGCAGGCGTGCGTCACCTGTTCTGGGACGCAGGCAAGGGCTTTGATCCAAAGCTCGCCGACCTGACCGGCGTTGCGGCCATCGGCTTTGCCGTCGTCGCCACCCTCGCCACCTGGGCCATCGCCTTCATGACGGGAGCCCTCTAATGAGCGATTTTCGCACCCCCCTCAGCCGCGCTCGCGGTCTGGGCTCAGCCAAGCACGGCGTCAGCACCTGGCTGTTCGAGCGGGTCTCTTCGATCACCCTGGTTCCCATCGTCCTTTGGGCCGTGTTCTCAGGCTTGAAGCTGGCCAGCTCGGACTATGAGGCCGCTCGGGTCTGGATGCAGTCGCCGGTCAATGCGGTTCTGACCCTGCTTCTTATAATTGTTGGCATTTGGCACATGCATGTGGGTTTGCGGGTGGTGATTGAGGACTATATCTCAAAGCCGCTCAGCAGGGCCGCGTTGCTCTTGCTCAATATGTTTGTCTGCGGCCTGAGCGGGGCCCTGGCGGTATTCTCGATTCTTAAGGTTGCCTTGAGCGTCGGCGGCCTTGACGGCGGAGCCCTTTGATCATGTCTGAATATAAGTTCATCGACCATAAGTTTGACGTCGTTGTCGTGGGTGCGGGCGGTTCTGGCCTGCGGGCAGCGCTGGGCGCAGCTCAGGGCGGTCTGAAGACAGCCTGTATCTCCAAGGTCTTTCCAACCCGTTCGCACACGGTTGCGGCGCAGGGCGGCATCTCGGCTAGCCTCGGCAATATGGGTCAGGATGACTGGCGCTGGCACATGTATGACACCGTCAAGGGGTCGGACTGGCTGGGCGACCAAGACGCCATTGAGTATCTCTGCCGCAATGCCCCCGCCGCCGTTTACGAGCTGGAGCACTGGGGCGTGCCCTTCTCGCGCACCGAAGAGGGCAAGATCTATCAGCGCGCCTTTGGCGGCATGACCAAGAACTATGGCGAAGGCCCCGTGCAACGCACCTGCGCTGCCGCCGACCGCACCGGTCACGCCATGCTGCACACCATGTATGGTCAGGCCCTGTCCAAGGACGTTGAGTTCTTCATTGAATATTTCGCCCTCGACCTGATCATGGAAGATGGCCGCTGCCGGGGCGTCACCGCTTGGAAGCTCGATGACGGCACGCTGCACCGCTTCATGGCCCAGACCGTGGTTCTGGCCACCGGCGGCTATGGCCGCGCCTATTTCAGCGCCACCAGCGCCCACACCTGTACGGGCGATGGCAATGCCATGGTCCTGCGCGCGGGCCTGCCGCTGCAAGATATGGAATTTGTTCAGTTCCACCCCACCGGCATCTATGGGGCAGGCTGCCTCATCACCGAAGGGGCGCGGGGCGAAGGCGGCTATCTGACCAACTCCGAGGGTGAGCGCTTCATGGAGCGTTACGCACCGTCGGCCAAGGATCTGGCCAGCCGCGACGTGGTTAGCCGCGCCATGACCATCGAAATTCGTGAAGGTCGCGGCGTTGGTCCCAACAAGGACCATATCTTCCTGCACCTTGACCACCTCGACCCCAAGGTCCTGCACCAGCGCCTGCCGGGCATTTCTGAAACCGCCAAGATCTTTGCCGGCGTCGATGTGACCAAGCAGCCGATCCCGGTCCTGCCGACCGTTCACTATAATATGGGCGGCATTCCAACCAACTATCATGGCGAAGTGCTGACCAAGGTCGGCGGCGATGCCGACAGTGTGGTGCCCGGCCTGATGGCCGTGGGCGAAGCGGCCTGCGTTTCGGTGCACGGCGCCAACCGCCTCGGCTCCAACTCGCTGATCGATCTGGTCGTCTTTGGCCGCGCCGCCGGTATGCGTACGGCTGAGACCCTGACCGCCGGTGAGCGTCAAGCGGACCTGAAGCCAGAATCCACCGCCAGCCATATCGAGCGCTTTGATCGTCTGCGCAACGCCTCTGGCAAGAACTCCACCGCGTCCCTGCGTCTGGCCATGCAAAAGGCCATGCAAGAGGATGTGGCCGTGTTCCGCACCGGCGAGACCCTCGACAGCGGCGTCCAGCGTATGGATGCCGTGTTCAAGGATATGGGCGATATTGGCGTCAGCGACCGCGGCCTGATCTGGAACACCGACCTCTTGGAAACCCTCGAGTTCGACAACCTGATCTGCCAGGCGATTGTCACCGTCAACAGCGCCGCCAACCGTCAGGAAAGCCGTGGTGCTCACGCCCGCGAAGACTTCTCCGAGCGCAACGACGACACCTGGATGAAGCATACGCTCGCCTGGTACGACGGCAAAACCGGTAAGGTGGCGATCGATTACCGCCCTGTCCACACCTACACCATGTCCAACGAGATCGCCTACATCGCGCCAAAAGCGCGGGTGTACTGATCCGCTGCCGCCAGATTAAGGAAAGCGCCTGATGGTTCAGCTGACGCTGCCGCAGAACTCCAAGGTCGTCAAAGGCCGTCATCACCCTGCTCCGGCCGGTGCGACGAAGGTCCAGACCTTTAAGATCTACCGCTATGACCCCGAGTCTGGCGGCAATCCCCGCTGGGACACCTATGATGTGGCCGTCGACCAGTGCGGCCCGATGGTGCTCGACGCCCTGATCCATATCAAGAACACGATGGACCCGACCTTGGCGTTCCGTCGCTCTTGCCGTGAAGGGGTCTGCGGCTCCTGCGCTATGAATATTGGCGGGCGCAACACGCTGGCCTGTACCAGTGGCTGGGCCGAGGTTTCGGGCAAGGATGTGCAGATCTCTCCCCTGCCCAGCCAACCGATCATCAAGGACCTGATCCCGGACCTGACCCTGTTCTTTGCGCAATATGCCTCGATCGAGCCATGGCTCCAGACCAAGACCCCCGAGCCTGAGGGCGAGTGGATACAGTCGCCGGAAGATCGCGAACATATTGACGGGCTCTATGAGTGCATCCTATGCGCCTGCTGCTCGACCTCGTGCCCCAGCTATTGGTGGAACGGCGACAAATATCTCGGCCCGGCAACCCTGCTGCACGCCTATCGCTGGCTGATCGACAGCCGCGACGAGGCCACCGGCAAGCGCCTTGACGAGCTGGAAGACCCATTCAAGCTCTATCGCTGCCACACCATCATGAACTGCGCCCAGGTCTGCCCTAAGGGCCTGAACCCCGCCAAGGCCATTGCTGAGATCAAGAAGATGCTGGTGGAGCGGGTGGTCTAGGGACCACATTGACTATCGCGCTTTAAACCCCGCTGACCCGCAAGGTCGGCGGGGTTTTTTGTGCGGGTTTGGGCGTTGGGCAGAGAAGAAAACAAGGCCCTCACCCCCCTCAGGGGGAGAGGGTGGGGTGAGGGGGTCATCCACCCTCCCCTCCGCACGTTCCCCCCGAAAGCGAACTCCGGAGAGCCACGTTCAAATCGCGTGAACCGTTCTGGATCCCCGCCTACGCGGGGAACGCGGAAGAAAAAACATGGCCCTCGCCATCTCCCCCCCCGTCTTCCCCGCGAAGGCGGGGACCCAGACCCTTTCGCACAGGCTGAAAACGGCCCGTTGACCTCATGCTTGGTCGGGGGACTTGGAAGAAAAACAAGGCCCTCACCCAACCCTCTCCCACAGGGAGAGGGCTAAGAAAGAAAAAGCCCTCGCCCCCCTCAGGGGGAGAGGGTGGGGTGAGGGGGTCATCCACCCTCCCCTCCGCACGTTCCCCCCGAAAGCGAACTCCGGAGAGCCACGTTCAAATCGCGTGAACCGTTCTGGATCCCCGCCTGCGCGGGGAACGCGGAAGAAAAAACATGGCCCTCGTCATCTCTCCACCCCCGTTCTCCCCGCGAAGGCGGGGATCCAGACCCTTTCGCACAGACTGAAAACGGCCCGCTGGCCTCATGCTTGCGCGAAGACCGTGGAAGAAAACAAGGCCCTCACCCAACCCTCTCCCACAGGGAGAAGGCTAAGAAAGAAAAAGCCCTCGCCCCCTTCAGGGGGAGAGGGTGGGGTGAGGGGGTCATCCACTCTCCCCACCGCACGTTCCGCTCGAAAGCGAACTCCGGAGGGCCACGTTCAAATCGCGTGAAAAGGTCTGGATCCCCGCCTTCGCGGGGAACACGGATTCATGGGTGGTTTGAGGAAAACAAGGCTCCCTAAGGCGCTGCGCGGGTAGGGGGTCTTTTTACAGACCCGGCAGCTTCAGCTTGGTGCTCTGTTCGCGCTTAATCGTTACCGGCTTGTCACCGAGTAACTTCTTCAGGCGGGCCTCTTCGGTCGCTGGATCGATGGGCTCAACGCCAGCCGCAGCCGCAGAGGCATCAGAGGCCAGTTGTGGGCCTTGAGTCTCGGGCTTGTCCTTACGCCAGAACATGACGCGGTCCGCAAAGGAGCGGTCCTTGTGGGCCAGATCCCCGAACTCATCATCGACCACGAAACGGACCAGCGGGTCAGCCTTGTCGGCACCCGCGCGGGTCACCAGAATCTTTTCACCCTCAGACCGGATCTCGCCCTGACGATAGCCTAGCAAGGCGGCACGCGCGGCGCTCTCAGGCTGAAGCTCTTGCGGACGAGGTTCGCCCGGTGCGGGCGGCCGCAGGGCATAGTCGGGCGGCACCACCAGAGGAGCCTTGGTCACCACACGAAACTCATCCGGGACAACCTTAGACATGCCAAGGGCCTTGGAGGCGGATTGGCAGCCCGATAGGCCGAGCCCGGCCAGCAGGACAACGGCAACGGCCACGCGATTGATCTTCATCTATAGGCTCCTAGAGACCGCCCCCGGCCTGACTTATTACTCTGGTTACCCCATTGTGGGGGCCACTGCCAATCACCTTCGACACCGAAGGCGTCAAGAACCGCTTTGCGCGTCGGAACCGGCCTTTGTCGGCAGCGTTTCCGGGGTCAAGAACGTGTCGATCAGCAGCACGATCACGCCAATGGTAATGGCGCTGTCGGCCAAATTGAACACCCACGGAAAATGCAGGGCCGAGGCGTCGATAAAATCGCACACCGCCCCCCACCGTACCCGATCAATCAGGTTCCCGATGGCGCCGCCGAGAATCAGCCCGACCGAGATCGCTAGCCTTGGCCGCTCGATCTTGCGCGCCCAGTTGATCAAGAACAGCGAGACGCCTAGCGAAAAGGCCACCAAGGCCCAGCGCATCAGGTCTGCATCAGCGCGCAAGAGACCAAAGCTAACGCCTCGGTTCCAGACCAGCGTAAGGCGCAACGGCCCAGCAATATCGACCGAACCAAAGAGCGGCAGGTTCAAACCGTTCAGGACCCAAGCCTTGGACACCTGATCGGCAAAGACCACAGCGAAACCGAGCCCATAGGCGAGCGGGCCTAGGGGACGATGACGAACGGAGGTGTCTTGGCTCATTTGTGATCCCACGCAGCAACAACGGCAGCATCGCGCAAGGACAGGTCCAGATAGCGCGGGTCAGTGCCAACTTCGGGCAGGATACGCCAAGAGCGGGCACATTTGCGACCTTCAGCCTTCAACGGCTCCACAGCCACGCTGACCTGACCGGGCAGACGGAAGGCATCGCTTGGCCCCTCCCCCAGCTTGAGCACGGCTTGGCTGGTGCGGAAGGCTTCGGCCGCATCGATCCGTTCAAAGGCCTTGAGCACCTCTGGATCGGTCAGCCAGACCACGGGCGCGGCCTCCAGAGCCGAACCGATCCGCTTTTCACGGCGCTCCAGTTCCAGCGCGCCGGTCACGACCGGCAAGACCTTGGCCACTTGGCTCCACCAAGCGGCAATGGAAGGATCAAGCCAATCGGCAGGCACCTCTGGCATGACGCGAAGGCAGTTGGAGCCAGCGTCCGGGAACCGGGTGGTCCACGCCTCTTCCATCGTAAAGGAGGACAGGGGCGCCAGCCATGCGGTCAGGCGCATAAAGACCTCGTCCATCACCGTGCGGCAGGCCCGGCGGCGCAGGCTGTCTGGACCGTCGCAATAGAGGACGTCGCGGCGCACGTCGAAATAGAGGGCCGACAGATCATTGGTGCAGAAGTCCAGCACCGCCCGGAACACATCGCTGAACCGGTACTGACCATAGGAGGCCCGCACCTCAGTGTCCAACTCGGCCAGACGGTGCAACATCAGCTGCTCCAGCGGCTCCATCTGATCGCGCGAGACCCGCTCGGCCTCGTCAAAGCCCGCCAGACCGCCGAGCAGATACCGCACCGTATTGCGCAGCTTGCGATAGCCATCGACCACCGTTTGCAGCACGGTCTTGCCGATCTTCTGGTCTTCCGAATAGTCGACCGTCGCGGCCCAGAGGCGCAGGATGTCGGCGCCATTTTCCTTGATGATAACCTGTGGCTCGACCGCATTGCCGAGCGACTTGGACATCTTCTCGCCCTTCTCGTTCAGGGTCATGCCATGGGTGATCACTGCCTTGTAGGGCGCGGTGCCACGGGTGCCGCAGGCTTCGAGCAGGCTGGATTGGAACCAGCCGCGATGCTGGTCCGACCCTTCCAGATAGACATCGGCTGGCCAGTGGCTGTCGGGGCGATTCTCGATGGTGAAGGCGTGGGTACAGCCGGAATCGAACCAGACATCGAGAATGTCCTCGACCTTTTCATAATGGTCCGGATCATAGCCCGCGCCGAGGAAGTCACTGTCTGGACGGGTGAACCAGGCATCCGCCCCCTCCGCCTCGATGGCCGCGAGGATGCGTCTATTGACCTCGATGTCATAGAGCGGTTGGCCCGTGACCTTATCGACAAACATGGCCAGAGGCGTGCCCCAGGCGCGCTGGCGGCTGATCAGCCAGTCCGGGCGACCCTCGACCATCGAGCGGATGCGATTGCGGCCCATCTCTGGATAGAAAGCCGTCTGATCGATGGCAGCCAAGGCCTTGTCGCGCAGGCTGTTTCCGGCCTCGTCGGCATGGTCCATGCGGATGAACCATTGCGGCGTATTGCGGAAAATCACCGGGGCCTTTGAGCGCCAAGAATGGGGATAGGAGTGCTCGAGCCGGCCACGGGCCAGAAGGGTCCCGGCCTCGATCATCCTGTCCATCACCGCGCCATTGGCCGGTCCGAACTTGCCAGACTTCTTGCCTTCGGTCTCCAGCACCTTGAGCCCCGCAAAGAGCGGGACATGGGGATAGTAGGCGCCGTCAGCATCGACCGTTTCGGGAACCTCGCGGTGGCCGTGGGCCAGCCAGACCTGATAGTCGTCCTGACCATGACCCGGCGCCGTATGGACAAAGCCCGTACCGGCATCATCGGTGACGTGATCACCTGACAACATTGGCACAGCAAAGCCATAGCCCTCATCCAGCCGCGCTAAGGGGTGAGCCATGACCATGCCTTGGCAATCGGCCGATTGCAGACGCTTCCAACTGGCGATCTTGGCGGCAGAGGCCACGTCAGCGGCCAGCTTATCCGCAACAATGAACCGTTCACCGGGCTTGGACCAAGGCTCAAAGGCGAGACCCGTTTCCATGGTCTCGACCTCATAGAGGCCATAGGTAATTTCAGGATTATAGCTGACGGCGCGGTTGGCCGGGATGGTCCAAGGGGTCGTGGTCCAGATCACCACATCGGCCCCCATCAGGGCATCGTCGCCCTGCGTGACTGGAAAACGGACCCAGACGGTGGGCGAGACATGGTCGTGATATTCCACCTCAGCATCGGCTAGGGCCGTGCGCTCAACCGGGCTCCACATGACCGGCTTTGAGCCGCGATAGAGCTGGTGCGAGGCGATGAACTTGTGGAACTCAGCCACGATCTTGGCTTCGGTGGCAAAGTCCATGGTCGCATAGGGTTCGTCCCAGCGGCCCAGAACGCCCAGACGCTTAAATTCCTCGCGCTGGACATTGATCCATTCGGCCGCAAATTCGCGGCAACGTTCGCGAAACTCGGCCTTGGGCACATCTTCCTTGCGGCGGCCCTGATTGCGGAACTTCTCTTCGATCTTCCACTCGATGGGCAGGCCGTGGCAGTCCCAGCCGGGCACATAGTCGACATCATAGCCCATCAGGAAACGTGACCGGACCACGAAGTCCTTGAGGATCTTGTTCAGAGCGTGACCGATATGGATCTGGCCATTGGCATAGGGCGGGCCATCATGGTGCACGAACAGGGGCGCACCGACCGCTTGCCGCGCCTTACGCATGGTCTTGTAGAGATCGGGCTCGGCCCAGCGGGCAAGGATCTCAGGTTCCTTTTGCGGCAATCCCCCGCGCATGGGGAAAGGCGTGTCCGGCAAGAACACCGTATCGCGATAGTCACGTGGGGTAGCGGGTGCGGCAGCATCGTCCATGACGAAAATTCCAGATAAAGGGGGCCATGTGGGCCAGAACGGACAGGTCCCAAACAGCTAGGCCCCTGATGGGTCCGGCTGGGGTCGAAAAGGCGAAAGGGCAACAATCCCGGCGCGTACCAAACTCAAAGGCGGCGAGGCCTTCGAACAGCGGCATCACACCGGGCGCTTAATTCGCCTCAAGGTCCGAATAATCAACATGGGTTAGACTTATCAGCACAGGGCCATGATCGCCATAGGCTTGACGGGGTTTAAAGCTCGGGCAGCAGCAGGGCGCGCGCCCCCCGCTCGTCCTCGTGAATTTGAGCGATCATCGCGTCCAATCCGTCGAACTTTTCCTCTGGGCGCAGGAAGGCGACCAGTTCAGTCTCGATCGTCTGGCCATAGAGGTCTTCGCTAAAATCGAACAGCCAGGTCTCAAGCCGCGCATCGACAAGGCCCGTCGTCGGGTTTTGGCCCAGATTGGCCACGCCCGCCACGATCCGGCCATCGGCAAGCCGGGTGCGGGTGGCATAGACGCCAAGCTTTGGACGCACATAGTCGCCAAGCGCGACATTGGCGGTGGGAAAGCCGAGGGTCCGGCCAAGCTTTTGGCCCTCGACGACGACCCCTTCGATGGCAAAGCCCCGGCCCAAGATGGCGCTGGCCCGTTCGGGCTGGCCTGCGACCAGCGCATCCCGCACCGCCGAGGACGAGAACTTGGCCTCCTGATCATCCCCGACCGCCTTGGCGATGGAGACGCCAAAGCCAAAGCGCTCACCATAGCGGCTCAAGGCCTCAGGATCGCCGGTACGACCGGCCCCAAAGGTAATGTCAAAGCCCGCCGCGACATGGTGGACACCAAGACCTTCGGACAGGACCTCATGGGCGAACCGCTCATCGCTCATGGCGGCCATCTCGGCCTCAAAGGGCAGGACATAGAAGAGGTCAACGCCCATGTCAGACAGGGCTCTGGCCTGCTGGCTGACCGTCATCAGCCTGAAGGGCTGCGCATCGGGCTGGAACCAGCGGCGCGGATGGGGCTCAAAACTGATCACGCCAAGGGGCTTGCCCGCCGTGCGCGCCGCCTCTGCGGCCAAGGCAATGACGCGCTGATGGCCACGGTGCACGCCGTCAAAATTGCCAAGCGCGACGGATGCGCCCTTTACGGCTGCTGCAATGCCGCGCCAGTCTGTCACCAGCCTCATGGGGACTATTCCGGCTTGCGGGGGGCCATGACCAAGGCCTCGCCCTCAATCACGGGCTTACCGCCGACATAGCAGACGGTCTCGATGGTAACGCGGCCCTTTTCTAGATCGATGGCGGTGACCATAGCCTTGGTAGTGACCTCATCACCGATCTTGACCGGACGTTTAAAGCGCAGGGCCTGCTGCATATAGATCGTGCCGGGTCCGGGCAGTTGAGTGCCAATCACTGCGGAAATATAGGCCGCTGAGAGCATACCGTGGGCGATACGGGTCTTGAACGGGGTTTGAGCGGCATAGGCCTCGTCGAGGTGGACCGGATTATTGTCACCCGAGACCTCAGCGAACATGACGATATCGGCCTCATGGACCGTCCGCACCATTTCAGCCGATTGGCCAAGGCTCAACTCGTCGAGATAAACGCTCTTCACCGCTAATTCCCCATCTATGTTCGGACATCTTGTAGCGCGGTCGCGGACAAATGCGAACGCCGCTTTTGGCTCAATTGCGGGACTACCAGACCAAATCCATCATGGCATAGGTCGCAGAGACGCCCGATGAGGCCAAAAGCTGGGCAGTTCGGCCAGCATCCATCTGGCCAGAGCCATCGACCGTATCAGCCGCATGGATACCCGCTGCGATAAAGAGGCAGTCGAGACCCTGAAGATTGGCACCGCGCACATCGGTTGGTGCGCCATCTCCGACGCAGAGCACCCGCGACGGATCGACGGGACTGCCTAGGATTCGCGAGGCTTCGGCTAGGCTCAGATCATAGATCGGCGCATGGGGCTTGCCCGCCATCAGGACCGTTCCTCCCATCTCAGCATAAAGATCGGCCAAGGCACCGCCGCAATAGATCAGCTTACCGCCTCGCTGAACGACCTTGTCTGGATTGGCGCAGATCATGTCGAGGCCACGCTTAAGCGCCTGCTCGAACCGCGCGCGGTAGTCTTCGGGCGTTTCGTTCTCATCATCGAAGGGACCGGTGCAGGAGATGAAATCAGCCGCCTCTGGTCCGGCAAAGGACAGACCAAGGCCCTCATAGAGGATGGCGTCGCGGTCAGGGCCGATGGTCCAGGCCGATTGCGGCGCTCTGACAGATAGAAGCGCACGCGTGGCATCGCCTGAACTGACAAAGGCACTCCAAGCCCGGTCCGGAACGCCAAGCTCATGCAGTTGCGGCACGACGTCGGATGAAGGGCGCGGCGCGTTGGAGATCAGAACCACCGGTCCCACCTCAACCCCAAACCGCGCCAAGGCCTCATAGGCGTGTGGAAAGCTTTCGCGGCCATTGTGAATGACGCCCCAGACATCGGACAGAATGACGTCATAACGGTCAGCAATGTCCCGCAGTCCATGGATCAAAACGGGTTCGGGAGGGGTTTGGGGGTCTGATGCGCTCATGCCCATGGGCTACAGCGCCAAGCGGGCCGGATCAAGTCACCCTGATCAATCAGCCCCTATCGGGTGCCCGTTCGGCGAATATTCTGCACGGCATATTCGACCGGAGGCGCAGTCGCAGTCAGGACGGAATCACGGATGGCGCGCGGTTCACCAAACAGGTGGCCTTGGCCATAGGCAATGTTCAGCTCCAGCACGTCGATCACATGCCGCTCGCTCTCGACCTTTTCCGCAATGATATCGAGACCGTAGCGACGGGCGAGATCGGCAAAGTCAGCGGCATCCAGATCACGCAGGCTGCGCATGGACGTGCGGCCTTCAACGTCCAGCAGTTGGTCAAGCAACACATCCGCGCCGATTTTCAGATAACGGACATCGGCCTGAGCCAGTTCCTGGAAATCCAGATCAAGGTTCGTGACCTTGTCCAATGAGAACCTGAAGCCGAGCTCCGTCAGCAGAGCCATATTGCGCGCAGCAACGGGTCCCCGCGCCTCAAAGCTGTCTTGGCCCAGTTCGAAGATCAGAGCCCCGGACAGGTCGCGGTTCTCGGCCATAAATTCACGGAACTGTGGGAAGAAGGCTTCATCGCCAAGCGAGCTGAGTGAGATGTTGCAGAAGATGCCAACCTTGCGATCCTGACGCGCCAAGCGGCGAACGATCTGGACACAGCGAAACAGCAGCAGATTGTCGATGACGGACACCAGACCATCCGGTTCTGCCACTTCCAGATATTCAGCGGGCATCATCACCCGGCCGCGCTTATCCCGAAGGCGCGAGAAGCTCTCGTAAAAGACGGTGCGGCGCTGAGGCAGGGCCACCACCGGCTGGAGGAACAGATCGACCCGGTTCTCGGTCAGGGCCAAACGCACGGTGTCAAGAAGCTCTGTCGTGGTCTCATGGGCCGTCACCAGTTCAGCGACCGGACGACGTGAACGCTGGGTGGCCATGCCTTGGCTCATCCGCTGGACGAGATCTTCAAGCACCCGAACTTCGCTGGTCAGCTCTTCGGACTGACGGGCGGCCTCTTCTTGCAGGTCTTCAGCCAGATCTTCGATCCGGTCGTTCATCTGACGAAGCTGCTCGGTCAGGAGCAGATTGGCGCGGCGCAGGGATGAGATTTCTAGGGCATTGCTTTCGGCATCAATGCCCCGGCGGATACCGCCGTGGATAGAAAAGGCAAAGCCCAGGCCACCGACCAAGGCCGCAACACCAGGCCCCCAGCCGCCGCCTGCGCGCCAAATATAAACAGCAAGCGCAGACGCCAGACAGAGATATGCCGTCCCCAACAGTCCTACGGTGACCTTGCCCATCTACCCGCCCATTCGAATCACTCACAGTATCGTCTGGTTAACGGGGTGAAGTCGAACGGAATGCGGATCTTTCGGCCCAACCATCCCAATAAATTCGAAATTGCGCACAGAGGAATAGGGGGTCAGGGGTGCAAAGCCCCCTAACCCCGACATTACAAGTCGTTAGCTTAGCTCAGCGCCAATTCAATGCGGGAGGCCTGAGCCAGAAGAGCGCCGTGTGCTGCGGGCTTTTCAGGTGCCGAAGGGGTGGGCCAGAGGGCGACGAACCGGTCCATCTCGGGCTTGGCCGCCGCGAGCGACGGGTCAGACTTGGCGGCATCGACCAAAGCGGCACGGGCCGAAAGGGCCGCACCGAGCGAGTGCTGATATTCGATCGGATCAACGCCGCCATCGACGACAACGCCCTTATAGAGGCCAGACGAAATCTCAAGCAGGCCTCTGATCACGGCCTTTCGATCGCCGCCAGCCTTGGCAAGCCCCGCGTCTAAGGCGTTCAGGGCTGCCTTCAGATCGCCGCTCGCGCCGGTTTCAGCCGCCTTACGCAGCAGGGCCTCATCGACGCCTGCGGCCTTAAAGGGCTCGTAGCTCTTGTCATAGGCTTCTAGCAGGCCTTGAGCGACCAAAATGGCCGCCGCCTCTGGGCCGTCCTTTTGCGCCATAGCCACAAGGACGAAGCCGCGCAGATGGGCAATGTGCAGAGCGTTGACGCTATCGGCGGGAATGGCGGAATAGGCCGAGACCGCGCCAGTTTCACCAGTTTCACCGCCCTCACCGGCTCCAGGCACCGAGGTGGCAACAGAGGGTGTTGCGGGGCTCTCAGCCGTGGCTTTCGGCGCGCTCGATGGGGGAGAACATGCGACAAGTGCGCCCGTCGAGATCAAAACGGCGGCGCTGACACCGGTCCAGAGTTTCGATCGAAAGCTGGTCATGGCAAGGGTCTCTCCTGATGGCCGCAATCAACCACATGCTAATTGCTATTGCAAGTCGTTCGCAAAAATGGGACCAAGTGACATGTTGACGCTGACCGATGTGCTTTCGCCTGAAGACGTGGCTACCGTCTTGGCGGGTCTGGCCGATTGCCGCTTTCGCGACGGTCGTCAGACGGCGGGGGCGTCGGCCCGCGCGGTGAAGAGCAATCTTCAGTCCGATGGCACCGACCCCAAGGTTCAGGCCCTCGCGCGGTTCGTGCGCAAGGCCCTAGAGCGTCATCCGCTGTTTCAGACCTATGTACGCCCTGCCCGCTGGGCCAACCTGATGTTCAACCGCTATGAGGTGGGGGACGCTTACGGCCTGCATGTCGATGATGCGCTGATGGGTACGGGCGAGAACCGCCTGCGCACGGACCTGTCCTTCACCCTGTTTCTGTCCGATCCGGACAGCTATGAGGGCGGCGGGCTGGTCGTCGATAGCCTAGATGGTGAGCGTCTTGCCAAGCCTCAGGCCGGGACGTTGATCCTCTATCCGACGGGCGCGTTACACAAGGTCGAGCCTGTGACCGCAGGAGCCCGCATGGCCTGCGTCGGCTGGGTCCAGAGCCTGATAAGGCGTGAAGACCAGCGGGAGATCTTGTTTGATATGGCCCGCACGCGCGGCGCCCTGCCCGCTGGCGAGGCGCGCCTCCTGCTCGACAAGTCGATCAGCGCGCTGTTGAGGATGTGGTCTGAAGTCTAGACCTGGCGGGTCGGCCCTTAGCGGGTTGGAACGGGTGTATCGCCGCGATAGTCGTAGAAGCCGCGACCGACCTTCTTTCCCAGCCAGCCTGCCTCAACATATTTTACCAGCAACGGACAGGGGCGGTACTTGGAATCGGCCAGCCCGTCGTGCAGCACGTTCATGATCGACAGGATCGTGTCCAGACCGATGAAATCGCCCAGTTCCAACGGCCCCATCGGATGGTTCGCGCCGAGCTTCATGGCGGTGTCGATAGCCTCAACAGTGCCGACGCCTTCATAGAGGGTATAGATCGCCTCATTGATCATCGGAACCAGAACGCGGTTGACGATAAAGGCGGGGAAATCTTCGGCATTGGCGGTTGTCTTGCCCAAGGAACGGGCGAAGGTCACGGCCGTTTCATAGGTGCCAACATCGGTGGCGATGCCGCGAATGATCTCGACCAGCTTCATCAGCGGCACGGGATTCATGAAGTGCAGACCAATGAACCGCTCAGGCCGGTCGGTCGACGAGGCCAAACGGGTAATCGAAATGGATGAGGTGTTGGAGGCGAGCAGGGTGTCTGGCTTCAGGTAGGGATGAAGCGACTTGAAGATCGCCTTCTTGATCTCTTCATTTTCGGTGGCCGCTTCGATGGCCAGGTCGCTCTGACCAATCTCAGCCAGGTCGCTCGTGGCCGAAATGCGCTTGAGACCAGCTTCCATCGCTTCGGGGGTGATCAAACCGCGAGAGACCTGACGGACCATGTTGCGTTCGATCTGCAACAGCCCTTCCTTGACCCGATCTGGATCGAGGTCATTGAGCCGAACATCATATCCAGCCAAAGCACAGACGTGGGCAATGCCCGAACCCATCTGGCCTGCGCCGACAATGCCGACCGTCTTAATCTCAGTCATTATGCCCATACCCCGGGTCGAACGATGACGAGACCCCGATGGGTCCCAAACACGAAGCCTGCCTTGTAGCACGACTTCCCTGTGGCAACGAAGACCTTTGCTGCATTGCAGCGCAAGCCCGATTTCACGCTACCCTAGCAGGGCTTTCCAAAACGAAAAGCCCCGCCAGCGAAACACTGGCGGGGCCCATCGTAATTTATCGGGTTCGGTGAGGCCTAGAGGCCAACCTTGGCCAGTTCGTCCATCAGTTCGGGCAAGGCGGTCTTATAGTCCGCGACCAGACCGAAATCGGCGACCTGGAAGATCGGGGCATCGGCGTCCTTATTGATCGCGACGATGACCTTGGAGTCCTTCATGCCGGCCAGATGCTGGATGGCACCGGAAATACCGATGGCCACATAGAGCTGAGGCGCGACGACCTTGCCGGTTTGACCGACCTGATAGTCGTTCGGGGCATAGCCCGCATCAACCGCAGCGCGGCTGGCGCCGACCGCAGCGCCGAGCTTGTCGGCCAGAGGCTCGATGACCCGCTGGAACTCTTCAGCCGAACCCAGAGCCCGACCACCGGAGACCACGATCTTGGCCGCCGACAGTTCAGGGCGGTCAGACTTGACGATCTCGTCCGAGACAAAGCGCGTGTGCGCCATAGCGCCTGCGGCACCGACGGTTTCCACAGACGCCGAACCACCTTCACCAGCGGCCTTGAAAGCCGTGGCGCGGACGGTGATGATCTTCTTGGCGTCGGAAGACTGGACGGTCTCCAGGGCGTTACCCGCATAGATCGGACGCACGAAGGTCGAGGCATCAACCACTTCGATAATTTCCGAAATTGGGGCAACGTCGAGCTTGGCAGCGATACGCGGTGCATAGTTCTTACCGGCCGAGGTGGCGGGGATCAGAACGGCGTCATAGCCGCCTGAAAGGGCGACCACGGTTTCGGTGACCGCTTCAGCAACCTGCTTGCCCAGATCAGCGCTCTCGGCGACCAGCACCTTGCGAACGCCAGCGATCTTAGCGGCTTCGGCAGCCACGGCGGCGACGCCTTGGCCTGCAACCAGCACATCCACATCGCCCGAAATCGCCAGAGCGGCGGTGACGGTCTTGTGGGTATTGTCCTTCAACGACGCATTGTCGTGGTCGGCGATGACGAGAACAGCCATTAGAGGACCCCCGCTTCATTCTTCAATTTGGACACCAGTTCGGCAGCCGATTCGACCTTCGCGCCACCTTGACGCTTTGGCGGTTCAACGACCTTGAGCACCTTCAGACGGGGCGCCGTGTCGACGCCGTAGTCGCCGGGGGCCTTGACGTCGATCGGCTTCTTCTTGGCCTTCATGATGTTGGGCAGCGAAGCATAGCGCGGCTCATTCAAACGAAGGTCCGCCGTGACCACGGCAGGCAGGTCGACGCTGAGGGTCTGAAGACCACCGTCAACTTCGCGCGTGACCTCGGCCTTGTCGCCCGCGATCTCGATCTTGGAGGCGAAGGTGGCTTGCGGCCAATCCAGCAGCGCGGCCAGCATCTGACCCACGGCGTTATTATCGCCGTCGATGGCCTGCTTGCCCATCACCACAATGCCGGGAGCCTCTTCGCCAATGACGGCGGCCAGAAGCTTGGCAACGGCCAGGGGCTCGAGGTCCTCATCGGTCTGGATCAGGATGCCACGATCGGCACCCATGGCCAGCGCAGTGCGGATGGTTTCCTGCGCTTGGACCGGGCCGATGGAAACGGCAACGACTTCCGTCGCAACGCCCTTTTCCTTCAGACGCACGGCCTCTTCGACCGCGATCTCGCAGAATGGATTCATGGACATCTTGACGTTAGCAAGATCCACGCCGGTTTGGTCGGACTTAACCCGAACCTTGACGTTGTAGTCGACAACCCGTTTGACCGGGACCAGAACCTTCATGGGTCTATATCGCCTCAGCTTATGAACATGGAAATTAACAGTCCCATACACCAACGCACAGAACTGTAAAATGGCGCGGCAAACTGACAACAGCGGGCCACGATGTCAACTTAGCACGGTCATTTGTTCGGACAAATTTTTTGATGAAATTTTAGATTCTCTTTCGTGAATCCTTGCAGGGGCGACCCGCTTTGATCATAGAGAGCCCATGAACAAGACCATCAACCGCCTGAAATGGATGTTTATCACGGCCTTCGCTTTCAGTTGCGTGGCTGTCGCGCTCCATCAGGTCTATTTCATCATCCCGCGTGACCGCTGCGAAACCGCTGGCCACTGGTGGGATCCGAAGACTCGCATCTGCGGCGTGCCGATCACCCTGTCGACCCTGACCGGGCGAAAAGACAAGACACCGCCAAAGGTCGAGGCGAAAAAGCCTTAACGGGTCGCGCCGGGCTTCCACAAAACGTCAGCCTTGCCCTTATCGTTGCACCAGCGCGATGCCACGAACAGCAGATCCGACAGACGGTTCAGATAGCGAATCACGGGTTCTGACACGGTCTCACCCTCAATCTGGGCCAGATAGACGGTTGTGCGCTCCGCCCTTCGGCAAACTGTGCGTGCCAGATGCAGGGCCGCCGAGGCCGGACTTCCGGCGGGCAGCACGAACGAGGTCAAATCGTCGAGCTGGTCGTTGAGACTGTCCAGCTCTTGCTCGAGCCGGTCCACCTGCCCCTGCAAGATCCGAAGCGCCTCCCACGGCAACGGGGCTCCGCGCTCGGGTGCCGCCAAGTCAGCGCCCAGATCGAACAGGTCATTTTGCACCCGCTCCAAGATAGCATCGAGGACGGCATCATCCTTAGTATGGAGCCGCGCAAGGCCGATACAGGCATTGGTCTCGTCCACCGCGCCATAGGCCTCGACCCGAGGATTGTACTTGTCCACCTCTTCGCCGGTGCTCAGACGTGTTCTGCCGCCATCACCGGTGCGCGTATAGATCCGGTTAAGCGTAACCATCAGCTATAGTGGGCCTTAACCAACATGCCGCCACATAGGATCAGAACAGCAATGAATTGCAGCAGGACCCGCAAGCGCATCAGCCTGTTGGAATAGGATCGACCGAAATCACCCCCGCGAAACAGGGCATAGATCCCGACGCCGAGGGTTGCCAGCACAGCCATAAGGCTGATGGGAACCAAGATGTTGAACAGCTGTTGCATGGTTCCATCCTACCTGAAAATTACGACGACCGCCAATCAGGTCCAACTAGGCGTTAGGACCATCTTCCAACAGGCGGCGCGCAATGACCTGAGCTTGAATTTCACCAGCGCCCTCAAAGATGTTGAGGATACGGGCGTCTTGCAGCACGCGGCTGATCGTATATTCGAGCGCAAAGCCGTTACCGCCATGGATCTGCAAGGCATTGTCGGCGCTGGCCCAAGCCACGCGGGCGGCCAAGAGCTTGGCCATACCCGCCTCAAGATCGCAGCGCTTGCCGTCATCCTTGGCGCGGGCCGCGAAATAGGTCAGTTGGCGCACGCCCATGATCTCGGCGGCCATCATGGCGAGCTTATTGTAGACACGCGGGAACTCAAAGATCGGCTGACCGAACTGCTTGCGGTCTAAGGCATAGCCCAGCCCAAGCTCCATTGCATTTTGGGCCACGCCAACGGCGCGCGCAGCCGTCTGGATACGGGCGCTTTCAAAGGTGGCCATCAGTTGCTTGAAGCCCTGCCCCTCAACACCGCCGAGCAGGTTTTCAACTGGAACCTTAAAGCCGTCAAAGCCCAGCTCATATTCCTTCATGCCCCGATAGCCGAGCACCTCGATCTCGCCGCCGGTCATGCCTTCGGTCGGGAAGTCGGTCTGGTCATTGCCCCGCAGCTTGGGCGCGAGGAACATGGACAGGCCGCGATAGTCGCTCGTATTGGGATCGGTGCGCACCAGCATGGTCATCACATCCGCGCGTGACGCATGGGTGATCCAGGTCTTATTGCCGGTCACGACATAGTTGGCGCCGTCGAGCACAGCACGGGTGCGCAGTGCGCCAAGGTCGGAGCCGGTATTGGGCTCGGTAAAGACGGCGGTGGGCAGGATTTCAGCCGCCGCGATCTTGGGCAGCCAATAGTCCTTCTGGGCCTGTGTGCCGCCGGTCAGGATCAGTTCAGCGGCAATCTCTGAGCGGGTGCCCAGCGAGCCGACGCCGATATAGGCGCGGCTCAGTTCTTCGGAGACGACGCACATGGCCATCTTGCCCATGCCCGACCCGCCATATTCTTCCGGCACAGTCAGACCGAACACGCCGAGTTCACCGAGTTCTTCGACCAGTTCGATGGGGATCAGTTCGTCCTTAAGGTGCCATTGATGGGCAAAGGGCGTGACCTTGGCCTCGGCAAAGGCGTGGAACTGATCGCGGATCATTTCGAAGACGTCGTCCAGACCCGATGCCTCAAGGATCGGACGGCCCTTGGCTTGGGCCAGCAGCTCTGCAACCCGGCCCTTAACCGCTTGGGTCGCCCCGCCCTGCATCAGGGTCAGGATGGCTGGGGTTTGGAAGGCCGCCAATTGGTCAGAGGTCAGGCCCATCTGAGCCGGGCGAATGACTTCTCCCTGGTTCATCGAGACGCCGCCGATCATCTGGGCGGCATATTCACCGATCAAAAGCTGGGCGAGAAGGGATTCGATCTCACCGAACTTGCCGTCTGCGGCGAGGCGATCAGCCCAGTTGGCGACTTCGCGAAAGGTCTCGGAATAGGTCGCGTACCAAGCAAAGCCGTGCACCGCATGCTGCTCGCGATCGAGCGCCTTGCGATCCATCTTGCCATCGGTTGAGACCAACGCTGCGACCGAGGCGCGGGCCTCCGCCACCAAGGTCTCGGCTGCCGCGCTTGCGCCGCGCAACAGGGTGCGCAGGTCGGGCAGGATCAAAACATCTTTATCGGCAATAATTGCAGTCGAAGCGTTCATGGCGTTCAGGTCCCCAAAAGTCCGGACATTTAGTATAGTGCTTTTGGAAGAGCCGGCAATCGGGAGGCAGCGAAAATATCGTTTCCCTATCGACGGGGGGCACCGCTGGGCTTTCCTGGACCCTTAGGACGAAAGGCCGGTTTCCCGCCTGGGCGCGCCGCGACCGGCTTGCCGGAATTGGACCTATCAGAACTAGGCTGACCAGAACTCGGCTTGCTATAGCTGGGCTTGCCAAGATTGGAGGCGCTTGGTCCCTGACTACTGGGACCTGGTCTGGCGGCAGAAGGCCTCTCCGTACCCGTCTTAGCCAGACCGGGCTTGCGCTCGATCAGGGTCGCACCCTTTGCGGGTCCTGCACGGTAATGTTTGGTAGGAGCCTTGCTGGCCTCGGGACGTCCGGCCTTAACGGGCGCGGCCTTGTGAGGATTTTTCTTCGGCTTGGCCTTGGCCCAGCCGGGCTTTTTCTTCAGGGGCCCGACCTTTTCCGGCACCAGCTCGGATGAGGCGTGGCTCGGAATGGAATCGGTCACCGAGCGGCGCGGCATTGGCGCAGGGCGAGGCCCCTCGCGGCGCAGATCGCGATGATCCTCACCACCTGGGGTCGGCGCCAGCAAGGCCACCGGCGGGCCACCTGCACCGAGCGGCAGGTTCTCAGGGTCGATATAGGCCGATAGCTGCTCACGAATGACGCGCGGGCCGATCTCTTCGGCGGCTCCCGCCGCGAGGGTGCTAAGCTGAAACGGGCCATAGGACAGACGAATCAGGCGATTGACCTTGAGCCCCAATGATTCCAGCACGCGCCGCACTTCGCGGTTCTTGCCTTCGGCAATGGTGACGGTGATCCAAACATTGGTATGGCGCTTGCCTTCCCGGACCTTGTCGAGCTTGGCGGTGATGGGGCCATATTTGACGCCCTCGACGGTGACGCCCTTGAGCAGCCGGTCGAGCTTTTCTTGCGTCGTGTCCCCATAGGCGCGGGCGCGATAGGTCCGGTTCCAACCGCTGGAGGGCAGTTCCAAGGCCCGAGCCAGCGCGCCGTCGTTGGTCAGCAGCAACAGGCCCTCGGAATTGATATCGAGGCGTCCCACCGAGATCACGCGCGGCAAGTCTGGAGGCAAGGCCTCAAACACGGTCGGGCGGCCTTGCGGGTCCTTGTGCGTGGTGACCAGATCGACGGGCTTGTGATAGCGCCACATCCGCGTCGGCTCGGCGTCAGCGACGACCTGTCCGTCCACGGTCAAGATATCACCCGGCGCCACCTTCACAGCCGGGGTGGTCAGGACGTGCCCGTTAAGCCTTACGCGGCCCGCCTCGATATAGCGCTCGACCTCGCGGCGCGAGGCCACGCCGGCCCGCGCGAGGGCCTTCGCCACGCGTTCACCCTCAATGCCGGACATATCCTCCGCATCAAAGTCTTCGGGGTCCAGAACACGAGGCCCTTGACCAAGGACGTCCCAACCGCTTGGGTCTTTTGTATGACTAGCCATGATTTGCGCACCATGCGCATTGCCCTCGCCTGTGCGCAAGCCGCAGCAGACAATGGAGAGACCCCTGTAGGGGCTGTTGTGGTCGATTCTGCCACTGGAGAGGTGATTTCAAGCGCTGGGAACCAGCCCATCGGCCTGAAGGACCCCACCGCCCACGCTGAGATCCTCGCCCTGCGGGCTGCGGCCCAGAAGGTCGGCAACTATCGCCTGACCGGTTTGACGCTGGTTGTGACGCTTGAGCCCTGCGCCATGTGTGCGGGTGCCATCAGCCATGCCCGCATCGGACGCCTGGTCTTTGGTGCCGAGGACGCCAAGGGCGGCGCGGTGGTTCATGGCCCCCGCTTTTTCGAAGGGGCCACCTGCCATTGGCGACCCGAAGTTCAGGGCGGGGTCTTGGCCGAAGAGAGCTCGGCCCTGCTCAAGGGGTTCTTCAAGGCCCGGCGCCAAACCAAGCCGAACGAGCGGTCCTAGGCCACAGTTTCCGTAAGGCGAAACTCAAGACGCGCCTTTACCGCAGGCCATTCCGTATTGATGATCGAGAACACCACCGTGTCACGCACATGGCCGGTCCAGGTGATCTTATGGTGCCGCAAGACGCCTTCTTTCTGCGCGCCGAGCTTGGTGACGGCGGCCTGACTGCGGGCATTGCGCACATCAACCATGAACTCGACCCGCACCGCGCCACAGTCAAAGGCATGATCGAGCAGCAGGAGCTTGGTCTCAGGATTGACCAGCCCGGACCGCGCATCAGGATTGAGGAAGGTCGCACCGATCTCGACGCCGCCATGCAGCGGCCGGATCGCAAGGAAGCTGGTCGTGCCCACCACGCGGCCATCGGACTTGCGCCGGATGGCATAGCCAATGCGTTCGCCCCGTTGGGTTTCACCCAAGGTCTGGGCCCAGAAGGTTTCAAACCCCTCCCCACAGCCATTGACCGACATGATCTCCCACGCCTCAGGATCACAATCGATCGAGGCCTTCAGAGCCTCTTCATGGGCAGGCGTAATGGGCTCCAGCCGAACATAACGGCCTTCGAGGGGGCGACTGAGGAGTTGCATGGGGTGGGGCGGGCCTTCGTTAGGATTTAATCGCGAGGACTAACATGGTCCACAAGCCATTCGGCAAGCTCGGATTCCGTCAACTCACCGGCGGCGAGAGACCAGAATACCCGAATACAGTCCGCATCCGTCGCGGTCACCTCTAACCCGTTCTTTGCCAGAAAGAGCAGGCAGACCACAAAGGCCGTCCGCTTATTGCCATCAGCAAAGGGATGGTTTCGCGCAATGCCAAAGCCATAGGACGCCGCCAACTCGCAAAGGGTGGGCGCACCAAAACTGGCCAGATGTTGAGGTCGAGCCATCGCCGATTCTAGGAGACCCAAGTCCCGCACCCCATCGGCACCCCCATGCTCAGCCAATTGGGCACTGTGGATCGACAGGGCAACCTGAACCGAAACCCATTTCGGGTCGGTCATTTGGCCAAGGCCCTCAAAACATTACGTCGAGACCGCATAATCTCCTCGGCCAAATTCAAGTCCTCAGCGACGCTCTCATCGTAGGCGGTCATCTTCACGCCGTCGGGCACTTCGCTACAGAACAATGTGTCCCCAAGTCCGACCTTGAGTTGGGCAAGTAATTCTTTCGGCAACACGACCCCGACCGAATTACCAATTTTGGTCAGTTTAAGCTGGATCATGGCGGGCCTCGTTATAACGGATGTAGTTACATACCCCGTGGCGGGGCCAACGTCAAACCACGCCATTGCCCTGATAGATCAGGCGCAAATACGCCCACAGCGGTGTGGCCAAGGCGATGCCCATCAGGCCTTCGAACAGGGTGGCGAAGAGGTTGAAGCGGTTGGCGGCCCTATCGATCGCCATTGACACGATGCGGCCCAGCGCCGCGCCGGACCAGGCCAGACCCAAGGCCGCTGCCATGCAGGCCCCAATCTTCGGCGAGGCGATGAGCGCCAAGGCGACCCCGGCATGAGAGACAAAGAACAGGCCGCCATAGGTCGCGCGAACCTCTGATAGACTGTGGCCAACCCCCTCCGTCAGGGACAGGCCGACCATCTTTAGCACCCGTGCTGGACGGGTCAGGGCCAACACACCCAAGCCACCGCCGATCAAACAGGCGATCACCGCCAAGAGCAGGCTGAGATGCAGCGTGGTCACAGTCATTTCCCCTCATGGCGGCTGGATTGGCACCACCGCGCCCCAGACCCTCATGATATGCGCCACCTGCCGCACAGATCCAAGGGAGCCGTCATGAGACTTTTACAAAAATCATCGGACCCCGGCCCTTGACTCCCCGGCTCAGGGTCCATACCTGAACCTCGTTAGCACTCAAGGGTCCCGGCTGCTAACGCCCGGGCCCCTGTGCTACATCCCTTAAATGACAACCGTTCCTAACGGAGACTGCAGATGAAGTTTCGTCCCCTCGGCGACCGCGTTTTGATTAAGCGCATCGCAGAAGAAGAAAAGACCAAGGGTGGGATCATCATCCCCGACACCGCCAAGGAAAAGCCACAAGAAGGCGAAGTCATCGCTGTCGGCCCCGGCGCGCGTGACGAAGATGGCAAGTACATCACCCCGGACGTCAAGACCGGCGACCGCATCCTGTTCGGCAAGTGGTCGGGCACGGAAGTGAAGATCGAAGGTGAAGATCTCTTGATCATGAAAGAGAGCGACATCCTCGGCGTGCTTCAAGCCTAAGCCACCGCCCATCCTTCCTATTTCCTCAGACGAAAAGTGAGAGCCCGCAATGGCTGCTAAAGACGTTAATTTCGGTTCCGACGCGCGCGACAAGATGCTGCGCGGCGTGAACATCCTCGCCAATGCCGTTAAGGTGACCTTGGGCCCCAAGGGCCGCAACGTCGTCATCGAAAAGTCCTTCGGCGCACCGCGCTCGACCAAGGACGGCGTGTCGGTCGCCAAAGAGATCGAACTGTCCGATCGTTTCGAAAATCTCGGCGCCCAACTGATCCGTGAAGTCGCTTCGAAGACCAACGACAAGGCCGGCGACGGCACCACCACGGCCACCGTTCTGGCTCAAGCCATCGTCGTCGAAGGCCTGAAGTCGGTTGCCGCTGGCATGAACCCGATGGACCTGAAGCGCGGCATCGACAAGGCGGTCATCGCCATCGTCGCCGAAATCAAGTCGATCTCCAAGAAGGTCACCACCAACGACGAGATCGCCCAAGTCGGCACCATCTCGGCCAATGGCGACGCTGAAGTCGGTGCCATGATCGCCAAGGCGATGGCCAAGGTCGGCAATGAAGGCGTCATCACCGTTGAAGAGGCCAAGACCGCCGAAACCGAGTTGGATGTCGTTGAAGGCATGCAGTTCGACCGTGGCTACCTGTCGCCCTACTTCATCACCAATGCCGACAAGATGGAGGTTCAACTCGAAGAGCCTCTGATCCTGCTGTTCGAAAAGAAGCTGTCGAGCCTGCAGCCCCTGCTTCCTGTGCTAGAAGCCGTGGTCCAGTCGGGTCGCCCGCTGATGATCATCGCAGAAGATGTCGAAGGCGAAGCCTTGGCCACCCTCGTGGTCAACAAGCTGCGCGGCGGCCTTCGGGTTGCTGCCGTCAAGGCTCCTGGCTTCGGCGACCGCCGCAAGGCCATGCTGGAAGACATCGCCATCCTGACCGGCGCGCAAGTGATCTCCGAAGATCTGGGCATCAAGCTTGAGAGCGTCACGCTCGAAATGCTCGGCAAGGCCAAGAAGGTCTCGATCACCAAGGACGACACCACCATCGTGGACGGCATTGGGGAAAAGGACGCGATCGAAGCCCGTATCGGTCAGATCAAGCGTCAGATCGAAGAGACCTCTTCGGACTACGACAAGGAAAAGCTGCAAGAACGTCTGGCCAAGCTGGCTGGCGGCGTTGCCGTGATCAAGGTCGGTGGTTCGACCGAAGTCGAAGTGAAAGAAAAGAAGGACCGCGTCGATGACGCCCTCAACGCGACCCGCGCGGCCGTCGAAGAAGGCATCGTCCCAGGCGGCGGCGTCGCCCTGCTCAAGGCTTCCAAGATCTTGGAAGGCATGAAGGGCGACAATGCAGACCAGACCGCAGGCATCGCCATCGTGCGTCGCGCTGTGCAGGCCCCGATCCGTCAGATCGCCGAAAATGCCGGCGTTGAAGGCTCGATCGTTGTCGGCAAGGTCATGGAAAGCGCTTCGGCTACCTTCGGCTTCAACGCCCAGACCGAAGAATATGTCGACATGGTCCAGGCGGGCGTCATCGACCCTGCCAAGGTCGTGCGTACCGCTCTGCAAGACGCAGCCTCGGTGTCCAGCCTGCTGATCACCACCGAAGCGGCCATCGTCGAAGCCCCGAAAAAGGGCGGCGGCATGCCACAAATGCCCGGCGGCGGCATGGGCGACATGGACTTCTAAGGAAGTCTACTCGTTCTGCGACGTAAAAAATGAGAAGGGCGGGATCCAAGGGTCCCGCCCTTTTTCGTGACCAGGATGGATGGATAGCGCGTAGATGACCCCCTCACCCAACCCTCTCCCCCTAAAGGGGGCGAGGGCTTTATCGGCTCTAGCCCTCTCCCTGTGGGAGAGGGTTGGGTGAGGGCCTTTCTTGCTTTCAAAAACAAGAACCCCCTACCCCGGCTGCGCCGGTATTTCCCCCAGAGGGGGAAGATTTAATGCTCCAAGATCTTCCCCCTCTGGGGGAAGTGGCGCGAAGCGACGAAGGGGGCCTTGTTTCCTATCTTCCGTTTTCCCCGCAAAGGCGGGGACCCAGACCCTTTCACTCCGACGGTAACCGGCCCACCGGCCCTCTGCCGCGTCATTGCGAGGCGCATCGCGCCGAAGCAACCAAGGGCAACATCCATTCAGGTCCGTGTCAGCCCCCTGGGTTGCTTTGCTTCGCTCGCAATGACGCGGGATGGGACGGTCAGGGCCTTGTTTGTTTTTCCAAAACAAGAACCCCCTACCCCGGCTACGCCGGTACTTCCCCCAGAGGGGGAAGATTTAAACCTCCAAGATCTTCCCCCTCTGGGGGAAGTGGCGCGAAGCGACGAAGGGGGCCGTGTTTTACCCCCAATCCCCTCATTGACACCGCCCACCTGATCACCGCTAACTCATCCCAAACAAAGACATAAACGTGGGGAGTAAGCATTATGAGCGTATGGAATTTCGCGGACATTTGGGAGGCCATTGCCGCCAAGACCCCGAACCGTCCAGCTCTGGTTCAGGGTGAGCGCGTCGTGACCTGGGCAGCTTTCGACCAGCATGCCGACGCCCTAGGCCGCGCCTTTTTGGCCGCAGGCATGGGTCATCAGGCCAAGGTTGCGGCCTTCCTCTATAATGGCCCAGAATATCTCGAAACCTATTTTGCCGCCTTCAAGACGGGCATGGCTCCGGTCAATACCAACTACCGTTATGGGGCCGAGGAGCTCTTTTATCTGTTCGACAATGCCGATGCCGAGGCCGTGGTATTCCATGCCTCCTTCGCCCCCGTGCTCGAGGATATCCGCCACCGGCTAAGCAAGGTCAAACTCTGGGTCTGCGCGCCCGAAGCAGGCTTTATGGTGCCAAGCTGGGCCAAGGATTACCAGGCCCTGACGCAAGAGGCAGGCCCCCGCGCCATGGGCCCGTGGGGCCGCAGCGGTGATGATCTGCTCCTGCTCTATACCGGCGGGACCACTGGGATGCCCAAGGGCGTCATGTGGCGCCAAGATGATCTGTTCAATGTCTTGGGCGCAGGCGGCAACGCCAATCTCGAGGTCCCACCGCTGGAACGGGTCGAGGATGCCGCCGACCGTCTGACCAACCCCGACGAGCCCTCGCCCTTCCGCCAACTGGTTGCCTGCCCCCTGATGCACGGCACGGGCCAGTTCTCGGCCTTTATTACCCTCAATATGGGCGGCAGCGTCGCGTCCCTGCCCTCGCGCAAGTTCGACCCGGCAGAGCTTTGGAGCGAGGTCGAGCGGCTGAAGGCCTCAACCGTGGTCATTGTCGGACCGGCCTTTGCCTCGCCGATGCTCGATTGCCTCAATGCCAATCCGGGCCGCTGGGACCTGTCCAGCGTCAATCTGATCTCGTCGTCTGGCGCGGTCTGGAGCCAAGAGAACAAGCAAGGGCTCTTGGCCCATATTCCAGGCGCCATGCTCTATGACAGCCTTGGCTCATCCGAAGCCGTCGGCCTTGGCGGCTCGACCTCTGCGGCAGGCGCAGAGGTCGAGACCGCCCGTTTCGTGCTCGGCCCCACGGTCGCGGTCTTCACCGAAGAGGGCCAGCGGGTCGCACCCGGCTCTGGCGAGCGCGGCCTTGTCGCCGTCACCGGCTTTATCCCAATCGGCTATTACAAGGACCCCGAAAAATCGGCCAAGACCTTTAGGATGTTCGAGGGTGAGCGCTGGTCTGTCCCCGGCGACTTTGCCGAGGTTGAGGCCGACGGCGAACTGAAGCTTCTGGGCCGAGGCTCACAGGTGATCAATACCGGCGGTGAGAAGGTCTTCCCCGAAGAGGTCGAAGAGGCGCTGAAGAAACATCCCGCTGTCTCGGACGCCGTCGTGGTCGGTGTGCCTGACGCCCGCTTTGGCGAGCGTATCTGTGCCGTGGTGGACATCAAATCCGGCCAAGAGGCCCCAAGCCTTGCGATCCTCGCCGCCCATGTCCGCAGCCATCTGGCCGACTATAAGGCCCCGCGAGAGCTGGTCTTGGCCCCGATAATCCGGGCGGCTAACGGTAAGGTGGATGTGAAGGGCGTACGCGAGCAGGCCTTGAAGGCGCTGGGCCTGTGACCCGGTCAACAGCCCAATTAAAGGCGATCCCTACCATCTGAACGATTATTAATGGTGAAGTTTGTCGACGATTATGCAAGTTGGCGACAAACATCCCTACAAGGACCTATTGGATCATGAAATCTCTCCTGCTCGGCGCAGCCGCCGTAAGCGTCCTGCTGACCGCCAGCCTTAGCGCCCAAGCCCAGACGGCGCCGACCACGCCAACCCCCGCCACCAGTAGCCTCGTCGCCCCCAAGATGGGGACCTGGGGCTTTGACCTGTCGGGTCGTGACATGGCCGCCAAGCCTGGTGACGATTTCTTCAAGTTCGCTAACGGCGCGTGGGACCAGCGCACGTCCATTCCAGCGGACCGTGCCCGCTTCGGCGCCTTTGACGGCTTGGGCGAGTTGTCCAATGCCCGTAGCCGCACGGTCATTGAAACGGCCACTGCAACGGCCAACTCCACGGGCGAAACTCAAAAGGTCGGCGACCTCTACAAGGCCTTCATGGACGAAGGAAAGATTGAGGCGCTCGATGCCAAGCCGCTCGCGCCCTATCTAGCGTCCATCAAGGCGGCCAAGACCCGCGCCCAGATGGGCACCTTGATGGGCAAGTCATCCAAGGGCTTTGGCTCGGCCTTCTTCGGGGCCTATATCGGTCAGGAAGCTAAAGACCCTAACCGCTACGCCGTCTATCTGGCCCAAGGCGGTCTCGGCCTTCCCGACCGCGACTATTATTTGACCGACCAGTTTGCAGAGAAGAAGGCCAAATATCAGGCCTATGTCGCCACGCAGCTCAAGGCCATTGGCTGGGAAAATCCTGAGGCCAATGCCGCCGCTATCGTGGCCATGGAAACGGCGATCGCCAAGGCAAGCTGGAGCAAGATCGAACAGCGTGATCCTGTCGCCTCCTATAGCCCCATGTCCATTGCCGACCTGACCAAGCTGGCCCCCGGCTTCCCGTGGGCCGCCTATCTGGAGGCTAATGGCCTATCCAAGGTCAGCACGGTGATTGTCAGTGAAAAGAGCGCCTTCCCAAAGATTGCCAAGATCTTTGCCGATGCCCCCATCGCAACCCTGCAGGCTTGGCTGGCCTTCCAGATCACTGATGAAGCCTCGCCCTATCTGTCGTCGCGCTTCGTCAATGCTGCCTTTGACTTCAAGGGCAAGACCCTGTCGGGCCAACCTGAAAACCGGCCCCGCTGGAAGCGCGCCGTGGGCACCATCGACCGGGCCTTGGGCGAAGCGGTCGGCAAGCTCTATATTGACGCCTATTTCCCTGCCCAATCCAAGACCATGATGTTGGGACTTGTCGGCGATCTTCGCGTCGCCATGAAGGCCCGCATCGAGCGTCTGGCGTGGATGAGCCCTGAAACCAAGACCAAGGCCCTAGAGAAGCTCTCGACCTTTACCGTCAAAATCGCCTATCCCGACAAGTGGCGCGACTATTCGGCCCTGACCATCGCGTCTGATGATCTGGTCGGCAATATCGCCCGCTCTGCCGCGTTCCGCTGGAACTATGATTTGGCCCGCCTCAATGGACCGGTGGATCGCAGCGAGTGGGGCATGACCCCTCAGACGGTCAATGCCTACTATAATCCGCAAATAAACGAGATCGTGTTCCCGGCGGCCATTCTGCAATCGCCCTTCTTTGATCCTGAAGCGGATCCCGCCATCAACTATGGCGGCATTGGCGGGGTCATTGGTCACGAGATCACCCACGGCTTTGATGATCAAGGCCGCCAATTTGCCGCCGATGGGTCGCTGAATGACTGGTGGCAAGCGGCGGACGCGACCAAGTTCAAGGTTCAAACCGACCGGCTAGACGGCCAATATTCCGCGTTCGAACCCCTGCCTGGAGCCAAGGTTCAGGGTCAGTTGACCATGGGCGAGAATATTGCCGATCTGGGCGGCCTCTTGATGGCGCTAGATGCCTACAAGCTGTCGCTCAAGGGTCAGCCTTCACCGATCATCGATGGCCTGACCGGAGAGCAGCGCGTGTTCCTCGGCTGGGCGCAGGTCTGGCGGACCAAGAGCCGTGACGATGCCTTGCGTCAACAGATTGCCAGCGATCCGCACTCACCGCCCCTCTACCGGGTCAATGGCGTGGTTCGGAACATCGACGCTTGGTACGAGGCCTTTGGCGTGAAGCCGGGTGATGCCCTCTATCTGGCACCCGAAGATCGCGTCCGCATCTGGTAGGCTCAAAGGGTCGGCGTGGCTCAAGTGCACGCCGACCCGCTTTCCCGCCGCCTGAATTTTTAATACAAACTGTCAAAATTGTAGACCCTGCGTCATTCAGGGGCCAAAATCAAATAAGCCCGCTGCGGGGGATATCGCAGCGGGCTCATGATTTTTTATTTTAAGAGGGCGTTTCCTCCCCGAAACGCCGGGAGACCAAGGTTTCTAGTGACCCATGTGCCTCTCGCAAGATCAGAAAAGGGCATAAACATGCCTGAGTCAACGACTTCGTCATAGTTTTGCCACAGAGCGGCAAAGATTTATGACCTCAGCAGCATATTTTTATCGCCTGCGTCAAAAAGACCCGAAATCACCGGTCTATCGACCCAAAACCGCCCCAGCCAGAGCATCAGCCGCAGGGCAATTGGCCTCAAACACATAGTCTGGCCGCGTCACCGTCATCGGACCGACGCCTGATTCTGCCAGAGCGCTCGACAGGTCGAACAGATCCATTCCTGAAACGAGCAGTCCATTGGCCCGGCGAGCGGCACCGCGTTCCACAAAGACCTCGCTGGCCTCTTGAGCGGTCTGGTCCTGCTCGGCAGGCCAGATCACGGTCGCCAGTCCCCGTGCGCGCGATTTTGCCTCGACAACGCTCAGCAACCGGCGGACCAGTCCGAGCTGCGCCGTGGTCCAAGACGCCGTCAAAGAGGCTGCCAGTTGCGCCTGGCTCTTGAGGATCACGCCATCGCTGATGATCTTCAGGCTGTTGGCCGCCAAGGTCGCGCCGGTCGTGGTGATGTCGACCACAAGCTCCGCCGCCCCCGTCGCCGGGGCCCCCTCGGTCGCGCCGCTGGATTCCACGATCCGATAGTCGGCAATGCCGTGCTTGGCAAAGAAGGCCCGCGTCTGGCTCATATATTTGGTCGCAACCCGCAGGCGCCGTCCAGTGCGGGCAAGATAGGCTGCGGCGACCTCATCAAGATCGGCCATCACATCGACATCGATCCAGCTTTGCGGCGCGGCTACGATCAGGTCGGCCCGGCCAAAGCCCAAGGCCCGCAGCAGCATCACCCGGTTATCGAGATCCTCGCCGCGTTCGCGCAGCAGGTCCTCACCGGTCAGGCCGAGGTGAACCTCGCCATCATCTACCGCCTGAGCGATATCAGAGGCCGACAAGAGCTGCACCTGCGCGCCGGGAAGGCCAGCGATCGCGGCGCGGTAGCCCCGGGCCCCGCCGACCGCCTCCAGCTTAAAGCCACACTCGGCCAACCAAGCTTCAGCCTGTTCCTTCAGCCGACCCTTGGAGGGGAAGGCGATGGTCAGGGGGTTGGTCGATAGATCATCCATCACGCCGCTCCTGCTGCTGAACCATCAAAGGCCCGCCAAGGCCGGACCATACAGCCCACCGCCCCGACCGAAGGGTCAACACCAGCCCCAAGCCTTGCCAAGAGCGCATCATAGCGCCCGCCGCCCGCTACCGGATGCTCCGCGCCCAGCGCCGCACTGGTCACTTCGAACAGGACACCATCATAATAGCCAAAGGCGCGGCCAAAGGCGGTCGAGAGGCTCATGCGCTCCGCAGCTATACCGGCAGCCATCAGGCCATCCAAACGGGCCTGCCAAGCCTTGAGAGGAACGTCCACAGAGGCGCCGCCTTCGCGGGCCAAGGCTGCCACCTGATCCAGCGCCCGCTGGGGCTGATCGTCGATGGCGAGGAACCGGTGAATAAGATCTGCCTGCGCCGCGCTCAGACGAGGCGCGGAAGCGGCCTCCGCCCGTTCGGACAAGCGATGAACAATCTCAGCGGCAGAGCGGCCTCCGACGGGCTGAATACCCGCCAGACCCCAGAACTCTTCCAGCACGGCCGAGGCCTCGGCCTCTGGCAATCCTGCCAACAGACCGGCCAGACGATCCCCCGCGCGAGGGGCCTGCTCACCCGCCTGCGCCCGCGCCAACTCGGCTCGAAGGACACGCGGACGGGTAAAGGCCCGGTCAAGACGCGCCGCCAAGGCTTCTGGCAGGGCCATAGCGCCGATAAAGGCGGAAAACAGGGCCACATCGCCCAGACGCATCGACAGGTCTGTGCGCCCGCCCGCGAGGCTTGCCTGCCAAGCGACAGCGGCCACCTCGACATCGGCCCCGACAGGATCGCGGACCTCAAAGGCTTCGATACCGATCTGCAGGAACTCTTCAGCCCGGTCCGTGCCCTTGGGCGCGACCCGAAAGGCCTTGCCCTCATAGACATAACGGCCAGAGGCAGCGCCCGAAGCGCCGTGCGCACGAGCAACCGGAATGGTGAAGTCAGGCCGCAAGCAGGCTTCGGCCCCGCCCTCGCCCTGCACGATGAAGAGCCGTGCCCGCATGGCCTCTCCAGCCAGATCGAGCAGTTGGTTTAGGGGCTGGATGACCGGGGCATCAATCGTCGTGGCCCCGAGCGCCGCAAAGAGCGCACGAATGGCGGCGAGAGCCTTAGGCGGAACCGTTGGTTCAAGCTGCATGATCAGCCCTCCACAATGCGGCGAATGACACTGACCAATTCGGCCCTCGGCACAGTGACCTGACCCGGACGGCCTTCACGCCATTCCTTATTGTCGGTGACGCCTTGGGCCATCTGACGACCCAGATCCAGATCCTTGACCGTTACGGTTCCGGCGGCGATCTCGTCGCCGCCCATGATCACAACGGCAGGCGACATGCGCCGATCGGCATATTTCATCTGAGCCTTCATGCCCGATGCGCCCAGATAGACCTCTGAGGCGATACCAGCGGCTCGGAGCTCTCCAACCACGGCGAAATAGTCGCCCAAGGCATTTTGATCAAAGACCAAGACCACCACCGGCCCGCGCGCTTCGCTGGCCTGAGCCTGACCCGCCGCGCGCAAGGCTGCGGCCAGACGCGAAACGCCAAAGGAAAAGCCCGTCGCAGGGGTGCGTTCACCGGTAAAGCGGGCGACCAGATCATCATAACGGCCACCGCCGCCGATGGAGCCAAAGCGCAGGATCTCGCCCTTTTCGCCGAGGGTCTCGATGAGAAGTTCAGCCTCAAAAACCGGGCCGGTGTAATATTCTAGGCCACGCACAATGGAGGGCTCAAAGCTGGCCTGATCCTCGCCAATGCCAAGGCTGCGCAGGGCTGCATCCATGCTGGCCAATTCGGCAAGGCCCTCATCGCCCTCTGCCGAGCCGCCAATGACCCCGGCCAGACTATCCAGAACCTCAGAGCGTGTCCCGCCGCCAGCGGCGACAAAGGCCAGAACCTGTTCAGCGGCGCGGGCATTGAGACCGGCCCCCTTGGTAAAGGCCCCGGACTCGTCCTTGCGGCCGTCACCGAGCAGAAGACGCACGCCATCGGGTCCCAAACGGTCGAGCTTATCGACCGCGCGCAGAACGCCAAGCTTTTGGCCCTCGCTCTGGACGCCAGCCGCCGTCAGAAGGCCATTGAGCAGCTTGCGGTTATTGATCTTGAGCACCGCTTGGCCGCGCTTCAGACCGGTCGCCATCAGGCCCTCGACGGCCAAGGCAACGATCTCGGCATCGGCCTCAGGGCGAGCCGAACCGACCGTGTCGGCGTCACATTGGATAAATTCTCTGAACCGGCCGGGACCGGGCTTTTCATTGCGCCAGACAGGACCAAAGGCATAGCGGCGAAAGGGCTTGGGCAGGCCTTCGCGGTTCTGGGCGACAAACCGCGCCAAGGGGGCGGTCAGGTCATAGCGCAGGGCCATCCACTGTTCGTCATCATCCTGAAGGGCGAACACGCCCTCATTGGGACGGTCGCTATCGGGCAAGAACTTGCCCAGCGCATCGGCATATTCGAAGGCCCCAGTATCGAGCGCCTCAAAGCCATAACGCTCATAGACCTTGGACACGGTCTCAAGAATATGGCGCTCCGCACGCAGGTCACGGGCGCGTTTATCTTGAAAGCCTCGGGGATTGCGGGCTTCGGGGCGGAAGGCGGCTTCTTCGGTCATGTGCCGCGATTACCGGATCAGGGGCCTCGCGGCAAGGTTTGAGGCCAAATTCCCTAAGATCTAAGTCGCTTGATCAGGGCTGTGGTCGAGGGATCGTGGGGTAGGTCTGGGCCACCTTCCAGCTCACCCAAGATCCGCTTGGCCAGCGACTTGCCAAGCTCAACGCCCCACTGGTCGAAACTATTGACCCCCCAGATCACCCCTTCGACGAAGGTCTTGTGCTCATAGAGCGCGATCAAGGCCCCCAAGGCATGGGGGGTTAGCCGCTCCATCAGGATCAGGCTTGAGGGGCGATTGCCCAAAAAGGCCCGCTGCGGGGCGAGTGTCTCGATGGTGGCTGAATCCATGCCCGACGCGGTCAGTTCAGCCCGAACATCGGCCTCGCTGCGCCCGACCATCAGGGCCTCAGCCTGGGCCAAGACATTGGCCAAGAGCTTGGTATGGGCGCCGGCCGGACCCTCATCATTATGGGCCATGGCGATGAACTCCACCGGCACCACCTCTGTGCCCTGATGGAGCAGTTGGAAATAGGCGTGCTGACCATTGGTGCCCGGCTCGCCAAAGACAAGGGCCGCACTATCGCGGGTCAGGGGCTCGCCGGTGGCGGTCACCCCCTTGCCGTTGGATTCCATCTCAAGCTGCTGCAGGAACGAGGGCAACAGGCGAAGGCGCTGGGCATAGGGCACCACCGTGCGGGCGGCGCGGCCAAAGCCGTTGCGATTGACGATCTGGGCCAGAGCCAGCAGCACCGGGGCATTGCGCTCGAGCGGGGCGCTCAGGAAATGACCATCCATCTCGGCAGCCCCGGCCAAGAAGGCCTCGAACGCCTCCCACCCCAAGGCGACGGCGCAGGACAGGCCCACCGCCGACCAGACCGAATAGCGGCCTCCCACCCAGTCCCAGAAAGCAAAGACCCGCTCGGGCGCAATCCCAAAGGCGACACATCTGTCGGGCGCGGCGGAGACGGCGGCGAAATGCGATCCGGCCCTATCGTCCCCTAGGCTCGCCGCCAACCACTGACGCGCGGCCAAGGCATTGGCCATGGTCTCTTCGGTCGTGAAGGTCTTGGACACGGCAATGACGAGGGTTTGGGCCGGGTCGAGGCCCTCTAGCGCGGCGGCTATGTCTGAGCCATCGACATTGGCGACAAAGCGCAGCTCAATCTGCGGCGAAAGGGGCCGCAAGGCTTCCCAGACCAGCCGAGGGCCAAGGTCTGACCCGCCAATGCCAATGTGGACGATAGTGGTGAAGTGCTGGCCGGTCGCGCCCCTGACCGTGCCGGAACGCACCGCGTTGGCAAACTGAGCCATGGCCGAACGCCCCGTCTCGACAGCCGCGGAGACCGGCTCACCCTTGGCCTTAAAGGCGGCACCATCTGGCGCGCGCAGGGCCGTGTGCAGAACCGCCCGCCCCTCAGACAGATTGACCACCTCGCCGCCAAAGAGCCGCGCCCGCGCTTCATCGAGATCGGCCGCCTTGGCCAGACCGAGCGCCGCCTCAAACAGGGCCTTGCTCCAAGACTGTTTAGACAGGTCCAGAAACAGCCCGGCTGCCTCAAGGGTAAGGCGCTGCAGACGATCGGGCTCGGCGGCGAACAGGTCTAAAATCGGCTGACCATCAGCCTTTTGTGCTTCAGCGTCAAAATTGTCCCAAGCAGAGGTCATAGCGGTCATGTCAGGGTCTCTCGTGCC
>CANESI010000031.1 GCA_947441065.1 Caulobacteraceae bacterium
TGCTTTTCGAGCTGTTTTTCCATCGCATCTTCGACCTGGTGCGGGTCTTCAAGGTTCATGGTCATCATACGCAGCGTGTCGCAGATGAAATCCACGGCGAAATGATCTTTGACGATCTTTGGAAACCGGGAAAAGATCGTGCTGTCTTCGGGCTTTTCGATATGGCTTTCCAAAGCGATCACGCCTTTGGACTTCATGGTCTTGGTCAACAGAAACAGCAGAGACAATAGATCCGTATAGTCGCTGGCCTTCCATTTTGGGCCTGCAAAGACCTTTACGAAGCCGCCGCCGGTTGCCTTAAGGGTGGACATGCTACTACCGATGAGCATGGCGGCAACGCCCGACCCGCCAATGGTCGCCATCTCGAAGGGCAAGGCCGACATCACCACCGCCATGTTGCCGCCGTGGAAAATGTAGACGCCGAATACCGCCACAAACAGCACGACAATACCGATGATTTGAAGCATGGCCTTATCTTCCTAACGTTGATCAGGCCTTATGGGCTTGAAATGCTTAATTTGGCGTTTGCGCAAACTATGGAATGCTCAGCTGAGGTGGTGCTGCGGCGCGAGGTCCAAGTTAAATTGAGCCAAGACCGTTTGCGGGGGGCGATCCGGCGTCTATGGTGCGGGACATGAGCCGCCCCCTTGATCCTCTGCGCCGTTTTGCTGGTCGCCTGCCCTCTAGCCCTGAGCAGACCCGCCGCCGATCCTTCACCATCCTGTTTTGCGTTTTGATGAGCGTTGCTGCGGGCAATACCTCGATGCAGTCGGTCCTGCCCGCCATTGGCCGAGAGATCGGCATTCGCGATACGCTGATTGCGGCGATCTTTACGATGTCGGCTCTGTTCTGGACCCTCACCGCACCCTTTTGGGCGAAAAGGTCCGATCGGGTGGGCCGCAAGAAGATGGTGGTGACCGGGCTCGCAGGCTTCGGTGTTTCGATGCTCGGCTTTGCCCTTGTCGTGCTGGCAGGCCTTAATGGGCTCGCATTACCGATGGTGATCTTTGCGGGGGCCGCCATGACCCGGGCGATTTTCGGTCTGGTCGGTTCCGCGTCCAATCCTGCCGCCCAAGCCTATGTCGCTGACCGTTCGGAACGGTTTGAGCGGACGGGCGCCTTGGCCACCCTTGCCTCGGCCTTTGGACTGGGCACCATCTTAGGTCCTGCCGTTGCGCCCCTTTTTGTCCTGCCCATCGTTGGCCTATCGGGTCCGATGTTTGCTTTTGCCACGGTGGCCTTTGTTATGATGGCCGTTGTGCAGATCGGCCTGCCCGATGATGGTCCAGAATCTCGGATAGCTTGGGCTGAAAAGGTCAAGGCTCAGGCCCTAGAGCCAAAGCTTAAGCGTAAGACGGGCCTTTGGCGCGATCCGCGTATGATGCCGTTCATTATCTATGGATTTTTGGTGGGTTCGGCTCAGGCCATTAATGGCCAGACCCTCGGCTTCTTGATCATCGACAAGATGGGCGTAACCCCAGCCCAAGCCTCAGGCTTTACGGGCGTGGCCATGATGGCTGGTGCGGTTGCGGGTCTCTTGGCTCAGTGGGGTCTAATTCGGATGCTGCGCATTGGCCCAAGACAACTGATGCGTTGGGGGGCAGGCCTAGCGGTCCTTGGCAATGTGATGATGGCCTTGGCCCCCAACTATGCCACCGTGGTCACGGCCTTTGCCCTGACCAGCCTTGGCTATGGTTTTGGCCGCCCGGGCTTTACGGCGGGGTCTTCGTTAGCCGTGGGGCAGACCGAGCAGGGCGAGGTGGCGGGGGCCATCACCGCGGTCAACGGGGCCTGCTACATTATCGCGCCTGTGTTCGGGGTCATGCTGTACGAACTCGGCGGGCCGCTGCCCTATGCGTTCAATGTGGTGATCCTGCTTGCGCTCTTGGGTTTCGCCTTCCGCAACCCAACCCTCAAGGCGGTTGGCGAGGATTTGGCTGAGCCTGACCCTACCATTTCGGACAGCTAGGACGGCAACATCAGGGCTGAGGCCATAAGGGCCTGTACGCCCTCAAGGGTTAGATAGCCATCGGCTGCAACGCCCACGGACCGTTGCCAAGACCGCAAGGCCTTGCGGGTGCGAAGACCAATCACCCCATCGGCCTCGCCGACATCATAGCCGAGCTGCGCCAGCGCAATCTGCGCACCAAAGCGATCCGAACTGCTGAGTGGCATCTCGACCGGCCAAGGCGTAACCAGCGGCGCGGAACCCGCGATCCGGTCTGCCAGCAGGCCCACAGACAGGGCGTATGCCATGGCATTATTGTAGATGCGAATGGCCATGTGATTGGCAAAGATCAGGAAGGCGGGTCCCTTGGCCCCGGCCGGCAAGATCAGGCTCGCGGCCAAGCCTTGATCAGCCAAGGCCCATCCCCAACCATCGGCTGGCCGCACGCCAAGGCCTGCCCAAACATTGGGGGACTGGTTTGGGCCTTCCGAAAGGCCAAAATCGAACCCCGGCGGCAAGAGCACCTCACGCGCCCAAGGCTGGCCGGGCCGCCATCCGCCCTTGACCAGAAGGTTGGCCGCAGAGGCCAGCGCATCAGCCGTTGAACCCCAGATGTCGCGCCGCCCATCGCCATCAAAATCTAAGGCGGTGCTGACATAGGTCTCTGGCAGAAACTGGGTCTGGCCCAAGGCGCCGGCCCAAGACCCCCGCAACTGTTCGCGTGTTGCCTCTCCGGTCGAGATCATCCTAAGCGCGGCAAAGAGCTGGGCTTCGGCCCAAGCCCGCCTGCGACCTTGCGCGGCCAAGGTGGCCATGGAGCGGATGACGTCATACTGACCCATCACCGCGCCAAATCCGGTCTCCACGCCCCAGATGGCGATTAGGACCTGACCGGGAACGCCGAAGCGCGCTTCGATTGGGGCCAGAGCGGGCAGGTTGGCGCGGCGGGACTGACCCATGGCGATGCGATCGTCTGCCACCACACCTCGGATATAGTCTCCAACAGGCTTGGACAGTTCTGGCTGGCGCCGATCAAGGCCCAAGACCCTTGGGTCGGGCGTCAATCCGGCCATTTCCCGTGTCAGCAAGTCTGACGACCAACCGCCCGCGACCGCTCGGCTTTTGAAATCGGCTGACCAAGCCTCAAAAGCCGGATCGCCTGAGGTCACGGGCAAGGCGGGACTAACTGCAATCGGCAAGCCATCGGGACCAACAGACGGTACCTGCGCGCGCGCCGTCTGAGGCAGGCCCACAGCCATCGAGGCCCCTGAGAGGCGGATGAAAAGACGCCGATCCATAGGCCCCTGTCTAAAGCGGCGGGCTAGGGTCTGGCAATCACAAGCCTGTGCGGTCAAAATTCATGGGCCTTTGGGGCTTCGATGCGCTCCTGATGATTGACTCAAGGCTAAGCCGAACCTATAGACCTCGCTCCTTATCCACCGGACAGGGCCCGCCACACTCGCGCAGGGACCGTTCGAGAACCAAACGAGAAGACGTTATGAAGGTCAGAAGCTCGCTCAAGTCGTTGAAGACGCGTCACCGCGACTGCAAGCTCGTGCGCCGCAAGGGCCGGGTCTATGTGATCAACAAGACCGATCCTCGCTTCAAAGCCAAGCAGGGCTAAGACGTCGATGTCGGTGGTCGGCGTCCTGTTTGACGTCGGCAACGTCATTGTGCGCTGGGAGCCAGCGCGCCTTTACCAAAAGATTTTTGCCGACCCGGTTGAGCGCGAGCGCTTCTTGACCGAGGTCTGTAGCATGGGCTGGCACGTTCAGCACGATCTCGGCATGTCTATGGCCGAAAATGCTCTGCCCCTCATCGCCCAATATCCCCACTACAAGGATGCGATCCTCGCCTGGTCATTGCGCTGGGACGAGATGTTTGACGGCTGTATCCCAGAATCGGTCGCGGCCATTGAGACGCTGAATGATCGGGGCGTGCCCCTGTTTGCCCTAACCAACATGCCCTCTGAAAAGGCCGCTGGCGTCTTTGCCATGGACCCCGCCTTTGCGCACTTTCGCGACATCATCATTTCGGGCGATGAGGGCATGGTGAAGCCCCATGCTGATATCTTCCACCTGACCTGCCGCCGCTGCGGTCTTGCGCCCGAGCAACTGCTGTTCATCGACGACAGCGTCGCCAATATTGAGGCCGCCAAGGCGCTGGGCTTTGCCACCCACCTTTTTAACGACCCAAAGGCCCTGATGCCGCATCTGGCCGCCTTGGGACTGGTCTAGAGCTGGGTCCTTCGCGGCATGTGAACCAAAAGGCGGTGGCAAGCGTAAGGTTATCAAAGCCCTCTTGGAGCCAAGTCGATGCGCAAACTGATGCCAAAATTCGCGGCCGCCTCTCTGGCGGGCCTTGCCGCTGCCCTTGCCTTAACCGGCTGTTCGACCCTGGACGTCGAGACCAATAGCCAACCGACCCCGAAATTTGTCTTGGAAGACTATTTCCAAGGCCGTACCTATGCCTATGGTCTGTTTGAGGGGCCGGACACCAAGCTGCAGCGGGCCTTTACCGTGGTGGCCGACGGCGTCCAGTCTGGTGACACCCTGACCCTCAACGAGACCTTCCTGTGGAGCGACGGCGAACGCCAGACCCGCGTCTGGACCTTCAAGAAGATCGGTGAGGGCCGCTATGAGGGCCGGGCCGGAGATGTCGACGGCGTCGCCCGCGTCACCACCCAAGGCAATGCCCTGCGCATCCAGTACAAGCTGATCTTGCCCATCGGTAAGACCAAGATCGCCGTCGATGTCGATGACTGGAGCCACCAGTTCGCTGACGGCGCCGTCATCAACCGCGCCGACATGAGCAAGTTCGGCCTCCACCTCGGCCGCATCACCCTAACCTTCATCAAGCCCGGACAGGCCCGCCCCGTGGCGGAGGGGTTGGTGAAGTAGGGTAGTCACCCACCCCCCTTCCTTGACCCCGTGATCCCCTTAGCGTAAGGACTGCCACTTCTCGGTGTCATCCCTGATGCGCCCTCCACCGCCACGACCCCTTAGGTTCTAAGGACGAGGGCGGCGAGACCCCTCCGTCGGCGTGATCGCTCGCGGGGGCGATCTTCGTTTGGAGTGTGGGTCTGGGCCAGCCGGTCAATGCGGTAGGACCATGTTCGACGGACTAACAGAGCGGCTTTCAGGGGTATTTGACCGGCTTTCGGGCCGCGGCGTGCTGTCTGAAAAGGATGTCGAGGAGGCGCTGCGCGAAGTGCGCGTGGCTCTGCTCGAGGCCGATGTCGCCTTGCCCGTCGTCAAGGATTTCATTGCTAAGGCCAAGGTTCGGGCCACCGGCGAAGATGTCATCCGCTCGGTCCGGCCTGCCGATCAGGTGGTCAAGATCGTCTATGATGGTCTGGTCGAGACCCTTGGCGGCGAAGAGCCAACGCCGCTCGATCTGGCGGCCAATCCTCCGGCTGTGATCCTGATGGCCGGTCTGCAGGGGTCGGGTAAGACCACCACCTCGGCCAAGCTGGCCCTGCGCATCCTCAAGACCGAGCGCAAGAAGGTCATGATGGCCTCGCTCGATACGCGCCGTCCGGCGGCGATGGAGCAGTTGGCCCTCTTGGGTCAACAGGCCGGTGTCGACACCTTGCCGATCATGGCCGGGCAAAGTGCGCCCGACATTGCCCGCCGCGCGCTAAGTGCCGCTAAGCTCGGCGGCTATGATGTTCTGATCCTTGATACGGCCGGTCGCACGACCTTGGACGAGGCCATGATGGCCGAAGCCTCTGAGATTGCGCGCATTGCTAATCCGGTTGAGACCCTGCTGGTCGCCGATAGCCTGACCGGTCAAGATGCGGTGCGTACCGCAAAGGCCTTCCATGAGCGCCTGCCGCTCACCGGCCTGATCCTGACCCGCGCCGATGGCGATGGGCGCGGCGGTGCGGCCCTGTCGATGCGGGCGGTCACGGGCCTGCCGATCAAGTTCATGGGCGCGGGCGAGAAGATCGAAGCCCTCGATGTCTTTGATGCCCGCCGCGTTGCGGGCCGGATTCTGGGGCAAGGCGATATTGTCGCCCTGGTCGAGCGGGCCGCTGCTGATCTGGATCAGGCCAAGGCCGAAAAGATGGCGCGCCGTCTGGCCAAGGGACAGTTCGACCTCGAAGACCTGTCCGATCAACTGCGTCAGATGCAGCGCATGGGCGGTATGCAGGGCATTATGGGCATGCTTCCGGGCGTCCAGAAGGCCAAGCAACAGATCGCCGAAGCCAATATGAACGACAAATCGATCGCCCGTCAGCTCGCCATCATCTCCTCCATGACCAAGCTGGAACGCAAGAAGCCCGACATTCTGGCTGCTTCGCGCAAGCGCCGCATCGCTGCGGGTTCTGGCGTTGACGTGTCTGAAATTAACCGCCTACTCAAGCAACATCGCCAGATGGCCGACGCCTTCAAGATGATGAGCCGTGACGGCGGCAAGGGCATGGCCCGCATGGCCCAGATGATGGGTGCCAAGATCCCCGGCCTGCCCGGCGGTGGCGGCGGCGCGGATCTGGACCGTATGAAATCTATGGGCGGCGGCAAGATGGCCGCGTCCGATCCCTCTTCTCCGTCCTTGCCCGGCCTTTCCGGGTCTCCCCTCGCGGGGCTAGGCGGCGCTGCGAAACCTCCGGCAGGCCTTCCTGGCTTAGGCGGTCTGTTCAAACCTAAATCCTGATCAAAACGATCTTCGAAAGGACTAACCCATGCTGCGTATCCGTTTGACCCGTGGGGGCACCAAGAAGCGCCCTTACTATTCCATCATCATCGCCGACAGCCACGCCCCTCGCGATGGCCGCTTCATCGAGAAGGTGGGCACCTATAACCCGCTGCTCAAGAAGGACGATCCTACGCGCGTCACCTTGAAGCTGGAAAGCATCACCGCTTGGCTCGCCAAGGGCGCCCAGCCCTCCGACCGCGTGGCGCGCTTCCTCGCCGCTGAAGGTCTGGTCAAGTGGGAACATGGCAACAACCCTAACCGGGCTAAGCCAGGCAAGAAGGCGCAAGAGCGCACCGCCGAGCGCGCCAAGCGTGACACCGACCGTATTGCGGCTGAAGAGGCCGCTAAGGCTGATGCGGCTGCTGCTGCCGTTGCCGCCGCTGAAGCTGCCGCCGCTGCCGCTGCGGCTCCTGCCGTAGAAGAGGCTCCTGCTGAAGAGGCCGCCGCTGAAGAGGTTGTTGCCGAAGAAGCGCCAGCCGAAGAGACCCCCGCCGAAGAGGCATAGGTCTAAGGCTAATCGCCCACTTGACGTCGTCAGGCGCGGTCTAGGAAGATCGCGCCTGATGTTTTTCTATTGCCTAGGATTTTCATGACGCAAGACAACCGCCTCGTCCTAGTTGGCCGGGTCGCTGGCGCCTTTGGCGTGCGCGGCGAAATCCGTTTGACCACCTTTACCGAAGCGCCCCTGTCCGTGGTCAATTACCGCGACCTGCGCCGCAAGGATGGCTCTCCTGGCCTGACCATGATCTCGGGTCGTTCGACCAAGGGGGGGCTCATTGGCCGCGCCAAGGAGGTTGAGACCAAAGAACAGGCCGACCGCCTGCGCGGCACCGAGCTCTATGTTCCGCGCGAGCTTTTGCCCCCGACCGATGATGACGAGTTCTATCTGGCCGATCTGATCGGTTTGAGGGTGGATTCGCCTGAGGGTCTCGTGCTGGGCAAGGTCAAGGCCGTCCAGAATTTCGGCGCCGGCGACCTGATCGAGGTCCAGCCCGCCCGTGGCAATAGTTGGTACCTGCCCTTCACCCGAGAACTGGTCCCCGAGATCGATCTTGCTGGCGGCCGGATCGTTGGCGTGCCGGTGGTGGTTGTCGAGGAGTAGGGGCAGTTGGGCGGGGGGCGCCCCGCGCTTTCCGCTTCCGCCCTACCCCCCGTGTCCCCCGCGCAGGCGGGGGCCTAGACCTGTGGAACTCTGACGGACGGTTGGCCCTTATCTGGATCCCCGCCTTCGCGGGGAAGGCGGAGGAGGGGCGTTAGGGCTCAAGCCTCAGGGCCAGATCGTCCCAGTTGGGATTGTCCATTTCGATCCGTGCCAATTTCCAATCCCGGTTCCATCTTTTCATCCGCCGTTCGGTGATGAGCGCGGACTCCCGACTATCATGGGCTTCGAACCAGACGAGGATCTTGGTGTCGTGTCTCGCGGTGAAACCGGGGACCGCTCCGCTCTGGTGTTCAAAAACCCGGCGATTAAGATTGTCGGTCTGGCCGATATAGAGGGTGCCATTACGTCCTGACGCCATGATGTAGACGTAGAACATTCCTCCCCCCTTCTTCCGTGTCCCCCGCGCAGGCGGGGGCCCAGACCCGAGGAGCGCCGTCGGTCGGCGGGCCCTCGTCTGGATCCCCGCCTTCGCGGGGAAGGTGGAAGGGTGAGACAATCTATCTAGAGTGTCAAAAGGTTTGGGGATTGAATCTACGACCCCACTCCCCAACCCCCGTGTCCCCCGCGAAGGCGGGGGGCCAGACCTTTGGAGCTCCGTCGGTCTGCGGGCCCTTATCTGGGTCCCCGCCTGCGCGGGGAAGGCGGAAGAGGGGTTCTCACATCTCCGGGGCGCGGTAGCGGATCAGGCCCTCTTGGGCGACGGAGGCGATCAAGGTGCCGTCTTCGGTGTAGATCTCCCCGCGAATGAATCCGCGCGCGCCGTGGGCGTTGGGGCTGTCCTGATCATAGAGGTGCCAGCCGTCAAAGCGGCTGTGGCGATGGAACCAGATGGCGTGGTCGAGGCTGGCGCTCTGGAAGCCCGGCGTGGTCCAGACAATGCCGTGCGGGCGCATCGATGTGCCCAGAAGGCTCATATCTGAAGCATAGGCCAGCACTGCCTGATTGAAGGCCACATCATCATCGACCGGATCGGTGGACTTCATCCAGACCTGTTGGCGACCGGGCAAGATCTTGGGATGGCTCAGCGACTGGGGATCAACGGACCGCATCTGGATGGCCATGGGACGCAAGAACCCGGCGGCGGCGCGCGGGGGCAGGTTGGCGGCCAGACGCTTGCGCTCTTCAAAGTCGTCGGTGACGCTCAGGGGGGCGGGGGCCTCAGGCATGGTCAACTGGTGCTCAAACCCATCTTCCGGCGTCTGGAAGGACGCGGCGAGGTTAAAGATCTGCTCGCCATGTTGGATGGCCGCGACCCGGCGCGTGGCAAAGCTCTTGCCGTCGCGCGCCCGCTCAACCTGATAGAGGATCGGCACATTGGGATCGCCGGGCCGGATGAAATAGCAATGGAGCGAATGGCAGATACGGTCCTCGACCGTGCGATAGGCCGCCATCAGGGCCTGCGCGATCACCTGACCGCCAAAGATCCGCTTTTGCCGCTGATCGTGGGTAAAGCCTCGGAAAAGATTCACCTCAATGGCTTCGAGATTAAGCAGTTCTTTGAGATTTTCGTGCGTGCTCATTGGAAAGGGTCCTGAGGTCAGCGGCCAGAGGTTTGGCTTATCTGATTATGGCCGGGCAATAGCGGCCCGTCGAGACCATCGCAAGGCGCCTATCGTCTCAGGTGTCCAAGCGGGTAACAGATTGGGCTAACCGCCCTGTGGGAATGTCATGCGTCTGTCGAACGTCATTAAGATCATTGGTACGGGCGCGGTGGTCTTGGCCGTCAGCGGCTGTGGGGTCGCGCGGACTGTGTCCCTGCAGTCTGATCGGATCGGCGCGGCACCGGCTGCTGGCCTAGCCTATGGCTTGGCCAAGTCGCAATTGGGTGGTGAGGAAAAATATGTCTTGGCTGCTGGAGCGATGGCCTATGGGCTGGTTGAAAGCCGCTCCAACGGGACCGAATGTGACATCATCGCGGCAACCCTCTCCCACAAGCCTTTGGGACTGTCGCTCCGACGCCTGCGCACCGACGTTAAAAAGCGTGGCGGACCCCTGATGAGCCTCAAATTTCCAAGCCTAACCGACGAGGAACAGAACGATCTCGACGATGCCAAACTGCGCAAACAGTCCAACAGTTTCTCCATCAGATGTAACTGGAAAAAGCTTGGATTTAAGGAGGTCCCGGCCATGACCTATGGGACGTCCTATAGTTTCATTGGTCGGCCAGTCATTTCCGCAAAGGGCGACTTGGCCGTCATTGGGGTCGGTAAGGTGGGGCTGGAACGGCCTAGAGCCCTCGCGCTCGATCCCACCTTCAACCCCACGGTCGGAGAGGGTCAGTTCTGTCTCTTGCGCCGGTCGGTCAAGGGCTGGGCGGTCGAGACTTGCCGTACCACTTGGGCAATGTAGCGCAGGGCTCTATAAGGCGCAGGTCTTTGCCTTTGGATCGCCTGTGCCCATGACCTTCGCTGTTTCTGTTCTGACCATGTTTCCAGAGGCCTTTCCCGGGCCACTTGGGGTGTCGCTTATCGGCACCGCTTGGCGTGAACAGAACCTCTGGTCCTTGGAAACAGTGGACATTCGGCAATTTTCAGCAGATAAGCGCGGCTTCCTCGACGATACCCCTGCGGGTGGCGGCCCGGGACAGGTCATGAAGGCGGACGTTATCGCTGCTGCGCTCGATAGTCTTGAGCAGGCAGGACGGCCGCTTTTATACATGAGCGCGCGTGGTCGGCCCCTGACTCAGGCGCGTGTGAAACAATGGGCGGCGGCTCCAGGCATGATTGTCCTGTGCGGTCGGTTCGAGGGGGTGGACCAGCGGGTACTTGATGCCCGGGGGTTCGAAGAGGTCGCCGTCGGTGACGCGGTTCTTGCCGGTGGTGAGGCTGCAGCCATGGTCGCGATTGAGGCCTGCGTCAGGTTGGTTCCAGGGGTTCTGGGTCAGGCTGCATCGCTGGAGGAAGAAAGCTTCGAGGACGGGCTCCTTGAACATCCGCACTATACGAGACCGCGGACGTTCGAAGGGTTGGACATTCCCGAGGTGCTTTTGTCGGGCAACCATGCGGCGGTCCGAAAATGGCGCCAAAAGCTGAGAGAAGACACGACCCGCGAGCGTCGGCCCGACCTATGGGCTGCCCGTCTCGCCAAACAACAGGCAAAGGGCGATTAAGCCCAGGAGATAGACCGATGAATATGATCCAAACGCTGGAGCACGAAGAAGCTCAGCGCCTACTCGCCCTGCGCGGCGTCCCCCACTTCCAGCCCGGCGATACGCTGCGCGTCAATGTCCGCATTAAGGAAGGCGAGCGCGAGCGCGTCCAAGCCTATGAGGGCGTCTGCATTGCTCGCTCCGGCGGCGGCATCCAAGAGAACTTCACAGTTCGCAAGATTTCCTTCGGTGAAGGCGTGGAGCGCGTGTTCCCCCTGCTGTCGCCGATGATTGAATCCATCGAGGTCAAGCGTCGCGGCGTCGTCCGGCGCGCCAAGCTCTACTACCTGCGCGATCGTCGCGGCAAGAGCGCCCGCATCGCCGAACGACAAACCGTTCGCGCGCCAAAGACGGCCCCGACCGAAGACTAAGATCTTCGACGGACACGACCTTCAAAGGCTCCGGCGGAAACGCCGGGGCCTTTTTCTTTGGGGTTAGAAACCCGCGGTCTGCCGTTTGGTACCTCTGGCATTCATGACCAAAATCCCCTAAATCGCGGGGATGACCGGCAAAACCCTCTATGACAAGATCTGGGATGCGCACCGGGTGGCGGAAGATGCCAACGGCGAGACCATCCTCTATATTGACCTGCACCTGATCCACGAGGTGACCACGCCCCAGGCCTTTGCAGGCCTTCGAGCGGCGGGGCGTCCTGTGCGGCGGCCAGACCGGACCCTCGCGGTCGCGGACCATAATGTGCCGACCATCAATCAGGCGGCGGGCACCGGGGCTGTGGCTGACGAAGAGGCTCGCCTGCAACTGCAGACCCTAGAGCGCAATGTCGCTGAGGCGGGGATTGAGTTCTTCCCAATGGGCGATGTGCGCAACGGCATTGTCCATGTGGTGGGTCCCGAACAGGGCCGCAGCCAGCCGGGCATGACCATTGTCTGCGGCGATAGCCACACCTCTACCCACGGTGCCTTCGGGGCCTTGGCCCATGGTATTGGCACCTCTGAGGTCGAGCATGTCCTCGCCACCCAGACCCTGCGTCAGCGCAAGGCCAAGAATATGCGCGTCTGGTTTGACGGCGAGCCAGCCCCCGGCGTTGGGGCCAAGGACTTTGCCCTTGCCTTGATCGGCCTGATTGGCACCGGCGGCGGCACGGGTTCGGTGATTGAATATGCCGGCCCCGCCATCGAGGCCCTGTCGATGGAGGGTCGCATGACCCTTTGCAACATGACCATCGAGGCCGGGGCTAAGGCCGGTCTGATCGCGTCAGACGCCAAGACCTTTGACTATATGCGCGGGCGCCCTGCGGCCCCCAAGAGCGCGGCCTGGGAAGCGGCCATGACCTATTGGTCAAGCCTGCATAGTGACCCCGACGCGGTGTTTGATCGCGAGATCCGCATTGATACGGCAGCCCTCAGCCCTCTGGTCACCTGGGGCACCAGTCCCGAAGATGTTGTGCCGGTGTCGGGCCATGTGCCGGATCCTGCCGATGCGCCCAATGCGGCCCGCGCCACCCAGATCCAGCGGGCGTTGGACTATATGGGCTTGACCGGTGGTCAGCCGATAAGCGAGGCCCGTATCGACCGGGTCTTTATCGGCTCTTGCACCAATAGCCGCATCGAAGATCTGCGCGCCGCCGCCGATGTGGCACGGGGCCGCAAGGTGGCTGCCCATGTCAGCGCCATGGTTGTTCCGGGCTCGGGCCTTGTGCGTGATCAGGCCGAGGCTGAGGGGCTGGACCAGATCCTCATCGCCGCTGGGTTTGACTGGCGCGAGCCAGGCTGTTCCATGTGCCTAGGCATGAACCCCGACAAGCTCGTGCCCGGCGAGCGCTGCGCCTCGACCTCCAATCGTAATTTCGAGGGCCGCCAAGGCCCCGGTGGCCGTACGCACTTGATGAGCCCGGCCATGGCCGCTGCGGCCGCGATCGCGGGCCATATGATCGATATGCGCGACCTTCCCCCTGTTGATGGAGTGGCCTAAGCCATGAAGCCCTTCACGCGCCTTGATGCCCGCGCCGCGCCGCTGGACATTGCCAATGTCGATACCGACCAGATCATCCCGGCCCGCTATCTAAAGACCGTTGAACGGACAGGTCTGGGCAAGGGTCTGTTCGCGGCCATGCGCTATGAGGCCGACGGTTCGCCAAAGCCAGATTTCGTGCTCAATCAGTCGGACTATGCCTCTGCGGGCGTCCTGATTGCTGGCGATAATTTCGGCTGTGGGTCAAGCCGCGAGCACGCGCCCTGGGCCCTTCTGGATTTTGGCATCCGCTGCGTCATCTCGACCAGCTTTGCCGATATTTTCTATAATAACTGCTTCAATAATGGCCTCCTGCCCATCGTCCTGCCCGAGGATGAGGTGCGCAGCCTGATGGATGAGGCGCGCGGGGGCAATCACGTCTTCAGCATCGATCTGGAAGCCAAGACCGTGACGCTGCCGTCTGGCCGCATCGTCAATTTCAATCTGGATGCGGGTCGCCAAGAAAAGCTGGTCAAGGGCCTCGATGCCATTGGCGAGACCTTGCAGCACGTCAGCAGCATCGATGATTTCGAAGCCCAGCGCCGCCTGACCCAGCCTTGGGTCGCGGCCTAATTCCTCAATCTGGTCTAAAGACCGCTGTCTATCCTGATGAAGGCCGTCCCATGAAAACCCTGTTGCTTTTGCCCGGAGACGGGATCGGTCCTGAAGTTATTGCCGAGGTGCGCAAGGTCGTTGCCGCGCTGATGGCCAAGGGTGGCTTGGAACTAACCCTTGTCGAGCGTCCCTTTGGGGGCACCAGCTATGACCTGCATGGCACGCCACTGACGGCCGAGGCGGAAGCCGTGGCGCTGGCCTCTGATGCCGTGCTGATGGGCGCGGTCGGTGGTCCCAAGTGGGCGGGCGTTGGGCGCGATGTGCGGCCTGAGGCAGGCTTGCTGCGCCTTCGCAAATCCATGGATGTGTTCGCCAACCTGCGCCCGGCCATCTGTTTCGATGCCTTGGCCGACGCCTCGACCTTGAAGCACGAAGTGGTCGCTGGGCTGGACATCATGATTGTTCGCGAGCTGTGCGGCGGGGTCTATTTTGGTCAGCCGCGCGGGATCGAGACCCTGCCCGATGGTCAGCGCCGGGGCTTTGACACCCAGGTCTATACGACCAGCGAGATCGAGCGCATCGCCCGCGTGGCCTTTGAGTTGGCCCGCAGCCGGGACAACCGTGTCACCAGCGCCGAAAAGTCCAATGTCATGGAAAGCGGCCTGTTCTGGCGCGAGGTCGTGACCGATATTCACGCCCGCGACTATGCCGATGTGAAGCTTGACCATATGCTGGCCGATAACTGTTCCATGCAGTTGGTGCGCAATCCCAAACAGTTTGACGTGATCTTGACCGACAATCTGTTCGGCGACCTTCTGTCCGATCAGGCCTCGATGGCGACCGGCTCGATTGGGCTCTTGCCCTCAGCGGCCTTGGGTGTGGCGGGTAAGCCAGGTCTCTATGAGCCGATCCATGGGTCTGCGCCTGATATTGCCGGACAAGGCGTGGCCAATCCCGTGGCTGCGATCCTGTCCTTCGAGATGGCCCTGCGCTGGTCGCTGGAGCGGCCTGATCTGGCCGACCGTCTCTATGGCGCGGTCGAAGCGGCGCTGAATGGCGGCGCACGCACGCGGGATCTGGGCGGCAAGCTCAGCACCGAAGAGATGGGCGCAGCGATCCTCGCCCAGCTCTAATCGGCTTCGATCCGTTCCCTAGGCCAGCGCGCAGACACGGTCGCGCCGCCTTGACGGGTATTGCCAAAGGAAACCTTCGCGCCTGTTCGTTCGAGCAGGGTCTTGGCGATGAAGAAGCCAAGGCCCATGCCCAGATGGCCGGTGCGGGACCCTTCGCCGCTGGGCCGACTGGTGACATAGGGCTCGCCCAGTTTAAGCAGCACATCGGCGGCAAAGCCTAGGCCATCGTCTAGGACCTCTACGGTCAAGGTGCGGGCATCATAGCGGGCAATCACCTGAACCTCTGTTCGGGCGAAGTCGACGGCATTTTCGACCAGAGAGGTGAGGGCGTGCATGACCTCTGGCAGGCGCTGGATCTCGGGAGCCTCGCTGCCTTCTGCTCCGTTAATGACTGCGATCACGTGGACGGCGTCATGCAGATAGGGCTCGATCACCTCATCTAGAAACTGTTGCAGCGCCATACGGCCATGGACCATGTCGTCGGTCTCAGGCTCTTGGGTCAGGCGCAGCAGGATGTCACGGCACCTTGCCGCCTGGGAAACCAGCAGTTCGGCATCTTCGCGCAGGTGACCCTCTGGGGCCTCGCGAACCATCTCCTTGGCCACGACCGAAATGGTGGCCAGCGGCGTGCCCAGCTCGTGCGCCGCCGCTGCCGCCAGTCCGCCGAGGGCTGCAAGCCGCTGTTCACGGGCCAGAACCGTTTGGGTGACGCTCAAGGCCAGTTCCATCCGGGTTGCCTCTGCCGAGGCTTGCCAGGCATAGCCTGCGGTAAAGGCGATGCCGGTGAGGGTCGCGATGGCCATCCCGGCACGATAGAGCAAGGGCAGTTCAACCGACTGTCCGGTGATCCAAGGCAGGGGCAGGGACCAGAGGCTTAGGATGACGGCTGCCGTCACCGCCAGCAGGCCGAGACCAACCGCAAATCGTCCAGGCAAGGTCGCGGCGGCGAGGGTGACGGGGGCGATCAGCAGCAGCGAGAAGGGATTGGTGATACCGCCAGTCAGATAGAGCAGCGCGGCCAACTGCATAATATCAAAGCCCAACTGGGCCGCCGCTTCCCAGCCTCGCGCGAACTTCTGACCAGGCCGACCTAAGGACAGCACGACATTGAGCCAAGCGCTCGCCGCGATCAGGCTCAGGCACCACAAAAAGGGCAGGGAAAAGCCAAATCCCAAGCCGATGGTCAGGACCGCGACCGTTTGGCCGACAATACCCATCCACCGCAGAACCAGAAGGGTCCTTAGCCGTAAGCGCCCCCGCGCTAAGGGCTCTTGCCACAGGCCATCGCCGGTTCGGCCCCCAAGAAGGGTTCCGGTGGTGGCGGTATCCATATCCATCGGGTGCGGCGGTTTGGTCTTGGGCATGGGGGTTCTTAGCCTATATTGCCAAGGAAAGCAGGCCTTGGACGTGCGCGGCCTGTGCGAACAATAGACGCGCCCCTCCGCGCGAAGGATGAATGAGATGAAGCAATTCCGTTTGGCGGTGATCCTGTGCTGCATCGCCGCGGCCATTGGGCTGGGCGTTCTGGTCTCAATTAAGGGGCCTCCACCCAAGGCACCTAAAGCCGAAGGGGCCTTGCAGATCGGCGGCGACTTTAAGCTGGTGGATCAGGACGGAAAGCCGGTCGACCAACGGATGTTAAAGGGCAAGTGGAGCGCGGTCTTCTTTGGCTTCACCTATTGTCCAGATATTTGCCCAACCACCCTTCAGACCCTTGGCACCGCAGTCGATCAGCTGGGCCCCAAGGGTAAGGATCTGCAGATTATCTTAATCAGCGTCGATCCAGAGCGCGATACGCCGCCCACATTAAAGGCCTATCTCGCCAGTCCTGGATTTCCCAAAGGCATTATCGGCCTGACCGGCACGCCTGATCAGGTCAAGGGCGCGGTCAAGGCCTACCGCGCCTATTTTGAAAAGGACGGCACGGGGGATGCCTATCTGGTCAACCATACCTCATTGATCTATTTGATGAATCCTAAGGGTGAGTTCAGCCGCGTTCTAACCTACGGCTTGAGCCCCGATGAGAATGCCCGCCAAATCTTGGATGCTATGAAGGTTGGTTCCTAGGGACCGATCACGCAGAGCGAGGCAAAATCAGTGTAAAAGTCCGTATAGACTCCGCTTACCCTTTGCGTGTTATGCTGCGCCGCACAATAATTGTTGCGTTGGTTTATGGGGGGCGTTTCCATGCTCTATTCGGTTCACGAAGCAGCCTATTATGCGACCGGTCCTTGGCGGGCTGCGGCGCGGGTGACGCGGGACTTCTGGGGCTCGGCTCTTAATCCGGCGTCAGAATCCAAGCTTGGTCGGACGATGTTTGCGGCAGCGGACCTCTTTTCCAATGTGACCCGGCGCTATGGTAAGCCGCAGTGGGGCATCGACACGGTTCAGATCAATGGAACGGCCGTGCGGGTCCGTATCACCACGGTCTGGTCCTCGCCCTGGTGCAAGATGCTGCATTTTACCCGCGATGGGTCAGATATGCGCAAGGCTGGTCGCAAGACGGTTGAGCCGCCGGTCCTGATCGTTGCCCCCCTGTCGGGCCACTATGCCACCCTGCTGCGCGGTACGGTCGAAACCTTCCTGCAGGATCACGAGGTCTATATCACCGACTGGGTCAATGCCCGAGAAGTGCCAATGCTGGAAGGTCGTTTCGATTTTGACGACTATATCGACCATATCCAGACCATGTTGCGCACGCTTGGCCCGCGCCCTCACGTCGTCGCCGTCTGTCAGCCCGGACCTCCGGTCTTGGCGGCAGCGGCCCTGATGGCCGAGGATGGCGATCCTTCCCGTCCAGCCACCATGACCTTTATGGGCTCGCCCATTGATGCGCGCCTCTCACCCACCGTGACCAACAAACTGGCTGAGGACCGTCCCTTTGCTTGGTTTAAGTCCAACATGATCTATACCGTGCCGCCGCCCTATTCGGGGGCGATGCGCCGGGTCTATCCGGGCTTTGTGCAACTGTTCAGCTTCATGTCGATGAACAAGGAACGCCACCAAGAGGCCCATAAGAACTATTTCAATCATCTGGTGGCGGGCGATGGCGATAGCGCCGACAAACACCTTGATTTTTATAATGAATATCTGTCGGTGCTCGACCTGTCCGAAGAGTTCTACCTCCAGACCATCGAGCATGTGTTCCAGAAATATTCGCTGCCCAAGGGCGAGCTGACCCATCGCGGCCGGTTGGTGAAGCCTGAAACCATCAGTGACATTGGTCTGATGACTGTTGAGGGCGCGAAGGACGATATCTCCGGTGTCGGTCAGACCCAAGCCGCCCATGGCCTGTGCCCTGCTATCCCCGAGGACCTGCGCTCGCTCTATGTCCATCCAGACGTCGGGCACTATGGCGTGTTCAATGGTCGCCGGTTCCAAGAGGATATCTATCCTGAAGTTCGGGCCTTTATTCTTAAGGTCGAGGCCGGGGCGATCGCCGCTGAGGCTCTGCACGCTGCGGGTTAGGGCTCAAAGGCTCAAGGGGTGATTGCGGCGAGGTCGTCTTTGGCCTCGCCCATTCGCTGATTCCTCGGCTAGACTGACGGCCATGGCTCTGTTTCGTTCGAAATCACCGGCCCTAGCCGATGGTGACCGCATCGAGGTTGCGGGCGCACCAGTGCTGCTGCGTGTCAGCAGCCGGTCCCAGAGGATCAGTCTGAGGTTGGACGCGGCCAATCGCCAGATCGTCGCCATAGCGCCAAGCCTCAAACATCTTCCCGGCGCGGTGGCCTTTGCCCAGCAGCGGGCTGAATGGATCAGTGAGCAGCTTCAGGCCCTGCCGTCTGCCCTGCCGCTCGCGCCGGGCTATAGGATCACCATCTTGGGCCAAACCTGCCGTCTTGAAGCGGCCGGAACCCCGCGTGCCCGCGCGCGCTGGCATGAGGAGGGGTGCGAACTGGTCCTGACCTGCGGCGGCGAAGATGATGAGAGTTTTGCCCGGGCAGTGGTGCGGGCCCTTCGGGCTAGGGCGCTTGAGGTTCTGTCTGAGCGCACCGCCTATCATGCCGCCGCCCTTGGGGCCTCCATGCCCTCCGTGACCATCATGGATGCACGAGGGCGTTGGGGTTCTTGCAAGCCTGCGCGGCGCTTTGGCTTTGGCGCGGCGGCCTCCGTGGGCCAGATCCGCTATAGCTGGCGGCTGATCATGGCCCCCTATGAGGTCATGGACTATGTCGCCGCCCATGAATGCGCCCACCTGCTCGAAGCCAATCACGGCCCGAGGTTCTGGGGGTGGGTCCAGACCCTGGTTGGCGATCCGCGCACAAGCCGCGCTTGGCTCAGGCGCTATGGCGCGGACCTTCACGCTGTAGGCTAGGGCCAGACCTAGCTTGCAGTGTCCTAGCGCGCAGTGCCCTACCGCGCAGGCGCGGGCGCAGCCTTGCTGACCTCTGGCGCGACGGGTTTGGCCGCAGCGGCTGGCGGGGATGAGGATGCCGGGGCGGCAACCGGTGCTGTGGCCGCATCGGGTGCCCCTTCCTCGGGTGCGACGGCCTCCGGGATGGTGCTATCGAGCAGGTCACCAATGGGGTCCTCTGCCACCTGAGCGTCACCTGGAATGGGTTTGACGTTCAAACGGGGCAGGGCTGCGGTCATGAAATCGCGCCAGATTTCAGCCGGGGCGGCGCCGCCAGTGACCTTTTTCATTGGCGTATTGTCATCGCGGCCAACCCAAACGGCAGTCGTAAAGCCGCCCGTATAGCCAACGAACCAAGCATCACGATAGTCGCTGGTCGTGCCGGTCTTGCCCGCCAGATCATAGCCGCCAATCCTGGCTCTGGTTCCGGTTCCAGAGACCAGAACCTCCCGCATCATGGTGTTCATCGCAGGCAGCGCAGGACCGCCAATGATCTGAACCCGTTTTGGACGCGCGACATTGTGATCATAGAGGATCTTACCGGCGGCGGTTCGGATCCGTTCGATCCCATAGCCCTTTACGGAGTATCCGCCATTGGCAAAGGGAGAATAGGCCTGCGCCATTTCCAGAGGGCTGACCTCTACGGCCCCTAAGGCGATAGAGGGGCCGGTTTGGATGCGAGAGTTGATTCCTAAACGTTTGGCGGTGGCGGCGACATTGTTGGTGCCAACCTCATTGGCGAGGCGCGCAGCCACCGTATTGACCGACTGGGCCAGCGCCGTCGTCAGGGTGATTTCGCCGAGATATTTGCCCGTATAGTTGCGCGGCACCCAATCGCCGATGGTCACCGGCTCATCGACCATCTTGTCTTCAGGGGTGCGGCCAATCTCCATGGCGGTCAGATAGACGAAGGGCTTGAAGGCGGAGCCCGCCTGACGGCGCGAGTCTGAAGCGCGGTTATACTGGCTTTCGGTATAGTCTGCGCCGCCGACAAAGGCGCGGATACGGCCTTCGCCATCCATGGCCACGAGGGCGGCCTGTTGAACGCCGCGCGCAGTGACATCGCGGGTGACGATCTGACGGATGGAGCGCTCAGCGCTGGCCTGAACCGGCAGGTCAATCGTGGTTTCGACCACCAGATCCTCGGTCGGCTGGCCAACCAAGGAGCGGACCTCTGCATCAATCCAATCGATGAAATATTGTGCCCTCTGGCTGGCAAGGGTCGGAGACACTCTCACGGGTGTGGAAAAGGCCAGATCGCGTTGTTCAGGCGTGATGGCGTGGGTTTCCACCATCTCGTCAAGCACGATGGTGGCGCGACGTTCCGCGCGCGTCTTGTCCGAGAGCGGGCTATAGCGCGATGGGCCCTTCATCAGTCCGGCCAACAGAGCTGCTTCACCGACCGAAAGCTTGGTCGCGGGCTTGTTGAAATAGCGCTGTGACGCGGCCTCAATGCCATAGGCCCCGGCCCCGAAATAGACCCGGTTCAGATAGAGCGAGAGAATCTCTTTCTTGCTGAACTTCATCTCCAGCCAGACGGCGAGGATCAGCTCTTGCACCTTGCGCCGAATGGTCTGATCGGGGGTCAAGAACAGGTTGCGCGCGAGCTGCTGGGTGATGGTCGAGGCTCCGCCGACAATCCGTCCGGCGCGGGCATTGTTGATGGCGGTGCGGACGATACCAATGGGGTCAAAACCGGGGTGGAAATAGAAGCGGCGGTCCTCGATGGCGATGAAGGCTTCGGGCACATAGGCCGGAAGCTCGTTCAAATTGATCGGGGGGGCATATTGCGTGCCACGTACCGCCACCAACCCGCCCGAATGGTCGAGATAGGAGATCGAAGGCTGACGCTTGACCTCAAAGATCTTGGAGGTGTCCGGCAGGTCCGTGGCAAACATGGCGAAGAAGGCGGTGAGGAAGATCAATCCCCAAACGCCTAGGACCGCTCCCCAATAGACCAGAGCCTGCAGGGGCGAGCGCCGAGCCCTCGGTCCGTTGCCACCGGCCGGTTGGCTCTGACGGGATTGCCCATTTGCCATGACGTACTCGACTCCTCGTGCTCCCGAAAAGGGGGGCGATTAACCTTGCCGGAGATGACGCTAAATAGGATTGATGAAAGGTGAACAAAAGGGGCCATATGGCCTAGCCGATGGGACATCATAGGGCTTAGGTGCGTCAAGCTTTGAGGTTGTGACTTAAATGCGTGTTGAAATTATGGTTTTTCCGGATTTTCAAAGCCATCGCGCCGGTCTCTATGGCCGCCATATCCTAAGGGGGTCGGGGCTTGCAGGCCTGTTGATCCTAGCGGCCTGTAGCGCCGATCCGCAGATGAGTTTAGCCAAGTCAGATTGGGTCGCCAGCAATGCGACGGTCCAGAGTGACCCTCAAAAATTAGAGGCCGACATGCGCACCTGTCAGGTGACGGCCAAATCCTCTCAAGGGACCCAGGCGGACTCCTTTTCGGACCCCCGTTATGGCGCAGTCAATGCCATGGCCGATGCCTTGGGGCGCGATTCGATCAATGAAGCCTCGGTCAAGTTGCGCCAATCGGCGCGTTTCGAACTGTGCATGCAGTCGCTGGGTTGGAAGCGTTAAGGGCGCGTCTTACGACCGAATCGCAGGTCCGATTCGGGACTGGGTTGGTTGTCGCTCACAGCGACTCTTAAAACGATGATTTTAACTATATTCTTTAAGTTCGAGCGTCTCGGCTATTGACAGGGCGCTTGAGTCAGCGGCCCGTCCCGCGAGGTCTTAATGGGGTATGAAGAAGCGGTTCGACTTGCCTCGGTCATCAACAGTTTCTTAACGAAAAACTCTGCGTAAGGCCCATTCTCACGATTGACGATGGGGCTACCTTTGCCCCCATATATACTGGCTACTGGGCAGGGGCCCACAAGATGTAGGGGCTTCACGGGGCGGCGAACCTTTTCGCCCCGGTCGCTTTTGGGGATATGGGCAAGAACATGACTGCAAATGAAGCTGTAAAGCCGCAAGTGCGCCAACGGGAAACGCGTTTTGATTCGACGCGACCAGGTGAGCGCGCGCAGCTTCAATTGGTGCGCAAGGTCGAGGTCGACCGCTCGCGTGACGCCTTGCTGACTGATTTTGGCAAGACGACGCTGGAAGACCGCTATCTGCTCCCCGGCGAGTCCTATCAAGATATGTTCGCGCGCGTGGCCACGGCCTATGCCGATGATGCCGACCATGCCCAGCGCATCTATGACTATATTTCAAAGCTCTGGTTCATGCCCGCCACGCCGGTCCTGTCCAATGGCGGCGCCGACCGTGGCCTGCCGATCAGCTGTTTCCTCAATTCGGTTTCTGACAGCCTCGAAGGCATTGTCGGCACCTGGAACGAGAATGTCTGGCTGGCGGCCAATGGCGGCGGCATCGGCACCTATTGGGGCAGCGTCCGCTCCATCGGCGAGCGGGTTAAGGGCCAGGGCCAGACCTCCGGCATCATCCCCTTCATCCGCGTGATGGACAGCCTGACCTTGGCCATCAGCCAAGGCTCACTGCGCCGGGGCTCGGCGGCAGTCTATCTGGACGTCCACCATCCCGAGATCGAAGAGTTCTTGGAAATTCGCAAGCCTTCCGGCGACTTCAACCGCAAGTCCTTGAACCTGCACCACGGCATTTCGCTGACTGACGAGTTCATGGAATCGGTCCGCGATGGCACGCCCTTTGGCCTGCGCTCGCCCAAGACCGGCGAAGTGGTCAAGCATGTCGATGGCCGCAGCCTGTGGCAGAAGATCCTCGAGATCCGTCTGCAGACCGGCGAGCCCTATCTGATCTTCTCCGATACCGTAAACCGCGCCATGCCGCAGCATCAGCGCGATCTGGGCCTGAAGGTGCGTCAGTCGAACCTCTGTTCGGAAATCATGCTCCATACTGGCCCTGACCATCGGGGCCAGGAGCGCACCGCCGTTTGCTGTCTGTCATCGGTCAATGCCGAATCCTTCATGGAATGGCGCGATCACCCGACCTTCATCGAGGACGTCTACCGTTTCCTTGACAATGTGCTGCAAGACTTCATCGAACGGGCCCCGCCTGCGATGGAACCGGCCCGCTATGCCGCCCAGTGCGAGCGTTCCGTGGGTCTGGGCCTGATGGGCTTCCACTCGTTCTTGCAGGCCCAGAACGTGCCCTTCGAAAGCGCACTCGCAAAGTCTTGGAACATGCGCCTGTTCAAACATCTGCGCCGTGAATCGGACAAGGCCTCGCGGGTCTTGGCCGAAGAGCGCGGCGCCTGTCCTGATGCCGCCGAAAAGGGCGTCATGGAGCGGTTCTCGCACAAGATCGCCATCGCCCCGACCGCTTCGATCTCGATCATCTGCGGCGGTACCTCGGCCGGTATCGAGCCGATCCCCGCCAATATCTATACCCACAAGACCCTGTCCGGCTCGTTCGCGGTCAAGAACCCCTATCTGGAACAGGTTCTGGCCGCCAAGGATCGCAATACCGAAGAGGTCTGGAGCTCGATCCTAGAGAATGAAGGCTCCGTCCAGCATCTGGATTGGCTGACCCAAGACGAGAAGGACATCTTCAAGACCGCCTTCGAACTGGATCAGCGTTGGATCATCGAGCTGGCGGCGGACCGTACGCCGGAAATTTGCCAGTCACAGTCCCTGAACGTCTTCATCCCCGGTGATGTCGACAAGTGGGACCTGCATATGTTGCACTATTCGGCGTGGGAGCGCGGCGTGAAGTCGCTCTACTACCTGCGCTCCAAGTCTGTGCAGCGCGCCGCCTTTGCCGGCAGCGAGACCCATGTGGCTGTCGAAGCCATGGAAACACCCAAGACCGACTATGAGGAATGCCTCGCCTGCCAATAGGTCGGATGGGCTAACCCAAAGCAGTCTGCTGCAATCTAAGCGCCATCGGTTCCACAGAGCCGGTGGCGTTTTGATGATCAGACATTGTTTAGAAAAACCGAATAGAATGGAACCCAATAGCGGGTTCGTCGGTTTCTGGCTTGTCACGGACATGAGTCCTGTGATTGGCTTCTCTAGCCCCATTTTGGGTTTTCGGATTGGCGAGGACGGTTCATGCGGCCCTTGGTCTGGGTGATAGCAGGAATGGGGTGCGCGCTTGCCGCTGCGCCCTTAGCTGCGTCCGCTCGGCCTCAGCCCGCCGCCGCTAAGGCTCCGGTGTCACCGGGGCCATTGGAGCGGTCTTTCCTGATGATGGATATGGCGCGCCCAACCCTCACGGTGCCTGTCCCTGGCTTTCAACGCGCGCCCCTTGATGATTTCACAAGCAGCCCACGCTTTAAGGGGGACGATCATTCGGCCCGTGTGATGGGTGGGGTGTTCGAGATGCCCGCCTATCGCGGTACGCCCCTAGACCCGGTCCGGCTCGTGCCCAATGCGCCGGTGAGCGGCGAAGGCCCAATGGTTTGGCGCACGGGAGAAGTGCTTCTGGATGGGTCCAAGGGTCGGACCAAGGGCGCGATCGATAGTCTGCGTATGACCATCGGGGCTGTAGCGCGATTGCCAGCGGGTTTGGCAATGGGCCGAGACCTAGAGACGGCGGAGCTTGAGCCCAAGACGTTCGACCTGTCCTATAGGCGCGGCTGGCCCTCGGCCCTGACCCTTAAGGCGGGGGCCTATGATCTGGATGTGTCGCCCCATGCGGGTCTGGGCATGTCCAGCGCGGGTGGCTCTGCAGAGGCCGGGGCCATGGTCCGGTTCGGCTCCAATCTCGATACGGAATTTGTCCAACGATTCGCGTCTGGCCTCGGCATCCATGCTGTGGACGGTGCGCGCTATGGCGATCAAGGGCGCTGGTACCTGTTTGCTGCTGCCAGTGGCCGGGCCGTGGGCCTGAACATGATCCGTGACAGCCAAACCGGCGATCTGCGTCGCAGCGGTTGGTCCGTTGACCCCTCAGCCGCCATCATTGGGGACAGCCAAGCCGGTTTCGGTTGGCGCAAGGGGTCCATGCAGGCTTCGCTCGGCTATCTGCACCGAGAGATGAAGAACGAGTTTGGCGTGCGCGGGGCGGGCATAGGCGGTGATTCCATGGTCGCCTTCTCAATGTCGATCCATCCGCGCCCCTAGATTTGCGATCACGAGGCTAAGATGGCCTGATTTTTTGATCGGCTGACCGGGGCTGTTAAGGCTCTGTTATCCACAGTGCCTTCAACATCTTGTGGGCAGATGGTGATCGCGCCCTAGATAGAGCGTGTAGCTCTGCTAACGTCACCTTTGGCTTGGTTTCGCTATCGATTCGCTGATTTGCTTTTGGAACTCATCTGATGACCGTTCAATCTTCGCTTATCCGTCCTGGGCTGATCACGCGTCCGGGTCTTTTGACCCCTTCGGCGGCCTATAAGCCGTTCCGCTATCCTTGGGCCTATGATTTCTGGAAGCGCCAGCAGCAGGTCCACTGGATGCCTGAAGAGGTGCCATTGGGCGAGGACTGCAAGGATTGGGCGACCAAGCTCAATGACGGTGAGCGCAACCTGCTGACCCAGATTTTCCGCTTCTTTACCCAATCGGATATCGAGGTCGCGGACAACTATATGGAACGCTACAGCACGGTGTTTAAACCCACCGAAGTGAAGATGATGCTGTCGTCCTTCGCCAATATGGAGACCATCCATATTGCCGCCTACGCGCTGCTGCTTGAAACCATCGGCATGCCCGAGAGTGAGTTCGGGGCCTTCCTTGAATATGAGGCCATGAAGGCCAAGCACGACTATATGGGCCAGTTCGGCGTCGGCACGGATGCCGATATTGCCCGGACCCTAGCCATGTTTGGCGGCTTTACCGAGGGGCTACAGCTCTTTGCCTCCTTTGCCATGCTGATGAACTTCCCGCGCTTTAACAAGATGAAGGGCATGGGCCAGATCGTGTCCTGGTCGGTGCGCGATGAGAGCCTGCACTGCGAAGGTATTGTTCAGCTCTATCACGCCTTCAATGCCGAGACCGGCGTGGTCACCAAGGCGGTCGCTGACGATATTGTCGACTGCTGCAAGCACGTGGTCAGCCTCGAAGACAAGTTCATCGATCTGGCCTTCGAGGCCGGTGAGGTTGAGGGCATGACGCCTAAGGATATCAAGACCTATATCCGCTACATTGCCGACTGGCGCCTGCGCCAGCTGGACCTGCCAACCGTGTATGGCGTCACGGAAAACCCCCTGCCTTGGTTGCAGGTTCTGCTGTCCGGCGTCGAGCATGCCAACTTCTTCGAAGCCCGCTCGACCGAATATTCCAAGGCCGCGACCAAGGGCCAATGGCACGGGGCCGAAGGCGTCTGGGGCGAGTTTGACAAGCTCCTGTCCAAGCGCACGGAAAACCTGCTTCCGGCGGAGTAGGGGGCGGCCTAGGCCCCCACTTCCCAATCATGGCCATTTCAGGTAGGAATGGCCATGACAGATACGCAAAATCCGCTGGCGATCTTAGCCCAGCTCGAAGATCTCTATGAGAGATCGGTGCGCGCCCTGCGCACATCCCTTCGCGACTATTTGACGACCGGACAGAGGCCGGACCCGGCCTTGCGGGCCTCGGGGGCCTTTACCTATCCCGAACTGCGCCTGATCCATGGCGGCGAGGTGCAGCCGCGCCTACACCGGGCCTTTGCCCGCCTCTCAGCGCCCGGGGTCTATGCGGCGACCATCACCAAGCCCGCCCTGTTTCGCGACTATCTGGTCGAGCAACTGACCCTGCTCCAGCAGGATTTCGACGTCACGCTCGAGGTCGGCCTGTCTCAGCAAGAGATTCCCTATCCCTATGTCTTGGACGGGGCCGAGGGGCTGTCGCTCGATGGCGCGGTCTCGGCCGATCTTGGCCGCTGGTTCCCGACCACGGACCTGTCCCATATTGGCGATGAGTTGGCCGATGGCCTCTGGGTCATGGATCCGGAAGAAGACCGGCCTCTGGCCCTGTTCGATGGACTGCGGGTTGATTTCTCGCTCGCCCGGCTCAAGCACTATACCGGCACCCCGGCTGAGCATGTTCAGCAGTTCATCCTGTTCACCAACTATAACCGCTATGTCGACGAGTTCGTCCGCTGGGGCTGTGAGCAGTTGGCGGCGGGCGGCGAATACACGACCCTATCCTGCGCAGGCGGGGTTGTGGTCACGGCGGATACGCCCGATCCAGAGGCGGTGGTCGCGGGCGGACCCTGGCGCAAGCACCAGATGCCGGCCTATCACCTGATGGCCCCCGGAGGCCGGGGCATCACTCTGGTCAATATCGGCGTCGGACCCTCCAACGCCAAGACCATCACCGACCATCTGGCCGTGCTGCGGCCTCAGGCATGGTTGATGATCGGCCATTGCGGTGGTCTGCGCTCTAGCCAGACCATCGGCGACTATGTGCTGGCCCACGCCTATCTGCGCGACGATCATGTTCTGGACGATGTGCTTGGCCCCGAAATCCCGATCCCGCCCATAGCGGAGGTCCAGATGGCCCTGCACCGCGCCGCTGAGATCATCACTGGCGAGACCGGAGAGGCGCTCAAGAAGCGGCTGCGCACCGGCACGGTGGTGACTACGGATGATCGCAATTGGGAACTGCGCTATTCGCAGTCCGCCTATCGCTTTAACCAGTCGCGGGCGGTGGCCATTGATATGGAAAGCGCGACCATCGCGGCGCAAGGCTACCGGTTCCGCGTGCCTTACGGGACCCTACTCTGCGTCTCGGATAAGCCCCTGCACGGCGAGCTAAAGCTACCCGGGCAGGCCAATCTCTTTTACGATCAGGCTATCAACCAGCATCTGAAGATCGGCATTACCGCCGTCGATTTGATGAGACGCGAAGGCGCGCACCTGCATTCGCGCAAACTGCGGGCCTTTGACGAGCCGCCCTTCCGTTAAGGGGGGGTAGGCCCTAACCGGCGCCCAAAAAATCGCAGGTCAGGTCGCCGAGGGCTGGATCACCGATGGCGGTCAGATGGTCGCCCTGAACCCGCTTGGCCTCGGCATGGGGGAACAGCTTGGCCAAGCCTTCGGGCGAGCCATTATCCTCGTCCTGCGCCCCATTGATGATCAGGATTGGCGTTGGGATCGTGCCGAGCGCTGCGGGATCGACCGGCAATTGGGACTTTAGAACCTTCAGCATCGACAGGGGCGATAGGCCCTGAGCGGCCAGCATCGCCGCCATCCGCTTGCCAGCGGCGGGATTGGCCGATTGCTCACCCTTGAGCAGGCTGTCCTCAAAGAAGGCCATGCGATTGCCGATGGTGGTCGCGCCTGTATCGCCCATGCCGCCCATGACCAGCTTGCCGGGTCGAAAGCCTCGGACCAGCAGACGCACCGCCGTGCGCGCCCCCATCGAATAGCCGACCAGATCCACATCGCTCAGTCCCAGATGGCCCAGCAAGGCCTCGACATCCATCGACAGCACGTCTGGGGGAAAATCAGCCTCGCCATTAAAGGGCGCGCTGGCTCCGTGGCCGCGAAAATCCAGCGCAATGACCTTTCGGCCCAAGGCGGCGATCTTGGCCGTGATGCCCGGGCCGGTCCAGTTTAGCTGTGTACTGGCCATGAAACCATGCAGCAGCAGGGTGGGGCGTCCCTCGCCGAGGGTGTGATAGGAGATGGTCTGGCCATCAAAACTGGTGAAGCTGTGCTGCTCGGTCATGGGCCACTATGACCGCTGTGTGAATTCTTTGTCAAAGGCTCGCCATAGCCGAATTGGCACGCTAAGAATTGTTCCTATGAGCAAGCGCATTCACGCCTTTGATGGCATCAACAATTTCCGTGACTATGGCAACTACGTCACTGCGGCAGGCCGTAAGGTCAAATCGGGGCAACTGTTCCGGTCCGCTAACCTCAGTCAGGCGACCGACGCCGACCTGGAGGCCTTTGGCGCACTGGGCATCGCCTATGTGGTCGATCTGCGTCGCCCCGGAGAGCGTCTTCGCGAGCCCTCGCGGTTTCCCAAGGGCTTTGCTGGTCAGGTCATTGAAAATGACACGGGCGATCAGGTCGAGGCCCCCCATATGGAGGTGCTCCGCGCCTCGGGTCTCAATGAAGAGGCCGTGCGGGCCTACATGCTCAACTACTATACCCACGCCCCCTTTGAAGATCGCCACATCGATCTGTTCACGCGCTATTTCCAAGCTGTGGCTTCGGGCAAGGGCGCAGTCCTGATCCACTGCGCGGCGGGCAAGGATCGCACCGGCATGTTGGCGGCGCTGACCCACCATGTGCTGGGGGTTCACCGCGATGATGTGATGGAAGATTATCTGCTGACCAATGTCGCCGCCCGGATCGAAGAGCGGGTCCCGACGGCGACAGAGATGGTCAAGGGCTATTTCGGCGGTGAACCGACTCCAGAGGCCGTAAAGGCCTTCTTAGGGGTTGAGGCATCCTATCTCGAGCGCGCCTTTGAGATGATCGAAGATCGCTATTCCAGCCTCGATGACTATCTGGTCAAGGCGCTGGGGGTCGATGATGGGATGCGTGACAAGGTGGCTCACCAGCTTCTTGCCTAAATCAAAACGCCCGCCGCCTGACCTCACGGTCTAGCGACGGGCGCAACTGGTACCGTGGACCTCCATCCAGGGACCTTCCTTATGGGTCAAATGCGCCAACGAAGCTAATCACCAAGGCGTGAGAACGGGTAGTCATGCGTAGTTTTTTTCCACCTCAGCGAATCCTGATGGGCCCCGGCCCGTCCGAGGTTTCACAGCGTGTGCTTCAGGCCCATGCCCGCGTCACCATCGGCCATCTTGATCCGTCTTTTCAATCGCTTATGGAAGAGACCAAGGCGGGTTTGCAGGTCCTGTTCAAGGCGCCGGACCATGTCTGTCTGCCCCTTCCAGCGCCCGGAACTGGAGCGATGGAGGCGGCGATCATGAACCTGCTCGAGCCGGGCGAGGTGGCGGTGATCGCGATCAATGGTCAATTTGGCGAGCGGATGGCGGATATGGCCGAGCGGGCCGGCGCCGAAGTGATTCGGGTCGAGCATGGCTGGGGCGAACCGATTGACCTGCGCAAGGTCGAGGCGGCCCTTTGGGCGCGCGGGGCCAAGGTTTTAGCCTTTGTTCAGGCGGAGACCTCGACCGGCGTCCATACCGATCCCGGTCCGCTCTGTGCCCTCGCACGGGAACATGGAGCCTTGAGCATTGTCGACGCGGTCACGGCCCTTGGTGGGGTCGAGGTCGATGTCGCGGGCTGGGGCGCGGATGTCGTCTATTCGGCCACCCAAAAATGTCTTGGCGCCCCTCCCGGTCTGGCCCCCATTGCCTTTGGTCCAAAGGCCCTAGAGGCGATTGCCGCGCGAAAGACCAAGGCCCGCACCTGGCTGTTCGATGTCAGCCTGCTGATGGGCTATTGGAGCGGGGTTGGCGGGCGGACCTATCACCATACCGCCCCGATCAATGCCATCTATGGCCTGCATGAAGCCCTTTGCGTCCTGTTCGAAGAGGGCATCGAGGCCTCGATTGCCCGTCACCGGCGCTGTCATGAGGCCCTCGCGGCAGGGATCACGGCGGCAGGGCTAGAGTTCCTGACCGCCAAGGCCGACCGCCTGCCACAACTCAACCCCATCAAGGTGCCTGAGGGCATAGACGAGGCCGCGGTGCGGGCGCGGATGTTGGCCACTCATGGCGTTGAGATCGGCGCAGGTCTGGGGCCCTTGAAGGGAAAGATCTGGCGCATCGGCCTGATGGGCGCGAGCGCCACGCCGCTGAGTGTCCGGACTTGCCTGACCGCCCTGACTCAAGCCTTGATGGCGGAAGGGTTCGAAGTGTCTTTAAAGGATGTCTTGTCCGCCGTTGAAGCCCGTCTGGCTGATGGGTAATTCGCCTTAGCGGACCTGAAACAACGATTAGGGGGCTGACAAACCCCTATCGGCGGTCCACCGTTGCTCTAGGCGAGGCCACACAAAAAGAGGGCCCGTCCGGAGGATAGATGACGGATCAGGCGATCGGGACTGTATCAGCAGCCGACAAACCGCGCGGCCTCTCTTTGGGGGGCATTTCTTGGGCTTTGCATCAGGGCGCGCGAGACCCCTATGTCATCCTGATCACCATCTATGTCTTCATGCCCTATTTCTCGACCGTCGTGGTCGGAGACCCGGTGCGCGGCCAAGCCATGGTCGCCGCCTATGGTATGTGGTCGGGTCTGATCGTCGCCTTCACTGCACCCCTGCTCGGCGCCGCGATTGATAGGCTTGGACCGCGCAAACCGGGTATCCTGCTCGGTGTTGCCTTGATGGTACCGATGATCTTTTCGCTCTGGTGGACCAAGCCCGATGGCTCGGGCCTCAGCGTCGCGACCGTCGTGGTCTTGGCGACCATCATCGCGGTTCTGTTTGCCTATATCGAGATGTTGCACAATGCCCTGCTGATCCGGGCGGCAGGCATGGACAAGGCCCATACCGCCTCTGGCCTTGGGCTGATGTGTGGCAATGGCCTGTCGGTTCTGGCCTTGATCTTCGTGCTCTGGGCCTTTGCCTTGCCGGGCAAGGTCGATTGGCCGTTCATCCCGGCCCAACCCCTCTTTGGCCTCGACCCCTTAAAACATGAGACCGACCGGATCGTCGCCCCCATCGCGGCGGTGCTCTTTGCGATCTGGACCATCCCGCTGTTCCTGTTCACACCCGACGAGCCCAAGACCGGGGCTACGGTGATGCAGGCCCTGAAGGGAGGCGTTGAAACTCTGCGCGGGATGCTCGGCCTATTGAAGGGCCACAAGGATGCCGCGATCTTCTTGGGCGCGCGGATGATCTATGTCGACGCCATGACCGCCTTGCTGCTGTTTGGCGGCGTCTATGCGGCGGGAGTCATGAGTTGGGGCGTACTGGAGATGCTGATCTATGGCGTAGCCCTAAGTATCTTTGCGGTCTTTGGCGGCTATTTTGGCGGCTATCTCGACGGTCGGTTTGGTCCCAAGCGCGGGGTGCAGGTCGCGATCTTGGGCACGATCGTGTGCCTGGTGTCGCAGTTGGGCATGAGGCCGGATCGGATCCTCTATTTCTGGGCCTATGATGTCTCGGCCCATCCCAAGGTCTGGGACGGACCCTTCTTCACCACCTTGCCAGAGCTGCTCTATCTGGTGATTGGCTTTGGCGTGGCGATCTTTGTGACAGGTTCCTATGCGTCGAGCCGCACCCTCTTGACCCGCCTGATCCCGTCCAACCAGACGGGGGCCTTCTTTGGCCTCTATGCCCTATCTGGCACAGCGACGGTGTGGATTGGGTCAATGTTGGTCCAACTCTTTACCAGCCTGTTTAAGACCCAGCAGGCGGGCTTCATTCCCATCGCCGCCATGATGGTGATCGGCTTTGTGATCTTGCTGTTTGTTAAGGGTGGGCAAAGGGACACGACCCTCTAAATCAGAGAGGTAACTGGTGTGAACAGGCGTACCAGTCTAGAGCGTCCCCATGCATGCACCGGTCATTCTTCAATCTGAATGGCGAGAGCCGGCGTCAATTTTGGCCGGCCTCGCTCATGAGGACTATTGCGTAGGGCTGATCTCGGACGGTTCGGTCGAACGCGGTCGCTGGTCCTATGTGGCCGCGCGACCCGATGAGATCTTGAGCGTTGATCCTGAAGAGGGCCTGGATCCGTTTGCGGCGCTCTCTGTCTTGATCGGGTCTAGCCTTGGCATGGACCCAGCGATCGATCCTGACCTTCCGCCCTTTCAAGGCGGCGTGATAGGTCTCGCCACCTATGAGCTCGGCGCGAGGTCCGAGCCCGTGACCTTGGCCCGTTCGCAAGGTTGGCCGGATATGGTCTGCGCCCGCTATTGCGGCCTCTTGGCCTTCGATCACCATAATCAAAGGCTATTTGCGGTCGGTTGCGGTTCCAATCCCCAAAAGGCAGCCGACATGGCCTCAAGTTGGTTAGCCTTGCCAAGGCCGAGCGCCTTCGAGGGCCGGTTGGCGCAGGGTTTTGATGCGGCGGCGACAAATTCAGACTACGAGGTCAATGTCGCCAGGGTCGTTGAGAAGATTGAGGCGGGCGAGATTTTTCAGGCCAATATTGCTCAGGCTTGGCAGGGGCGGCTGCGCTCCGGTGCGACCCCCGCCGACCTGATCGAGCGGCTGATTGCTGCCAGCCCCGCACCCTTTGCCGGTTATGTGAAGCTGCCCGGCCGGGCGGTGGTGTCCAATTCCCCGGAGCGGTTCATCCGCATTCAGGCGGGCACACCGCGTTTGGCACAGACCCGGCCGATCAAGGGGACGCGTCCAAGGGGCATCGATGCCCCCAGCGACCAAGCCATGGCCGAGACCTTGCGGGCCAGCATCAAGGATCGCGCCGAAAATCTGATGATTGTCGATTTGATGCGCAATGATCTGGCGCGGGTCTGTGTGCCTGGGACGGTTCGCACACCCCAGCTGTTTGAGGTCGAGACCTTTACCAATGTCCATCACCTCGTCTCGACGGTGGTGGGTGAGCTTATCGTTGGCGTTGATGCCGGTGAGGTTCTGCGCGCCACCTATCCGCCGGGCTCCATTTCGGGCGCGCCGAAGGTTCAGGCCATGAGGGTCATTTCTCAGCTCGAGCCGCCGCGCGGTCCCTATTGCGGGGTCCTGTTCTGGGCCGGGTTTGATGGCGGCTTTGACTCCAGTGTTTTGATCCGAACCGTGGCCTTGGTTCAGGATGCTGAGGGTTGGTTATTCGAGGTGCGGGCCGGGGCAGGGATTGTCGCCGACAGTGACCCCGCCTCTGAGCGTCTGGAAACCGAAGACAAGATCTCTGCCATTCGCGCGGCCCTGTCGGAAGGTGAACCATGATCGCAATTGACCCCACCGATCGCGGTCTCCTTCTGGGCGATGGTCTTTTCGAGACGCTTCTGGCCCTAGACGGCAAGGTTCAGAGGCCCTTGGTCCATCTGGCCCGCATGGGGCTAGGCTGCGCCGCCCTTGGACTGCCCGCGCCTGATCAGGATGAGGCCATGAAGGTGATGGCCGATGCGCTTTCCACGTCGGGTTTGACCCATGGGCGAGCGGCGGTGCGGCTCAACTGGACGGCAGGCAGCGGTGGTCGTGGCCTGAACAGGCCGCTGACCCTTGAGCCTCGTCTGTGGGCGACCGCGGCGGTTAGTCTAAAACCAGACCATCCTGCACGGCTCATGCTCGCCAGCGTGCGCCGCAACGCCACCTCGGTCACGGCTCATCACAAGACCCTCGCCTATCTGGACAATGTCATGGCGCGTCGAGAGGCGCTCGCGGTCGGTGCCGACGAGGCGGTCATGCTCAATCACGATGGCGATCTGGCCTGCGCCGCCGCTTCCAACCTGTTCTGGATAGAAGGCACGCAGCTTCTTACCCCCGACCTCTCCTGCGGTGTCTTGGCAGGAACAGAGCGGGCGCGGGTCCTTGCGGCAGCGGCTGAGGCGGGGATTGAGGCGCGCCCTGTTCAGGCTTCCGCTGAGGCATTGCAGAGGGCCGACGGCATCTTCCTGACCAACAGTTTGAATGGGCTTTGGCCGGTGAGCCATTGGCAGGGCGCCGCTGTGAAGACGAGCCCGGATACCCTTAGGATCATGACGGTCTTGGGCGGTCCTTAAGGGCTGACCCGAACCGGCACCTCAATATCGCAGACCGAAAAGTCAGCCCCCTTGGCCAAGCGGGCCTTGTTGATCAGTCTTGTCCAGATCGGGCTACCTGGCGTCGGCAAGCTAATGCGGCGTTGCTGGGCCTTAGGCAGGTCGGCCATGAGGCGCACCGTCTCCATCCTATCCGGGTCCTGAACCGGTTCGCCGGTCTTGAGTGCCCGCACGACTGAGAGCCCCACCACCACCCGGCCCCAGACCGTGTAGCGCTTGTCGAGCGCCGGATAGGCTTGGCGCATCAGGAAGAACTCGCTGTTGGCGCTGTTTTCCTTGTCATTGCGTCCGGCCCCGACCACGCCGGGGCAATAGAGGCCCCAGGCCGAAGCCTTGCGATCACCGGTCCATGCCATCACCCGGTTCGGCTGGGTCTGGACGGGAACAGAGCCCATAAGGCCCAGCACCGCGCCGGTCGGCTGGGCGGCAATGACGAGAGGCTGATCGGCGCTGCGGCGGAAGGTGAACTCCGCCTTGAGGTCGGGATAGGCCGAGCGGCCATCATCCTGATTGGTCGGATCACCGGTCTGGGCCATGAA
>CANESI010000032.1 GCA_947441065.1 Caulobacteraceae bacterium
AGGGTAGCCAGATCTGGACCGGTCCCAGCTTCGCCCTTGTGCGCCCTGAATTTGCCGCAGCACGTCGCAAGGTGGTGGAGCGGCGCGACCGCGACGGCGATGTCCGATCCATTCTGGTCTCGCTCGGCCTGACCGATGTCGGCGCGGTCACGGCTGACATGGTCGAGGCGATCCTATCAACAGGGATCGAAGCTCGCCTTCTGGCCGTGGTCGGATCGAGCGCGCCATCCTTGCCACGGCTGCGCGAGTTGAGCGCCATCCACGCCAATCTGCGCGTCGAGGTGGATGTTAAGGCCATGGCCCCGGTCATTGGCGAGGCTGATCTGGCCATCGGTGCGGGCGGGTCCAGCACCTGGGAGAGGTGCTGCCTCGGACTTCCCGGCATCACACTGGTTCTGGCCGACAATCAGGCCGACATGGCCGCGCGGTTGGATGCTCACGGCGTCACCAAGACGCTCGATGTGCGCCTGCCTGACTTTGCAGATCGGCTGACCCAAGTCCTGTCTAGCCTCGTCAACGACAGTGCAGCGCGTCGTTCCATGTCGGCAAAGGCCAGCCTTCTTTGTGATGGTCTGGGCGCAGAACGGACGGCCCGCAAGATCCTCGCCCTCTAGAGGGTGCGTCAGGTCGAGAATGGGGTGGACCGCACCCTTTCCTTGATACCACCGCGCACCTACCTCACAATGGACGAGATGAGGATCGCGAGACCATGACCACGACAACGACAGGCAATTTGGCAGGCGGGTTGGACGGCGTTATCGCCGCCGCAAAGACAGGCCAGCGCGGCCTGCCGCCTGTTCATCTGTGGAACCCACCCCACTGCGGCGAGATCGACATTGTCATCAAGCGCGATGGACTGTGGTTTCACGAGGGCACACCCATCGGCCGCGAGGCCTTGGTAAGGCTTTTTTCAACCGTGCTGCGGCTTGATCCAGACGGCTATCATCTGGTGACGCCCGCCGAAAAGATGAAGATCAGGGTCGAGGATGCCCCCTTCATCGCTGTGCGGGTTGATCAGGTCGGTGATGCTCTGCGCTTCTTGACCAATGTCGGGGATGAGGTTGAGGCGGGGCCGGACAATGCCATTCGCGTCCAGTCCGATCCTGAGACCGGCGAGCCTCGCCCCTATCTGCATGTCCGCCGTGGCCTAGAGGCCCGCATCGCCCGCCCGGTCTTTTATGAACTGGTCGAGATGGCCAAGGAACGCCAGACGCCAGAGGGTCTGCGCTATGGCGTCACCTCTAACGGGGCATGGTTTGATTTGGGACCGGCTGAGGGCTTTGGCGCGTGAACCCAGCCCTCGCGCCCCATCTGCTTCGCGATTGGATCACCAGTCGCCTAGACCCGTTGGACGCCCATGGGGAAAACCGGCCAGAGCGGAAGATGGGCTCGGACTTTGACCTGAACCCAGAAACCCATCCGGGCGATCAGGGCGTGGCTGGTTTGGCCCATGCCGCCGTCCTGACGCCTTTAATCGAGCATGAGGGCGGCATCAGCGTGCTTTTGACCCGGCGCTCCGACAGTTTACGCAAACATACTGGCCAAGTGGCCTTTCCCGGCGGGCGCTGTGATCCGGGCGAGTCTCCGGCTCAGACGGCTCTGAGGGAAGCACAAGAAGAGATCGGTCTTGATCCGTCCTTTGTGACCTTAGCGGGGCTGTCGACCCCCTACCGTACCGGCACCGGCTTTCATGTCACGCCCGTGGTCGGCTTTGTGAAGCCCGGCTTTGTCCTGACGCCCAATCCAGCCGAGGTGGCCGATGTGTTCGAGACGCCCTTCTCGTTCCTGATGGATCCGCAAAACCATCAGCGCCAGCATCGCGACCTGCCCAATGGCGACCGGCGCCATTTCTATGCCATCCCCTATGAGCAGTGGTTCATTTGGGGCGCGACGGCGGGTATGTTACGCCAGCTCTATTTCCGCCTCTATGGCGAGACCGAAGGAACCGTTTCCGCATGATAAGCATGGTTCTATCTCGGCTATTGCTCGCCGCCTTGCCCCTGATTTTCTACAGTCTTTGGCGTCAGATTGCCCTGCGCAGCGGCAAGCCCATGGGCTCGACCCCGTGGGGCTGGCTGATTGGCCTTGGCGCGGTGCTATCGGCCCTGTCCCTGATGGCCACGGTTGCCTTCCATCCTGACAATCGCGGCCAGACCTATGTGCCCGCCGAACCCAGCGCCGATGGCGGCGTAGGTCCCGCCCATTTTGACGCCAAGAAGGCCAAGCCATGAGCTTTGCGCTGGGCCTTAAGCCGTGGATGACCAAGCCCGCGACCAAGGCGGTGCTGGAAGCCCTGATCGCCAAGGGCGGGCCCGATTGCGTGCGCTTTGTCGGCGGCTGCGTGCGCAATGCGATCTTGAACCGTAAGATCGACGATCTTGATCTGGCCACCACCTTGACCCCGCCCTCGGTGGTCAAGGCTCTGGAAGCGGCCGGGCTCAAGGCCATTCCGACAGGGATCGAGCATGGCACGGTCACGGCCCTATCCGATGGCCAGACCTTCGAGATCACCACCCTGCGCAAGGATGTCCAGACCGATGGACGCCATGCTGTGGTGGTCTTCACCGACGACTGGGCCGAAGATGCGGCGCGGCGCGATTTTACGATGAATGCCCTCTATGCCGATGCATCGGGCGCGGTCTTTGATCCGTCGGGAACCGGTGTTGAGGATGCCCGCGCAGGTCGTCTGGTCTTTGTTGGCGATCCCAAGACCCGCATCGACGAGGACTATCTGCGGATTCTGCGCTATTTTCGGTTCCTTGCCTGGTACGGCAAGGGCGAGCCGGATCGAGACGCGCTTGCGGCCTGTGAGACCGGGAGAGCGCTTCTTGCGGACTGTTCAGCCGAACGGGTCGCCAAAGAAATGCTCAAGCTCTTGGCCGCCGATGATCCGCGCGCTGCGCTGAGGCTGATGGCCTCGACGGGCGTGCTGGCGCAGGTCTTGCCGCAGGCCGAAGGGCTGGCGGTGCTGGACCGACTGGTGACCATCGAAGACGAGCAACTATTCGAAAACGAGCCCCTTCTGCGTTTGGCGGCCCTCTTACCGGCTGATCCCGCAACCGGAGAGGCCTTGGGCCGGGCCTTGCGCCTGTCCAATGCTGAGCGCGAGCGATTGGTGCAGGCTCTGGGTACCGAACCGCGTCTGGTTTCGTGGATGAGCCCCAAGGCGGCGCGCCAAGCCGTCTATCGGCTGGGCAACTCGGTGTTCCGCGATCGGGTCAAGCTGCACTGGGCCAGAAGCCTGCGTCCAGCGACCACCCCGCAATGGCGCGGTTTGCTGGCTCTGGGCGAAAGCTGGCATGCTCCGGTCATGCCCATCTCCGGCAAAGATGTCGTCGGCTCAGGCGTTCCCGCTGGCCCTCTGGTCGGTGAGGTCCTGCGCGAAGTCGAGGAATGGTGGGTCGATAGCGACTTTATCGATGACAAACTGTCTTTGGTGGAACGCTTGAAATCGGTCGCTCAAGGGCTGGCCTTTTAGGGCTTTTAACTCAGTCAAACAGCAAGGCTTGACCTGACGCAGCGTCAACCCTCACCCTGTGTCAAAACATAAGGGAGACGCCGCTATGACCGACGCTGCTGCGACGATGAGCCTTGATTTCGACCCGGTTGAACTGCGCAAAAAATATCGTGCGGAACGGGATCGACGCATCAAGGCCGAGGGCAATGACCAGTACATCAAGATCGAGGCCGAGTTCAGTCACTATCTGGATGACCCCTATGTCGAGCCCGGTTTCGAACGCGCACCTCTGACCGATGAGATCGAGGTGGCGGTCATTGGCGGCGGCTTTGGCGGGTTGCTGGCGGGCGCAAGGTTGCGCGAGGCAGGCATCGACAATGTTCGCATGATCGAAAAGGGCGGCGACTTTGGCGGCACCTGGTACTGGAACCGCTATCCCGGCGCGGCCTGTGACGTCGAAAGCTATGTCTATCTGCCCCTGCTCGAAGAGGTCGGCTATGTGCCGGTCGAGAAATATACCCGCGCGCCAGAGATCTTGGCCTATTGCCGCATGATCGGTGAGCATTTCGACCTCTATCGCGATGCCTGTTTCCAGACTGAAGTGACCGACGTGACCTGGGATGATGCTGCGTCTCGCTGGATCATCCGGACCAATCGCGGCGACGCCATGAAGGCGCGGTTTGTGATCATGGCCAATGGCCCACTGCACCGGCCCAAGCTGCCGGGTATTGCCGGGGTTGAGACCTTTAAGGGGCACACCTTCCACACCAGCCGTTGGGACTACGACTATACGGGCGGTGATCCGATGGGCGGCCTGACGGGTCTGAAGGGCAAGCAGGTTGGGATCATCGGTACCGGCGCAACCGCCGTTCAGTGCGTGCCCCATCTGGGCGAAGGCGCCGAGCAACTGTTCGTGTTCCAGCGCACGCCGTCATCGATTGATGTGCGCAACAATCGTCCGACCGATCCAGAATGGGCGAGCAGCCTGCAACCGGGCTGGCAACAGCACCGGATGGACAATTTCAACATCCTCGTCTCGGGCGGCTATGCGCCAGAGGATCTGGTCTCGGACGGCTGGACCGATATCATCCGCAATATCGGCATCGTCGCGCGCATCCGTCAAGAACAGTCCGCCGACGGAACGACTGGCGATCCTGCCGAACTGCTGCAACTGGCCGATTTCCGCAAGATGGAGCAGATCCGCTCGCGCGTCGATCAGGTCGTGGCCGACAAGGCAACCGCCGACAAGCTCAAGCCTTGGTACAACCAGTTCTGTAAGCGCCCCTGTTTCCACGATGACTATCTGGACACCTTCAACCGGCCCAATGTCACCCTCGTCGACACCCAAGGCAAAGGCGTGCAGCAGATCACCGAACGCGGCGTGGTGGTCGATGGCGTTGAATATGAGCTGGATTGCCTGATCTTCGCGACCGGCTTTGAGGTCGGCACCTCCTATGCCCAGCGCGCGGGCTATGAGGTCAAGGGCCGCAGCGGCCAGACCCTGACCCAGAAATGGGCGGACGGGGTCTCGACCCTGCACGGTATGCATAGTCGCGACTTCCCCAACAACTTCATCTTCGCCATCTCACAGTCGGGCTTCACGGTCAGCTATCCGCACATGCTCAATGAGCAGAGCAAGCACGCCGCCTACATCATTGCTGAATGCCAAAAGCGCGGGGTGACGGTTGTGGAAGCGGCCGCTGATGCCGAAGAGGCCTGGGTCCAGACCATCATCGACTCCGCCATTTCCCGCCAAGAATTCGCCGAGGAATGCACCCCCGGCTACTACAACAACGAAGGCAAACCCTCCGCCCTCGCCGCCCGCAACGGCGCCTATGGCAAGGGCCCCATCGCCTTTGTCAAACTGATCGAGGCCTGGCGGGCGGATGGCGGGTTAGAGGGGTTGGAACTGACGGCGGGATAGGAAAAAGCCCTTTCCCCCCTTGAGGGGGAGAGGGTTGGGAGAGGGGGGTATTTCATCCACTCACCCCTCCGCGCTGCCCCGCAAAGTCAGAGGTCCAGTGGGTCCCTTCCCGCCTGAGGGTAAGGGTCTGGGTCCCCGCCTTCGCGGGGAACACGGAACGGGGGGGGGGTATAAGAAAGGCCCTCACCCAACCCTCTCCCACAGGGAGAGGGCTAAGAAGGGATAAGGCCTTTCATCTCCGTCCCTCACCACCGCGTTCCCCGCGAAGGCGGGGATCCAGATCGATGATTCCAAACGGCATGAAAGGGTCTGGGTCCCCGCCTTCGCGGGGAACACGGTAGGGGTAGGCTTCCCTAAAACGCCGCGATGGTCGTTCGATGCAGCAGGCGGTCATAGCCGTCATAACCGCCCGTCGCCGCATGAAGCACCGAACGGTTGTCCCACATCAACAGCGTGCCCTTTTCCCAGCGATGGCGGTACTGGAACGCCTCGCTGCCCTGCCAGTGATAGAGTTCCATCAACAGCGGCATGGCTTCCTCATCGGCCACGCCCTCAAGCCCGACAATATAGCCCAAACAGCTAAAGAGCCCCAGACGCCCGGTTTCTGGATGGGCGCGGATGAGGGGGTGACTCTGGCTGGCCTCTGCGGCGCGTGAGGGGCGGATATCCATCGAACGCCGGGCAATGTCGCCTTCGCCGTAGGAGCCTTCGGGCGCATAGGCCTTCTTGGCCGAATGGATGGCCATCTTGCCCTCAAGCTTGGCGCGCATGGCGTCGGGCATGGCATCCAAGGCGGCATGCTGATTGGAAAAGAGCGTGTCCCCGCCCATCGGCGGGATGGTGATGCCATAGAGGCAGGTCCCTGCAGGGGGGCGGGCCTGAAAGCTCCAGTCACTGTGCCAGTTTTCGGCAAACAGGGGCGAGGTCTCATCGGCCATCCGCTTGACCGCGATGACATGCTTACGGCCCGCGATCGGCGCGATGAAGGGATCGTCGCCAAAGCCGCCAAAGGCGATGGTGAACCGTTCTTGATCGTCGTCGCTGATGTCTTGACCGGGAAAGGCCAGCACATGGTGCTCGAGCCAAGCGGCGCGAATGTCCGCGATCTGTTGGGCACTGAGGGGTTTGGTCAGGTCAACATCGGTAACCGAAGCACCGCAGGCTTGGCCTGACGGTGTCACCGTGATGGTAGATTGGCCCATGATCGTTCCCTCGGAGGTTCTGGTTTGCGGATATAGTCACGCAAAAGACGGCGCGGGAAAAGGGATAAGAACGAAAGACCCCCCTACCCCGGCTGCGCCGGTACTTCCCCCAGAGGGGGAAGATCAAGGAGCGGTAAATCTTCCCCCTCTGGGGGAAGTGGCGCGGAGCGCCGAAGGGGGCCTTGTTTACGTCCCCAACTTCCGTGTTCCCCGCGAAGGCGGGGACCCAGAACCGGCATCTCTGGCGTCATTGCGAGGCGCAGCGCGCCGAAGCAACCCAGGGGAACATCGACTCATGTCCGCGCCAGTCCCCTGGGTTGCTTCGCTACGCTCGCAATGACGCGGGGATGGGAGAGGGCCTAAGTGAGGGCCTTGTTCTCTTTGTTAGAAAGACCCCCTACCCCGGCTGCGCCGAAGGGGGCCTTGTTTTCTCAGCTATATTGGAACGTCGGATCGTCGAGATCGATCTGTGGGAACAGGTCCTTTTCGGCCCAATAGTCTTGGGTGTGCTGCCACTCGGCCTTGTCGCCTCGGCGAGGCAGAAGGTGCATGCCGCGCATCAGATAGCCGGGATTGAAGTCCTCGGGGTCCATCCAAGGCAACATGGGCATGTCCTTGTCTTCCGGCCGCAAGGTCGGGGTGACGGCCTTAACGCCCTTCTTGTCCATATGGTTGAGCAACCGCGCGACAAAGTCACCGATCAGATCGGCCCGCAGGGTCCAACTGGCGCGGAAATAGCCGAACACCCAGATCATGTTGGGCACGCCGGTAAACATCATGCCGCGATAGGTCACGGTCTTGGAGAAGTCCAAGGCCTCGCCATTGATCGAGAAATTGATGTCGCCCAGCACGTTCAGGTTAAAGCCGGTCGCGGTGATGATGATATCGGCCTCAAGCTCGGTGCCCGATTTCAGCAGGATGCCCTTTTCGGTGAAGCGCTCGATTTCGTCGGTAACAACACTGGCCTTGCCCGAGGCGATGCCTTGGAAAATATCGCCGTCTGGCACAAAGGCGATGCGCTGACGCCACGGGCGATAGCTCGGCGCAAAGTGCTTTTGCACGGTTTCTTCGGGCAGGAAGGCGCGAACGCCGGAGAGCAGTTCTTCGCGCACCACTTCCGGCTCCTCGAACGAGCGGCGGGTAAATTCGCCCTGATCGAACAGGATCTGGCGGCGGGCGATCTCGTGGATCCACTCCTCCTTGACCTCAAGCTTGCGCAGATTGTCGACCAGGTCATTGCCATTGCGGCCAGGGATGAAATAGGTCGGTGAACGCTGGAGCAGGGTCACATGTTCACAATCAGCGGCAATGGCTGGAACCAGTGTCGCTGCCGTCGCGCCAGACCCGATGACCACCACCTTCTTGCCCCTATAGGCGAGGTCTTTTGGCCAGCTTTGCGGATGGATGATCTGGCCCTTATACTGGTCCATGCCCTGCCATTCGGGCGTATAGCCCTCATCGTGGCGGTAATAGCCTTGGCACATCCAAAGGAAGTTGGTCGTGAAGACGCGGCTCTCGCCCGTGGCCTTATTGACAGCCGTGATGGTCCAAAGATTGTCCTTGCCCGACCAACTGGCCGACAGGATCTTGTGGCCATAGCGGATGTGGCGATCCAGATCGTTCTCTTCGATCACCTCGCCCATATATTTGAGGATCTCTTGGGCCGAGGCGATCGGGGTACCGACCCAAGGCTTAAAGCGATAGCCGAACGTATAGAGGTCACTGTCCGAACGAACGCCCGGATAGGTGTGGGTCAGCCAAGTGCCGCCAAAACTCTCTTGCGTCTCCAGCACGACAAAGCTCTTGCCGGGGCACTGATCCTTGAGGTGATAGGCGCCGCCCACGCCGGAAATACCCGCCCCGACGATCAGGACATCGAAATGCTCGGTTGCGGTTGTGTCGCTGGACTTTGCCAGTGTTGCGGTGTCGGCCATAGGTCACCTCTCCTGTGATGATTGCTGACATTCTGATTGCTGGAGGCGATCCCCCAGGTTCAGGCGCTTTCGCCGCGCGAGCCAACAACTAACCGATGATCATATGCACAATCCTCGCCACGAAAAGCCCCCTTGTGCTTAAGCGTCCAACCGTCGCAGTCGGCGCATCTGCCCCCTTGGCGCGCATGGCTTTCACGTCTTAAGGTATGGATCGGCCCATGGACCCAAGCATCAAGACTTGAGGGGGCATACGGGAGACGACCTCATGGGCGAGACCATTTTAGATCCCACACTGCCGATCATCGATCCGCACCACCATCTGTGGGATCGCACAGCCCTGTTCGCCACCCAGTCGCCGCCCAAACATGAGTTCGAAAGGCTGCTGCGTCTGTCGCCGCGCTATCTGCTCGATGAGTTGCTGGCGGACATGAACCGCGGCCACAATGTCATCGCCACCGTCTATATGGAGTGCGGGGCCATGTACCGCGCCGGTGGGCCATCAGAAATGAGGCCGGTCGGTGAGACCGAGTTCGTCAACGGCTTTGCCGCCATTAGCGCTAGCGGTGTCTATGGTCCGGCCAGGGCCTGCGCGGGCATTGTCGGCCATGCCGATCTGATGCGCGGCGACGGCGCCGCTGCGGTGCTCGAAGCCCATATTGCGGCGGGCGGCGGACGGTTCCGGGGCATTCGCCACAGCGCCTCATTCGATGCCGACAGCAATGTCCTTGGCCCCCTCGCCCATCGCCCGGCGGGCGTCTATCGCTCGGCGGAGTTTCGCCAAGGGTTCAGACATCTGGCGCGTCTGGGCCTGTCCTTTGATGCTTGGCTGTTAGAACCCCAGCTTGATGATGTGCTTGATCTGGCCAAGGCCTTCCCGAACACGGCGATGGTGCTGGACCATGTTGGCACGCCTTTGGGCATAGCCAGCTATCAGGGGCGGCGAGAGGAGCGGTTCGACATCTGGAAACAGTCCATCCAAGCCCTAGCCCAGTGCGAGAACCTGTCGGTCAAGGTTGGCGGGTTGGCCATGCCCTTCCCCGGCTTCCCGACCTTCATGGCCCAGCCTCAGGCCTCATCGGAGACCCTCGCCAACGAGTGGCGGCCCTATGTCGAAACCTGCATCGAGGCTTTCGGCGTCGAGCGCTGCATGTTTGAAAGCAATTTCCCGGTCGATCTGGGCACCTGCACCTATGATGTCCTGTGGAACGCCTTCAAACATCTGGCCAAGGGCTATTCCGCGGACGAAAAGACCGCCCTATTCAGCGGAACGGCCAAACGGGTCTATCGACTGGAGCTCTAGATCGGTCGGCCGTCCGATAGATAAATACACTGCCGCATAAATTCTCTCTCCCCGAAGCCGAGCCAGCCTGATAGCGATGTCAACGGACTCGGGGAGAGTCCCAACGAACAAGAGGTTTGGGATGAAGCGGTTTGGATGGGTTGGCCTGGGGTCGATCATTGCGTCATGGGCCATTGCGCCAGCCGTGCAGGCTCAGGATGTCGTGGCAGCCTCTTCAGGCGACACAGCTTGGATCTTAGCCTCCACAGCGCTTGTTCTGCTGATGACCTTGCCCGGTCTGGCCCTGTTCTATGGCGGGCTTGTCCGATCAAAGAATGTCCTATCGGTGATGGCGCAGTGCGTCGGCATTGCCTGCCTCGCCTCGGTGCTCTGGCTGCTTGGCGGCTATAGCCTGTCCTTTTCCGGCACCCATCCCCTGATTGGTGATCTGGCCAAGTTTGCACTGAACGCCGTGCCGCGCGACGCTTTGGCCGGCACCATTCCTGAGAACGTCTTCTTCTCGTTCCAAATGGCTTTTGCGGTCATTACCCCGGCCCTGATCATCGGCGCGACAGTCGAGCGCATGAAATTCAGCGCTGTGATGCTCTTTTCCGGCCTCTGGCTCTTGGTCGTCTATGCCCCGGTCTGTCACTGGGTCTGGGGCGGCGGCTGGCTGATGGGCCGGTTTGTGATGGACTATGCAGGAGGCCTGGTCGTCCATGCCACGGCGGGGGTTTCAGCCCTGTTGCTGGCTTGGCAGCTTGGCCCGCGCGACGGCTATCCGCGCGATCTTCACCCCCCACACAATCCCGGCATGACCATGATGGGCGCAGGCCTTCTGTGGGTCGGTTGGTACGGCTTTAACGGCGGCAGCGCGCTTGCGGCCAATGCCGATGCGGGCGCAGCCCTTCTGGCCACCCACATGTCCGCCTCGGCGGCGGGTCTGGTCTGGGCCCTGATCGAGTGGAAGCGCTTTGGCCGGGTCAGCATGGTTGGCCTCGTCACCGGCGTGGTTGCAGGCCTTGCGACCGTCACCCCGGCCTCAGGCTTCATCAGCCCGCTCGCCGGAGCCGTCCTTGGCGCGGTTGGCAGCTTTGTCTGCTACCATTCGGTGGAACTGGTTCGTCATCGCCTCAAGATCGATGACAGCTTGGATGTTTTCGCGGTTCACGGCATAGGCGGGATTGTCGGCACTCTGCTGGTTGCGGTCCTGGCCAGCCCGGCCCTTGGCGGCAAGGGCTATGCCGAAGGGATCGCCATGTCCGATCAGGCCATCACCCAGACCCTCGGCGTTCTGGCCGTCTGCGGCTGGTCCGCCATCGCGACGCTGGTTCTGGTCTGGATCGTGCGCAAGACTGTCGGGCTTCGGGTTAGCCCCGAGACCATCGATGACGGCCTCGACATGGCAGTCCACGGCGAGAAAGCCTATCGCTCGATCAACTAGGGCCAAGAGGCCAGCGCGATTAAGCGCTGGCCGCCAAGCTTGAGGTTACCCGAGCTGCCGGGAAGATGCGCAGGAAGTTCTCCGCATAGAACTTGGCCCGTACGGCTTCGTCTCGAACACCCAAAGACGCCTCAAAGCGCGCGATAGGATCGCGTCCGCCTTCGATATGGGGATAGTCGCTGGAGAATAGATAGAGGTCTGGATTGGACTGATCGATGAAGTTGCCGACCTCTTCAAAGACAAAGGGCGTGAAGGCCATCTGATCGGTCAGTTGCTGCGAGGGGATGCGGCTAAGGCCCTGCAGATTGGCGTCATTGCGGCTCCAGTGCTTGACCACCCAGTCCAGACGCCGAAGCAGTTCTGGCACCCAACCCGCGCCCAACTCGACGCTTGCGCCGCGCAGGGTCGGATGGCGCTGGAAGACTCCATCCAACACCATCATGGTCAAGAAGGCCTCCGGACCCTCATGCAGCAAGGCTATATCCTTGGTGCGCAGGTTCTCACCGCCGCCCAGCCAATCCTTGGTCGGTGGACGACCATTGTTCATCCAGGCCTTGGCGAGCTGTAAGGGCGCGCCGCCGACATGGAGGAGGAAGGGAATGCCGCTCTCGGCCAACCTGGCCCAGAAGGGATCGAGATCGACGTGGCCGGGCGAGCGGTCACCGCAAGGACGATGGGGAATCCAGACCGCCTCAAGGCCGCTACGCAGCACATAGTCGAGCTCGGCCATGGCCATTTCGGGATCATCGAGCGGGATCACGGCCACGCCCATCAGCCTTGCGTCAGAACTGCAGAAGTCGGCCATGTGGCGGTTGTGGGCCCGCGTCGCGCCGTAGCGCAGGCGAGATTCCAACCGCGAGCTGGCCGAAAAGGGCATGGCGACACTGTGGGTGGCGAAGACCAGTTGCTTCTTGAAACCGAGAAGGTCCATGGCCCGGGTCCGGTCGGCGCTGTCGAAGGCACCGAGGGCCTGAATCTCCTTCGAGGACTGGATCAGCCGGTCGCCCAGATCGATCTGGGCCTGCACATGGGCGGCGCTATGACGTCCACCTTGAGCCATGATCACCGCGACCTCGTCATCGGTGACGATCGAGGCCGAATAGCTGACCTCTGGGATCTCTTCGCGCAGAAGCGGATCTGCGTATTTTTTCAAGAAATCAGGCAGTTCCATGATGTGGCTATCCGCATCATAGATATCCCGCGTCGCCGGAGCATAGGCCATGTCTTCCTCCCTTTAGACCGCGCAGTGTTTAGGTCCGAGGACGCCCCGCGCTGGTTTGATTACCGACTATGCAGCCCTCTGGTGAGGCTGTCACCCTCTAGAGACTGACGAAGCCTTTCCAGTTGCCCATATAGTGAATGAAGGTTGGGCTGAGGCCTTCCTTGGCCAGATGCTCTGGGCTGACGGGCAAGGCAATCGGGTGGAAGTCGGCATCGGCCTGAACCAGCTTGGGATAGTCATGATGCAAGATCGCGCCGCGTCCGATCAGAACGAAATCCATACCGGCTTCTAGGCAGGCCCGGGCATTTTTAGCCGTCAGAACCTTACCCGCAACGCCAAGGCGCACATGGCCGCGATCAAGGCCTGCGAACCATGCCATCAGGCTGCGGTCCTTAAACTCTTCCTCAACCGGCAGCTTGAAAACGTCCCACAGCGACATGTCGAGATAGTCAATATCGCCCGCCGTCATCAGGCTTTGGGCGAAGGATAGGATCTCCGACAGCTGCAAACCGAACCGCTCTGGCGACAGCCGAAGACCCAGATTGAAGTCGGGACGGCAGCGCGCGCGAATACCCGCAATGATCTCGCGGATAACGGCGGTGCGATTGTCGAGCGAGCCACCAAAGCGGTCATCGCGCAGATTGACCTCGGGGCTGAGGAATTGGCAAAGAATATAGCCGTGGGCACCGTGAAGTTCGACACCGTCAAAGCCTGCCTTCTCGGCCCGTTCGGCGCCGACAATGAAGGCCTCGATCATCTCTTCGACTTCCGCCGTGGTCATGGCCCGCGCGCTAAACTCTTCGTTGGCAGAGGGACAGACCGGTGTCTCGCCGATCAGTTCCTTGGGTGAGCGCATACCGGCATGGTGCAGTTGCACGACCGCGACGCTGTCATTGGCCTTGATCCCCGCCGCGAGCCGGGTCAGGCCGGGCAGATGGTCGTCGGAAAAGACTCCGAGTTGGCCCTCAAAGCCTTGGCCGATCTTTTGGACGTGCGCCGCGCAGGTCATGGTCAAGCCAAAGCCGCCCTCCGCCCGCTTGACCAGCCACGTATACTCGTCCTGCGACAGGATCCCGTCGGCACCGCTCTGTTGATTGGTCAGGGGCGCGAGCATGAAGCGGTTCTTCATGGCTGGGCCACGCTTGAAGGTCATGGGGGCGAACAGGTCGGTGGCAGACATGGTTATCTCCGGCGGCAGTGGGCGATCAATCAAACAATCGTTTGATCCTAATGGCGGCTAGGCCCTAAAACCAGTCCTTAAGTCGTGATGATCCGATCTGTTCAGAGTGTAGCCTATCCATGAAGCCCGATCCTTGGCGCCTCGACCGCGCCGCCTATCCCTTCGCGTTCCAAATCCAGACCCGCTATCGGGATGAGGACAGCCTGCGCCACATCAACAATATGGCCATAGCGGGCTTTTATGATGAGGCGCGCGGCCGGTTCATGAAGCAGATTTTCGAAGATCTAGGGCCCGCCCCATGGGTTCGGATCGTCACGGCTGATACCCGCGTCAGCTTCCTTGGCGAGGTCTTTCACCCCGACATGCTCGATATTGGCAGCGGCATTACCCGCATTGGCAATGCCTCGATGGAAATCAGCCAAGCCATGTTCCAACAGGGCAAGTGCGTCGGCATCTGCACGACCACCTTTGTTCAGGCCGACGAGAAGGGCTCTAGCCCCCTGTCTGATGGTCTCAGGGCCATCTTGCAGACCTATCTCGTTCCCCAGTCTTAGCCTTCAAACCCAACCTTCAGGACCGAAAATGCAAACCCACCGCCTTGGCAAGAGCCCCATCGTTGTTTCGAAAATCTGCATGGGCACCATGACCTTTGGTGCTCAGGCCGACGAGAAAATGTCCCACCGCATCCTCGACATGTCGCTTGATGCCGGGATCAACTTCTTTGACACGGCTGAAAACTATCCCGTGCCGCCCAAGGAAGAATGGGCCGGTACCACCGAAGAGATTGTCGGCCGCTGGATGAAGACCAAGCGCCGTGACGAGGTGCTGATCGCAACCAAGGTCTGCGGTCCAAGCCATGGCTGGCTCAAGGGCTCGCAACGCGCGGGTATGACCGCGCTGGACCGCCACAATATCGTCAGCGCCGTCGAGGCCAGCCTGCGCCGTCTGAACACCGACTATATCGACCTCTATCAGACCCATTGGCCCGACCATGGCGCACGCTATGAAGCCGCCCTTCGCGCGCTGGACGATCTGGTCGAAAGCGGCAAAGTGCGGATCATAGGCTGTAGCAACGAAACGAGCTGGGGCCTGATGAAGAGCCTTTCGGTGTCCGAGCGCGAGGGTCTTGCCCGTTATGAAACCATCCAGAACAATTTCAGCATGAATAACCGCCGGTTCGAAGACGAACTGGCGCAGGTCTGTCGTCAGGAAGGCGTCAGCCTGATCCCCTACTCCCCGCTCGCGGGCGGCGTTCTGTCGGGCAAATACAACAATGGCGGCCGTCCCGACGGGGCGCGGTTCTCCAACTATCTCAATATGGGCGGGCGCCAAGCCGCGATGGTCAAGCGCTTCGTCAATGACAAGTCCTTGCTGGCAACCGAGCGTTTCGGGGCCATCGCGCAGGAAGCTGGCATGTCGCTGGTGACCATGGCCACCGCCTGGAGCATGCAGCACGACTTCGTGGCCTCCACCATCGTTGGTGCCACCCACGAAAACCAACTGGCCGAAATCTTCGCCGCCTCCGACCTGATCCTCCCCGACGAGGTGATGAAGAAGATCAACGCCGTGTCGAAAGAGATCCTCTATCCGATGGGGTGAGGCTGCCCATAAATCCTCATCCTGAGCCTGTCGAAGGATGAGGATGTTGCAGCAGAGCCCACACCCTACCCCGTGTTCCCCGCCTTCGCGGGGGATGCGGATGAGGGGGCCGGATGACGATGCCCTTTGTTAGGATGAGGATGTTGCTGCCAAAGCAAGGCCCTCACCCAACCCTCTCCCGCAGGGAGAGGGCTAGAACAGATAAGCCCTCGCCCCCTTGGGGGAGAGGGTTGGGTGAGGGGGTTAACCCCCCACCAGGGGATCAGAAGAACCCGCCCCACAGCTTGGCGGCTTTCAAAGCGCAGTCCTGGATCAGTTGACGCCACGCACGGGCGTTCCAGAGGCGATGTTAAACGGTTTGCCGCGCTTGTCAGGCCGAAATCAGGGGCGCGTCGTAAGGGCCGGCTCTCTGTTCAATACGCTAGCCAGAGCGCCAAGTAGCCCCTTGGCGGTGATCGGCTTGGCCAAGTGCATGTCGGCCCCGCAAGCGCGGCTCTGTTCGATATGCTCGGTGAGGGCATTGGCGCTGAACATAATGACTGGCGTACGTTCCTGCCCCGCCTTTTGCTCAATGTCACGGATGGCGCGGGTTGCCTGCAAGCCGTCCATCACCGGCATCTGCATATCCATCAAAACCGCATCAAAGGGCTGCTTGTAGAAGGCTTGCACAGCCTCTTCGCCGTTCTTGGCCATGACCAGTTGGATATTCAACTGATTGAGGATCAAGCCGACAACCTTTCGGTTCACCGGATGGTCGTCGACCACCAAAATGACCAGGGGTGCGGACTCCATATAGTCCTCAAGACTGGGCTCGACCTGCTCTGGCGGCGCATTGGTAACGGTGAGAGGCAACAGAATATGGAACTCGGAACCAGTTTCTAGCAAGCTGGTACAGTTGATCTTGCCGCCCATCATGAGGATCAGTTGCTTGACGATCGCCAAGCCCAACCCCGTACCGCCGAACCGGCGCGTGACTGTGTCGTCAGCCTGTTCAAAGGGGTTAAACAGGCGATCAATTTGGGCGGGGTCAAAGCCAATGCCCGTATCTGAAACCGAAATCTCAAAGGCTCCCGCCTGATTCCGTTTCGCCGTAACCGTGACATTGCCCTCGTCCGTAAACTTCACGGCATTGGAGATGAGGTTGGTGGCGACCTGCTTGAACCGGGTCAGATCACCCATAACCCAGACCTCAATCGTCGGCTCGAGGTGACTGTTCAGGGCGAGGTTCTTTTCGCTCGCAATGATGTTGCTGAGGGCGATGACGGATCTCAAGGCATCACCCAAATGGAACGGTGCCTGCTCGAGGCTCACCCGCCCCGCTTCGATCCGCGCCACATCGAGCATGTCGACCAGTAGCCCCGATAGGGTATCAGCGGAGGATGAAATCGTATCGATCAGGTCCCGGTCGGACTCGGCAAGCTTGGAGCGCGACAGCACGTCTGCGATCGCCACAATGCCATTGAGGGGGGTGCGGATTTCATGCCCCATCGTGGCCAAAAACCGCGACTTCGCCCGATTGGCCATATCGGCTTCCAAACGCGCGCGACGGAGCACACGGTTGGTCTGTCTCAGCTTTGCCTCGGAGGCTTTGATTTCGGTAACATTATCCTGAACGACGAGCACCTTGGCCTGACCCGCATCCTTCAAACCATAGGCACGCAGGCTGAACCACTGGCTGACACCCTCGACATTGGCCCTGTAGAGCGTGGAGAAACTGTCAACACGCCCTTCAAGCATGGCTTGCAATTGGCGCTCGATCAGCTGTCCCTTTCGCCCCGGAATGCGCCCGCAGTGGTCTGACAGATGGTTGCCAAGGTTTGTATTTGTGCGCCGCTCTATGGCTTCAATCCGCTCGCGCCAGACGCGGTTGGTGTGGATGAAATCGCCGCGCTCATCGATGATCCCGATGCGGGCATCCAAGGCTTCGATTATGCCTTGGGCGAAACTGCGCTGCTCCTCCAAGGACGATCTCGCCTCGTTGTGGGCGTTTGCGGACACCCAAGCGTAATAGACCGCAACAGTGGTCGCGGCAAAGGCAGTCAGTTGCGCGCCACCTTGGAACCCACTCAGAAAGGTTGGCATCAAAATCAAGGTGACAGATGGCGGAAGGGCGCAGGCCAGCAAGGTCAATCTTTGACGCGCAACAAAGACCTGCGCATGCAACAGTTGACCCGACACAACACAGATGGACAGGACGCAGAATGCAAGATTGTCAGGCTGCCAATAGACGAGCGCCAGATAGTCCCAAACAACCGTCTCAAACAGCATGGCGCCAACCATCGCCGCTCGGAATCTATGGGACATAGCCCCACCCTGACGGGCAGACACAGCAGTCAGATGGGTGAACAGCTGCGCTATCAATGCCACGGCCAGCCAAGCCATCGATGGCCATAGGCCGAGGTTCAGAATTGAAAGCGCTGCCGTCAGTAGGACGCTTATGGTCCGCGCGATTTGAGACCGTTGCACATCCTGCGCAACCGCTTCAAATCCGGGATCATCTAAGAACTGACGCACCATTCACCCAATCCTGACGCCATTATAGACCAGCTCAATCGCTCTGCTGGTCCCATAGTCGGACGATCCGGAGGATCAATTTATCAGTTTAGATTTTTAATACTATGCAATAAATTGTGCTTGGCATGGATGAGCAGGGACGGCCGCCCGACAGTTAGGCCGCCATCCCTTCATTCAGCGCGAATTAAAACCGGCGCGCTAGGCCGAGAGACAAGACCCAAGGATCGAGCGTGACCTTGGATTTCAGCGTCCCACCATTGATGCTGGCATCGGTCTTGAAGAACACCTTCTTGACGTCGGCGTTCAGGCTCCACGGGCCAGACAGGGCCACATCGGTCCCGGCCTGCAACGCATAGCCGATACCGTTATCCACCTTGACCGAGAAACCGTTGCGGTCCTTGCCACTATAGAAAACCATGGCATTGAGGCCCGCGCCGACATAGGGACTGACCCGCGCCTTGGGTTGGAAATGATATTGCAGCGTCACGACGGGGGGCAGCACCCAGGTGTCATGGACCGCCGTGGTTCCGCCGGCACCAACCGCACTGATCACGTGCTTGGTGGTCCCGAGGATGGCTTCGACCGCCACATGCTCGTTCAAGAAGTAGGTGAAGCCTAAGGTCGGCATCACATCGGCTTTGACGTCGACATTCAGGCCCGTCGCGGCACCGGCGGCGGTGTTAATTCCACCGGAGGCATCGGGCGAAACGTCCGTGACCCGACCCGCCAGGATGAAGGTCCCTGTGGTCTTGGGCGTGAAGTCCTGTGCGGCAGATTGCCCCGCGACACAAAGCATAGTGGTCATCACCAATGCAGAAATAGTATATTTCATCTTTTTTACCCCTTATTATTGCCTTTGAAGCCTATTAAATTCATTAAAATCAAATATTCAATTTTACTTTGCGCTTAAGGCTAACTTATATTCGTCATCATAATGAAATATAGTCAACGACAATTGGATGGGTGCGCCATTATCGCGCATCCATACTGAATCAATAAGGCCCTTGATCATCTCTTATATATCAAGAGCTCAATGAGCTATTATATCTAGAGCGAGGACAAGATCATCCGGGCAGCCTTTTCGGCGATCATCATGGTCGGGGAATTGGTATTGCCCGAGGTGATGGTCGGCATGACGGAGGCATCGGCGATGCGAAGTCCTTCGATGCCGTGGACCCGTAGTTGCTCATCCACCACCGCCATCGGATCTGTCTTGAGGCCCATCTTGGCGGTCCCGACCGGATGGAAGATGGTCGTGCCGAGTGACCGCGCGGCGGCCAAGAGGTCGGCGTCCGACTGGGCCTGAGGGCCGGGCCTGTGCTCCTGCGGCGCGTAACGCTGCAAGGGGGACTGGGCCACAACCCTGCGCACCAGACGCAAGGAGTCGATGGCCAACTGCTCATCTTCGGGCGTGGACAGATAGTTGGGTTGGATCAGGGGCGCGTCCTGCGCCCTCGCGCTGGCCAGATGGATCGATCCTCGACTGGTCGGCCGCAGATTACAGACACTGATCGTGATGGCCCCGAAGGGATGGAGCGGCTCACCGAACCGGTCGAGCGACAGGGGCTGGACGTGGAACTGAACATTGGCCCTTTCCTGATCGGGTGAGGATCGGGCAAAGGCCCCCATCTGCGACGGGGCCATCGACATGGGCCCGCGCCGAAACAGGGCATATTCCAGCGCCATCAGGGGCCTGCGCCACAGAGAGCCATAGAGGATGTTCATGGTCGGCACACCGCTGACCTTGTAATAGGGCCGGATCTGCAGATGGTCTTGTAAGCCCTCCCCCACCCCCGGCAAATGGGCCTTGGTCTCGATACCCAGAGCCTGAAGGCGCGCACCGTCGCCGAGACCCGATAGTTCTAGAAGCTGCGGTGTCCCCACGGCACCGGCCGTCAAAACTACCTCAGCCGAGGCCCGAGCCTCGAATTCTTGGCCGCCCTTACTATAGGCAACCCCCACCGCACGGCCCTGCTCAATCAGGACCTTAGTGACCCGCACGCCGGTCTCAAGCTTGAGATTTTGGCGGTGCAGGACCGGCTTTAGAAAGCCCCGCGCCGCACTCCAACGCCGACCGGTCTTCTGGTTGACCTGAAAATAGCCCGCGCCCTCATTGTCGCCGCCATTGAAATCTGCCACAGGCGCAATGCCTTCCTCAGCCGCGGCCTCAGCAAAGGCATCCAGAACCTTCCAGCGCATGCGCGGATGCTCGACGCGCCACTCCCCGCCGCTGCTATGGAGCGCGCTTGGCGGGTTGATATGGTCCTCTTGGGCCATGAACAGCGGCAGGACATCATCCCAGCCCCAGCCGCTGAGGCCCATCGCCTTCCAGCCGTCATAGTCCGCCGCCTGCCCGCGCATATAGATCATGGCATTGATGGCCGAACTGCCGCCAATGACCTTGCCGCGCGGATAGCTCAGCTTGCGGCCATCCAGCCCCGCAATGGGCTGGGTCTCGAACATCCAGTCCGCGCGCGGATTGCCGATTGAGAACAGATAGCCGACCGGAATATGGAACCAGATCCAGTCATCCTTGCCCCCGGCCTCCAGCACCAGCACGCGCTTGGACGGGTCCGCCGATAGCCGGTTGGCGAGCACGCAGCCTGCCGAGCCTGCACCGACAACAATATAATCAAAGCTGTCGGTCATCGGGCCTGATCTTAGCGCTTCAAAACGGCCAAAGCCGTATCGGCCAAAACCTTCACGCCGGTATTGTCGCCATGGGCGTCAGAGGTGCCAATGCCATCCAGATTGCGCTTGAACACGCCTTGCGAGATCGAGGCCAGCCGGAAGATCGAGAAGGCCAGATAGAAGTTGAACTCTGGGATCGCGCCTTGCCCGGTGCGGCGGCAATAGGCGGCGACATAGTCCTCTTCTGACGGAATGCCCGACGTAGCCAGATCAATGCCGTCAAAGGTGCCCCAGCTCTCAGACCGCGAATGCCACAGGATGCAGTTATAGGCCAGATCGGCCAGCGGGTGGCCCAGCGTCGAGAGCTCCCAGTCCAGAACCGCAATGATGCGCCGCTCGGTCGGGTGGAACATCACATTTTCAAGCCGGTAGTCGCCGTGCGCGATGGTCACCCTGTCGTCGGCAGGCACCATGGCAGGCAGGGCCTCGATCAAGGCCTCCATAGCCTCGATCCGTTCGGTCTCGGCACCGCGATATTGCTTGGTCCAGCGGCCAATCTGGCGCTCGAAATAGTTGCCGGGACGGCCATAGTCGGCCAAGCCGATCTCATTCGGGTCAATGGCGTGCAGCTTTACCATCACCGCGCCCAACTCGTCATAGATGGCGGCGCGCTCAGCGGGGGTCATGCCGGGCAGACGGGCATCGCGGAAGATGCGGCCCTCTAGGAAGTCCATCACATAGAAGGTCGCGCCCGCAACGCTGTCATCTTCGCACAGTGCCCGCATGGTCGGGACAGGAAAGCCGACCTTGCCCAGTGCCGACATGACCCGAAACTCACGGTCCACCTGATGGGCGCTGGCCAGCAATTGCCCCGGCGGCTTCTTGCGCATCACATAGCGCTTGCCGCCCGCCGTCAGCATATAGGTCGGGTTAGAGGCACCGCCCTGAAACTGTCGCACCGACAGGGGGCCTTGATAGCCCTCGACATTGGCCGCAAGCCAGCGATCCAACGCCGCCTCGTCCAGCCTGTGGGCAGGGCGCACATCACCGATGGTCGGTTGTCCTGGATCAGCACTCATGGTTCGGTCTCCCAACAGGTCTTTTCATTGTGTCTACGCCCTTTCCCCAAAGGCGCCCCAAGCAGAATCTTGAGGGTGAGCTATCCGGCCTTGGCCATACTGGTTTCATACTGATCGGGGTGGATCACATAATAGTCCAGATCAGCGAGCAGCTTGACCCAGGCCTGATCCATTTCAGCGGTCCAATCGCCAGCCAGCAACGCCTTTAAGGTCGCCGCAACGGTGGCAAAGAACATACGAAACACGTCGGGCGGCACGTCATAACCCTCGTGGGTCACGACCTCGCACTGGATCATGGTGCTGGCATATTTGCGCTCACCGACGAAATCGAGGATGGCCTCAAAGACCCGCGCCAGCATCTCGCCCTTCACCGCATGGTTGGTGTCGCGCCAGAACAGGGCCTCCATCTCAGGATGCTCTCGAAAAAGCCGCTCATAGACCAGCGGCGTCAGGTCCTCGCAGCGCTCAGCGGCAAGTTCCAGACTGGCTTCGATCAGGCTCGCGCTCATCAGCCCTAACCTGCAGCCTGTCCAAAGCGGCGAACCCCAGCAATGGGGGCGACCCAATCGGGGGCATGATCGGCATAGACCTCGACGCCCGGCTTGACCGTGCTCAAATCATCCAAGGTTCCCGCCTTGACCATGACCACACCCGGCATCAGGTCGATCTTGGAGAGGATGGGCGAGCCGCAATTGGCACAGAAATGGCGATGGACGCCCTTGCCACTGTCACCGATGTCCTCATAGACCTTGGTCTCACCGTGTTGGACATAGTCTGCCTCCATGACCACCATATTGGTCGAGAAGACGCTGCCGCTTTGGCGCTGACAGTGGGTGCAGTGGCAAACCGCCGTCACGGTCGGCTCGGCCTTCAATTCATAGCGCACTGCGCCGCACAGGCATCCGCCCTTTCGTCCTGACATGCTGATCACTCCCAGATTCTGTTTTGCTCTTGGACCAAACTCTAGGTCCGATTGGCGCAAAGTCATAGGGGCTCGATCAAACTCTTGACGCGCCGCGCCTCAGACCCGACTAATCGCGTAACCATAAGAGGAAACGACAATGAAGCTGCATAATTCCGTAGGCCCAAACCCGCATGTCGTGCGGATGTTCATGGCCGAAAAGGGCATCACCCTGCCCATCGTCACGGTCGACCTGATGGGCGGTGAAAACCGCCGCCCGCCCTACAACACAGCGGTCAATCCCGCCGGCCAAACGCCTGCACTAGAATTGGATGATGGCCGCTTTGTCTGCGAAATCACCACCATCTGCGAATATCTCGAAGAGCTGCAGCCCTCCCCTGCCCTGGTCGGCACAACGCCAGAAGAGCGCGCAGAGACCCGCATGTGGACGCGCCGCATTGATCTGAACATCTGCGAGCCCATGACCAACGCCTTCCGGGCGGCCGAGGGTCGTCCGATCTTTGAAAAGCGGATCATGCTGGTCGGCCCTAGCGGGGCTGATGAGCTAAAGGCCATCGCCAAGGATCGCCTCAAATGGTTTGGCGACCAGATGGGCGATCGTCAGTTCGTCTGCGGCGATCGTCTGACGCTGGCCGACATCTTGCTCTACTGTTTCTTGACCTTCGGTGCCGCCGTCGGCCAGCCGCTCGCGACGGAACATGCTTGGACCGCCGCCTGGATCAAGCGCATGGACGCGCGCCCAAGCGCCAAGGCCTAGCCTTCGGTTGAGGGTAAGGGGTTGGCGGCCTTGATCTTCTCGATCACGCCCGACAGCCCCGCCCCGCCGATCTCCTTACCCAACTTAAAGACCCCGCTGGCCCGGCCGCAGAGCTCGCCATCAGCGGTGATCAGACATTGGGCAAAGGCCATATTGCGGGTGATTTTCAGCACCTGCGCGCTGCCCTCGACCCAACTGCCGAGCGGGGCTGGCGCCAAGAACTCTTGGCTGAGCTGAACGGTCGGCATGAACCGCCCTCGCATCTTGCTCTGATGGGCAATCGACATCGGCATCAGCATATCGATGAAGGTGGCCAGCATGCCGCCATGGCAGATCTGCATGGGGTTGCAGTGACGCATCTCGACCCGAAAGCCGAGCTTGAGAACCTCGCCGTGAGGGTGCAGCCACAGGGGGCCATTGGCACCGATAAAGCCGATCTCGATGGGAAAGGCGGCAAAGCCAACCGGCGCGTTAATCTCGTCTAGGGACAGTGTCTGGGTCATGGGGGCAGCGCTATCAGCACTGCCCTTGCGGCGCCTAGTCCAAAAGTTTCATGGCACCAAGATCGAGCACCTGCGCCGCGCCGCTTTCCAGCATGGAAAAGAACATGTCGTCGCCCCGCTCGGTACGTCCGACGATCATCGAGGCCGAATAGGCCATGTTGAACAGCGAGAAACTATAGTGGGCATAGTCGCGCATCAGCTTTTCAAAGGGATAGTCTCGCACACCCAATGAGGTCAGACGTGCATGATAGGCCTTGAGCAATTCCTGCTCATTGGCCTTGCGGTCCTGCGGCGAAAGGGCACCGGCGAGGAAATAGGACACATCGGCCATACAGCAGCCATAGCCGATGGACTGCCAGTCAACGATGGCAATAGGATAGCCACCTTCAGCCGCGCCATACATCATATTGTCGGGGCGAAAGTCGTTGTGGGTCAGGCAGCTCGGCCCCTCATAGCCGAACTTGAACCGGTCGAAATTTGTGGTCAGCTTCTCGCCGATCTTGACACATTCCGGCGAGATCCGGTCGCCATAGCGCTCACGAAAGCCAAGCCACAGGGTGCGCATCAGGTCCGCCCCAGCACTTTCAGGCCCCGCCGCCGAGCCGAAGATCCACGGCACCTGGTTCCATTGATCTTGTCCCCAATGGGACGCGGCCAGATGGGCGGCCTGATCGACCGATAGCGCCGCTTGGTCCAAGGTCACTCCGGCCACCTGATCGCCCTGAACCGCAGGGGCGAGGTCCTCCATCAGCAGCACGAAATCGCAGGTCTCTTCGTCGACATCCGTGAACAGCACCTTGGGCGTCGTCACCAGAGCCGTCGCAGCCAGTTGGCGATAGAAGTTCACCTCGCGCACATAGTTGCCGAAATTCACACCCGTGGCGCGGCTTTCAGGATCTTGCGATGGGAACTTGCCGACCACCGTCTTGGGCGCGCCCTTGGCGTCACCGTCAAAATCGAGGGTAAAGCGCACGCTTTCACCCACCTGCCCGGTGCCGAACTTCTTAGCCGTGAAGGACGAGACCTTGGCCTCGATCCCGGCCTTGCCCAAGGCGGCGGTCAGCCAGTCGGTCGTGATCTCAGCCGCCGGTAGGATCGGGGTGGTATTGGCCTGACGTGTGGGCATGGATGGTGCGCGGCTCCCTGATATTATCGGTCACGGATTTTTCATCCGTGTTCGCGCCTATCATGCACCCAATTGGGTCCAGCCTAAAGCTGGATCAGGTCAAAATCAGCCTTAGAGGTGCCGGTCGTCCTTCTTATGGGACGATACGCAACTGCTCGGCCTAGGCCCCTGAGTTCGGGGGATTACACCGCTCCAAAAAGGCGGTTGAGACGGTCAGCATCTCGACCGGCTTGCCTGCCTTTTTCAGGGCTGCGGCCTTAGCTATCCGAATAGTTCGGCGCTCGCTTTTGCAAGAAGGCGGTCATGCCTTCGCGGACGTCGGCGGTTTGGGAACAGAGGATCTGGTTACGGTCTTCCATAGCGATGGCCGCTTCGAGGCTCTGAGAATCGACGCTCATATTCAGGCACTCTTTGGTCAGGCGTAGGCCCAGAGGCGAGGTCGTGACCATGTCGTCCAGATAGGCGCGCGCCGCCTTGGTCAGGTCGGCATCGGGCACCACTTCGCTGACCAGACCGACGCGCAAGGACCGCTCGGCATTGATGAAGCGCCCCGTCAGCATCAGCTCTGACGCCACCGACACGCCGACCAGACGCGGCAGGAAATAGGACACACCAATATCGCAGGCCGACAGGCCAATGCGGATAAAGGCCGCATTCATCCGCGCGCTTTCACCCGCAATCCGGATGTCGGACGCCAGAGCCAGCGCAAAGCCACCGCCGCAGGCTGGACCCTGAACCAGCGAGATGATCGGCTGCTGACAGCGGCGCATACGCATGACGATCTCGGAGATGCGGCGCTGACTGAGCAGCCCCGCCGCCGGACCGCGCGGCGCATTATCGTCGGGCCGAGCCTCCATGCTCTCCTTGATGTCGAGCCCGGCGCAAAAGGCCCTGCCCGCCCCCCGGAGCACCACAATGCGGGTCTTACGATCAAAATAGAGACCGCCGAAATAGTCGAGCAGATCATCGACCATCTGACCGTTCAGCGTATTGAGCGCCTCTGGCCGGTTCAGCGTCACCCAATCAATTGGGCCTTCTTTTTCAATCAACAATGTGGCGTAGGGCGCGGGCATGGTGGGGTCCTTTGGCTCTAGGCCGTTGGGATCTTGTTGAAGGCTATGCCCTTATCGGCACGCATATCGTCGGGCAGGCCAAGGACCCGCTCGCCGATGATGTTGCGCAAGATCTCGTCCGTGCCGCCTTCGACGCGGGTGGCGGGCGAGCGCAGCAGTTGGGCTTGGAACTTCGCCGCCATGGTCGCAAGCTTCGGATCGGACACGGCCCCAGCCTGACCCTGAAGGTCGAGCGCGAACATGGCGATCTCTTGCAGGCTGGAACCTGCCACCAGCTTGCCGATGGAGTTTTCTGGCCCAGGATTTTCACCGCGTGACAGGGCCGAGATGGCTCGCATGCCGGTATATTTCAGGCCGCTCTGACGGCAGGCCCACTCGGCCAGCTTGGAGCGAACGCCCCGGTCGTTGATGGCCAGCGTGCCATCGGCCAGTTCCAGTTCCTTACAGAACTCGAAAATGTCGGGGAAGCCTGCGCTCATGCCCGAGCCGATGGACAGACGCTCGTTCATCAAGGTGGTCAGCGAGACCTTCCAGCCCTCACCCACGCCGCCGAGGCGCTGGCTGTCTGGCAGGCGGACATTGTCGAAATAGACCTCGTTAAAGCCCGACTGACCATTGGCCTGCTTGATCGGTACGATGCGCACGCCCGGCGTGTCCATGCGCAGGAAGAACATTGTCAGACCCTTATGCTTGGGCACGTCAGGGTCGGTGCGGGTGATCAGGATGCCCCACTGCGAATAGTGCGCGCCACTGGTCCAGATCTTCTGGCCATTGATGACCCAATCATCGCCATCGCGCTCAGCCTTGGTGCGCAGACCGGCCAGATCGGAGCCGCCAGCCGGTTCGGAGAAGAGCTGGCACCAGATATCTTCACCCGCCGCCAGACGGGGCAAGAGCTCGCGCTTAGCCTCTTCTGGACCCCAGTCCATGACCGTTGGGCCGCACATACCGTGACCAATGATGAACGAGCCGGACAGGGCGCCGTAAGGGCCCTCTTCCTGGTTCCAGATCACGCGTTCAATGGGGCTAGAACCGCGCCCACCATATTCCTTAGGCCAGTGCAGGCAGGCCCATCCGGCATCATACTTCTTCTTTTGCCAAGCCTTGGCCTCCTTCATGGGGTCAAGACCGCCAAGCTCGATCCCGCCATAGCCAGACTTTTCCAAGTAGGGCAGCAGGTGCGTCGGGGCGTTGGCTTGGATCCAGGCGCGGGCTTCGGCGCGGAAGGCGGCTTCGTGTGGGGTATCGTCGAAGTTCATGGCTTTAAGGTCCCTTAAATGGCGATCTGGCTTAAGCGGCGTTCTTGGCGCGCAACCGGTCGATCAGTTTGTCTTCCCATTCATTCAAGCCGCCGAGGCTGACGGCCAAGAGGTTGGAGCGGCGATAGTAGAGGTGGCAGTCCATGGCCCAAGTAAAGCCCATGCCGCCGTGAACTTGGATATTGTTCTTAGCGCAATGTTGAAAAGCCTTGGTCGAGCTAACCCGCATGGTCGCGGCCGCTTCCGCAAGGTCTGCGGAACCCGTCGACAGGGCATAGGCCCCGAAATAGCCGTTCGAGCGGGCCAAGGTGGCCGAGACATACATGTCGGCCAGCATGTGCTTAATGGCTTGGAACGAGCCGATGGCGCGGCCAAAGGCAAAGCGCTGCAGGGCATAGTCGCGGCCCATCTCCAGCGCCTTATCGGCCCCGCCGATCTGTTCAAAGCCGGTCAGGATGGCTGCGCGGTCGAGCGCCTCTTCATAGAGCCGCCAGCCGTCGCCCGCCGCGCCGACCAGCTCTGCCGCCGCGCCATTGAAGGCGATCTTGGCTTGGCTGCGCGAGGGATCGATCGTGTCGAGCACGGTGCGCTCGATGCCGGACTGGTTCAGATCGACGAGATAGAGCGACAGACCCTGCGCATCCTTACCCGGCGCATGGCGGGCCAAGACGATGGCAATGTCCGCAATATCGCCGTCCAGCACGGGCGACTTTGCCCCGGTCAGGGTTCCGGCCTTGGCCGACAGCGCGACGTTTGAAGGCCGCACAGACCCGGTTGCCTCAACCGAGGCTAGGGTGCCGATCACTTCGCCGGAAGCCAGCTTAGGCAACCATCTTTGTTTTTGCTCTTCGCTGCCCGCCGCCTTGAGGATCTCGGCAACGAGGAAGATCGAGGAAGAAACCGGCACCGGTGCTAGGGCGCGGCCCAGTTCTTCGGCAATGACGCAAAGCTCCAGATAGCCTAGGCCGAGCCCGCCATATTCCTCGGGGATCGCTGCACCCAAAAAGCCCATCTCGCCCAGACCCTGCCAAAGGGCGCGGTCAAAGGGTTCAGAGCCTTCCAAAATGGCGCGCACGGCCGTGGTCGGGCACTTGTCCGCCAGATAACGGCGCGCCTGTTCCTTGAGTTGCTGTTGTTCAGCCGAAAATTCGAAATCCATCTGTGCGTCCTCACCTAGCCCCGTCTTAGCGCAGAGCCTCATTCTAGAGGGCAGATTATCCCTTCGCGGGCCAGAGGGAAGTCAAACTTTACGCCGATCAGGTACACGTGATGGCACATGTGGTCGGGCAGGCGGATGAGGCCTGATTAGATCGCCAAGGTGCCGTAGCGGATTCAAGGGATTGGCCACACCACCTTAGGCCCCATAAGGGTTTGCGGCGCTTCGCAAAAAAATTTAGCGCGCCATGCGCTTGGCGCGATTTACCGCCTCATCCAGTGCCGACAGGAACCTCGAACGGTCCGCAGGACCAAAAGGCGCGGGGCCCTTGGTCACTTCACCGGTGGAGCGTAGATGCTCAGCGATTCCGCGTGCGGCCAAGGCCATGCCAATGGAATCGGGCGTAAAGGCTCGCCCCGTCGCGCCAATGACCAGCGCCCCCTTTTCGAGGCAGCGGCTGGCCAGAGGGATGTCATTGGTGATGACAATATCGCGGCGACGCACCTGATCGGCGATCCAATCATCGGCAATATCGGGGCCTGCATCGACAATGACCCGCTCAATCCACGGCTCGCGCGGGGTCATGATGAAGCTGTTCGAAACGACGAACACCTTCAAGCCATAGCGGATCGCAACCTTGTAGGTCTCGTCCTTCACCGGGCAGGCGTCGGCATCGATATAGAGGCGGGACTTGCCATCATCGGCGGGGGCTTGGTCGTTGGGCGTGTCGATCATGTGGGATGTCATACATTCTCATCCTCAGCCTGTCGAAGGACAAGGATGTTGCACCCGAGCCCACCCCACCGCGTTCCCCGCGAAGGCGGGGATCCAGAACGGGGCCACTCGGTCTTCGGAGTTCCAAAGGTCTGGGCCCCCGCCTTCGCGGGGGATGCGGATGGGGGAGACCCGCGTCAGCCCCCTGGGTTGCTTCGCTGCGCTCGCAATGACGCGAGTGAAAGAAAACAAGGCCCCCTTCGGCCCTACGGGCCACTTCCCCCAGAGGGGGAAGATCTTGGAGCGCTAAATCTTCCCCCTCTGGGGGAAGTACCGGCGTAGCCGGGGTAGGGGGATTTTATCCCCGAAATCTATTGGCATCTATAGTGCCGTATGTTATCCAAAACGAAACAGAAGGCCCGCATCATGACCGAACTTCACCACACCCCTGACGGCGTCCCGTTCCTGCGCTCGCCTGACAGCGCGTTCGACAACCTGCCCGGCTATGGCTTCGCGCCGAACTATTTCAGCTTCCAAGGCTTGCGGATGCACTATGTCGATGAGGGTCCGCGAGACGGACCGGTCGCTTTGTTGATGCATGGCATGCCGACCTGGAGCTTTTTGAACCGCAAGATCATCGCCGCCCTTGTGGCCAAGGGCTATCGCTGCATCTCGGCCGACCATATTGGCTTTGGCCGCTCTGATAAGGTCACGGACGATGGCTGGTATTCGATCACCCGCCATACCGATGCCCACCGCGCCCTGATCAACCATCTGGACCTTCAGGGCATCACCCTCTTTTGCCAAGACTGGGGCGGACCGATCAGCTTGGCGCAGGTCGCAGAGCAGCCGCAGCGCTTCTCGCGCCTCGTCATCATGAACACCTGGCTTCACCACGACGCCTTCGACTACAGCCCTGCCGTTCGACAATGGAATGCCGGGTGGCAGGCGGGCGGCCTGTTTGAAACCAACGTGCCTGAGCCGCTTTCACTGGGCTGGTTCATTATGGTCTCCTTTGGCCACATGACCGCGCGCGATCTTTACGGGATCGTTCAAAAGGGCGAGCACCCGACCCTATCAGCCGAGGCAGACGCCGTGCGCCGCGGCTATGATGCGCCCCATGCCGGTTTGGGCAGGGCCGGACATGCGGGTGCCCGCCGCTTTCCTTTGAGCATCCCCATCGACACGCCCGAAACCGACACCGCAAAGGCTCAGGCTCTGCATTTTGAAGCGATCTTACAATGGAAGGGGCCCGTGCACTTTATCTGGGGCGGCGGTGATGATGTCTTCCCCGAAAGCTGGGGCCGCGACTGGGCCGCGCGCTACCCCCAAGCCACCTTCGACCTCCTGCCCGGCGCAGGTCACTTCCCGCAGGAAACCCGAGGCGAAGAGATTGCTGCGATATTCTTGAAGCATGTGGGTGGGTGAAGGGGGGCGGGGCGTGGGTGAAGCGCCCTCTGCCATCCTCATCCTGAGCCTATCGAAGGACGAGGATGTTGCACCCGAGCCCACACCCTACCCAAGTTCCCCGCGAAGGCGGGGATCCAGACTAGGGCCAACCGGTCATCGGCGCTCCACGGGTCTGGGCCCCCGCCTGCGCGGGGGACGCGGATGAAAGAAAACAAGACCCCCTACCCCGGCCACGCCGGTACTTCCCCCAGAGGGGGAAGATTTCGCTGTAGAGGATCTTCCCCCTCTGGGGGAAGTGGCCCGGAGGGCCGAAGGGGGCCTTGTTTCAATGCGCCAAAACCACCCAATTCCCCACCGACTCGCGGCCATACCCGCACACGCCCCTAATCACCAAAATTAGCCCAACAAATACAAGCAACTAAAACCTTTCCAGCCAATCTTGACCAATGGTCGCCTGATCTATAGGTTCCGGCTCGATCAAACCGGGTATCCGCACGGCTTCATGATCGGGGACGCCAGCGCAGCACATGCCGCAGTCGGACGATCTTGACCCTGAAGTGACGCGAAAGGCACCCAACCAAGAGGCCCTTCGCCGTCTTGACGACCGGATCGGGGCCTTTGAGGCCTCCCGTGCGCGCAAGGCTAAGGACCACAGCGCGCACCAAGGCCATGATGGCTACCGCGTCTTGGCCGATTTGATCGGTGGAATTTTGGGAGGGCTAGGCTTCGGCTGGTTGCTCGACCAACTGTTACATATAAGCCCTTGGGGCCTGATCGGCGGGATGCTGATCGGCACGGGGCTTTCGGCTTTCATGGTCGTCCGCACGGCTGGACGCATGGGAAATAAGACATCGATCGCTCCTGGGCCGGATAAACCGCTGCTTGGGGATGAGGATGACGACGAAGACTGATCCTGCAGTTGCGGGTTCGAATGAGGAGATTAGGGGCTTATGGCCGATCCGATGCACCAGTTCCAGATCAACAAGGTTGTTGATCTGCCGACGGTGAACCTGCCCGGTCTGGGCGTTGTCGACCTGTCGATCACCAATTCGGTGGTCTCGATGGGTATGGCAGCGGGCCTGATCTGCGTGTTCTTTGCTCTGGCCGCGCGTCAAGCGGTGGTTCCAGGGCGGCTCCAGTCCGTTGGCGAGATGCTCTACAGCCTCGTTGACGATCTGGCCGGATCGATCATTGGCCACGAGGGCAAGGTTTTCTTCCCCTTCGTGTTCACCCTGTTCTCCTTCATTCTCGCCATGAATTTCTTGGGCATGTTCCTTGTCTTTACGGCCACCTCGCAGTTGGCCGTGACCGCTACCCTCGCGCTCCTGACCATCTTGACGGTCGTCGTTGTGGGTTTCTCGCGCAATGGCATCGGCATGTACAAGCTGTTCGTCCCGTCTGGCGTTCCTTGGCCACTGCTGTTCTTGATGGTGCCGATTGAGATCATTTCCTTCCTGGTGCGGCCTGTGACCCTGGCCTTGCGTCTGTTCGGGAACATGATCGGCGGGCACGTCGTTCTAAAGATCTTCGCAGGGTTCATCATCTCCCTTGGCCTTCTGGCCTCGGGCGGCGGCATCGCATCCTTGGGCTATCTTGGCTCATTGGTGTCGTTGGGCAGCGTTGTTGCCCTGACCGCGTTGGAGTTCATCGTAGCCTTCCTTCAGGCCTTCGTGTTCGCCGCGCTGACCTGCGTTTATCTGAACGATGTTGTGAACCTAGACAGTCACTAACACCTCGCATCGATCACCTGTTTTTTTCGTTTTCTCATCTACTTAACCAACCAAAAGGAAGACTCTTATGGACGCTGAATCCGCAAAATACATCGGCGCTGGTCTGGCCATGCTCGGCATGATCGGGGCTGGTATCGGCCTTGGTAACCTGTTCGGTAGCTATCTGGCCGCCGCCATCCGTAACCCATCGGCCGCCGCTGGCGAACGCCCGATGCTGTTCCTCGGCATGGCGCTGACCGAAGCCTTGGGCATCTTCGCCCTCGTCATCGCCTTCCTGATCCTCTTCGCCTAAGACCGGACCGTCATGGCCAACGAAACGACACAAACTCACGAGTCGACCGGAGCCGATGGCCATGCCAGCGGCGGCGGTCTGCCGCAATTTCAGTTCGTGTGGTGGCCTGGCCAGGTGGTTTGGCTGCTGCTGATCTTCGTCGTTCTCTATGTCCTGTTGTCAAAGCTCTTCCTGCCGCGCGTCGGCGGGACGATCCAGACCCGGGCAGACAAGATCGCGGCGGATGTCGCACAGGCCCGTGATTTGAAGACGCAGGCTGAAGCCGAAAGTGCAACCGCCTTGGCCGAACTGGCCAAGGCCCGCACCCACGCCCAGCGGACGGCTTCTGAAGCCAAGGCTAAGGCCAATGCTGAGGCCGCAACGCGGCAGGCAGCAGAGGAAGCCGTTTTGGCGGAAAAACTGGCTGTCGCCGAAGACCGGATCCGGGTTTCGCGCGATGCGGCTCTGGGCAATGTGCGGACCATCGCGTCCGACATCGCCGCAGCGATCACCGACAAGCTGACGGGCGTTGCTGCCACGGCCGATGAGGTCGAGACGGCACTGACTGCAGCAAAGGCATAAGGGGACCCAATAATGGAACTTCTGCAAGAAGCTGAATTTTGGGTCGCCGTCTCACTGGTACTGTTCTTTGGCCTTCTGATCTCCATGAAGGTTCCGGGCGCAGTGGCCAGTGGCTTGGACGGCTATGCCCAAAAGATCCAAAACGAACTCGATGAGGCCCAGCGCCTGCGTGAAGAGGCTCAAGCTCTGCTGGCGTCAATCCAGCAGCAGCGTGAAGATGCTGAACGTCAGGCCGCTGACATGATTGCTGCTGCCGAAGCTGACGCCGCCCGTCTGGCGGTTGATGCCAAGGTCAAGCTGGACGAAGAGATTGCTCGCCGCCAGGCTCTGGCGGAGCGCAAGATCGCGGCAGCGGAAGCTGCAGCAGCGGCTGAAGTCAAATCTGTCGCAGCCGAACTGGCCGCTCAGATGACCGGTGCTATCCTTCAGGGCCGTCTTAAGGGCTTGAAGAGTGACCCCCTGATCGACCGTGCGGTCGCTCAGATGGCCGACAAGCTGCAATAGCCAAAACCGAACTGTTTGACGCTAGAAGCCGGGCCGGAGGGAAACCTCTGGCCCGGTTTTCGTTTAACGATGTCGGTATGCTTAGACCGAAGGGCAATTGGCTCGCCCTCAAGGGTATGTGTTATCCCGATTTAGACGACAGACTTGTGTTGGATCGCCGATCAGATCTCAAAGAGGCGAGAAGCGCGACCGCCGTCAGACCACATCAGGCTTTTGACTTACCGCGCAAGGAGAGCCGCAAACGCCGCGCAAAACGCCAAGGCTTTGGCAGGACCATGCGCTCAAACCGCAGGACCTGCTGCCAAGCGACCGGCATGACCTCAGGCTCCCGGCGCAACAGACGGCGCAGCGGA
>CANESI010000033.1 GCA_947441065.1 Caulobacteraceae bacterium
GACAGGCCTTGAGACATGGCCTTCATAGCCCCCGACTTCAGGGAGACGAAAATGTCAGAGGCACTGCGCTGCGCCAGTTGCTCGCGGCCGGGCGCTCGCCCTTGGGCAGGCTCATGGCAGCTCTTACAGCGCAGATCATAGAGGGCTTGGCCCGCAGGCAACGGCTCAGGCACGGGAACGGCGAAGGCGCGAACCGGCAGGATTAGCGCCACTATCAGGGCCAAAGCCCGAACCACGCTTAAATCTGATCGCGACATCTGCAATTTCCCTCGCCGCCTCCTTGATCGGAGGTTCTGCGTCTGTGGGAGAGAGTGTCAAATCTCTGACCCGATCTTTCAAGCCAATTCGTGTGCCTAAGTCCAAATAGAAAAACCCCCGGACGTGGTGAACGCCCGGGGGTCTAACCTTCGGTCTAGAGGCTAGCTCTAGAACTTATATTGCAGCTCGATCCCGTAGGTGCGCGGTGGCACCACCGAGTAGGTCTTGGTGATACCCTCGAGCATCGGTACAAAGTTACCGTTTGCCAGCTTGTTTAGACCGGCCTGACGGTACCCGGTCGCACCGGCATCATAGCCAATCACATCGGTCAAGTTCTTGACGTAACCAATGATCTTGTAACGGCTTTCGGCCTGGGTCCAGATCAGGCGCGCATCGACCTGAGACCAAGAGGGTGCTTCATTATACTCCCGTTCAAACAGGGTGCCATATTGCTTGTCACGCCAGACATAGCTGGCCGAAGCCACGAGCCAGCCGGGCTGGAAGTCCCAGCTATAGTTGACATTGACCGCCAGCTTTTGCTTTGCCGCGTTCGGCAATTGGCTGCCGGTCAGATCCTGCATTCGCGAGAAGCCGCCGGTGAACCGATCAATGGGACAGGAGGTCGTGCCGTTCACAACAACCGCGCATTGGGCCAAGGTGAGCAGTGGCTTGGCCTTGGGATGCATAGCCGTTGGATCAACGGAGTCGATGGCGCTACCCGCTTTGAGTTGGGTGTCATTATAGGAGTAGTTGAACAGGATCTGCATATTCTCAACCGGCTTCCAGGTCGTTTCCAACTCGAAGCCCTGCGAGACCGCCTTCGGCACGTTATAGAAGTCCGTCGCCGTCGTTGGTCCAGGACCAAAGGCCGGAACCGCACCGGTCGAGATCCGGGTGATGGGGATCTGCAGATTGGTGTAGTCGTAATAGAACAGGGCCATATTGGTCTGCAGCGTGCGTCCGAAATCCTTCTTCAAGCCAATTTCGAAGGCGTCCACCAATTCTTCTTCCGTGGTTGGGAAGAAGCTCAAGACCGTGAAGATACCGATGTTAAAGCCACCAGCCTTATAACCACGGCTATATTTGGCATAGGCCAAGGTGTCTTCGTCAGGCGTCCATTCGAGACCCGCGGTACCGGTCACGGCTTCCCATTCATAGCTCTGATTACGCGTCGCAAAACCTGTCGCTGGGTTGTAAACGGTCTTGCCGGTCACACCCCGTTCCAAAACCGCGCCGGTCGACACGTTGGCACCGGTCTGGGTGATGTCGATAATCGGTGGAACCTTATAGCCCGCTGGATAGCCCAAGAACTGTGCGGGAACGGCTGAGAAGTCGCAGCCATCCACGGCGAAGCAAAGGATCCGGACAGTTTCCGAGCCATATTTCTTATCGTGGGAATAGCGCAGACCCGCCGTAACCTTCCACTTATCATTCAACCGATAGTCGATCTGGCCGAAGGCCGCATAGGACTCGGCATTGACGTCGGGTCGGTTATCAAACCGGCGATAGGTGGTCTGGGTCGGGCAGTTGCCGCCTGGGCTTGCTGTACAGAGCGGGAACATGAACGGGCCATTATACTCCGGCTGCGTCTTGTTCTCGGTATAGACGGGCTGGGTATAGTGCTGCTTGAAGTAGTAAGCCCCGCCCACCCACTGCAACGGACTATTGCCCGTCGAGATCAGATTGACCTCGTGGCTCCAGAATGAATTGTCTTCTTGATAGTTGAAGCTCTCGTTCGGATTGATGGTCAGAGGTCCGCGACCGCCCAAGAAGGCCAACTGAGAGGCCGGCAGTGTATAGGACGTGATGGGTGCGGCTCTCGGCGTATCGGTGGTGCCGCTTAGGATATAATGATAGTGGACGCCGCCGGTCAGATATTTGATGTCGAACTTATCGGCGTGATAGATCCACTCACTGTGGATCGTCAGCGAGACCGGCAAGGTCACCTTATAGGCCGTGGCGCGCGCCATTTCCCAAGGGCTGTTCTTGGCTGGGTTGCTACAGCCTGTGGGGTTTAGGTTTACGACATTGGTAACGCCGGTGATGGCCGGATTGGAGCAGCCAAAGCCATTTTCAGGCTTGGTTGCCGATGGGGGCTGATAGGCGGTTCCCCAATCATAAGGGGTCCAGCCGGGCATGCTGCCAGGACCGCCCGCGCCATTGCGCCACTGGCTGCCGATGACATTGACCCAACCTTCAAACTTTTCAGAGAAGTTAAACTTCAGTTGAACATCCGTGGTCCATTCGTTACGGACATTGCCTTCGTCCGGCATGCCGGGGACCTTATTGTCGATCCAACCCTTGCTCTGATTGTACCAAGAACCGCCAATGCGGAAGCCAACCTTGTCGTTAATCGGCCCAGAATAGGTGCCCTCCAGTTGGGTCGCGCCGTAGCTGTCGAGGCTGCTGCGCACTTCGCCTTGGAAGTCCTTGGTTGGGCGCTTGGAGATGATGTTCAGCGCACCACCGATCGAGTTACGGCCATAGAGCGTACCCTGAGGGCCCCGAAGGACCTCAACGCGATCGACGAACAGGGTCGATGAACCGGCCCGAACCGCGAAGGTTTCATAGATGCCATCAGAATAGTTGGCCACGGCCGCGTCGGCCGAAAGCACGTTGGTCAAACGGCCCACGCCGCGAAGTGATACGCGGTCGGTGGAGCTGTTATACTGCAGACCAGGGGTGAAGTTGGTCAGATCTTGGATCGTATTGATCCCGACCAGTTCACGTTTAGCGGCGGTAAAGGCCGAAACGGCGACGGCGACGGTCTGAAGGCTTTGCTCACGCTTTTCAGCGGTCACCACCAGCTCTTCAATATTACCGCTCCTGTCGCGGCCCGATGTCGTTTCTTGAGCAAAGGCTTGATCAGATATGCTGATCAGCGAAATGGCCGAAACCGATAGGCAGAGCAAGCTCCGCAAACGCGTATTCATGATAATGTTCCCCCCTGGAACCAACGCCAACTCGGCGCCGTTACACCCATTCATCCGTTCTAAACGCTCGGGCAAAGGGACCCGAACCGTTCCATTACGGATTTGTTAGAAAGCAGCCTCTGCCCCTCACGCGCCGTGTCAATGAACCACAGGTAACGTTTTTGTGATGTTGCGAAGCAGCAATTTTGAGAATGGGGATTGGGAAGGATAGCAACGCCTTTATTGCTAAGGAATGGTCTCTGCTGCGTCGCACAAATTCCTAGATTGATAATTTTGTCGAAACGACCTTGGCACCCGCCTCTCATCCAAAGGCGCGACACCCCGCACTTAAGTGCTCGTTAAACCAAATCATCGCAGGTGTTGGAGCGAGCCTAGAGCTCGTTCTCATAGAGCGTCGTGATGGCCTTACCTCGACCACGCAGTTCCAAACCGCTCAATGGTGCCTCAATGGTGCGTGAGGGACAGGCTCATCTTGCCTCAGGCCGCGCTCAAAAGGCCCGTTCGATAGCGGAAATGGCCGTCAAACGGCAACCCGAACTCTCGGCGGCTTGGCACCTGCTCGCCCTGGCCTGTGAGGCCTTGGGCGACAATAGCGCCGCGCTAGACGCCTATCAGCAGGCCATGAGCCTTGCACCCGATCAGCCGCAGATCGGTGTCGATCTGGCCCGTCTGGCCATGACCCTAGATCTCTTTGCCGTTGCCGAGAGACTGCTTTTGACCTGCCGACAACAGGACCCCGCCTCCATCGAGATCATCAATAGCCTTGCCTTGGCCCAGGCCAGTCAGATGAACCTCTCCGCAGCCATCGCCACCCTGACCAAGGCGCTTGAAGCCCATCCGACCGAGCCCATCCTTTGGAATACGCTGGGACTTATTCTCTTTAGCGATGGCCGCATGGATGAGGCCGCGACCTTCCTTGGTGAAGCCCTGCGACTCAATCCCGGCATGGGGCAGGCGCGGATCGCCCTTGCCGACGCCCTGATATTCACGGCTGGATTTAGTGAGGAAAAACAGTCCGTTGCTTTGGCGGAGGGGGAACGTTCCATCGCCGACGCGCCCCCGTCTCTGGTCGCTACGGCGCGGGTCAGTCAGGCCAAAAGGCTGTTCGTCGCTGGGCGTCTGACCGAAGGCTGGCAGGCCTATGAGGCGCGCCATGATTTAACCTACGAGGACGCCACGGCCTTTCCCCTGCCCTATCGGCAATGGCAGGCCGGAACATCCATCGAGGGCCGCCATCTGCTCTTGATCGGCGAACAGGGGCTCGGTGATGAGGTCCTGTTTGCGCAGACCGTGCCCGACGTTCTTACCGCCCTTGGACCAAAGGGCCGCTTGACCCTAGCCCTAGATCCACGGCTGCAGACCCTCGCCGCCCGGTCCTTTCCCACGGCCCAGATCGTGCCCCACACCACGGGCCGCGCCAAGGGTCGGGGACTGCGCGGAATATCGTCATCCTTCGGCAAGGATGAGGCCCCTGATCTTTGGGCTCCCTTAGGCACCGCCATGGCCGCCCTTAGACCTGATACCAACAGCTTCGGCACGGCCCCACCATTCCTGATCCCCGACCCCGCGCGGGTGGCCCATTGGAAGGCTTGGCTCGCCACCTTGGGGACCGGTCGAAAGGTGGGGATCATCTGGAAGAGCCTGCTGGTCGACCTCAACCGCGCCCGCTATTTCGCGCCGCTGAGCGCTTGGGAGCCGGTCCTGACAAGGCCCGGCCTTCAGTTCATAAGCCTGCAATATGGCCGCGCCGAAGATGATCTGCGCACCATTGCCCAGCAGATGGGGGTTCAGGTGGCCGTGCCTCCGGGTCTTGATCTGAAGGATGATCTGGAGGGCGTCGTGGCCCTCTGCGCTGCCCTCGACCTGACCATTGGCCCCGCAACGGCCACAACCAATCTTGCCGCCGCCAGTGGTGCGGCCGTCCAGATCTATATGACCCCCGCCTCCTGGCCCCTGTTCGGCACCGATCACTATCCCAGCTATCCAAAGGCCAAGGTTCAGCTTCTGACGCGGTTCGGGGCTTGGGATCAGGCGATGGGGGCGATGGCTGAGAGATTGGGGTGAGAAAACAAGACCCCCTTCGGCCCTTCGGGCCACTTCCCCCAGAGGGGGAAGATTTACCGGTCCTTGATCTTCCCCCTCTGGGGGAAGTACCGGCAAAGCCGGGGTAGGGGGGCTTGTTTGTTTCCCTCCCTTGCCAGAAACCTCGGTCCGTGATTTGGCTGAGGCCTGACCTGTCGTCGGCAATCGATCGGCGCGGACCATCAAGGGAGAGACCAATGTTTTCACATATCATGATCGGCACGAACGATCTGACCAAGGCCAAGAGCTTCTATGACGCCGTTCTGGGCACGCTGGGCGTTGCCCCGGCCCATGTCGATGGCCACCGCATATTCTACATGACGCCAACGGGCGTTTTCTCGGTCTCGCTGCCGATCAATGGCGAGCCTGCGACCTATAGCAATGGCGGCACCATCGGTTTTGCTTGCACGACCCCTGAGCAGGCCGATGCTTGGCATGCGGCGGGCGTGGCCAATGGCGGCACCACCTGCGAAGACGCGCCCGGCGTTCGCGAAGGCGCGCAAGGCAAGCTCTATCTGGCCTATCTGCGCGATCCAGACGGCAACAAGATCTGCGCCCTGAAGCGTATGTAAGCGACGGATGGAAGCAGGCGGACGCTTAAGCCGTTGGCCTGCTTCCCCACTCGGCGGTATGATGAGCCATGTCGGATCACACCTATCCCATCCGGGTCACCGCCCTCTATCGATTTAGCCCCTTCAAAGACTGCGAAACCTTGCGCGCCGGGCTTGAGCCCGTTTGCCGCGCGGCAGGGGTCAAGGGCACGCTTCTGCTGGCCCCCGAAGGCATTAACGGCACCATTGCAGGCACCCACGAGGCCATAGATCAGGTGCTGGCCCATATCCGCACCCTACCCGGCTGCGAGACCCTCTCGGTCAAGGACAGCTTCGCCGAAACCATGCCCTTCTATCGCATGAAGGTTCGGCTCAAGCGTGAGATCGTGACGATGGGCCAGCCCAATATCGACCCCCTGACCGAGGTCGGCCATTATGTTGCGGCGAGGGACTGGAACGCCCTGATCGCCGACCCCAACACCATCCTGATCGATACGCGCAACGACTACGAGGTCAGCATCGGGACCTTCAAAAACGCCATCAATCCCAAGACCGCTAGCTTTCGAGACTTTCCAGACTGGTTCCGCGCCCATCGGGCTGAACTGCTGAGCGGGCTAGAGGCCCCCAAGGTCGCCATGTTCTGCACCGGCGGCATCCGCTGCGAAAAATCCACAGCCTTCCTCAAGTCTGAAGGCATAGACGAGGTCTATCATCTCGACGGCGGCATATTGAAATATCTGGAGACGGTGCCTGAGCCCGAAAGCCTTTGGGAAGGCGAATGTTTCGTCTTTGATCAGCGCGTTTCGGTCGGCCATGGGCTCAGCCTCGGCCACTATGGCCAGTGCCACGCCTGCCGCATGCCGCTCAGCCAAGAGGATCAGGCCTCGGAGCTTTATGTCCCCGGCGTCAGTTGCCCCGCCTGCTATGACCACCGCGACGAGGCCCAGAAAGCCGGCTACGCCGAACGCCAACGCCAAACCGCTCTGGCTCAGGCAAGGGGCGAGGCTCACGTCGGTGCCGTGATCACAGAGAAGAAGGTGGGTTAGGGTTGCCCCGCCCATTGTTACCGTTTTCCCCGCGAAGGCGGGGACCCAGACCCTTTCACACAAGCGCAAACCCGCCCACCAGCCCCTGGGTTGCTTCGCTGCGCTCGCAATGACGCGGTGATGGGTTGAGAGCCATGTTTGAAAACCCCCTACCCCGGCTTCGCCGGTACTTCCCCCAGAGGGGGAAGATCTTGGAGCCTTAAATCTTCCCCCTCTGGGGGAAGTGGCCCGTAGGGCCGAAGGGGGCTTGTTTTCCCTCTTCCGTTTTCCCCGCGAAGGCGGGGACCCAGACCCTTTCACACAAGCGCAACCCCGCCCACCAGCCCCTACCACGTCATTGCGAGGCGCACCGCGCCGAAGCAACCCAGGGGAACATCACTTCTGGTCCATGTCAGCCCCCCGGGTTGCTTCGCTGCGCTCGCAATGACGCGGGGATGGGGGAGAGGGCCGCGGATGAATACCCCCCACTCCCAACCCTCTCCCCCTCAAGGGGGGAAAGGGCTTCACTTGTTTTCACCCCCACCCCTTGACCGCCGCAGCGTAAGCCCCTCAGGCTGGCACCAACAGTAAGAGGAACGCCGCCATGACCGTTAAGCCCTTCACCGTCGACTGGACCGCCGAGCAGGTGGGTCAGGTTTTGGACCTTGTGCGGGCCTATCCTTTTCCGCCTGCACCGGCTGTGGACAATGGTTGGGCCTATGGCTGTGACGGCGCGTTCCTAAAGGATATCTGCACGCACTGGACCGACGCCTATGACTGGCGCGCGGCGGTCGCAGAGTTGAACCGCTATCCGCAATTCACCGCGCGGGTGGAGGATTTCGACATCCACTTCCTCCATTTCGTCGGCGAGGCAGGCGGCAAGCGGCCCCTGCTACTCACCCACGGCTGGCCCGGTTCACACTATGAGTTCTGGGACTCCATCGAAAAGCTGGCCTTCCCGAGCCGGTTTGGCGGCAAGGCTGAAGATGCCTTTGACCTGGTCATTCCGTCCCTGCCCGGCTTTGGCTTTTCCTCCAAGCCGCAGCGGCCCATCGGCCAGAGGGCGACCGCGCGGCTCTTCAACAGCCTGATGACCCAGACCCTCGGCTATGAAACCTATCTGGCCCAGGGCGGCGACTGGGGCGGATTGGTGACCTCTTGGCTGGGCTTTGACTTTGGATCAAGCGTCAAGGCCATCCATCTGAATATGATGAGCTTTAGGCCCCATGGCGGACCAACATCCGAAGCCGAAGTCGCGTGGCTGACCCGCACCGGCGCGGCCATGCAGCAACTCGGTGCCTACTTCCTCCTGCAGGCCTCAAAGCCTCAATCTCTGGCCTGGATGGCAGCGGGCAACCCGGTTGGACAGGCCGCATGGATCCTCGAGCGGTTCTATGACTGGTCGGACCTGCGCACCAAATCTCTGATCGGCGCCTACAGCAAAGACCAGCTTCTGACCAACATCATGATCTATGTGATGACCGGCTCCTTCACGACCGGGGCCTGGTACTATCGCGGCCTGATGGAGGAAGGCGGCGTTCAGTTGACCGAGGGCCAGCGCTGCGAGACCCCCACCGCCTTCGCCAACTTCCCAGGCGAGGCTCTCTATGCCGCCCCGCCGCGCAGCTGGGCCGAGCGCGGCTACAACATCACCCGCTGGACCGACATGGCCACCGGCGGGCATTTCGCGGCCATGGAAGAGCCGGATCTGTTCGTGACGGACCTGCGCCAATGGGCAGCCTCGCTTTGAACCCTCGCTTTGACTTTGCCTCGGACAATACTGCCGGCATGGCCCCAGAGGCCCTAGAGGCGCTGATCGCCGCCAATCAGGGCACGGCTAGCGGCTATGGCAGTGATGACCTGTCACGGCAGGCAGCGGACGCCGTGCGCGCCTTTCTGGACGCCGATGCCGAGGTTCGGTTCGTGGCGTCTGGCACAGCGGCTAATGCCGTGGCTCTGGCCATGCTCTGCCACCCATTCGAGGCTGTGTTGGCCCATGAGCACGCCCATGTGACGGTGGACGAGACCGGAGCCCCGACCTTTTTTAGCGGCGGATCGGGGATCATCCCCCTGCCCGGCCCCTCGGCCAAGATCGACCCGCAGGCCTTGGCCGACCATCTGAATGCGCTCGATAGCCCCCATCATCAGGCCCCCGCTGCCCTCAGCCTGACCAACAGCACCGAATATGGCACGGTCTATAGTACCGAAGAGGCTCGCACCCTGATCGATCTGGCTAAGGCCAAGGGGGTTGGCGTGCATCTGGACGGGGCGCGTCTGGCCAATGCTGTGGCCAGCGGCTTTGATCCCAAGGCCATTGCTGGGCTGAGTGTCGATGTTCTGGTGCTGGGCGGGACCAAGGCTGGCATGTCCCCGACCGAGGCGCTGGTCGTATTCAACAAAAGCTTAGGCCGCCGTCTGGATGCCCGGCTGAAACAGGCAGGGCAACTGCCCTCCAAGGGCCGGTTCTATGCCGCGCCGTGGATCGGTATGCTGGAAAGCGGAGCCTTTGTCAGCCGCGCCGCCCACGCCAACCAGATGGCCCAGCGCCTCGCCGCCCTCATGCCCTTTAGGATCGTCCACCCGGTTCAGGCCAATGGCCTGTTCGTTGAGATGAGCGACGAACAGCACAGGGCCTTGAGCGCCAAAGGCTTGCAGGTCTACCGCGTCGCCGACGGTAGCGTCCGCTTCATGTGCAGTTGGGCCACCACGCCCGAGGCTGTCGATGGTCTGGGCGAGATGTTGCTGGCGGCGGTTTAAGCCACCTTCACCCGCGCCGCGCTTTCGGGCAGGTCCTGACCGAAGGCGCGTTGGAAGAATTCGGCCACGGTGGCCCGTTCCAGCTCGTCGCACTTGTTCAGGAAGGTCAGACGGAAGGCCAGGGCCACGTCGCCGCCGAAAATCTCGGTGTTCTGCGCCCAGGTGATCACCGTTCGCGGGCTCATGACCGTGGAGATGTCCCCGTTCATGAAGGCGTTGCGGCTCATATCGGCGACCCGAACCATCGCCGAGATCAGGCGGCGGCCTTCGGTCGTGTCATAGGCGGGCGACTTGGCGATGACGATGTCGGCTTCGACGTCATGCGGCAGATAGTTCAAGGTCGTAACGATAGACCAGCGGTCCATCTGGCCCTGATTGATCTGTTGGGTGCCGTGATAGAGGCCGGTCGTGTCGCCCAGACCGATGGTGTTGGTCGTCGAGAACAGACGGAAAAACGAGTTTGGCGTGATGACCCGGTTCTGGTCAAGAAGGGTCAGCTTGCCTTGAAGCTCCAGCACGCGCTGGATCACGAACATCACGTCCGGACGGCCCGCATCATATTCGTCGAACACAAGCGCGATGGGCCGTTGCAGGGCCCAAGGCAGCATACCTTCGCGGAATTCGGTGATCTGCTTGCCGTCCTTCAGGACGATGGCGTCCTTACCGACCAGATCGATGCGGCTGATGTGGCTGTCGAGATTGACCCGGACCAGCGGCCAGTTCAAACGCGCGGCGACCTGCTCGATGTGCGTCGACTTGCCCGTACCGTGATAGCCCTGCACCATGACGCGGCGATCAAAGGCAAAACCGGCGCAGATGGCCAAGGTCGTCTGGGGATCGAACCTGTAGGTTGGATCTACCGCAGGCACGTGGCTGTCGGGCGTCGAAAAGGCGGGCACCATCATGTCGCTGTCGACACCGAAGGTGTCGCGGATGGAAACCATCCGGTCAGGCTTGGCAAGCAACAGGGCGTCGGCGGCGGGTTCGGTCGAGTTTGTCATGCCTATTCAGTTATCGCGTTATCAGCGTTTAGCAAACCGGGGGAACGCAAAAAACTGTCTGTGAACGTAAGTTTGGTAGGTTGCTAAATCTTCCCCCTCTGGGGGAAGTGGCCCGGAGGGCCGAAGGGGGCCTTGTTTTTCTTCCGCCTTCCCCGCGAAGGCAGGGACCCAGACCCTTGCACTCAGACGGAAATTGACCCGCTGACCCATGCTTTTGTAGGCAAAAAATGGAGAGCGCGTGAATGAACACCCCCCACTCCCAACCCTCTCCCCCTCAAGGGGGGAAAGGGCTAGAACCGATAAGCCCTCTCCCTGTGGGAGAGGGTGGGGTGATGGCCTATTCCGTTTTCTTCTTAATGAAAGACCCCCTACCCCGGCTGCGCCGGTACTTCCCCCAGAGGGGGAAGATCAAGGAGCGGCATATCTTCCCCCTCTGGGGGAAGTGGCCCGGAAGACCCTAAACCAGATTGCCGCCCACCAACCGATCAGGCCAGCCCGGCAGCCTTAAGGGTCTTATAGGCCTTGATCACGCGCTGCAGCTTACCCTCGGCCCCACGGTCCCCGCCATTGAGGTCGGGGTGGAAGCGGCGGAGGAGCTCTGTGTAGCGCGCGCGGATGGCTGCAGGCTCGGCGGCCGCATCCATGTCCAGATCGGTCAGGGCGGAGCGCTCGATCTTGCCAAGCTTGCGCTGATGGGCGACCTGCTCAGCCTCTTGGGCGGCCTTGCGCTGCGACGCGCTGAACACACCCAAGGGATCACTGAAGTCAGCCGGTCCAGACGCCTTGATCTTGGCCGCAGCCTCTCGGCTGTTGCGCGAGGCCTTGAACGACCAGGTCGGACGACCGCCGGTAAAGCGGTCCTCCTGCGCCTTGCGCACATCGGCCTCGGTCATGCCTGCAAAGAAGTCCCAGTTCTTATTGTACTCGCCCGCATGGCGCACGCAGAACCAGTAATGGTCATTGAGCATGTCACGCGACTTCGGCGCCTTAGTCTGGCCTGCCACGATGCAGCCCGGCCAGTCGCACTTCTTCTCACCTGGCTTCAGGTGGTTGACGTCATTCTCCTGCTCCTTTTCCCCCTCTTTTGGAGGGCGGACTCGGATATCTCGGAATTTCGGCTTGTATTCAAACTCTCGGCTCATGAAGTGGATTATGCTGCTGAAAGATTGTCATTCAAGGATTGACGAGCGGAATAATGCATCGCGACGAAAAGGATCTGTTGATGGGTACGGTTGCCGCACGGATGAAAGCTAAGCTTGAATCTAGGTTTTCACCTGAATTACTTGAAATAGTTGATGATTCTGACAAACACAAAGGCCACTCAGGATCGTCGGAGGCTGGGGAAACCCATTTCTCGGTGACGATCACATCCAGCGTTTTTTTAGGGGTGAATCGAGTCGGTCGGCAAAGATTGGTCATGAAGGCCCTCAGCGAGGAGCTTGCAGGACCGGTTCACGCCCTCACAATCAAGGCGTTGGCCCCGAACGAAGAGTGATTCACCATCCCCTAACCGCCCTAGCCCTCTTTAGCGGGGGCTAGGCGGGCACTGATGCGCAGGGCTGTGATCTGATTGCGCTGACGACGCAGGATCTGGAACCGGTGATGATAGAAGATGAAGGTCTGGCCAGGATCGGGAATGGTCTGGGCCTCATGGATCACCAGACCTGCGACCGTGACCCACTCATCATCGGGCAGGTCCCAGTCCATGGCCCGGTTGAGATCGCGAATGGTGACGGAGCCATCGACATGGATTGAACCATCGGCCTGACGGCGCACCCCTTGCACGGCGGCGTCATGCTCGTCCGATATTTCGCCGACAATCTCCTCGAGAATGTCCTCGAGGGTCACGAGGCCTTGCAAGGCACCGTACTCGTCGACCACCAGCGCAAAGTGACTGCGGCGCTTGAGAAAGGCGTTGAGTTGGTCCTTCAGGTTGGTCGTGTCGGGGATGAACCAGGGCTCGCGGATGATGGCGGCAATGTCGATCTCATCCACCTTGCCCTCAGCGGCGGCAAGCGCACGCAAGAGATCCTTGGCGTGCAAGACCCCGACAATGTTCTCCGGATCATCGCGATAGACCGGCATGCGGGTATTGCTTGCCTCGAGCGCCTCGGCCACCAGCTCGCGCGGGGTCAGTTCGATATCGAGCATGGCGATATTCTTGCGATGGACCATGATCTCGGACACATCCATGTCTGATAGGTCCAGCACCCCGCCCAGCATCCGCCGGTCGCGCTCTTCGACCAGACCTTCGGAATGGTGATATTCCACCGCGCCGCGGATCTCTTCATGGGCGGCGAGGACATCGACAGCCATGCCAATATTGATGCCAAAGAGCTTCAAGGTCTGGCGCACAACGAACTGCACGGCAAAGACCGGCGGGCCAAAGAGTTTGACCACAACGAGGGTCGGTCCTGACAGAGACCGGGCGACATTATCGGGTTTTCTAATAGCGAGGGTCTTGGGAAGAACCTCGGCAAAGACCAGCACCAAGACGGTCATGACGCCAGTCGCGACGAGCACGCCCCACGGCCCCGGAATGGACTTGGTCATGACGACCGTGGTCAGGGCTGATGCCAAGATGTTTGTCAGATTATTGCCCAGGAGAACCGAGCCCATCATCGTTTCTTGGTCAGAAATGAGCCTATTAACGCGTCCTGCCGCCCGATCACCCTCGCGCTCGAGCTGATGCATCCGACCTCGGCTAGCCCCGGTCAGCGAGGTCTCTGCCGCCGAAAAGAGGGCTGATATGCCCAGCAGTAACACAACAAACAAGCCAATAGCGATAATCCCAGCGGTCACGGGACGGCCCCTTCGGTCAATAGAAAGTCGTGAATGGCGGCAGAACTGACGTCCTTGGCCGTGAAGGCATCGCCGATGGCGCGGGCAAGGATGAAGGTCAAACGCCCGCCCTCAGCCTTCTTGTCTTGGGCCATGTGATGGACAAGACGTTCGGCCCTGAACGGCATGCCGGGCAGGTCGGCAATGTCGGTCGGCAAGCCACTGGCGGCGATGGCGCGGCTGGCCCGCTCGGCATCCTGCCCGGAGCATAGGCCCTGCGAAACCGAAAAGCGGAAGGCTTGGGCGCAACCGATAGCCACAGCCTCACCATGGAGCAACGCGCCGTCAAAGCCGATCTCGGCCTCTAGGGCATGGCCGAAGGTGTGGCCCAGATTGAGCAGGGCGCGGCGTCCAGCCTCTCTCTCATCCTCGGCGACGATTTCGGCCTTCATGGCAACGCAGCGGGCAACCGCTTCGGCCAAGGCTTCGGTTTCCCGCGCCAGAACCGCAGGCGTATGGACCTCCAGCCATTCAAAGAAGGACGCATCGCCCAGCAGGCCATATTTCAGCACCTCGGCAAAACCGGCCCGCATCTCGCGGTCGCTGAGACTGTCCAGAACGGTCAGGTCAGCCAAGACCAGACGCGGTTGATGGAAGGCCCCGATCAGGTTCTTACCGCGCGGTGTATCAATCGCGGTCTTGCCGCCAACCGACGAGTCGACTTGCGCCAAGAGCGTGGTCGGGATCTGAACGAAATCGATGCCGCGCTTATAGATTGACGCCGCAAAACCGGCCAAATCGCCAATCACGCCGCCGCCAAAGGCCACGATCAGGTCTCCGCGATCCAGTTCTAACGCCAGAAGTTGATCCGACAGGATCGCAAGCTGCTCAAAGCTCTTTGACGCCTCACCCGAAGGCACCGTGATCACATCGGCCTTAATGCCCGCCTTGGCAAAGGAGGCCGCCAACCGTGCGCCATGGAGCACCTGAACCGACGCATCGGCGACCACCGCCACCCGCCGCGACTTTAAGAAGGGTAGGATCTGCTCGCCCGCCTGATCCAACAGCCCAGGCCCCACCAAGACATTATAGGCACGAGCACCAAGGCCCACAGGCACCGTTACAACCGTCATAGGGAATGGGTTTCCTGCCATGTCATCAAGGCGGCTAAGATTTCGTCCACGGCGGCACCATGAGGCGTGTCGCCGGTTTTGACCGTGATATCGGCCTCGGCATAGATGGGATGTCGCACCTTGGCCAAGGCCTCCAAGACTTCGCGCGGGTCCTTGTCGCGCAACAGCGGTCTGGTGTCCTTGCGCCCGACGCGGCGGGCTAAGAGGTCGATATCGGCCTTGAGCCACACCGACAGGGCCTTATCCTTGATCAGTTGCCGGGTCTCTTCATTGATAAAGGCCCCGCCGCCGGTCGCCAAGATATGAGGTGGCTCTTCCAGCAGCCTTGCGATCACCCGCCGCTCGCCCTCGCGAAAGGCCGGCTCGCCCATCGAGGCAAAAATATCAGAAACGGTGCGGCCCGCCGCGCGCTCGACCTCATCGTCGGAATCGCGAAAGGGCACGCCCAGCGCGACGGCCAGCCGCCGTCCGACGCTGGATTTTCCAGCCCCCATCAGGCCGACAAGGGCAATGGTGCGTGTCAAAGGGCCTAGGGGACTGGTCACAGTCCACCGCCGCCGAGGATAGAGGCAACCGGATCAGGGTCAGCCGAGGTCAGGGTCTTTTCCATAGAAACCGCACATTACACGACAAACACCCGCCACGCCAAGGGATGGGACATGGGATCGCCATTATGCTCAGGCGAGACTTGCCCGAACATGCCCCTTTCATGGCATACTCAAGCGCACGGTGATTTGGAGAGCAGACAGTGAGCCTGATGATGCGAACCTCCGGTTTGGCCCTAGCGCTTTCAATGATGGCCCTAACGGGTGCCCATGCGCAGCCCGTGACAGAGCCCGCTGCAGTCGCGCAGCCCTTGCTGGCCGCGACCCAAGAGCCTGAAAAACCAGCCGAAACGCCGATGGAAGCCATGGCGGACGTGCCGATCCTGCTTGAACCGGCAGAGCCCGCGCCGATGCGGCCTGTGGGCGCGGCGGTTCAGGTGACCGCCCTGTCCGCACCCGACATCTTCTCTCCCGGAGCGCGCAATACCGGACTGAGCGCTGATCTTTGGAATGGCAGCGCCGCCGATATGGCCCGCGAAATTCTGCCCCAAACTGGTAAAAAGCCCCTGTCGCCCGCCGCAGCCGCCTTGGCGCGGCGCGTTCTGTCCACCGGCGCACAGGCCCCCGATGGGGCCTCAACGGACTATGACCTTGCCGCTGCCCGCGCAGGAGCCCTGCTCGCTCTGGGCGATGCCGCAGGCGTTGAGGCCATGCTCGAGCGGACCTCTGGCGTTGCCCAGACCCCGTCTCTGGCCAAGATTTCTGCGGAATCAGCCCTCATCCTCGGCCATCCCGAAAAGGCCTGTCGGATCGGGCAAGCCTTGGGCGCTGAACGCGACGCGCCCTATTGGCTGAAACTTCGGGCCTTTTGCCTGATGGTGGGGGGCGAGGGCGCTGCCGCGCAACTGACCCTTGATCTGTTGCCGCCGTCGCCTGAGGACGCCGATTTTGCCAAGATGATGGCGGCCATGATGGCAGGAACGCCGATGACTGGCCCGGCCTCCTTGCGCACAGGTCTGGACATGACCCTTTCACGCGCCTTGAAGCTGAACTTCACGGCCGCCATGGCCCAAGCGCCAGCGGCGATGGTCGTTGCGATCTCGCGAGATGAGGCCGCCGATCCAGCCCTTCGCATGGCCGCTGCCGGGCGTGCCGCACGGATGGGGGCCAATGTCAGCGCCGTCTATGACACGGCCACCGCGCAACCGGCACCCGCGCCCAACCCCTCAGGGGAAAGCGATCTGACAGCACCGCCGCCGATCAATGTCCCTGCCCTGCTGGCCATACCGGGAGCCGCCACCGAAGCCCGCCTCTTGGCCATAGGCCGCGAAACCATGGACCTGACGCAGCGCGATCAGGTGGTGGTGGGCCTGCTCAAGCGATCACGGTCGCTCGAGGATCTTGTCGCCCTGTCGCGTCTCAGCCGCCCGCTGATCGCCTCCTTGGTCGCGGCTGAAGTGCCGTCGGCGGATCCGGTCCTCTTGGCGACGGCAGCCGTCCTTGCCGGTGACCCTGTCTCTGCGCGCCGCCTTCGCCAAGCCCTCCCGACTGATCTGGTCAATGAGCAGGTGCTAACCCTTGATGCTTTGCTCGCCGCCGCCACGCCGCCCAGCGCGCCGGGACAGGCTGGCGTCGTGGCAGGCTTGGTCGAGGCGGGACTTTCGCCGGTCGCCGATCCCGTGCGCCTGCGTCGGCAAGGGGCCGCAGCCTTGACCACCGCCCTGTCAGAGCCCCTGCCCGCCCCGATCCGAACCCGTCTGGCGCAGTTTTCCCTTCCCAAACATGAGGCCGCCACCAGCCGCCTGATGGCCCTCGATATGGCTGCGGATGCGGGATTGAAGGGCGAGACGGTTCTAGCTGTGCTGGCCGTCGCCCAGAATGCCGGCGCCAACGGTCCCAATATCGCCGATCGCCTGAGCGTGGTTCGCGCCCTCCAGCGCGCAGGAATGGCGGATGAGGCCAGCGCCTTTGCCATCGAGGGCATGGTCTTGATGCAGGGCTACAGCGCCCCGCCACCCGCACCAAAGCCCATTGCCAAGCCCGCTACCAAAGCCAAGCCTAAAGCCAAATGAGCGGCGAGGGCTGGCTCGATGCGTTCCTAGAGATGATGGCCGTCGAGCGTTCGGCGGCGAAAAATACCTTGGCCGCCTATAGCCGCGACCTTGCTGATGCGCAGCTCTTTCTCAAGGGTTTGGGCTCTGATCTGGCCAAGGCCTCTGCCGAGCAGATTGAGGCCTATTTCGAAGCCTTGGGCGAACGGGGTGCATCCCCGGCGACCGCCTCACGCCGCCGCTCGGCCCTTCGGCAATTCTATCGGTTTGTGCTTGGCGAGGGCTGGCGCGAGGATGATCCCTCCCACCGCGTTGATGCGCCCAAACGCGGGCGGCCCCTGCCCAAAGTCCTGACCCGAGAGGAGGTCGAGCGACTGATCGCGGCGGCACCTTCTGTTGAAAAGGGCAAGGAAGAGGCAGGACTTCGGCTCGGCTGCATGATCGAGCTACTCTATGCGTCGGGTCTGCGCATTTCCGAACTTCTGGCCCTGACCCAGGCCTCCGTTGCCCGCGATCCGGCCTTTGTCATCGTGAAGGGTAAGGGCGGCAAGGAGCGGCTGGCCCCTCTGAACGGGCATGCTCGTGAAGCGGTCAAGGCCTACCTGCCCCATCGCAAATCCTTCTTTCCCAAAGGCGTGGCCGATAGTCCATGGCTCTTTCCCTCACGCGGGGTTGGGGGCCGCCTGACCCGTCGCCGGTTCGGTCAGTTGCTCGATGAGGCGGCTCTGGTCGCGGGCATTGACCGGGCCAAGGTCAGCCCCCACGTCCTGCGCCACGCCTTTGCCACCCATCTGTTGGAGGGGGGCGCGGACCTTAGAACCGTGCAAAAGCTATTGGGTCATGCCGACATCGCCACGACCCAGATCTATACCCACGTCACCGAGGGCCGATTGCGCGAGGTGGTGGAAACCAGCCATCCCTTGTCACGCACGCGGACCAAAGGGATCTAAGGCTTAGGACCTGCGGGCATCCAGTCAAAGGCCATAAACAGGTTGCGCTGGGTCTTAGAGAAATTGTCGTCGGTCAAGAGATAGAGCCTGAGGCCTCCACCCTTTCGCCCCTCAGCCCAAATGCCTTCGAAGTTATCGACCGTTAGCGGGGGTGAGAGGTTCAATGCGTCGACCATTTGAGGTTGGGTCGAGGCCGGTTGACGGACAATCTGAACCGAAATGCGGCTGATCTTTTGGGCCGGATGCCACTGGTGAAACAGCAAGATCAGATCGCCGTTCGGAGCCTCGTTCAGCGCCGATAGCCGAAAGCCCGCTGGCGGTTTGGGCAGGTTGGGATGCTCGGCGCAGACGGCCTTTAGACGACAGAGCCATACCGTTCCGGACTCGACACCCACCCAATAGGCGTAGGGACCCTGTGCGGGCGCGAGCGATAGTCCCTCCATCCCGTTATTGTCTTCCATCGCGATATCGGGCTTGGGCATGGCCTTGGGCGGGCCACCGGCGGCGGGATAGAGCCAGATCCGGTGATCGCGTTCGAAGCTGACCATCCGGTCGCCATTGGGCCAAAGCACCACACCCTCAGCATCGCCTTGACGCTTGCTGGCAAGAGGTTGGCCGTCCAGCCCAGTGAGGGTCTGCAGGCTGGCCTGATCAATGCCCGTCAGTTTGCCTTGATCCAGCACCAATTGCGCCGTCAGCAGATCACCGCCATCGGTCACAGCCGTGATCTGGCCATCTTTGGTGAGGCTCAGATCAGACAGGCCGCCAAAATGGTCGTTGCCCGGACTGTTCAGCGCCACGCCGCCCGCATAGACAAAATGGCCAACCGAGGTCACGCTCGGATCAGCGTCATTCAAGCGGACGGCGACCGACTCAATCTGGATCGGTCCATTGAACGCGCCCTCAGGCTCGGCCTGCGCCCCGCAAGCTTGAAGCAGCAGGCCGATCGCAAAAAAGAGGATCGGCCGAAGGGTCATGCCCCAGCCACGGCACCGCGAACGGCCTTAAAGGTCGTCTTGGCCGACCCCTTCAGAGCCGGAGGGCCTTGGGTATTGGGCGGCGCGGCCAAGAGATTGGCCCGCTTGGCCATCCGCTTGGGCTCTTCTTCAAACAGGCTGGCCAGCTGTTCGGTAATGGCCCCGCCCAGTTGCTCGACATCAACAATGGTTACGGCGCGGCGATAGTAGCGGGTCACGTCGTGGCCGATGCCGATGGCGATCAGTTCGACCGGTGAGGCGGTCTCGATCTCGGCAATGACCTGACGCAGGTGCCGCTCCAGATAGTGCCCCGAATTGACCGACAGGGTGGAATCGTCAACTGGCGCACCGTCCGAAATGACCATCAAGATCTTGCGCGCTTCGGAGCGGCCAATGGTGCGCTGATGGGCCCAGATCAGGGCCTCGCCGTCGATATTTTCTTTCAGCAGCCCTTCGCGCATCATCAGGCCCAGATTGCGCCGCGCCCGGCGATAGGGGGCGTCGGCGGCCTTATAGATGATATGGCGCAGATCGTTCAGACGCCCCGGCGTTGGCGGCTTACCAGCCTTGATCCATTCATCGCGGGTCGATCCGCCCTTCCAAGCGCGGGTGGTGAAGCCCAAGATCTCGACCTTGACGCCGCAACGCTCGAGCGTGCGGGCCAGAATGTCGGCGCAGACGGCGGCGACCATGATCGGGCGCCCGCGCATAGACCCGGAATTATCGATCAGCAGGGTCACGCAGGTATCGCGAAACTCCGTATCGGACTCCTGCTTGAAGGACAGGGGCGCGGTCGGATCGACGATCACACGGGTCAGGCGCGCGACATCGAGCATCCCCTCCTCCAGATCAAACGACCAAGAGCGGTTCTGCTGCGCCATCAGACGACGCTGGAGGCGGTTGGCCAGACGCGAGACCACGCTCGACAGATTGGCCAGTTGCATATCCAGATAGGCCCGCAGCCGGGTCAGTTCCTCGGCGTCGCAGAGCTCATCGGCATCGACCGTCTCATCGAAAGCGGTGCTAAAGATCTTATAGGACGGCTCGCGCGCGCCATTATCCTTCACATCCGGCCGAGCAGGCTTGGCGCCGTCACCCACTTCGGGTGACTCGTCGCTCATTTCAGTTTCGCCGTCTTCGTTCTCGGAGGACTGTTCCTCGCCCGGCTGGCTGTCGCCGTCGGAGGGGTCGGTCTCTTCCATCGAGGCCCCATCAGGGCTCTCGCCGGTGCCTTCGCCGTCGTCGCCCTCGTCCTCTTGCGGCTGGTCCTGCTCCTGCTGGTCCTGATCGCCCTGTTCGGTGGCGTTGGCCTCGTCCTCCTCGCCCATATCCAGATCGCGCAGGATCTCGCGGGTGATCTTGCCAAAGGCGGACTGGTCGTCGATGGCCTTGGCCAAGCGGTCGAGGTCTGCCCCCGCCTTGGCCTCAATATCGGCGCGCATCAGATCGACCAGCTTGCGCGCCCCCTCGGGCGGAGCATCCCCGGTCAGGCGCTCGCGCACCATCAGGGCTAGAATATCCGCCACGGGCGCAGTGGCCCGGTCATCCATCCGCGCCAAGCCCTTGCGCTCGATGGCAGCATCAAGAACGACATTGAGGTTCTGACGCACCCCGGCCAAGGCGTTGGAGCCGATAGCCTCGATCCGGGCCTGTTCGACGGCCTCATAGATGGCTGAGCCTTGCGGCGAGGCGGGACGCAGCCGCGCATGGGCCTCTGCATCATGGTGCGACAGACGAAGGGCCATCTGATCGGCCAGACCGCGAATGCGCGCCGCCTCGTGCGGCGGCAGATCGCGCGGCGGATGGGGCAGGATCAGCCTCTTGCCAACAAGGCTCGGTCCATCGCCCGAATAGACGACGTCCAGATCGGACAGTTCCGCCAAGGAGCGGGCGGCATTGGCCAGCGCGCGCTTGAACGGTTCAACGGGAGATTCAGATTTATTGTTCGCCATGGTTCCTCAACATAGGCCGAGGAATGGGGGACGAAAAGCGTTTCAGGCCAGTCCGCTGCGACCAATTGCGTAAAAACGCTCTGAGCGCTGCTTGCGAAGCTCTGCAGGCGACAGGGTCATGAGCAGCTTGAGCTCCTCTTCCACCACATCGCCGACCCGTTGGATGGCAGAGTCGGGATCAGAATGGGCCCCGCCCGCTGGTTCTTGGATGATCCGATCAACGATTTTCAGGCCAATCAGGTCTTGAGCGGTGATCTTCATCGCCTCGGCGGCATCCTTGGCCTTGCTGCCATCGCGCCACAGGATGGAGGCGCAGCCCTCAGGCGAAATGACCGAATAGATCGAATGTTCGAGAATCAGCACCCGGTTGGCCCCGGCCAGAGCAATGGCCCCGCCCGATCCGCCTTCGCCCGTCACCGTGGCGATCATCGGGACGTTCAAGGTCAGGCCGCGCTCGGTCGAGCGGGCAATGGCTTCAGCCTGCCCGCGCTCTTCGGCGCCAATGCCTGGATAGGCCCCAGCCGTATCGACAAAGGTAATGACCGGCAGGTTGAAGCGCTCGGCCATATCCATCAGGCGCACGGCCTTGCGATAGCCTTCGGGCCTCGCCATGCCGAAATTGTGCTTCAGGCGGGTGGTGGTGTCGTGGCCCTTTTCATGGCCCATGACCAGCACGGGCACGCCCCGAAACCGGCCTAGGCCGCCGATAATGGCCTGATCATCAGCAAAACAGCGGTCGCCGCGCAGTTCGACAAACTCTTCGATCAGTCCGTCGACATAGTTGATGAAGTGCGGGCGCTCTGGATGGCGCGCGACTTGGGTCTTCTGCCAAGGATCAAGATGGGCATAGGCCTCATGGCGCAGCACATCAGCGCGCGCGCGCAGAGCGTCCAACTCCCCGTCAAAGGCCCCAGCCCCCGCCGTGTCAGACAGCTTCGACAGTTCGTCGATCTTGGCTTGAAGATCAGCGATCGGACGTTCGAATTCAAGAAAATGGGTCGCCATGGGTCTCTTGAGTCTGCCTTCACCAACGAAGCGCCAAACTAGGCCTGTTCCCGTTCAGCGACAAGGGAGAGGTTTGGGGGGGGGGCAAGAAGGAAGGCCCTCACCCAACCCTCTCCCGCAGGGAGAGGGCTAGAGCGGATAAGCCCTCGCCCCCTTCAGGGGGAGAGGGTTGGGTTAGGGGGCATCCACTATCCTCACCGCGTTCCATCCGTGTGAAAGGGTCTGGGTCCCCGCCTGCGCGGGGAACAAGGGAGAAAAAGCCCTTTCCCCCCTTGAGGGGGAGAGGGTTGGGAGTGGGGGGTGTTCATCCACTATCCTCCCGGCGTCATTGCTGCGCTGCGCTCGCAATGACGCTCTAAGGAAACAAGGCCCCCTACGGCCCTCCGGGCCACTTCCCCCAGAGGGGGAAGATTTAAACTCCAAGATCTTCCCCCTCTGGGGGAAGTACCGGCGCAGCCGGGGTAGGGGGTTAGCCCCTCCCCTACAGCCCGTAAACCTCAGCAAATTCAGGGTCCTTACCCGCGATCTGGCGGGCGCAATCGACCAAGACCTTGGCCTGTTTCCAGGTGGCATCATCCTGCATCTTGCCGTCGATCATGGCCACGCCGCTGCCGTCTGGCATGGCTTCGAGGATCTTCTTGGCGAAGGCGACCTCGCCCGGATCAGGGCTGAAGACGCGCTTGGCAACAGCGATCTGGTCAGGGTGTAGGGTCCAGGCCCCAGCGCAGCCCATCAGGAAGGCATTGCGGAACTGCTGCTCACAGGCATCAAGGTCGGCAATATCGCCGAATGGGCCATAGAAGGCCTTAAGCCCATAGGCCGCCGTCGCATCAACCATCTTGGCCATGGTGTAGTGCCACAGGTCCTGCTGCACCGAGGCGCGCGGCGAGCCATCGGCCTTTGGATCTTCGATCACGCGATAATAGGGATGACCGCCGCCGACGCGGGTGGTCTTCATGCCGCGCGAGGCAGCCAGATCGGCGGGGCCGAGGCTGATCCCGTGCATGCGGGGACTTGCCGCGCAGATGGCCTCAATATTGTTGACGCCCTCGGCGGTCTCCAAGATGGCGTGCAGTTGGATCGGCTTGGTCACGCCATGACGGGCTTCGAGCTGGGCCAAATATTGGTCCATGAAATGGATATCCCACGGCCCCTCGACCTTGGGCACCATCATCACGTCAAGACGATTGCCGACCCCTTCAACGATCTCGCTGACATCATCCATCAGCCACGGCGAGTTCAAGCAGTTGATCCGGGTCCAAAGCCCCACGCCCATGGCCGCAAAATCGGTGGCATTGGCCATCTCGATAAAGCCGCGTCGCGCCAAGGTCTTGGCATCCGCAGGAATCGCATCCTCCAGATTGCCGAGAATCACATCCACCGTCGCGGCGATCTGCGGTACCTTGGCCCGGACCTTTTCGAGGTGCGGCGGCACGAAATGGATCATGCGCTCGACCCGAGGCGGAATCTCACGCAAGGGCGCAGGGGCACCAATGGCCAAGGGCTTGAAATAGTTGCGCGGCGTTTTCATGATCGAGCCCTTCCAGACGGTTAGACCCCCGTTTTGGCGCCCCTATGCCAAAGGGTCAAGATGTCCGGACATTTAACGGCGCGGCCCTATCAGCCCCAAACAAAAAGGGCCGCTCCAGCGGACCAGCCCTTTTCGAAATTCTGAGGCCTTAAAAGGCTTAGGCGGCGGCTTGTGCGGCGAGTTTCTGGCTTAGTGCGGAAATCAGGCGGGATTTGTATCCGCGAGAAAATCTCCGAGAGCCTTACCGGTTTTTCGTGAGTTACATTCGCGGCAAGCTGTTATAACATTATCATATTCATTGCCGCCGCCCTGAGAAACTGGCGTGATGTGGTCGAGCGTTGCGGTAAAACGGGTGAGTTGTTTTCGGCAATATTCACATTGATAGCCGTCTCTCTCAAAGATTAGCGTTCGGTTCTCCCTCACATTGTAATAATCAACTTCAGATTGTGGATTTAAAATCGGATCAGGCTTGATAGCTTCCGATTTCATTGCAAGCCTACACAACTCAATCTCTTCAGGGATCAATACCTTGTAAAGGGTTCCGGTCCTGTTAGGCTCTGATTGCTTACAGATCACACCCAAGTCAACAAGCTGCTTTAGGCTGGCTGCCACCAATTGCACACTGATACCGGAAGCGGCATCCGCCCTCGCAGAGCTTACAATATGCCGTAGGCCGGAAACGCTGACACGTACATATTGCGTTCCAGACCCAATAATCGAATGCCGAAACATATAAAAGTAAACCGAAGCCTCATAAGGTGTAAGTTGAGGCATCAGATAATCGGTTACATCGGCTATTATTTCGGGCAATTCGAGGGCCGCAAAGTCTCGTAAAGCAGCATCTTCCGGTGACGTCGTTATTCTATCCTCAAGGGTACTTAGAAGTCCCCGAATCTGTTCAATCTCGTCACTCATTATCGCGGCCTCCCCGCCACCCCTCAGCGAATCGAACCTACAATGAAATCATCAATTTTCACATTGACCGTGAAACGCTAACACGCCCTCATAGATTGTCAAAACCTATCAACCCCAAACAAAAAGGGCCGGTCCAGCGGACCAGCCCTTTTCGAAATTCAGAGGCCTTAAAAGGCTTAAGCGGCGGCTTGCGCGGCGATCTTCGCCTTGAGCTGGCGCTTGATGCGCACGGCGCGCAGCGACAGGTCGGCGTCAGGCGCCTTGACCAGGAACACGTCCAGACCGCCACGGAAATCCAAGGTCCGCAGGGCGGCATTGGTGATACGCAGACGGAAGGACTGGCCCAGCACTTCGGACTGAAGCGTGATCGCCTTAAGCGCGGGCAGGAACCGGCGCTTGGTCTTGACGTTAGAGTGGCTAACATTGTTGCCGACCATAGGGCCAACACCGGTGAGTTCGCAGCGGCGCGACATGCTCAAACCTTCGAAAAAGTAACAGGGACCCGCGAAAGGGCTTCCGCGAGAGAGGGGGCGGTATAGGCCACCCGCGCCGTACACGTCAAGGCCCCCGGCATGGCCAAGGATGAGTTTCTGCCTCATTGTCTTGTCTGGTCATGAAACGGCCAAGTTTCACACCGAGGTGATAGATCTCTCACGGCCCCTTCAACCCGGCCACAGTCTTAGCCTATAAGGCGTCGAAATCCTTTGGTTCGGAGACCCTTCATGACCGGCCGCAGCCGCTCCATTGCATCCTGCTCTGCCGCCCTGGCAATCGCGCTGGCGACGCTCGCCTCGCCGGTCCTTGCGCAGGGTGACACGCCGTTGGTCCCCGAGGCCAAACCCATGAAGCTGGCCCTCGGCTATGACGGCCGACTCTATATCAAGGTTCTAGACATTCAGTTCAACCAGACCGCCAGCCCCGAGGCCTTTAGTTCTAAGGTGCGGCTGGTGACCTACGGCCTGCTGAGGGCCTTCCGTAAACTGGATATGCGCGCCAATGCCCAAGGCCGCGTCGTCAGTGGCGAACCCCAGCCCGGCTCGATCACTCACCAGAACATCGACGGAAAGCATAACCGAAAGGTCACTGCCACTTGGACGACCTCCGACGTGGTGTCGGCCTCAATACCAACCTATGATTCGATGGGCGACCCGCCCGCAACAAGGGCACAGCGCGTCACAGCTGCTGACCCCTTGACCAACTTTATGCGCATGACCCTCGCGAGCAGCCAAGATGGTCCCTGTCAGGGCAAGGCGCGGTTCTATGACGGCAAGCAACTTTACGAATTGGATTTTGCAGGGCCCAAGCCCTACCGGCTCGACAACCGCGAAAAACGGTTCGGACTGGTCAATCCGCTGCGCTGCACCGTGCGTTATAGCGAGGTGGCCGGGTTCAAGAAAAAGGCCGTTGAGGACAAGAGCGGCGGCCTGAGACGGCCGATCACGACCGACTGGGCGCAGGTCGGCGTTGGCGGGCCTTGGGTGCTATCCTCCCTGTCGGCAGAGACGCCCCTAGGCGATGCCGTGATCCAGTTGGCGCGCATGAACATTGAGGGCACCCGCCCCTAGCCGTTCCGAGCCATTTAGAACGCGGTTGTGGTTAACGCGCGCTATGATACTATATCTAGTATAGAACAAACACCGAATCGGCCGATGTCGCTGATTCGGCCATGATTCGTTTCCCTGTCGTTCGGGCGAAATGTGAATTTCCGTTAAGCTCCCTGATTCCTGTTGAAGCTTCCGCTAGGCCCTTGCCGTTGGCCTGAGTCCGCTCCACCTTGAGATCATGAGCGACCGCCCTTCAGGAGCAGCGCCCGCACGGCTCGTCGCCGTTCTGGGGCCTACCAATACCGGCAAGACCCATCTGGCGGTCGAGCGGATGCTCGGCCATGCTTCTGGCATGATCGGCCTGCCCCTTCGGCTTTTGGCCCGCGAGATCTATGAGCGGATCGTCAAGGCGCGGGGCGCGCGATGCGTGGCCCTGATCACCGGCGAGGAAAAGATCATCCCGCCGCGGCCGTCCTATTATGTCTGTACGGTCGAGGCCATGCCGCTGAACCGCGAGGTCGAGTTCCTGGCGGTGGACGAGATCCAGCTCTGCGCTGATCCCGCGCGCGGTCACGTCTTCACCCAGCGATTGCTCCATGCGCGCGGCAGTTGCGAGACCATGTTCCTAGGCGCGGGCACGCTTGCCCCCCTGATCCGGCGCCTCCTGCCTGATGCGGAGTTCGTCACCCGCGAGCGATTCTCGAAACTGACCTATGACGGCCCCAAAAAGCTCAGCCGCCTGCCCCGGCGCAGCGCGGTCGTCGCCTTCTCCACCGACGCCGTCTATGCCATTGCCGAGTTGATCCGGCGCCAGCGCGGCGGCGCGGCGGTGGTCATGGGCTCGCTCAGCCCCCGGACGCGCAATGCCCAGGTCGCGCTCTATCAGTCCGGCGAGGTGGATTTTCTGGTCGCCACCGACGCCATCGGCATGGGCCTGAACATGGATGTCGACCATGTCGCCTTTGCTGGCCTGCGCAAGTTCGATGGCAAGCGCACCCGCTGGCTCTATCCGCAGGAGATCGGCCAGATCGCCGGGCGGGCGGGCCGGTTCCGTTCGGATGGCACCTTTGGCGTCACTGGCGAATGCCCTGAGATGGACGAAGATCAGGTCTCGGCCGTCGAAAACCACGCCTTTGAGTCGATCTCCGCTGCCGAATGGCGCAATTCGCGGCTGGAGTTCCAGTCCCTGCACGCCTTAATTCGCAGCCTCGCCGAGCCGCCGTCCCGCGACGGACTGAAGCTGGCCGAAGAGAGTCTGGACGAGACCGCCCTTCGGCGCATGGCGCTCGACGAGGACGTCGCGCGGCGCTGCCGAGACAAGTCCAACCTGATGAGGCTGTGGGATGTCTGTCAGACGCCAGACTTCCGCAAGACGACGCTGGATGATCACCTGCGTATGGTGCGCGACCTGTTCATGCCCCTGACCCAAGGCTCGCGCCGCGCCCCCACCGATTGGATCGCCGAGCAGTTTCGGGCGCTAGACCGGCTCGACGGTGACATCGACGCCCTGTCAGGCCGCCTCTCGAGCGTGCGAACTCTTGCCTATATCGCCAATCGGCCAGACTGGCTGGTTGATCCGGCCCATTGGCAAGGCCAGACCAAGACCCTCGAAGAGCGGCTCTCCGACACGCTCCACGAGCGGCTGATGCAGCGTTTCATCGACCGGCGGACCAGCGCCCTGATGCACGGCCTTCGTCAGCGCGAGGACCTGCTCGCAGGCCTCGGCAGCGATGGCACGGTCACGGTAGAGGGCCATTTTGTCGGCCAACTCAGCGGCCTGCACTTTGTCCCGGCTCAGGGCGAGAGTGAACTGGAAGACAAGGCCTTGCGCGCAGCGGCCCAGCGCGCCGTTGGCCCTGAAATTGCCCGCCGCCTTGGCACGATCGCGGCTGAGCCGGACGAGGCCTTCGCCCTGATGCCCGATGGCGCGGTGCTTTGGAACGGAGAGGCGGCAGGCAAGCTGGACATGTCACGCCTCTTTGCACCGCGTGTGCGCCTGTTTGGTGAGCTTGGTCCCGCTCCAGCGCGAGAGCGGGCCACGCGGCGGCTGGAGGCCTTCCTAGCGGCAGAGGCGGGGCGACGACTTGGCCCCCTGCGCGATCTCGAAGCCGCGATCCAAAGCGGCAAGATCAAGGGCCTGGCCAGAGGCATTGCCTATCAACTCGCCGAGTCGGGCGGCGTGCTCGACCGGTCCCTCGTCGAGACCGAGGTTCGAGCCCTGAGCCCCGTCGAGCGACGTCATCTGCGGGCCATTGGGGTGCGGTTCGGAGCCTTCAGCCTGTTCCTCCCCGCCCTACTGACGCCAGAGGCCCTGGCCTTCACCCGCGCCTTTGCGGCGATTGAGCGTCCCGATTGGCCCGCCGCTTTCCAGTCCATCGGCCCCCTGCCTTCCGCGATCCCCTCAGCGCGAATCCTAGCCGCCTATGGCTTGCGGGCCGTCGGGGCCTTCACTGTGCCAGTCCTGATGCTGGAGCAGTTGGACAACCATCTGCGGGCCCTGCCTGCCGTCAATGGGGCCATGCCGCTGACGTCTGAGGCGATTGAGGCGCTGGGCTGGACACCGTCTCAGGCCGAGTGGGTCCTGCGCGGCCTCAACTTTGCCCCTGTCGGCAAGCCGGTGCCGGGCGAGCCTCGCCTGTGGCGCAGACGCCGGGCCGACCGCGCAGCCGCTGCCCAAGCCCCCGAGCAAACCGCCAAGGCTAGGGCTGCGATGGACCGGGCGGTGGCCGCGTCCCCCTTCGCGGCTCTGGCCGCGCTCAAGGTTCCACCCCCCGCGCCCGCTAAACCGGCCCGCCGCCGTCGCCGGCCGGTCCGAAAGATCGCCAACGCCCAGAAAGGACAGGCTGGATGAGTGAAGAGACCTGCCGTATCGATGTCTGGCTCTGGCGCGCTCGGTTCTTGAAGACCCGCGCCCTCGCCGCCAAGTTCGTGGAAGACGGGCGCGTGCGCCTCGAACGCCCCGGCCTTGGTCCGCCCGCTCGCCTCGACAAGCCCTCACGCACCATCAGACCCGGCGATCAACTGACCTTTGCCATCGCCGCCCGCGTCTTTGCGGTCCGCATCGAAGCCCTCGGCGAACGCCGTGGCCCCGCCCCCGAAGCCCAAGGGCTCTACAGCGACCTTCCGGCCTAAATCTGGGAACAAGAGGGTCAATTTCCATCCGCCAAACCCCTACCCTCAGAATTCCTGATAGGGCTGCGAATGGATCGGCTGTTGACAGAAACGTCGATCCCCTGAGATAGACCGCGACCACCGTTTCGTGGCCGACCGGATATCGTGGACTTGATATGACCTACATCGTTATGGATGCCTGCATTAAGTGCAAGTTCATGGACTGCGTGGAAGTCTGTCCCGTGGACTGCTTCTATGAGGGCGAAAACTTTCTGGCGATCAATCCAGATGAGTGCATCGACTGCGGCGTCTGCGAACCCGAATGTCCCGTCGATGCGATCAAGCCCGATACGGAAGATGATGCCGACGGCAAGTGGCTGAAGATCAACACCGATTTTGCTAAGGTCTGGCCGAACATTACCGTCAAGGGTGAGCCGCCCGCAGATCGCGAAGCCTTTGAGCGCGAGACCGGCAAGTTCGAAAAATACTTCAGCGAAAAGCCCGGCAAGGGCTCCTGATTTTCGTCACGCGCGACACTCGGTCAGGGCAGACCCAAAAGCCCCCCCTTAGCCGACCCTTTCTTTGTGACGATTTTTGTGATATCCCATAGGACGATGCCGTTTTGTGTTCCTGCACAGCGCGCATCTTTTCGACAACAGCGGTCCTCTACTGACGCGCGCCCCTATCTAAGGCGAAGGGTGTCCTAGACTAAGTTTGCAACATGACACGGCTGATGACGTCCGTACCGTAACGGGCTGGATCTCCAATGTCTGTTGTTGGGTAAAAGGTTGAGGTCTTTCATTCGTGTCGGATGGAAGAACAGATTTTCGAGAGGGTTTTCTATGAACGCCAATGTCCACGATTTCTCGGTTGACGATCACGTTGTTTATCCCGCGCACGGCGTAGGACAGGTGGTCGGCGTAGAAACTCAAGAGGTCGCCGGTATGGCGTTCGAGGTCTACATCATCACCTTCGACCACGAGAAAATGACCCTGCGCGTCCCCACCAAAAAGGCCAAGACCGCAGGCCTGCGTCCTCTGGCGGCGGGCGATGTCGTCTCGCAAGCCCTGACCACCCTCAAGGGCCGCGCCCGGGTGAAGCGCACCATGTGGAGCCGCCGCGCCCAAGAATATGAAGCCAAGATCAATTCCGGCGACCTGATCTCCATCGCTGAAGTGGTGCGCGACCTGCACCGCGCCGAGAACCAGCCCGAGCAGTCCTATTCCGAGCGCCAACTTTATGAATCAGCCCTCGACCGTATGGCTCGCGAAGTGGCCGCCATTGAGCGGATAGACCGCGACGCCGCCATCGGCATCCTGAATAAGTCTCTGCTTAAGGCCGCCTAGGCCCTTGGCCTGATCTCGTCCTGAGTTGGCCGCTAGGCCGCTCAGGACAAAAATCAAAAAATCTTTAGCTCCTGGTGAACCGCAAAGCGCGCGGGCACGTAGACCAAATGTCCGGACCTTTCAGTTCGGTTCAGAGGGTCAAGACCATGGCGCTAGTTGAAACATCCGAATCCTTACGCGCAGACCGGCGGTTCGTGAAAACCGCAATGTCGGCTCCGATGCTCGAGGCCTCTCACGAGCACGACCTCGCCCGTCGCTGGCGCGAAGATCAAGATGACAAGGCCCTGCACGAGCTGATCACCGCCTATATGCGCTTGGTCGTGTCCATGGCTGGGCGCTTTCGTAACTATGGCCTGCCGATGAGCGACCTGGTGCAGGAGGGCAATGTCGGCCTGATGCAGGCTGCGGCACGGTTCGAACCGGAGCGTGAGGTGCGGTTCTCCACCTATGCCTCCTGGTGGATCCGCTCTTCGATCCAAGACTACATTCTGCGCAACTGGTCGATTGTCCGCACCGGCACGACGGCAGCGCAAAAGTCCCTGTTCTTCAATCTGCGCCGCCTGCGGGCCGTCCTGAACGATGTCGGCGGTCAAGGCCTATCCCCCGAAAGCCGCGCCTTCATCGCCAAGGAATTGGCCGTCGATGAGCGTGAAGTCGACGCCATGGCCTCGCGCCTGTCGACCGGCGACCGGTCCCTCAACGCCCCTCTGGTTGAGGCGGGCGAAGGCGAATGGCAAGACTTCCTCAAGGATGAGGCTGAGCTGCCCGAAACCGTCGTCATGAACAAACGCGACGACGCCACGCGCTCAAACCTGCTGCAGGAGGCCCTCAACACCCTGACCCCGCGCGAAATGAACATTGTACGCCAACGTCGCCTGATCGAGGATCCTGAAACCCTCGAAACCCTCGGCAAGGCGCTCGGTATCTCCAAAGAGCGCGTGCGCCAGATCGAGCACCACGCCATGAAGAAGTTGAAAATCGCGCTGGAGCAAAAGGTCGGCGATCCTTGGGCGGCAGGCCTAATCGGCTAGGTTGGCAGCCGCCCCCCACGATGCTACACCGCCCTCGTGGGTCCCGTTAGCTCAGCCGGACAGAGCACCGGTTTCCTAAACCGGGGGTCAGAGGTTCGAGTCCTCTACGGGACGCCACATTGCCCATATCGAAGCCTTTGAACGGCCTGTGCAGACAGGTCTGGGTCCCCGCCTGCGCGGGGAACACGGATGTGGGAAAACACCTAAAGCCCTTTCCCCCCTTGAGGGGGAGAGGGTTGGGAGTGGGGGGTGTTCATCCCGTGCCCCTAGCCCCCTCACCCAAACGGGCTGACACCGACCAAGAGGCGGTGACCGCCCATGATCAGGGCTGCCCAGGCGCCGGTGCCGAGTACCAGGGTCAGGATGAGGCCGAGTGGCTTGTACGGCACAGGCTCGCTGGGGTTGGCGCGGTCGCGTTGGCGGGCGGCGCGGAAAGCTAAGACCGCCCAGATCAGGAACGAGCCGAACAGCACAATATCGGCCAGATTGCCGTTGCTGAGCAGGTGAGCCAGAGCCCAGACCTTGACCGACAGGACCATCGGATGGTGCAGCTTGGCTTTCAAGACATTGGCCGGAATATAGGTCGCGACCATCAAGATCAGGGCGGGCAGCATCAAGAGAACAGCAATATGGCGCGTCGCCACCGGCGGCAGCCAGATCACAGCCGGACTTAATCGCGCTTGGCTATAGCCCCAGATGATCAGGGCAAAGCCGATCAGGGACACAATCGAATAGAGCCCCTTGAAACCACCGGCCCCGAGGCGCTGTACAAGACCATCGCGAAGGCTTGCTGGGCCAACACGCAGGCTATGGCAGCCCAAGAACAGAACCAATCCACAAATCAAAAGCAGCATGATCCTCATTCCCATTCTATCGCGTGCGCGCCAACGCGGCTCGGCCTGAAAAGGATATGAGCATGATTTGCGCGGATGACCAGAGCCGAATGGGTCTTGCCATCGGCTCAGTAACGGAACACTACTGTTTGTAACAAAAATAAGACTGAGACATGGGAGGATCTAATGGTCAGACGTTTGACCTTCGTTCTGTGCGTGATTTTCGGATCATTGGTTCCACAGTCGCATCATCAGACCCTATCGCGGGTTTTGGATTGGTGCTTGGCCTAGGCTTTAGAGCCTCGCCTCTGCGGTCAAGGCCATCGCGTCTAGCTTTCTCGACAGCGGCGTCCAATCATCCGACTGAGCGATCGCGCTCCAGATGGCCTCGATCTCGTCGATCAGCAGTTCCTGTGGCTCTTCGGTTTGGAAAATCGCGTGGCTGAGCCGTTCGGGACGATCCGGTTCAAACCCCTGTAGGGCAGCGCGGAAGGCTTGGAACGCAGGGCCGGTATAGAGGCCAGCCCGCACCCCGCCCATTGCCCGCGCCTCGGACGCTGCCCCCGTAAACCAATCAAAGAAGAACGGCTCCCAGCGCAGGGCGGGATCCGCCTCGCCCAAGGCTTGGAAGGCCGCATTGACCAGCGCCGGGTCACGCTCATCGCCCAGGCGCCGGATCCCCAGACGGGCGAACATGGCGTCGCAAAGAGCCTCGCGATAGGTTACGGCATAGCCATTGAGCACCTCGGCAAGGTCGGCCTCATCGGCCAGGTCGGTCAGGCAACCCGCCAGTTGCTTCAGACTCCAGAGCACGGCTTGGGGCTGACGGCCAAACCGGTAGAGGCCGTTCTGGTCGAAATAGGCCGCGACAAAGTTGGGATCGTTATAGGGCAAGAAGCGATAGGGGCCGTAATCGAAGCTCTCGCCTGTCACGTTCATATTATCGGTATTGAGCACCCCATGGACAAATCCCGCCGCCATCCACCGCGCGGTTGTTACGGCAGCGCGCTGCATCACGCCGGTCAAGAAGGTCAGGGCGCGGGGACCATCCCCTTCAACCGTCAAGATGGCCGGATCATAGACCGCGCCGACATGATCGATCAGGCGGCGGATCAGGTCTGGGCGCTGGAGA
>CANESI010000034.1 GCA_947441065.1 Caulobacteraceae bacterium
CATGACCCATCAGGATGAGGCCGCGCTAGTTGGCGCGTGAGACGGTCGCAGTCGCTGCATAGAGATCGGCATAGGCCAGAAGCCGCTGACCTTGGGTCCGGGCAAAGGCTTGGCGCGCGCCATTGGCCTGACGCTGAGCATCAAGCACATCGACCAGCCTGAGCGAGCCAAGCTCATAGGCCCGCCGGACCAGCCGCAGATTCTCCTCGGCCGTGGTCAGGGCGCTTTTGCGAAGGCGAAGTTCCGCCTCGCTGGCCGACACCCCCTCCAGTCCATCGGCCACCTCGACAAAAGCCTTCAGAACGGTGGCCTGATAGCGGGCCTGCGCCCTTTTGGCCTCAGCCTCCGCCTGCCGGGTCTTGGCCTTGAGAGCGCCGCCATTGAGCAGCGGTGCGGTCAGACCGGTTGCCAGGCTCCACCCCGTTGCCGAGCCATTGATCAGGCCGTCGGGGGTCAAGGCCGTCTGGGCGAACTGGGCGGTAATGTTAAGGTTGGGATAGAGCCGCGCCCGCTCAACACCGATCTGGGCGATGGCGGCATGGTAGGTCATCTCGGCGGCCATAATGTCAGGGCGGCCATGGACCAAGGCTGCGGGCACAGCCATGGGCAGGCTGGACGGCACCTTGAACTGATCCAGCCCAAAGGTCCGCGCGGTCCAATCGCCGGGGGCATGGCCCGTTAAGGCTGCCAAGGCATTTTGGGCCACGGCCAAATCCCGCTTCAGACCGGGCAAGATAGCTTGGTCCTGCTCAAGCTGGGTCTGGACCCGCAAAAGCTCGATCCGGCCAGAGGCTCCGGCATCCACCGATTTTTGCGCTAGAGCCAAGGTCTGGCGGTTATCGGCGATGACCGCTTCGCTGCTGGCAATTTGGGTGCGTAGGGCCGCGATCAGGATGGCGGTTCGGGCCGTATTGCCTGCGACGGTGAGGCGGGCGGCATCCAACTGATAGGCCTGCCCGTCGAGCCTAGCCTTGGCCGACTCTGCGGCGCGGCGGTTAGCGCCAAACAGATCCAAATCGTAGGACATCCGCGCGCCGATGGCGTAGCGTGAGATGGTCCGGGGCGGAAATCCAGTGAACCCAAAGGCGGTTGAGTTGATCCGCGCCTCTTCGGGGCTAGCGGTCAGGCTGGCTTGCGGTGCACGCCCTCCCTCGACCACGGCCATTGCGGCGCTAGCAGACTCCAACGCGGCCTCTGCATCCTGTACCGTAGGGCTACCCTTCAGGGCATCGGTCACGAGCTGATCAAGATCTGTCGCTCCGAACGCGGTCCACCAGGCCTGACCGGCTGAGGGATCACCAAAGACAAAGGCCCCGGCGCTCGGCACAGACTGATATTGCGCTGGGGCGCTGCTCGCGGGCGACACAAAATCCGGTCCAACGACCGCGCAGCCATTGAGCATCATGGCCGACATTACGAGGCCTGCGGCCAACCTAGTCCGGTAGCGCATGGCCGCCTCCAACCGCGCTCTTGGGCGGCGATTTCAAAAAGAAAATAAGGGGAATGGTGGCGAGGGTCAGAAGCATCGAGAGGTAGAAATCATTGACATAGGAGACCATCGCCGCTTGGCGTCCCACCTCTGCGGCTATGGTTGATAGGCCCTCTGTCGAGCCCAGATCGATCACGCCGCCCATCTGATTTTGGAACACCAGATTATCGGTTCGGATATTGGGCACCAGCACCGTGTAGGTGGTCTGGAGATTGCGCATGAACATGGCCTGCATCAGGGAAATCCCCACCGCTGAGCCCAGACTGCGCGCAAGGGTGATCACCGACGCGGCATCCGTTCGCAGTTCTGGCGGCAAGGTCCCGAAGGCCAAGGTATTGGAAGAGACAAAGATCATCCCAAGCCCAACCCCCTGTAAGAGGCCCGACTGCATAATGATCTGATCGTCCATCTGAGGCGAGGACATGGACATCATCCACATGGCAACGGCATTCAGGACAAATCCAGTGATCAGAAATCCTCGCGGATCAACGCGGCCAATGAACCGTCCGCCCACCATCATGCTCACCAGCATCCCCACTCCGCGTGGCATGGTCACAAGGCCCACCGTGATGACGGGATAGCCGAGGATGTTCTGCATCATCGGCGGCAACAGCGCTAAGGAGCTGTACATCAGCGTTCCGGTCGCAAGGCTGAGCACCATGCCGGCTGTAAAGTTCCAGTTCTTCAGCAGGGCGCGGGAGAAGAACGGTTTCTTGGCGGTGATGGTGTGGACGATGAAAATATAGATCCCGATCACGGCCATGGCCGCCTCGATGATCACTTCCCACGATTCAAACCAGCCCTCGCCCGGACCACGATCCAGCATCAGTTGCAGCGCCGTGATGAACAGGGCCAGCGCGCCAAAGCCCATGAAATCAAAGGGGCGCGGGCTATCGGAGCGCTGCTCTGGCAAGTAGCGCAGGACGCCCAACAGAGCGACGATACCGACCGGAAGATTGATCAAAAAGACCCAGTGCCAGCCGAACTGCTCGGTGATCCAGCCGCCCAGCGCCGGACCCAGAGCCGGTCCCAGAACCACCCCCGCCCCAAAGGTGGCCATGGCCTGAGGATGGCGTTCAGGCGGGTTGATATCGAACAGGATCGACTGCGACAGGGGCACAAAGGCCGCGCCGCAAATGCCCTGAATAATTCGAAAGGTAATCATGGCCGCTAGGTTTGGCGCCAGACCACAGGCGAGAGATGCAAGGGTAAAGCCGATGATCGAAGCGACCATCAGAGCCTTTCGACCGATCCGCTCGGACACCCAACCGACCAACGGCGTCATCAGGGCCTGCGCGACGATGAACGAGGTCAGGACCCAAGTAATTTGATCGAGGCCAGCCGAAAGGCTGCCCTGCATATGCGGCAGGGCCACATTGGCGATGGTGCCATCCAGCGTATACATGGTGGTGGCAAGCATCACCGAGAGGGTGAGTGGTCCTCGCGCTATCGGCCGGTCTTGGCTCACGGGGCGACCTTAGCCTTCGCATTGTCCGCATTGGATTGGGTATCGACCTTCACCGTCGCGCTCATGCCCGCGCCGATCAGATAGCCCGGTGGGGTATTGATCAGGGTCAGACGCACAGGAATACGCTGCACCACCTTGACCCAGTTGCCGGTCGCGTTCTGAGGCGGCAGGGCCGAGAAGACCGCGCCGGTTCCGGGGCTAAAGCTCGCCACCCGCGCCTGAAAGACCTTGCCGGGATAGGCATCAAAGCGAACGGTCGCGCTTTGACCTGGCCGCATCTTAGCGATCTGGCTTTCTTTGAAATTGGCATCGATCCAAGGATCACCGGCAATCAGCCAGAATAGGGTCTGGCCGATGGCGACAAAGGACCCAGGCTGGATCTGATCGACCTTGGTCACAATACCAGATTGAGGGGCGATGACCTCGGTATAGGACAGGGCCAGACGCGAGCGTTCCAACAGCGCGGCGGCTTCGCGCACCGCCGGATGATCGTCCACGGCAATGTCGGGACGCCCGCCCAAATCGGCCAAAGCAATCGCAACGCCCTGCCGCGCTGAAGCCTGAGCCGAAATGGCCGCATCGACCGCATGGTCTGCCGCCTCAACATTTTGCCGCGAAGCAATGCCGTCATTGGCCAGCAGCCTCGCGCGGGCCTGTTCTTTCTTGGCAAACACGACCGCCTCGTCCGCGCTGGTCTGAGCCGCCATCCGCGCACCGAGCATCGCCTTCAGCGCATCGACCCGCGCTTTCGAGGCAGCCAGAACGGCTTGAGACTTTTCAAAGTCAGCCTGAGGGTTGGCCCGGTCCAATAGAAAAATGACCTGACCGGCTTTGACCTGATCATTTTCCTTAATCAACATTTGGATCACCCGCCCGGTCGTACTGGTGCTGATCGGCACGCGCGCGGACTGGACATAGGCATTATCGGTTTCCTGATAGCGGCCCGCCGTCAGAATGAACCAGGCGATGGCTCCCAGCAGCACGGCCGGAACAGCGATCAAGATCAGTAGTCGATAGCGGCGCATAAAGCCTTGCGCGCCATTTGCCTCAGCCGCGTTCGTCATCGTCAGATCCCCTACTCGGCTGAGCCAATTTTCATATCGACCAGTCGGTCCCGCAGACGGGTCAGAAGTCCGTGCAGTTGCTCGACCTCCTCTTCGCCAAAGCCGCTGTAAAATTCATCTCGAAGCTCGCTGGCCATGGCCGTCATGGTCGGCAGCAGGTCAATCGAGGTCTGAGTAAGAAACACACACCATTTGCGGCGGTCGTCAGGATCAGCACGCCGCTCGACATGGCCAGAGCGCTCGAGGCGATCAACCGCTTCACCCACGGCCACGCGGCTAATTTCGAGCTTTTGAGCCAAGGCCGCTTGGGTCTGACCATCTTCGCGCGACAGATAGACCAGTACCCGCCAAGTGGCTCCGGTCAGCCCTGTACTGCGCATTCTCTGATCAAAGGCCAGACGCAGCAGCCGCGTAACCTCGGCCAAGACAAAGCCGGTATCGGAGCGGGCGTCGAGGATCGCTGGCTGATGGTCAAGGCGGTTGTCGGACAAGAACGGATCACTCCAAAAACTTACGAATGACCCTTATCATAAGGTGCTTTACAATTGGAAGACGAAAGGTTCGGCAATTTTGACGGGCCTCACGCGAAGGATTGGCTTAAGGCTTCGGGCTCAACCCCTGAAAACTGATCACGACCATCATGACCCAAACCCCTCGCCCGCATCGCAGCATTTGGATATTCGTCCCGTGGGCCATCGGGTTGGCCATCATGCTCGCGCCGCTGATCGCCATGCAGTTCACCCGTAAGGTGGCTTGGGATGGTGCCGATTTCGCGGTCTTGGGCGTGATGGTGTTTGGCAGTGCTGGCGCCTATAGCCTCGCCTTGAGGATCACGCCTGAGCGCAGCTATTTGGCGGGCACAGGCCTTGCCCTCTTGGCCACCTTCGCCCTGATCTGGATCAACCTTGCGGTCGGTATCATCGGCTCAGAGGACAATCCGACCAATCGAATCTTCAGCCTCATCCTCGCGGTCGCGCTGATCGGTGCGCTAATCGCCCGGTTCAAGCGTGAAGGGATGGCCCGCGCTATGGCCTCCACCGCCGTTGCCCAGCTGGCGGTTTCGGTGTTCCTGTTCGTCACCGGAAAGGGGGCGACCTTTGTTCTGGCCGGGCTCTTTATGGGGCTCTGGCTGGGTGCCGCTTGGTTCTTTCGAAGGGCCGCCACCGCGCAGAGGCCTTCGCAGCCTTAACGCCCTCGCCGCGGCTCCCACGACGTCACAGCAACCCCAATGGCTGTTCCCACGCCCATGACGACCATCCCTAGGGCGACGACCGCGAACAGCGCCCAGGCTGGTGCCTGATTGACCACGAGGATCCAGCCACCAACCGCGACGACCACCATCCGAGCCGTACCGGCCAACAGCGGCCCGCCAATGCGACCAGCCCCTTGAGACGCAAAATAGAGCGCGAGGCTGAGGCCGAAAAAGGCGAAGGCCGGTCCTGAAAAATGCAGATAGAGCGCTGCAGCACGCTGAACCAGAGGATCGCTTGTGAAGAGCGATACCCAAAGCTCCGGCGCGATGCTGAGAAGCAGTCCGATGGAACCCAATCCCACCGCACCCATTGCCCCAGCGGTCCAAGCCACGCGCCGCGCTCTCGCCACATCTCCAAACCCGATGGCGAGGCCAACCATCGGAATAGAAGCGACCCCCACTGAGAAGGCTATCGGCACCAGTAGAAATTCCAACCGCGCGCCGATTCCATAGCCCGCCAGATTTTCAACGCCAAAGCGGGCAGCTATGGCCGTCACGATCAAGATTGTCCCAATGGTCTGGATCGGCGACAGCAGCGCTGGTGCTCCCACACGAAGAATGTCCGCAAAGAGGTCGCGCCGGATTGGACCCAAAAACCTGAGTCGCACCTTGGCTGTGGATGATCTCAAGAGACCAAACAGCAAGACCACACTGACCGCCGATGTGATGATCTGCGCCAAGCCAACACCGACAATGCCAAGCCGAGGCGCCGGACCCCAACCAAAACAGAGGGTGCCGCCCAACAGAATCTGGACCACGGCCCCACCCATCATGACCGCAGAGGGACCGATCATATTGCCAGACCCCCGCAAGATCGAGGCCAGGATGTTCATCATCCAAAGCAGGGCGGCGGCGGAAAAGACCACACCCGCATAGAGGACTGCAAGCTTCAAGGTCTCGCCCCGCCCGCCCAAGAGATAAAAGATCGGATTGCCGAACCCGACCAATAGGACCGTGAAAAAAAGCCCCATAGCCAGGCCAATAATGACCGAATGGAGAGCTAGTCGCTCGGCCCGTTCCACATCGCCTGCGCCCAAGGCCCGGCTGATGGCCGAAGACACACCCCCGCCCATAGCACCCGCGCTCATCATGCCCATCAGCATGATCAAGGGCAGGACCAGAGCCGAGGCCGCGAGGGCACCGATGCCCAACTGACCCAGATAGACGGTCTCGGTGATGGACACCGCCGTTGTCGCCATCATCCCCAGAAGGTTTGGCGCTGCCAGCTTGGCCAAGGTCGACATGACCGGTGCGACCAGCAGGGGATGCACGGCGGGGGCGTCGCTCGCTTGCGGCGACAGGGGTTGGGTCTGTGTCATTCCAAGGCCAATCGCGCTCTGGTGAATATAGGTTGGCCTATCGATCACACGGCCCGCCGGGGCCGCATGATCGCAAGACTATGGGGTCGGCCCGTTTAGAACCGCTGTGCCCCATCGAGACGGATGGTCGTGCCATTGAGGAAGTCGTTGGCCACGATATGAGCGGCGAGGATGCCGTACTCGTCCGGATCGCCCATGCGGTGAGGGTTCGGCACCATCGGTCCCCATTTGGCTTGAGCCTGCTCGTCGGTCATGACGCTCGAATAGGCCAGCGTCAGGAAGGTGCCCGGGGCGATAGAGACAGCACGGATACCGATGGGGGCCAAATCGCGGGCGATGGTCAAGGTCATGCCGATGATCCCGCCCTTGGCCGCCGAATAGGCCGCCTGCCCGGCCTGACCCTCATAGCCTGCGATAGAGGCGGTATTGATGATCACGCCGCGTTGGTCCGAGGCCTGAGGCTCATTCTTGGCCATGGCTTCTGCCGCGATGCTGGTCACGGCAAAGGCGCTGTTGAGATAGACATTCACCGTATGGGCAAATTGGGCCAGCGGCAGGCGGATACCTTGGCGATTGACGACGCGGGCCGGGCCGGTTGAGCCGGGGGCACGCGGTCCGCCATGAACCACCACGGCGGCGCGCAAGGGACCGAGGTTCACAGCCGCCTCAACCGCCCGCTCAATCGAGGCCTCATCCATAATGTCGGTGCGCATATAGATCGAGCCATTACCCAGCTCCTTGGCCAAGGCCTCGCCGCGCTCGTCGGCGACATCGGCAATGACCACCTTGGCCCCCGCCTGAGCCAGACGTCGCGCTGTCGCACTGCCAAAACCGCCTGCGCCACCCGTGACCAAGGCCGAAGCCTGAGTAAGATCGACCATCATTCTCTCCCATTGGACCCGGCAGCGTCTGATTGCGCCGCTCGTTCAAAACTCATGTTGCGCGACGGATGCGGCGCGGGCAAGCCCCGTTCAGGGCTGATAGTCTTGCCAGAGCCACGTCAAGGCATCGGGCAAGGTATGGTCCAAGACCCGTGGGTCGGCGTGACGTCCCCCGCGCGATAGGGTGAAGCGGTAGTTGTAGCCCTTAGCCGCCAAGGCTGCGGCCATGCGCTGATTGGCCAGCGGCCAGTTGTGCCACGTCTCTTCCGGATCATCGGCATGAAGGTCTTGCTCGCCGACCTCTAGCCAGATCCGCAAGGGCTTGGGCTCGGATTGGGGAATGAAGGTCGCGTGATACTCCCAAGCGCCGCGAGGGCTCTCCGGATTGGGCGGGGACTGCTGGTTCACATAGGTGCCAGAATAGGACAGGACCCGGCGATAGCGCTCCGGATGGAACCAGGCCATGGTAAAGGCGCAGGCCGCCCCTGAACTGGCCCCCATCACGGCGCGTCCATTGGGGTCGGTCGTCAGGGCAACGCCCGTCTCTTGCACGACGCGCGGCAGAAGCTCTGTCTCCACAAACTCACTATAGCGCCCCGACAGGGTGTCATATTCCAGACCCCGTTGAGAGCCTTGGGCATCGCTGCCACCACTATCGAGCATGATCGAGATCATGGGCGGCACCCGGCCAGAGGCGATCATCCGGTCCAGCACCTGCGGCATGCGAGACTGATAGAAATAGCCGTCCTGAACCAGAATGAACGGGGCAGCGGTTCCCGCTACATATTGGGCCGGGACATAGACCCAAACCGTCCGGCGATAGGGGGCCGGCTCTGATTGCTCGTGCTCCAGCGCCGCCATACGGTTGCCATAGGCGTCGCGCCGCTTGGTGATCTCATTGTTAAGCCGCCGGATGCCCGGATAGATTTTGCTGTCTCGCGACTCCATCGTGAAGGCATAGACCTTGCCGCAGGGCGCGTCGGCAGGACCGGACAGGTCAGGCTCGAACCTTGGCCCAATTTCGAAGTCCCCATTGGCGAGCGGATCAGGCGTGGTCATGCGGGGGTCCTCGCGAGGGCTTGCCGATAGGGCGTCAGGTCCCACCCCGGATATCGCACCTGAGCCGCAGCCAAGGTGGATGGGGTCCAGAACGGATGGCCGGGCCGCTTGACGCCTAGACAGGCCAGTTGATCGGGCGTCGCGTGGTTGAAGATCTGACCCCAAGGCATCAGGTGATGATAGGGCCAAGCCGTATAGCCAATAGAGTCATCATCGGCCCGCTTGAAGCAGGCCATGACGGCATAGCGCACCCCACCCGGCTCGGTCAGGTTGGTGCCGCGATGGAAGACATCAATCCCATAGGGAATGGCCGTCCCCGCCGGTGAGGCGCTGGACCGGCCCAAGGGCATAAGCGCCTTTTGCAGATCCGCTTGGAATTCGCGCTCATAGACCAAGGTTCCGTGCGCCTGCGTCACCGTCTGGCTATCGGGCCGGGTGACATAGTGCATGGCCCCCAAGGCGTCGGAGACATCCGTGAAATAGGAGATCACGGTCACTGAATTCTTGGTCGTGTCGTCTGACGGCACCGTCAGGGTGTGGTTGACGAAATCACAGTGGAACGGCTGGTCATAGTCGGCGTCACCGGTGAACTTCGCCCAAGCCTGACACTGGTAGAGATGGACCTCATCGGTCTTGAGCGCGGCTCTGGCAAAGGCGATCAAAGCGGGGTGGAGGCCAATCAGGTTCAGGGCCGGTGAACAGTCAAAGGGTATGGAATTGATCGTCTTAAACTGAGCATCATTGAACCGCCCGATCTCTTCGCCCTTCTTGCGATCCATCGCCTCGGCAGAGCCCGATGTGCGGCCAAAAACAGCTTCAAAATCGGCCCGCACGGCGGCGATCTCTTCGGCTGTATAGAAGTCCTTGATCAGGGCCACGCCATCGCGATGCCAGGTTTCCACATCCTTGGACGTAAACCGCTCATCATCAGGTGAATTCATCGGTCTCTAGCTCATCAACTGCGCAAAAGGTTCAGGAGGTGAGCCTGACGCCAAGCGGCTTGAGGTGCAAGGCCCATCACCGTTGCCCATAACCATAGATTGACATCACCACCGACCCCGCCATTCTGGCGGCCAACAGACCCATCCCCTTTTAGGAACGCAAATCGTGACCAAGCCCAAACTGTTCGGCATTTCCAACTCCCGCGCCATTCGCGCCATCTGGGGCATTGAGGAAACCGGGATTGATTACGAGCATGTGCCGGTCAGCTACGGGGCCGATTCCAAGGGCTCGGACTATTTGTCGGTCAATCCCAATGGCCGCATCCCAGCCCTGATCGATGGTGATCTGCACCTGTTTGAGTCCATGGCCATCAACCTCTATCTGGCCAAGCGCTATGGCGGCGGGCTCTATCCCACCACCCCCGAAGACGAGGCCCGCGCCCTGCAGTGGAGTGTCTGGGCAATCAGCGAGATCGAACCCCTGCAGATGCAGATTGTGGTGCAAAAGCTGTTCACCCCAGAGGACAAGCGCAATCCAAAGGTCACGGAATCTGCAACCAAGGGCCTGCAACGTCCGCTCAAGGTTCTAGATGCCGCGCTCGAGGGCCGTGACTGGCTGGTAGGTAACGCCTTTTCCGTCGCCGACCTCAATGTCGCCTCGGTCATGCACCTGATGAACATGATCCGCTTTGACTATAGCGAACATGCCAATGTTCAGCGTTGGGCAACGGCCTGCTATGCCCGCCCGGCCTTGGCCAGAGCCCTCGCCCGCCCCTAACCCTTAGGCCAATAGACCAAATTGAGTTCGACGATCATGGCATCAGAAACCCCACTCCCACCCCTCGGCAGCGTCCTCATTGTCGGGGTCGGGGCCTCGCTCGGCACGGGCGCGGCGATAGCTCGGCGCTTTGCAAGGGCCGGTCACCCGATCCTGATCGCCGGGCGCAATGGGGAAAAGCTGTCTGAGACCTATGCGGAATTAAAGGCCATCGGTGCCGATGTGGCGATGGCTGTAGGGGATGGGTCCATCGCCGAAGATGCCCAGCGGTTTGTGGCTCAGGCTCAATCCCTCGCGCCCCTCGCCGTCGCGATCCACAATGCCGGCAGCAACAACCCAGCGCCCTTTCTCAAGGTCAGCCAAGCGCGGTTCGAAGGCCATTGGCGTGAACATACCTTGGGCGGCTTTCAGACGGCGCAGGCCTCTATCCCCGCCTTTTTGGAACAGGGCTTCGGCACCCTGATCTTTACCGGGGCCTCGGGCAGCCTGCGTGGCAAGGCCAATTTCAGCCCCTTCGCTGCGGCCAAGGCGGGCCTGCGCGCCCTGTCTCAGAGCCTCGCGCGAGAGTTTGGACCTCAGAACATCCACGTGGCCCACGTCATCATTGATGGCGGCATCCATGGCGAGCGGCTCTTGACCCTCGCGCCGCAATGGGTCGAACAGCGCGGCTCCGACGGCATGCTCAATGTCGAGGCCATAGCCGAGGCCTATTACATGCTGCACATGCAACAGCGCAGCGCCTGGACCCAAGAACTGGATCTCAGGCCCTGGTCTGAAACCTTCTAGGCCAATCGCGGCCTTAGCTTGTGCCGACAACGCCGCCGTCGCAGGCGATGACCTGACCGGCGATGAACTCACCTGCGCGCGAGCTGAGGAACAGGGCAAGGCCTGCAATATCTTCTGGCGTGCCGACGCGGCCGCTGGGGTTGCCCTTACCGACGCGGTCCCAATCGACATCCTCGGTCTCGCCGCCAAAACCAACGCCCGTGGACAACATCCAGGTCGGGAACGGCCCCGGAGCGATGGCGTTGCACAGGATGTGCTCGCCGGTCAGATGCGCAGCAAGGAAGCGGGTCAGGTGGTGGACGGCGGCCTTGGACGCGCCATAGGAGAAGGTCGAGAAGGCTGCCGACTTCAGCCCGTCAATCGAGCCAATATTGATCACCCGCGATGGGCTGGTCTTGCTGGCTGCGGCACGCAGCAGCGGGAGGACCTTTTGGGTCAGGAAGAAGACGCCCTTGACGTTGGTGTCCATCACCTTGTCCCAACCGGCTTCCGGGAAGGTTTCCAAAGGCGCGCCCCAAGCCGCCCCGGCATTGTTGATCAGCACGTCCAGCTTGGGCTCCAGGTCCGCTAGGCGCTTGGCCAAGGACTCGCAGCCCTCGACCGTCGATAGGTCGGCTGGCAAGGCGATGACCTCGCCGCCATAGGCCTCCATCAGGCGATTGGCGGTCTCGTCGCAGGCCCCGGCCTTGCGCGATGAGATATAGACCTTGGCCCCATTGGCCAAAAAGCCTGCGGCCAGCATCTCGCCGATGCCGCGCGAGCCGCCGGTGATCAGGACGACCTTGCCCTTGACGGAAAATAGGTTGGTGAAGTTGGGCGACATGGCGACCTCTCTAAGGATGGATATTTTACCCTACCCTAGACAAGGATCAGACGCGCACAAGCACCCAAGGCCGATTAGGCGACCTGAAACGAAGCCCAAGCCTGCTGTCGGCGGGTCTCGCGGGCGCGGGCGGCCACGCCCAAGGTGCCGGTCTGCGGGCTCCAAGCGGCGCGCTCAGCCTCTGGCACCAGATCCCAAGCCGCGCCCAATCGGTCCCACAGGGCGCTCGAGGCCCGGAAATAGGCCGACATCAACAGCACATCGGCCGGACGAGACATCGGGGTCTGGGAGATGGCGTGGGCGTGGATAATCAGGCCGATCAGGTCCTCGAGCAGCTCCTGCGGCCAGCCATGCGTCCGGCCAAGGGTCAGGAGCCCGATCTGGGTGCCTGCGGTATTGTAGACATCCTCGACCAGACGAAAGGGCTTGATGAAGGCCTCATAGGCGTCGGCCTCGATCACGTCGCTGGCCTGAACCGCTAGGTCGGTCAGGATCAGGTCGGCAATGGGCATATGGCCTGCATAGGCGCCGTAGCCGCTGCTATCGAGGCTCAGCCCCGCACTTCCGGTCGCCACCTTGACCATACGCAGTTGATTGCGGCCATCCTTCTGACCGATGGAGGCAGCGATATAGAGCAGGTCTGCCAGAGGCGACATGCTGCCCCAACGCTTGCGGCCATTGAGCACGAAACCATCGCCCTTGGGCGTCAAGGTCGAAAGAATGCCTGAGGGCTTGGGACCCTGATCTTCGCTGACGCAAAAGGCGGTGATGGCATCGTCGGGCGTGGTCGGGAAAAGCCGACGGATCGCGGCCTGATGGCCTGCCGACCCGGCATTCAACCGCCCATCGGCCCGCAAGGCCACCTGCACCAGCCGCTCAAAGGCCGATGAAGAGGCCGGCGTGCCTGGCCCCCACTGTTTGAGAAAGGCGCGAAGATCACCGCTGTGATCGGGGCTGGCGGGCTGCAAAAGCAGGTCGAGGAGCGAGGCTGGGGTCATGATCTAATCTTCGGGTGTTCAGCGGGCGGTGTCAAAGGGGGAGCGGCGCAAGGTCGTCACTTTACCTCGCAGGCCACCCCATCGCGGTCGCCATCAAGCTTGGGATTATAGCCCGCTTGGCCTTTGCGAAGGGGCGCGGCACCGGCGGCTCGGGCGGCGGCGCAGGTGGTGAAGACTTGGCTTGAGGCGCTTGAGGCTGGGCTTGTCTTGGCCGGATAGGCCCGCCCGCCTTGGGCCACTCCGGATGCGACCAGCAACTCACCCAAGGCGCGGCCACCGATGGTGCAGCGGGCGGCGATGCGGTCATAGGTTCGGTTCTTGGAGACGCAGGTGGCGACCTTGCCCAGAGCCATACGGCCCAAGGCGGCCTTGGCCTCAGGACCACCGGGCTCGTGCGATTCTGGAGCATAGAAGTCGCTCAGCCGGACCTCGACCCAATTTTGAGGGCCCTTACCGACGGCGACGCAGAGGGAATCGCCGTCCAGCACCTGAACCACCGGCCCTGAAAAGCTTTGGCCCTTATAGAGGTAGGTCGGCATGGCGCCGCTGTCGGGAATGGCTTTGCAGGGATCGGCCAAGGCCTGACCCGCGCCGCAGAGCAACAGGACGGCGGCGAGCCCTAGGGAACGGTTCACGATTGTTACGCCTCTGTATCGGTAGTCGATACGAGCAGGGTAACAACCTAATTATAGTATTTAAAACTATCTCTCTCGCAGCCGTGAAAAGAGACGAGAAGGGGGAGCGGTCAGCGCCAGACTCCCACCGCTCCCTTAGAGGTTCGGTCTCTAGCCGCCTGTACGGGTGGCCGACAAGCAGCCCTTGCCCGCAACGGACATCAGCTCTGGATGTTCACGCGTGACCCCGGCGAGGATCTCGCAGCGCTGCTGGTTGGTGGGGATGGTGGGATCGGCCATCAGGTCGCGCACGATGCGCTCGCCACTTTCCTGATCCTTGCTCATCCGCACGCCGCCGCCTGCGGTGCTGTCGAAGATCATTAGCCGGTCGGCGTCAGAGGCGTTGGACCAGGTCTTCCACTCGGGCAGGCGACCATCGACCCCGCGTCCGGGAGCACCGGTCGCGGCGAAATTGACCCAATAGCTCATCATCGAATCCGACAGGGCGATCCGGCCGGGCGCATTGTCCTTGGTGAAGGCATACTGGTCAAAGGCCCCCAAGAGCTGGAAGTGACCAAAGACAAACGGGATTTCGATACTGTGGCCTGCGCCGAGCAACTGACCCAGATCGGTGGTCAGGACCTTGCCCTGTTCGTCCCAATCAAAGCGGTAGCCCCAGACCGGCGCATGACCGCCCTTGACCATGCGATTGGCCGGGACATCGACCGCATTGGCCCGCCACATCCGGCTGGGATAGAGCGAGGCCGCCTCATAGAGGGCCTTGTCCCGCGCTGCGGGAAGGAGGCCGAGCGTATATTTGACCATCTTGGGGTTCAGGGCGTTGAACAGCTTCATTTCATCGCGGTTGGTGCCGGTAATGACCGGAACCGAATTGAAGGCGGCAGGACTGTCGATGACGGAGTCCAGACCGGCGGCGGGCAAGGTGATACCATCGGCAATGACGCGGTAAGGATCAATGTCGCGCGTACCAACCCGGTAGGCATCATAGATCGCCTTGACCGAGACGGCACGCAGGGCAGCGCCTGTCACCGGCTGACCGGAACCGACAAGACGTTCACCCACGGCGAGGCCCGATTGAGGCTTCTTGCCCTCGGTCCCTTCGGCCACGGCCATCGGTTCAGAGCGGAACGAGCCCGATTGAATGATCGCGCGCTGGAACAGGCCCTTGGCCCGAGGACTGGCGACCAGAGCCGCCACATTCTGCCCGCCCGCGCTCTCGCCAAAGATGGTCACGCGGCTGGTATCGCCGCCAAAGGCTGCAACATCGTCTCGCACCCATTCCAGCGCCCGGATCTGATCGAGCATGCCGAAGTTTGGCGAAGCGTCATCGGTCAGGCTGCTACCTTCGCGAAGGGCCGGATGGGCCATCCAGCCGAGCGCACCAAGGCGGTACTGCACGACAACAACGACGACCTTGAACCGCGCCGCTAAGGCCGATCCATTATATTGTTCAGCCCGGCCCCACGTGTTGGAGCCGCCGTGAATCCAGACCATGACGGGCAGCTTTGCAGCGGCAGCCTCAGCCTCGGTCATCGGCGGGGCATAGACGTCCAGATAGAGACAGTCCTCTTGACCGGCGATCTGACCAAACTTGGCCTTGGGCACGCCGTCCATGGCGCTGAGAATTTGCGGACACCAGGGCGCAGGCTTGGTCGCGAGGCGGGTCTCGCTCCAGCCTTCCGCCGGACGCGGAGCGCGCCAACGGAACTCGCCAACGGGGGGACGGGCAAAGGGAATGGCGCGCCAAGCATGGGCACCGGTATCAGCGTCGACATAGCCAACGATGGGCCCCTGCGGCAGGGCGCGGCTGGTGGCGGGATTTACGGGCGGAAGCTCCGGCGCAGCCGTCGCTGTCGAACAGGCGCTCAGGCATAGGGCCGCAACGATGAGAATAAGGCGCTTCATGGTTTCCCCCGATGGTCTTTGACCTTGAACATAGGCCGATGAGGGTGCGCGGCCAAGAGGGTCGATTTGGTCAGCCTTAGGTCTTCCCCTTCCCGCCCCCACCGCCTAACCTTGCGCCAACCAAACACACCAGAGGGAACGACCATGGATCTTCAGCTTAAGGGTAAGAACGCCGTCATTTTGGGCGGTACACGCGGCATTGGCCGGGCCATTGCCGAGCGACTGGCGATGGAGGGTGCCAATGTGGCCATCTGCGCGCGCGATAAGGCCCAAGTGGCTGAGACGGTCGCGGCCCTAAGCGCGATGGGCGTCAAGGCGACGGGGGCTTCGGTTGATATTATGGACGGCGCGGCCCTGAAGGGCTGGATCAGCGACGCAGCCACAGAGCTTGGCGGGATTGATCTTCTGGTCTCCAACGCCGGGGCCATGGCTCAGGGCGGCGATCCGGCCTCGTGGGAGCAGAATTTCAAGCTCGACGTGCTGGGTATGGTCAATGCCTTTGATGCGGCCAAGCCCTTCCTCAAGAAGGCGGCGGCTGAGACGGGTGATGCCTCGTTCGTGATCATTGCCTCGATCTCGGCGGCCGAGACCGACAATGCCAGCTCTTACGGTCCAATCAAGGCGGCGCTGATCCACTTTGCCAAGGGTCTGGCCCGGCAATATGCCTCGCAACATATCCGCACCAATGTGGTCTCGCCCGGGACGGTCTATTTCAAGGGCGGGGTCTGGAACATGATCGAGACCAACATGCCCGAACTGTTCGCCAACAGCATGGACCGCAACCCGATGGGCCGGATGGCGACACCCGAAGACATTGCCAACGCCGCTGTGTTCCTCAGCAGCCCGCTGTCATCCTTCACCAGCGGCATCAACATGGTGGTGGACGGCGCCTTGAGCAGAAGGGTGAATTTCTAGGGCTCGAAAAAGGCCCTCGCCCCCTTGGGGGAGAGGGTTGGGTGAGGGGGATGACCCACCGACCTCAGTGAAAGGGTCTGGGTCCCCGCCGTCGCGGGGAACATGGGATGTAGGGGATTGAGCGTCTTTTCCGCGTCATTGCGAGGCGCACCGCGCCGAAGCAACCTAGGGGAACATCTGCGAAGGATCGTGTCAGACCCCTGGGTTGCTTCGCTATGCTCGCAATGACGCGGGTAAAACAAAGCCCTCGCCCCCTTGAGGGGGAGAGGGTTGGGAGTGGGGGGTATTCCACCGTCCTCAGTGCAAGGGCCTGGGTCCCCGCCTTCGCGGGGAACACGGGATGTGGGGGACGTAAACAAGGCCCTCACCCAACCCTCTCCCACAGGGAGAGGGCAAAGAAGAACGATAAAGCCCTCGCCCCCTTGAGGGAGAGGGTTGGGTGAGGGGGTATTCCACAGTCCTCAGTGCAAGGGTCTGGGTCCCCGCCGTCGCGGGGAACATGGGATGTAGGGGGGCTCAACAGTCGGATTGCCACTCTAGAAATTCGGGTGTGGTCAACAGGACCTCACAATAGGCCGCCGCCAAGCCCTCGTCCCCGTAAGCGGCCAGATCAATGCCATAGGTGCGAAACCGCGTCGCGACCGGGGTGAAGAAGGCATCGGCGATTGACCAACTGCCGACCAGAAACGGACCTTGGGCCTGATAGGTCTGGCGCAATTGCGACCACAGAGAAACGATGCGGCGGATATTGGCTTCAGCAGCGGGTGAAAGCTCGACCGGTCGAACCGCATCGACCTCCATCGGGCATTCCTTGCGCAAGGGACCAAAGCCAGAATGCATTTCTGCGGTCGCCGACCTCGCCAGCGCCCGGGCGGTGGGATCGGCGGGCCAGAGCTTAGCTTCGGGAAACCGGTCATTGAGATATTCGCAAATGGCCAGCGAATCCCAAATGGTCAGCGCGCCATCCTTTAGGACCGGAACCAAACCCGTCGGGGAATGGACGGCGATGGCCTCAGAACTGGTGTCCCAGCGCAGGGGCACAAGGGTCTCGACAAAATCGACTTTGCAGCGCTTCAGCACCAGCCAAGGCCGCAAGGACCAGGTGGACCAGTTCTTGGTACCGATGACGATTTCCATAGCGGACTCCCATGCAAGGCTTTTGACCCCTTATCCCGTAAGGCATCGGCCCATATCCCGTGAAGCAAAAAGAATGGTCATTCGCCTATGGCGTCCATGTTCCAACTGCGCCTAGAGTGGCTGTTCGACAATAAGCGTTCAGGGGGGAAAGCTTACATGACCGATACAGCCGTGGCTGAGGCCACGCCGACCAGTGACAAACCGGTCTATTCCGATAAATATCGCGGCACGGTCTTGGGGATCCTTGTCGCCGTCTATACCAGCAACTTTATCGACCGAACCATCGTTGGCACGCTGGGCGAGGCGATCAAGGTTGATCTAAACCTCACCAACACGCAGGTGGGCCTCTTGGGCGGTATCGCCTTTGCGCTGCTCTACACGATCTTGGGCATTCCTATTGCGCGGATCGCGGAGAAGAAGAGCCGGGTCAATATCATCGCCATTTGCCTCGTGATCTGGTCTGGCTTTACAGCCCTTTGCGGCACGGCGACTTCGTTCCTGCAACTGCTTCTGTTCCGGGTCGGCGTCGGGGTCGGCGAGGCAGGCTGCTCGCCCCCGTCCCATTCGCTCATCACCGACTATTATCCGCCCAAAGCGCGGGCCACAGCCCTGTCGATCTATTCGTTCGGCATTCCGCTTGGCACCATGATCGGCGCGGTTGCTGGGGGGTACCTTGTCCAGAATGTCGGCTGGCGCGAAGCCTTTGTCATTGTCGGCTTACCGGGCATTCTCATTGCCATCATCGTCAAGCTGGTGATTAAGGAACCGCCGCGCGGTCACTCAGAAGAGGCTGGCGGCGTTGCTGAAGCCAGCATGAAGGAGCCCGCACCGTCCCTGATGCAGGTCGCCAAGCGGCTCTGGGGTACGGCCTCTTTCCGCCACATTACGGCAGGCGTGACGTTGGCCTCCTTTGCCAGCTATGGCACCGGCCAATTTGCCCAGCCCTATTTTATCCGCAATTTCGGCCTCAGCTATGTTGAGGTGGGCCTGATCTTCGGACTGGTTGGCGGTCTCGCCTCTGGCGCTGGCACGCTGATCGGCGGTTTCTTGACCGACTGGATCGGTAAGAAGGACGGTAAGTGGTACGCGCTTGTCCCGGCCATTGGTCTGGCCATCGCTACCCCGCTCTATCTGGCGGTCTATTCGAACTCGTCTTGGATGATTGCCGCTGGCCTTTTGATGCTTCCGGGCATCTTCCACTACACCTATCTGGGCCCGACCTTTGGCGTCATGCACAATATGGTCGAGCCGCGCATGAGAGCGACAGCCACGGCCCTTCTGTTCTTCGTCCTAAACCTGATTGCGCTGGGCGCTGGCCCGCCCTTTACGGGCTGGGTGATCGACCTGTTCGTCCAAAATAGCTTTGCGGCCAACGATCTAGGTACCTTCATCGCCACCTGCCCCAGCGGCAAGGCCATTGTCGGGGCCTCAGCCGAGGTGGGCGCGGCCTGTCATGCAGCCGGTGCCCTAGGCACACGCTACGGCATCTTGGCGGTGACGCTGATCTATGGCTGGGCCGCCCTGCACTATCTGCTGGCATCCCGGACCCTTGCTGCAGACCTTAAACGGGCCGCAGCAGGCCAATAGACGAATGGGGCGCGGACTTTTGGGTTCGCGCCCTTTTTCTGATCTGCGGTGACCAAGCAGACGCCCTTAAGATCATGCAAGGTCTTGACATTGGGGGCTCGGGGCTCGCATCCAACGGGCAACAGACGCCCGCACAGGCCAGATCGGACCCTCGACCATGATCCCTCGCTATTCCCGCGCTGAATGCGCAGACATCTGGTCGCCGCAGACCAAGTACAGCATCTGGTTTGAGATCGAGGCCCACGCCGCCGACGCCATGGCTGAACTGGGCGTAATCCCCAAGCTGTCGGCCCAGATCATCTGGGAAAAGGGTCGCAATGCGATCTGGGATGCCGACCGGATCGACGAGATCGAACGGGTCGTCAAGCACGATGTCATCGCCTTCCTGACTCACGTGTCTGAGATTGTCGGGCCAGAAGCGCGCTTCTTGCATCAGGGCATGACCTCTTCCGACGTTCTCGACACCTGTTTTTCGGTACAGCTCGGCCGCGCCGCCGACCTGCTGATCGAGGATGTGGATCTGGTTCTGGCCGCCCTTAAGCGCCGGGCCATGGAACACAAGCTGACCCCGACCGTGGGCCGCAGCCACGGCATCCACGCCGAACCTACCACCTTTGGCCTCAAGCTGGCCGGTCACTATGCCGAGTTCCAGCGCGCCAAGGAGCGCTTGGCCATGGCCAAGTTCGAGATTTCCACCTGCTCGATCTCCGGAGCCGTCGGCACCTTTGCCAATGTCGATCCGCGGGTCGAGGCCCATGTGGCCGAGAAGATGGGTCTGACCATCGAGCCTGTGGCCACCCAGGTCATTCCGCGCGACCGTCATGCGGCCTATTTTGCTGCCCTCGCCGTGGTGGCCTCATCGGTCGAGCGTCTGGCCGTCGAGATCCGCCATCTGCAACGCACCGAGGTGCTCGAAGCTGAAGAGCCGTTTGATCCGGGTCAAAAGGGCTCGTCGGCCATGCCGCACAAGCGCAACCCGATCCTGACCGAAAACCTCACCGGTCTGGCCCGCTTGGTACGATCCGCCGTGGTGCCCGCCATGGAAAATGTCGCCCTGTGGCATGAGCGCGATATTAGCCATTCGTCGGTTGAACGCGGCATTGCCCCGGACGCCACCATCCACCTCGATTTTGCCCTGCGCCGGCTGGCGAGCGTGATGGAGCGGCTGGTGATCTATCCTGAAAATATGGAAAAGAACCTCGATCGCCTCGGCGGCTTGGTGCACTCACAGCGCGTCATGCTGGCCCTGACGCAAAAGGGTATTGCCCGCGAGACCGCCTATGCCGCCGTGCAAGGCGCAGCCATGAAGGTCTGGCGCGGAGAGGCACGGTTCCTTGATCTGCTCAAGGCCGACCCTGATGTGCGCCCCCACCTGACCGACGAGGAACTCGAAGAGCTGTTCGACCTTGGCTATCACTTCAAGCATGTCGACACGATCTTCAGCCGCGTGTTCGGGCAGGGCTGACATGGCGGCCCTGTCGCTGAGGCTCAATCCCGCGCTGAAGGCTCGCGACTACCGCGACGCCTTCAGCCGTGACGGCTTCGTGCAGGTGCCACACCTTTTTGAGCCAGACCTTGCCCGGGGTCTGGCCGAGATGCTCGAACGCTCCATGCCGTGGGATCTGGCCCTCTCGACGGCGGACAATGGCTATGAGGTACTGAACCGTGCCGAGCTCAGCGCCTTGGGGTCCGAGGCGGTCGGCAACCGTCTGCAGGCGGTCAGCGAGCGGGCGTCCAAGGGCTTTGGCTTTGTCTATCTCGCCTATCCGATGATTAGCGCCGTTCTCGAGGGCCGCGATCCTAGCCACCCGATCTACGCCCTGACCCACTGGATCAATAGCCGGGAATTTCTCGATTTCGGCCAAGAGATCATCAGCACTGATGATGTGATCAAGGCTGACGCACAGGCGACGCTCTACCGACCCGGCGACTTTCTGACCTTGCATGATGATGAAAAGCCCGGCGCGGATCGACGCGCGGCCTACACAATGGGCTTCACGCGGCAATGGCGCTCTGACTGGGGAGGCCAGCTTCTGTTTCACGAGAAGGACGGCACCATTCGGCGCGGCCATCTGCCCAACTTCAATAGTTTGAATCTGTTTAGGGTCCCCCAGGACCACTCAGTGGCCCCGGTCGCGCCCTATGCGACAGCGCCAAGGCTGTCGGTGGTCGGCTGGCTTCGCGGCGGCGCATAGGCACCGCCGTTTTGCCGTTCAGGCGAATTACTCGCCCTTGACCTGCTCGCGCGCGACGGCCATCAGCTCGTCCATCTTGCGGCGCACTTCGCCTTCGCCCGTGGTCAGGCCAGAGCCGGTTAGGTCGGTCATGATCTTGCGCAGGACATCTTCTTCGCCGGGCTGCTCGAAGTCCGCCTTCACAACGGCCTTGGCATAGTCATCCGCGCTTTCGAGACCCATCAGCCCAGCCGCCCAAAGACCCAGCAGCTTGTTACGGCGTGCGATGGCCCTGAACTCTTGGTCCTGATCGTGAGCGAACTTCTTTTCAAAGCCCTCTTCGCGCTTGTCGAACGTGGTCATGGTCACCCCAATTGATTTTCTGGCGAGTGAATAACGCGGGTGCGGAAGGACCGCAATGATCAACCGGGCAAATACCCCCAGGAATATTGCCACAGCCGCCCAATGTTTGCGCCAAGAGCCGCGTTCCGCTAGGGTGCGCCACCTAGATGGGGTGCGAAAGGCCGAGTCGGACACGCGCGCGATAACTGGCCGCGCGCTTTTCTTTTAGTCCTGCTAGCACCGTCTCCTCGAAAGTAGACCCAACCGATGACTCGCCGCAAAAAGATCTATGAAGGCAAGGCCAAGATCCTCTATGAGGGACCTGAGCCGGGCACCTTGATCCAATATTTCAAGGACGATGCCAGCGCCTTCAACGATCAGAAAAAGGCCGTTCTCGAAGGCAAGGGCGTCATCAATAATCGCATCAGCGAATATGTGATGACCAAGCTCAACATCATCGGCATCCACAATCACTTCATCAAGCGCATGAACCTTCGTGAGCAGTTGATCCGTGAAGTCGAGATGATCCCGCTCAAGGTCGTCTGTCGTAACATTGCGGCGGGTTCTCTAGCTACGCGGTTTGGCTTGCCTGAGGGTCAGGTCCTGCCCCGCTCGATCCTTGAGTTTCACTATAAGGATGACAAGCTGAGCAGCCCGCTGGTCACCGAAGAGCACATCACCGCCTTCAATTGGGCCACCACCCAAGAGATCGACGACATGATGGCCATGACCCTGCGCATCAATGATTTTCTCAGCGGCCTATTCAGTGCCGTGAACATCACCCTTGTCGACTTCAAGATCGAATATGGCCGGATTTTCGAGAATGATTTCGCCCGCATCATCCTAGCCGATGAGTTCAGCCCCGATAGCTGCCGCCTCTGGGACAGCACGACCCATGAAAAACTCGACAAGGATCGGTTCCGCCGGGACATGGGAAGCGTCATTGAAAGCTATACAGAGGTTGCTCGGCGGCTCGGCATCATGCAGGAAATGCCCACAGTGATTCAGGGAGGCAAAGTCTGATGAAAGCCAAGGTCCACGTCTTCCTCAAGCCGGGCGTTCTCGACGTTCAGGGCAAGGCCATTGAGGGCGCTGTCCACACGCTCGGCTTCGGCGGCGTCAGTGACGTACGCGTTGGCCGTATGATCGAGTTCGATATTGCCGGGACCGACCGCGCCGCCGTCGAGGCCGAGGTCAAGACCCTGTGCGACCGACTGCTGGCCAATACTGTGATCGAAAGCTACCGGGTGGAACTGATCTGACATGAAATCTGCTGTCATTGTCTTCCCCGGCTCCAATTGCGACCGCGACTGCAAGGTAGCCATCGAGCGTTCGACCGCATCCAGCGTCGATATGGTCTGGCACCAAGAGACGGCCCTGCCCTCGGGCCTAGACCTGATCGTCCTGCCCGGCGGCTTTTCCTATGGCGACTATCTGCGCTGCGGAGCCATGGCGGCCCTGTCGCCGGTGATGGCCGAGGTCAAGGCTGCCGCAGAGCGCGGTGTGGCCGTGGTCGGCATCTGCAACGGTTTCCAGGTTCTGTGCGAGGCGGGGATGTTGCCCGGGGCCCTGCTGCGCAATGCCAAGCTGAAATATATCTGCAAGGCCGTGACGCTGGATGTGACCAACACCCAGACCCGGTTCTCGACCGGCTATAGCGCCAGCCGTGAAGCGGTCATGACCGTCGGCAATGGCGAGGGCAACTTCTTCGCCGAAGAGGCCGAACTGGACCGGATCGAGGGCGAGGGTCAGGTGGTGTTCCGCTATCGCGACAATCCCAACGGCTCGGCCCGCAATATTGCCGGGATCGTCAATGGTAAGGGCAATGTCCTTGGCCTGATGCCGCACCCAGACCGCAGCTTTGAAGGCGAACTCGGCTCAGCTGACGGGGCCCTGCTGTTCCAAAGCGCCTTGGCGAGCGCCTAGTCGCCGCTGACTTGACTCTAGGACCCTGCCGCGCCATACACGCCCCTTCCCGCCGCAGGACCTGTTCTGCGGCCTTGGGGCCTATGACGGGTGATCTAAAGCCGCCGTTGCAATCGCCGTCCCAGTCTCGGGGCAGCCGGCTCGGATCGAAGTGAAGAGAAGACTATGTCAAAGCGTCATTCCGCTAAGTACAAACTTGACCGCCGTATGGGCGAAAATATTTGGGGTCGCCCCAAATCGCCCGTCAATAGCCGCTCCTACGGTCCCGGCCAGCACGGTCAGCGTCGCAAGTCCAAGGTTTCTGACTTCGGCCTGCAACTGCGCGCCAAGCAAAAGCTCAAGGGCTATTACGGCAACCTGACCGAAAAGCAGTTCTCGCGCATCTATGAAGAGGCCGATCGCCGCAAGGGCAACACCTCTGAGAACCTGATCGGCCTGTTGGAAAGCCGCTTGGACGCCATCGTCTATCGCGCCAAGTTCGTGCCTACCGTGTTCGCCGCCCGTCAGTTCGTCAACCACGGCCACGTCACCGTGAACGGCCAGAAGGTCAACATCGCCTCCTATCGCTGCAAGATCGGCGATGTGGTCGAGGTTCGCGAGCGTTCGCGCAATATGGCTCTGGTTCTGGAAGCCATTCAGTCGAGCGAGCGCGAGTTCACCGACTATGTCGAAGTCGACGCCAAGGGCCTGTCGGCCAAGTTCATCCGCGTGCCGGAGCTTTCCGAAGTTCCTTATCCGGTGAAGATGGAACCGAACCTGGTTATCGAGTATTATTCGTCCTGATCCTCAACCGATCAGACACAGAAAAGGCCCCGGGAAACCGGGGCCTTTTTTGTGGATCAAGACCTAAAAAACTCGTTCTAGGCTTGGTCGTCGGCCTGCTTCTGGATGGCCATACGGCTTGCAGAGGACAGGACAGGCAAGCTGGGCTCGAGCAGAGCCATACGGCTGCCGCCGAGGCTGACGGCCTCCTGAGCTGCCGCGACAATCTGCCTGGCAATCTTGGCCGCATCCTTTGCCGTCATAGCGTCCGGGTTCATCGCAGAGAGCATTTGCGTCAGGGCTTGCTTGCCCTCTTTCACGCGAGCATTGGCCTGAGCCAAGGCCACACTTTTTGGATCGGTCGCTACGGCAGCCGTTAAGGGACTCTCGGTCGAAGACGGAGTCTGATTCGGTATCTTCGAAGCTGCAGGTCCGGCACCCGCGTCGAGATTTGCGGGTGTCAGGATCGTACCGCTTCTTGCGGGCACATCACTGATCATAAGAGCCTCCTGCTCTAGTTGCTGGTGTTATAAACCACCGAATCTAAATAATTCATTAAACCGCTGTGGACAACTTTTTTTTACGCCTCAAAAGGTCGCACCTGCAGGCAGCATAAAATACAGATCGAATTGACCTTGGGAGTAGGCCTAGTCTTCCAAAACGCCGTGCTGAGCCATGAAGGCCTTTAACTCGCCCGATTGAAACATTTCCCGAACAATATCAGAGCCGCCAACAAACTCACCTTTGACATAGAGCTGAGGAATGGTTGGCCAGTCACTGAAGGTCTTAATACCGTTACGCAGGTCATCATCCTGCAGGACATCAACACCCACAAACTCTACACCGAGATGGTCCAAGATCTGTACCGTAACAGCGGAGAAGCCGCAGCGCGGCTGATCGGGCACGCCCTTCATGAACAGAACCACGGCATGATCCGCAATGGTCTTGGCAATGAATTGATCGGCGGAGGTGGGTGCAGCAGAGTCGGTCATGGTCGTGCCTCAAAGAGATGTGACTACAGAGCTAGGCATCCCCATGGTCCGGGTCAAGCTCAAGCCGTGAAATGGGCGTTAAGTACCGGCGACGGGAGCAGAGGTTTCTAGGGCCAAAGCGTGAAGCTCTCCGCCCATCTTGCCCTTGAGGGCCGCATAGACCAGTTGGTGCTGACGCACGCGCGGCAAGCCCGCAAAGGCCGTCGATATGATGCGAGCCCTATAGTGGTCGCCATCTCCGGCAAGGTCTTGGATCTCGATCTCGGCCTCCGGAAAGGCATCGCGCAGATCAGCCTCTAGGGCCGTCGCAGACATGGGCATGGGCAATCCTCAAACCTAAACGGGGGCGTCCATAAAGCTCGGCATCCAACCTTCGTGCGCCGCGCTCAGATCATCGAGGTCGAGCGCGAACAGCAAGCCGCCGCGCCCCTGCACGGCCAACTCACATCCGCCCGCCTGACCAATGACCTCATAGGGCACGCCAGCGGCCTCAGCGGCACTGTCCAGATGGTCAAGATCGACCTGGTCCAGCGCAATGAGATAGCGTGCCTGATCCTCGCCCAGAAGGGCAGAGTGGTCCGGCAAGTCGCCTGACAGGGTCAGCATGGCACCAACCTTAGAGGCCATCGCCATCTCGGCCGCTGCGATCAGCAAACCACCATCCGATAGGTCATGCACGACGCGCGTATAGCCGTCCAGAATGAGGCTGCGGACCAAAAGGCCATTGCGCAGTTCAACGGCCAGATCGACCGGCGGCGGCGCGCCCTCTTCCCGGCCCAATATGTCACGCAGATAGATCGACGCTCCCAGCTCTCCGGTTGAGGCACCAACCAAGACCAGCACCTGACCAGCCTTGAGCCCGCCATAGCCCGCACGGCGGTCATAGTCCTGCAGCAGGCCCACAGCGCCCACAGTCGGGGTCGGCGGGATGGCGACCCCATTGGTCTCGTTATAGAGCGACACATTGCCCGACACGACGGGGAAGGTCAGGACGGCGCAGGCCTCGGCCATACCGTCAATGGCCCGAACGATCTGGCCCATAATCTCTGGACGCTCAGGATTGCCGAAATTGAGATTGTCGGTGATCGCGATCGGCTCAGCCCCGACCGAGATCAGATTGCGCCAAGCCTCGGCCACAGCCTGCTTGCCGCCCTCATAGGGGTCCGCTTGGACATAACGCGGTGTGCAGTCACTGGTCATGGCCAGAGCCTTGCGGGTGCCATGAACCCGAACCATGCCCGCATCGGCCGCCGTGGCGCTGTCGGCTAGGGTGTCGGCCATCACGTGCCGGTCATATTGCTCCCAGAGCCAGCGCTTGGAGGCCATGTCAGGGGTCGAAAGAAGGTCCAGCACCGTCTTGGACCAATCAGCAGGCGCAGGAACCGCGTCCGCTTCGATCCGAGGGCTCAAGGCAGGCTGCACCCAAGGACGATCATAGAGCGGCGCGTCATCTGACAAAGGACCCAGCGGCAGGTCGCAGACGATCTCGCCCTTATGGGTCAGGACGATCCGGCCTGTTTCCGTGGTCCAGCCAATGACTGCGGCGTCGAGGCCCCACTTTTCAAAGACGCGGTAGGCATCAGGCTCGCGGCCCGGCTTAAGGATCGCCAGCATCCGCTCTTGGCTTTCCGACAGCATCATCTCATAGGCGCTCATGCCCGTTTCACGCTGCGGCACGGCGTCGAGGTCAAGGGCGATACCGAGCCCGCCCTTACCGGCCATTTCGACCGAGGACGAGGTTAGGCCAGCGGCACCCATATCTTGGATCGCGGCAACCGCTCCGCAGGCCATCAGTTCGAGCGTCGCTTCAATCAGCAGCTTTTCGGCGAAGGGATCGCCGACCTGAACGGTGGGACGCTTCTCGTCAGAGTCCTCGTCGAACTCTGCCGAGGCCATGGTCGCGCCATGGATACCGTCGCGGCCCGTCTTGGACCCGAAATAGACCACAGGAAGGCCGGGAGCCGGAGCCGCCGACAGGAAGATCTTATCGGCATCGGCCAAGCCAACGCACATGGCATTGACCAAGATATTACCATTATAGCCCGCGTGAAACTGCGTCTCGCCGCCGACGGTGGGAACGCCAACGCAGTTGCCATAGCCGCCAATGCCGCTGACCACGCCCGACACCAGACGGCGGGTCTTGGGGTGGGAAGGCTCACCAAAGCGCAAGGCATTGAGCAGGGCGATGGGACGCGCGCCCATCGTAAAGACGTCGCGCATGATGCCGCCCACACCCGTCGCGGCACCCTGATAGGGCTCGATATAGGAGGGGTGGTTGTGCGATTCCATCTTGAAGACGGCGGCCTGACCATCGCCAATATCGATAACGCCCGCATTTTCGCCCGGGCCGATCAGGACACGCGGCCCCGTGACCGGGAACTTACGCAGGTGACGGCGTGAGGATTTGTAAGAGCAATGCTCGCTCCACATGACGCTGAACACACCCAGCTCGACCAGATTGGGTTCGCGCTCAAGCCGCGTAAGAACCAGGTCATATTCTTCCGGCTTTAGCCCGAACTCGCGGGCATATTCGGCCATGGACTTGCCCGTGGCAGCGCTGGAACTGGGGGCCGCCTTGGCAGCCGACGAGTCGGGGGTCGGGGTCTTGCTCATGGTTCGGTCTCTTAGCGCTGTTCGCGTCTCTGGGCGATAGGCAGCACATCATTCGAGCGAAATTGACATGCAATTTTGTGCCGTCCGGGCGGGCTCCGCTCTGGGTAAGCGGTCTTCACCCTTGCCCTTTTGGGCGATTCAGCCCCGTTATGACCCCGTTGACCCCTGTTGAAGCGGGCTGAAGAGACCATCATGAACCAGCGCCAGATCATCACGCTCCTTTTGTCGGCCAGCGTTCTATCGGGATGCGCCGGTTTGGAAAGCCGCGCACCGGAATATCCGATTGTCATTGATGCCAGCGCGCCACCGAGTGCGCCCGCCAGCAGCGCGATCAGCGCGCCGGTCCAACTGGCTCCCGTCACCCCTGCCGCTAAGCCCATATCGGACGCCAAGGTCGCGCCCGTGGCTGAGCCAACGATGCAACGCACCCCGATTGTGACGCAAGAGGCGCCTGAAAGGGCAACCCCTGCAGCGGTGACCCCCATCTCGGTCGCCCCCATCGCAACCTCGCAGGCCAAGCCGATTGCCAGCACAGTCCCCAGCCTGCTCGACGCGGCCTTTACCGAAGGCCTGACAAGCTGCAGCACCATAGCCAACCGCCCGCCCGTCACGCTGATGCCAGAGGACCGCGTCATTGCCGAAAGCGGCGGGGCCTTGAGGCTTGGATCCTCCTTGCGGGTCGGCGCTGGCCAGTTTGATGACCAGGCAACCTCCGCCGTTGGGCCTGTCACCTATCGCTATGTCGCCTCGTACCGAGGCCTACCGGCAGACCTGGTTCAGGTCTCAGAGGGCGGCGTGATCAGCTATATTTTGCTCAACCGCCATACAGGCGCTCAGGCCCGGCTGTCAGACATTCCGACGCCCTCCCCCGATGGCCGCTATTTTGCCACCGCCGTGGTCAAGCGCTTTGACTTTACCGGGGTCGAGATCATCGAACAGGTCGGTGGGTCTTGGGCCAAGGGCGTGCAGGTCAGCGATGCCCCAGCGCCGTGCGATCTGCGCTGGCTGACAAGCGACAGCCTTTCGGTGCGCGTTTGGAACACTGGCGCAAGGCGCGATGCCGTGGTCCAGTCCAGCAATCAGACCTGGACCACGACGATACGCTAAGGCTGCTTAGAGACGGGCGGCGTGGAAGGCCACGTGATCGTCGATGAAGCTAGCCATAAAGAAATAGGAATGGTCATAGCCGGGCTGACGACGCACCGTGACCTTGACGCCCGCTTGAGCCGCTGCCGCCTCTAGACGTTCGGGGCGAAGCTGGTTCTCGAGGAAATTGTCTCCCAGACCCTGATCGACCAGAATATCGTCGAACGACTTGCCCGCACCCGCCGCGATCAAACAGCAGGCATCGTGGGCGGTCCACAGGCTCTCATCGGTGCCGAGATAGGCCGTGAAGGCCTTGCGGCCCCAGTCACAGGTGGTTGGCGAGACGATGGGTGCGAAGGCTGACACGCTCTTGAACAGGTCCGGATATTTCAGCGCCAAGGTCAGGGCGCCGTGCCCGCCCATCGAATGGCCGCTGACCCCGCGCCGCGCTGGATCGGTCGGGAAATTGCTATCCACCGCCGCCAAGAGATCGCGTGTGATATAGCGTTCCATCTGGAAATGCGGGGCCCAAGGGGCCTCAGTGCTGTTGATATAGAACCCCGCCCCCTGGCCCAGATCGTAGGCACCGTCATCGGCCACGCCCTCGCCGCGCGGGCTGGTATCGGGGGCCACGATGATCATCTTATGGGCGCTGGCGGCGCGATAGGCCCCGGCCTTGGCGGTGAAATTCTCTTCGGTGCAGGTCAGGCCCGACAGCCAGATCAGGCTGGGGAACGGCCCCTCCCCTTCTGGCACAAAGATCGAAAACCGCATGGGTGTTGTGGTCGCGGCTGACGCATGGCGCACATAGGTCAGGGTGCCACCATGGACCCGGTAGCTGCCCAGAATTTCGATCTCACTCATCGTCTTTTCCTTGCTTGGGATTGGCGCGCTGCGCCTTGTCTTCAAAGGCTTTGGCCCGCGCCATACGCGCCAAGACCTGGCCTCGGCCGCGTGTCAGGGCGGTGACCACACCGCGCAGGGTGCGAACCTCCTGCACCGACAGCCGCGACCGTGCATAGATGGCGCGCAGGTTGCGGATCATCGAGGGGCGCTTTTCGGGCGGGAAGAAGAAGCCGGATGTATCGAGCTCCTTTTCCAGATGGTCGTAGAAGCCCTGCACCTCGGCCAGATCCGCCGGGGGTGACACCTCGTCAAAGATGGCCGGCGGGCGATCATCCAGCGCCATGCGCCACTCATAGGCGTTCAGGGCCACCGCCTGCGCCAGATTGAGCGAGTGAAACTTCGGGTCGATAGGGATGGTGACAATGGCTTGGCACAGGGCGATATCGAGGGTCTCTAGCCCTGCCCGCTCGCCGCCAAACAATAGACCCACCGCTTGGCCTTGGGTTGATGCGCCAAAGAGCTCCGTCGCGGCCTGACGCGGCGTGATGACGGGAAGCCGCGCCTCACGGGGGCGTGCGGTCGTGGCATAGACCAACGACAGGTCCGCCACGGCATCTTCGAGGCGATCAAAGACCTTGGCATTGTCGAGCGGCCAATCGGCACCCGACGCACTGGCCCAAGCGCGCTCCTGCGGCCAGCCATCGCGAGGCCGAACAAGACGCAGATCATAGAGACCGAAATTGGCCATAACGCGTGCCACAGCGCCGATATTCTCGGCCAGTTGCGGCGCGTTCAAGATTACACAGGGCGGGGTCAATTGGGTCACGCCCCGCGATAGCCGACGACGCCATTTTAAGCAAATGCCCTAGAGTCATAGTTAAGGCGTTCAGTCGCCGTTGCTCATCAACAGTTGGCAGTCTATACGCCTTGCGTCGCGAGCGGTCCGGCCCTGTGTGCCGTGCTGTTGAGAATCGCGCCCCGTTCATTGGGAGAGCCAAACCATGGCCAAGATTAAAGTCGCCAACCCTGTCGTCGATCTAGACGGCGATGAAATGACCCGCATCATTTGGAAGCTGATCAAGGACAAGTTGATCCTGCCCTTCCTTGATCTGGACATCGACTATTACGATCTGAGCATGGAAAATCGCGATGCCACCGACGATCAGGTGACCATCGACGCGGCCCACGCCATCAAGAAGCACGGCGTCGGCATCAAGTGCGCCACCATCACCCCTGACGAAGCCCGCGTGGCCGAGTTTGGTCTGAAGAAGATGTGGAAGTCGCCAAACGGCACCATCCGCAACATCCTCGGCGGCGTTGTGTTCCGCGAGCCGATCATCTGTCAGAACGTTCCGCGTCTGGTTCCCGGCTGGACCCAGCCGATCATCATCGGCCGTCACGCCTTTGGTGACCAGTACAAGGCCACTGACTTTGTCGTTCCTGGCCCCGGCAAGCTGACCATGACCTTTGTCGGCGACGACGGTAAGGTCATCGAGCACGAGATCTTCACCTATCCCGGCGGCGGCGTCGCCATGGGCATGTACAATCTCGATGAATCGATCCGTGAATTTGCCCGCGCCTCGCTCGCCTATGGCCTGCAGCGCAACTATCCGGTCTATCTGTCGACCAAGAACACGATCCTTAAGGCCTATGACGGCCGCTTCAAGGACCTGTTCCAAGAGGTGTTTGACGCCGAATTCGCGACCGCCTTCAAGGCCGCTGGCATCACCTATGAGCACCGTTTGATCGACGACATGGTCGCAGCCGCCATGAAGTGGTCGGGCGGGTTCGTTTGGGCCTGTAAGAACTATGACGGTGACGTTCAGTCCGACACCGTGGCTCAAGGCTTTGGTTCGCTGGGTCTGATGACCTCGGTGCTGATGACCCCAGATGGCAAGGTTGTTGAGGCCGAAGCCGCCCACGGCACCGTGACCCGTCACTATCGCCAACACCA